>NZ_QGTQ01000010.1:145596-188463 GCF_003182255.1 Paenibacillus cellulosilyticus | reverse complement strand
CTGACGAAATTAATGTGGCAGCCTTATGCCGAGTGGCTTCAACGGATGAAGCAGAAACCAAGTCGGGTATCTCTAGGAAGACGACGAAAAACGACTGTCGACTGATCGACAAGTGCAACCGTCATTTTACTCATGTGAACATATTTACATAATTAAACCAAATGAATAGAGCTACCTCTAAGAGGCGCTCGACCTTTTGGGTTTCGGACCAAAAAGAAATCGTCATAATTTTCAGACAGAAAGTAAATCAGTTGTTTATGCAACGCTAGTGATTGAATATGTCTGATGCATCCTGTCTGCAGATCGGGATATTGGCTGATAATCCATATACAGGGATATGAGTACAGAAAGATACAATCAAATCTATCGAACTGAACTATTCTCTGATTCTGTAAAATAAAATTAAGGAAGCATCTGGCGTCCAAAAGAGCCTGTTTAAATATAGGAGAGTGCAATGTGTTAGAAACAACATCCGATAACTTTATCTCACTTGACTATTGGAAGGAGCAGATAGCAAAATTTCCTCTTAACAAATATGAATTTGTAGTTTATCACACCGAGTTAATGTTAGAACTACACGGAAGTTCCGCTTGGAAACTAAAAGCAATTCGAGCGCTTATTGATGCATCAAAATGATTTCCAAATTAGACACTCAATGAAAAGATTCCGCTGATCGCATGGCTTATCAAAGAAAAAAAACGCAATTGGACCAGGTCTTTTACGGAGATACCGTAATAGACCTGGTCCAATTGCATATACCTAGTGCGAGTGAAATCACCAACTATGATGAGATTTATTATAATCCATTGCAATAGTCCATAATGATGAAACAAAAAACAACCCGCAATTTCTATGGTTGCCGTGAACTCCAATCTTAACCGTTGCTTTCATATTCCCGCAGCTACTTGTTTCAACTGGTCCTACATTGCAAGGTCGCAGAATTCATCATCATTTTACTATTCCTCAATTGCTTTGCATTCCAGAATGCTGTGAGCTTATCCTTTGAAAATGTGTGAACTCCCCCCTATGATTCGCCTCGTCCGTCAGTTGTCGTGAATCATATCCTTAAATAGATATCGCAAGTGATATCGCGTAGTTCATTATGAAAGGGAGTGTTTCTTGATTATGGCAGCATTAACTATAAAAAGTTGCAGCAGGAAGCCTGCTCACAGAAAAGTGAAATGTCGGGCAAGAACAACTACCTCTAATACGATTGCATTGCAATTGCTTGCTCAATTACAATCCCAACAACAGTTTCAAGCACAATTGCAACAGCAGATAAATTCCCAACTACAAACGCAACAGCAATTCCAAGCACAATTGCAACAGCAGGTTAATTCCCAGGTTCAAGCTCAACAGCAATTCCAAACACAGTTAATGTCCCAAATGCAAGAAATAGATGATACACAGCAACAATTACAGCTACAATTGTTCACTCAACTACAGGCTCATATTCAAGCTCAGTTGCTAGCGCAACAGGAATTTCAAAAACAAATGCAAACACAGATAGAAAAAACGATCGTCAACATTAACGGATGGCAACCACCGCCACCGCCACCAGAGACCTGATTAAGCTGAAAGTAAAGGTGGGACTTATAGTTTTGGCGAATTGACTTCGGTTTTTCCTATGATATTGGTATCCGCTGGAGGAGAGGTTAAGGAAATCAATCTGTATGATACAACCTATTTACAAGCTTACTCCGTAAAGTTATTAGCACGGTACTTACAGCTACTAGGAGTGAGTAATCAACAGATGAGAAGTTCACATCCCTTTTCCTCTGCCGAGTTTATGCCATGATCAATACATCTTAATTACCTAAGCATCGGACGATCTGCAGTTTAGGAAACTGTAGATCTATCCTTGCTGGACAAAAAACTACAATTTTGCTACCTTCATTCGATTTATGTTCTTGACCTCCAAAGCTTATACATGAGGACTATATATCCATTTCTTCATTTCGAATTATCGTCTTTTAAAGAATCATCTTTGAATTCCTCCGCTCCTTCATCGTTACTGTTTCCTTTATCCTTGAGCACTTCAATCAACTGTTTGAGCCTGTAGGGTAGAGGTAGTCCTATCCTTCCACAATTCTCAGTAATTGAAATCAACTCATTCGCCAAATAAAAATAAATCGCACCGCACATCGTAACTCCATCCAACTGAAGCAACAAATCTATCTTATGGGCAAGAAACACAATCAACAACGTCAAACCTTTGCGAGTGAGACCCCAAGAACCGATTTGACTATTCAATCCTTGCTTCTCCTTCATCGCAGCTGTAATTCCTGTCAAATAATCGATTCCCATTGCTACAAGCAGCAGGGTAAGTGATTGCGGCAAAGCATCGAAGGCGTAATTAACGGATGTTCCGACTACAGCAACCATTGAGCAAAACCAAGTATTTGGCATATTTCCTCCCACCTTCTTAAGTCTACATTTATACTTGAACTGAATGTCGATGCATCGACAGATATATGCCATTATATTCGGCAAATACAAGGTTGTCCGAATCATCCGCCTAACTTGTTTCTAATGCTTACTTTAGGCATTAATGGATGGAGATGTAGATGGGGTGCGAATTGTTTGCGAAGAATCTCGGTATTAAAAAAGTCAAAAATATACTCTGTAAGTCTAATTAATATCACTAGCGTTGCAGCATTTTACTACCAACCGATTAAAAAAAGCGACTGCACTCCCGTTAAATTCAGGGAAGCAATCGCCGGTTTAAATTTATGCTTTATAAAAAATAAGCATCATTTTATTAGAACTGCTTGTTCATATGATTCGATTAGTATTTTCCTTTTACCAAGTTCAATGAACGAAAGTTATCTATAAATCTTCTAGTATTCAAAAAATGTAATAAGATCGTCACTCTTCTTCCTCTGTAATCTCAACCAATACTTCGTTCGAGTTTACAATACCTGGCAAACGATCACCATTAAGAAGTAGAAATTGAAAATTAATCGATGCTGCATTTACGGTAATCGGCGGATTAGGCTCATAATTGACCTGAACCACGAAACGAACGTTGAACGTAGATTCGGGTGGGATAGTGCCTATCGGAATACCGCTCAATGGTGATGCTTCTATAATTGATGTTCCATTTACCGTGACACTGTTCAAAACAAAAGACAATCCAGCAGGCAGTGGATCGTAAAGTATCGCCTGATCAAGTGGCACAAGGTTGGGATTCTCAATTTCCACTCCATACACAAACACGCCCCCAACTGGAACCTCTGTCACATCCGCTGTTTTCGTAACGGTTGGCGAAGTTAGAATCAATGATTGCACTGGGTTGCTAAGTATCGTCTCCCGATAATTACCTCCCCCCGGTATTTCAAAAGTTGCCGCGATCTTGCTCTGGTTAACCGCAATACCTCCTGGCGGGAAGAATACGACTCGAAGCATAAATGTGAGTTCGTACGTCACCTCCCTCTCGACCGTTCCTGTAAGGATACCATTCTGTAATGATTCACCTGGAATTGGATAACCATTAATTTTCAGGCTGTTTGGTACGTATTCTGTTCCAGGTGGTATTATGTCGCTCACGAAAGCCAGCACATTAAAACTTCCAATGTTTCGAATAATTAATCGATAATGCAACCAGTCCCCGATAAATACGTAGCTTTCTCTGACCTCCTTCACGATTTCCACAACTGGTTCTGTGACATATATAACGGCGGGATTAGATGCTGCGCGAGCCGGCGTTCCATTCTCCGTATAACTCAGCCATGCCGTATCCCTAATTGCTCCATTCGCAGGAATCGATACTACCGTTGCAACATACGTCACAACAACGGTCTGACCCGGTTGTATCGCCCCAAGTTGAAAACCGTCCTCCAAATTTCCGGATACAGGAATTCCTGCGGATACAGCTGAAACAGGCACATATTGTACCCCTGGATCGGAGAAATCGGTGAGTACAGCGTTCATAATGGCTGTATTGCCGTTATTCGTCACTACTATAATGAAAGTCACCTGCTGACCAACTCTCGCCATTGTCGGATTAACTGATTTTGTTACAGAGATTGCAAAGTTAATATACCGAACTTCCACTTTATTGGATTGTGAAATGCCGCTCCCGGTTTGACCTGAAGGAGATTGATAAGAATAGGCTGCCGTTGACTGATCGATATAAAATTGACCGCTGCTAGCTGGAGGAGCGACGAAATGAACATCAAAGCTAACAACTGCCTCGGAGTCCGCATTTATATCGCCAACCGGAATACCTGTCAGAGGACTGACTGCGGGATTCAGTACCCCGTTTACCCGTACGGTGCCCGGCACGAATACGGCATTTATATCGCCCAAATCTGTCAGAACCACAGTAGCAGCGACATTCCCCGTATTCGCTACCGTAATGGAATAGGTTACGTTATCACCAACTTCAGCTTCACTGACGCTGCATCTTTTGGTCAGCGTAATGACAGGCTGCAGCACATCCACTTGAACGGGATTAGTAGATTGGTTGTATGGCACTGTACGATAATTGAATGCTACGTTGGCTGTGTCGGTAATAACAGGCGGATTTGGCATGCTAATGACTATATATTGGAAGGTTATAATTGCCGATATACCTGGCCCAAGCGTCCCTAAGGTTATTCCCGTTTCAGGAGATGTACCAGGGGCGGATACTCCATTAATCGTAACACTATTCGGTACGAAAGAGACATCTTCAGATATCGTATCCGTCACAACGGTATTCAGAATGGCTTCCATACTATAATTGGATATTTGAACGGTGTACATAACCGTCTCACCGACGATCACTTGTTGCTTATCAGCTTCTTTATTCGCTATCACATGTGGGTTGATATCAGGATTGATCACCGGCAGTGTCACTTGATTAGACATATTTTGCCCCGGAATCGGATGTCCTGGCTCTAGAGAATACGTATATGATGCGGTCGCAATGTCAGTAATAGAGTGACCAGGAGGATCGGTAAGCACGAGTAGTTGGAACGTCACTTGTCTGGACGCCCCTTCCGTTAAAGAGCCGAGCGGAATGCCAGTTACAGGATCAACTCCTGGCACATTCGACCCGTCCACTGTCACACTGTTCGGAACAAAGCTGGTACCGGCAGGAATCGTATCGGTCAGAATGACTGAATCAACGGTGATATCACCGGCGTTAGAGACCACAACCATATAAGTTGCTACCCCTCCCACAAGGACCGGGCTAGGCGTTCCTGATTTCATTACGGATACACTAGGCTGAAACACCTCAACCTGCACGATGTTGGATGGAACCGAAGTCGAGATCACAGGACTTTGTGGATTAGGCTGAAAATCGTATGCAACTACGGCTTGATCCTTTACGAACCCGTCATCCGGCACTGCCGTTATCTGATATTGAAAAGTAATCGTTATCTGGCCACCAGGTGTGAGCGTCCCGAGAGGGATACCCGTGGTCGGGTCCACACCAAGAACTGTGCTGCCGTTCACCGTCACGCTATTTGGAACAAAAGTACCCTCTGCCTCAATCGAGTCAGTCAATACAACCGAGGTCGCATCAACGGCTCCTTCATTCTTCACAATCACTGTATAGGTAACGATCGTCCCCACAGTGACATTCGATTGATCGGCTGACTTCGTAATAGTTAGAAGCGGCGTCTGTATATTCAACTGGAGTCCTATGGTATTGACCAAGTACCCGTCACCATTCGTCGTTAGTTGAAGGTACGCGCTTGTCTGCAAGTATTCAAGTGTTGATGACACATCGATGTTGGTAATATCCCAGCCTTGTCTTCCGCCGATAATATTACTTCCAGGCTGTCCATTAATCTGGTTTCGAGTGCCGAACGTACCACTCGTATCGAGTTGACCGAGATCATTATTAATCTGAGAAGCGAAAAAATTACCTGGATAATTATTAGGTCCGGACAGTACAGTTAACGAAGAGGTAGTCGGTCCGAATAATGCCTGATCACCTGATTTGTTTGCATCGCCTTCTTGAGCACCAATTAGCGCACGGCCACCGAGAGTGCCCATCTGCGGTGTTGCAAACCCCGTAATCAGCTCAGTTACCGGACCAGACGTTGCGAGAATGACTTCAGCGCCAACTCTTATTGATAAGTTCCTTAGTTGCTGGGTAGGATCATGGTAAGCAACGGCCAATGTCCATCCGCAGTTGTTCGAGGTCGGGTCAGGTACGACAATAGTGCCAACAATCCCTCCGGCCGTATATGTGCCGGCTCCTGCAGCTTGCACTAGCGTAGTTACTTCTGCAGATCGAACATAAGCATACACATTCCCATATTGCGTCCCCGAAGACAAGAGCACCTCAAATCGTGTCCCCATTGAAGGCGAGATGGAGAAGCTGCCTAAGGGTGTCACAAACGTCACTGCATCGTTGATGAATGCACTGTTGTCTACACCGTTATTAATGTACGTTCCTCCCCAAATTAGCTCCGCATAGATAACCGAGCTGCCCAGTGGAAGCTGAAGAATGGCCGAGGAACTATTCAGGTGAAAATCACTTGTCGTACCCGGCGGATACGTACCGAGCTGCAATGCAGTGTTTGTGGTCACGTAAGCACCGATGCTGTCCACGGTCCCCGGCACGCCAACTGAATTAGAGCGACTCAGCCCCAATGTATTCCCCGTGTAAGTAAGCGCCCCGGTGTCATTAAGGAAAAAGCGATTGACGAAAGGCATACATTCCCTCCCCATTCAAGTTACGCTTCTTTATTAATATGAACGGCCGGAAAATCTAGACGTGATTCCTCCCTTCTTCCAGTCACTATATACTCACAGTCAATTTATTTACTTAGACCCTAATCTCTCATTCTAATACTTTGAAACAAACATTTTCTAAAATAAGGATGGAACGAAGGCAATATGCACATTATAAAGGCATCAATGTCGTAAGGAGTTGCTTCCATGGTTGCCGATAGAGGGAAAATAACCGTTTGGCTCTCGTACTCGATCCTTTTGTTAAGCGCAGGGCTCGTTTGTCATGTGCTTTCGATTCCAGCCATTCTAGATACGGCTGGCCGTGATGGTTGGTTATCCATTCTTGCTGCAGCTCCCTTGTTTCTATTGTTCATTCTCATGATGTATTACATCCTTAGAACACTTCAAGGGCAACGGATGCTTGACTGGTTGGAAAGCCAATTAGGCGCATTTCCCGCATGGGTCATACGTATTAGCGCTTCTATGCTGCTCTTCATACTAGGTGCCCACACCTTGTATGAAACCTCATTCTGGACCGTTTCAACCTATCTACAATTTACGCCCATTTTAGCAATCGTGTCGCTTGGAGCGTTTGTTCCAATGATCGCTGCCTGCAGAGGTATTCGTTCTATTGCGATTACTTCTTCCATTATCCTCCCCTTCGTTCTCATGTTCGGGTATTTTGTTATGGCCGCTAATTCTCGTTATAAGGATTACAGTCGATTAATGCCCATGATGGAGAATGGCATGGGACCGGTATTGCATGGCATGATCTATTCTCTGGCCGGATTGACGGAAATCTGGATACTCGTATTTATCCAACACCAAGTCAATACGCCTTTCAAGTTATGGCACCTGCTGGTTCTAGCCATCTTCATGATTTTCATGGCGCTTGGACCAACCATGTCTGCTATCACCGTGTTTGGACCAGAGGAAGCAATGAAACAAAATAGTCCTCCATTCGAGCAGTGGAGAATCGTCAACATTGGCAAGCTCCTGCAGCACGTCGATTTTTTGTCCATTTATCAATGGCTTTGCGGCTCCTTCGGGCGCATATCAATCAGCATGTATTTGATTGTCGAATTGCTTGAAATTAGAAAACCCCACGCCCGCTATACATCCCTTTTGATCATTGCCGTTTGTATGGCGACAATCGCGATGTATTGGTGGAGGAGCGATCTTGTTTACCAGTACATGATACATATTCAATTTCCAACTATGCTGATTTACGTATATAGCTTAATTTCAGGACTAGCCTTTTTGGCTTTTATAAAAAGGAATAACAAGGAGTGATTTCGTAATGACATCACAAACTAAAAAGGACAACATTCCCACAGCAGATGGGCAGCAACCAACAACTAATGAAAGGCAAAAAAGGAGCAAAGAGTCATTCGTTATTACCGAACAGTCTGTCCGTAACTATTTTGACAAGTGTGAGGATGTCATTGTAGACAAGCAATTGGTTGGTGAACCATCCATTCCGATAGTCATTGCCTATTGTACTGGCATGTGCGAAACGAAAATGATCAACGAAGTCATTCTTCCGGAAATTCATCGTATTCATCAAATGACAGAATTTAAAGATCACGAAGCAATTGACCAGGAAGCCGCCCTTCTCTGGTCTATTGTAGATGTCGATTCTTCTTCTTTCGGCCGGGATATTCTTGCGATTCGCGTTTTTGAAGGGCATATGCTCTTTTGCATACCATCATTGGAGGCCATATGGAGTATTGATATTTCAAAGCTTCCTGCTCGAACGCCTGAAGAGTCTACGACGGAGGTTTCTATTCGTGGCGCAAAAGATGGTTTTGTAGAGCATCTAGCGGTGAATATCGCCTTAGTACGAACCCGGATCCGAACAGCTGATCTGGCTTGTATACACGAACTCGTAGGGTCACAGTCATCTACGAAGGTTGCTCTCATGTATATGAAGAGCATCGCAAATCTAGATACAATTCAAGAGGTGTTAGTTACCTTAAGGAACTTAAAGACTGAAAGCATATTTACTTCCAATCAACTGGAGGAGCACCTTAATCCTTCCCGTTTCACGCTGTTCCCAATAACGGATTATACAGGAAGGCCCGATTTCGCCGCAGAATGCTTGATGGCAGGACGGTTCATTCTAATACTAGACGGCAATCCGAGCATTATCATCGCCCCTGTTAATTTGTTTCTCTTACTGAAATCTCCCGAGGATTCTAACTTCCCATTCTTGTCCGTTAATGTCGGAAGAATACTTCGTATTATCGGGCTTATAACCAGCATTTTCTTGCCTGGTTTCTATCTTGCTTTGACGTCTTATCATATGGATCAATTGCCTTATGCACTGGTTGCGACCATCTCAGTCGGGCGAATGGGATTACCAATGGAGTCTGCTGTGGAAATGTTTCTTATCATGGGGCTGATGGAACTGTTCCGTGAAGCTGGCGTTCGGCTTCCAAGCGCCATAGGCCAAACCTTAACGGTCGTAGGGGGCTTGATTATCGGAGAATCAGCAATCCGTGCTGGAATGGTTTCACCGCTTATGATCGTTGTCGTTGCTACAACTGTTGTAGCAGGAGCTACCGTTGTCAATCAAGTGATGACCAGCTCTATTATCCTCATTCGTTTCATATCCTTCTTGTTCAGTGCGATGTTCGGGATATATGGCTTTATCTTCTCTCTAATTCTGTTCATCGTCTATTTGTCAGGGTTAGAATCCTTCGGCGTTCCTTATCTGGCACCGATCAGTCCTCTTAATATTCGTCAAGCTTTGGCTGCATTGTTCAAGCTACCGCGTGGTATGAACAAACGGCGTCCTGCCAGTCTGTATACGCAGAAACCAAACAGGGAGGGCCAGAAGACATGATTGGACATACTCTCCGGATCATTGGTTCGATCACTTTATGCCTCGTACTTGCCGGTTGCTGGAGTTCATCGGAAATCCAAAGTGTGATGTATGTAAAGGCCATTGGCTTAGATTATAAAGGGGGGAACTTCCATATTTACGTGCAGACTTTCGATTTCTCAAGTGTTGCCAAGACAGATTCATCGGGTAAAGCTAATGAAAGTCCAGGTATTTGGGTAGGGCATGGCAAAGGAAAAACGATGAACTTAGCTATCAACAATCTTTATCAAACCGCTCAGATGCATATGGCATGGGGACATGTAACTGCAATGGTTTTGAGCGAGTCCCTTCTCAATAGCAATTATGTAGAAGGCGTACTCGACATGATAAATCGATATCCCGAAGCTCGCTATACGACATGGGTATTCGGTACCAGAATGCCGATCGATAAGTTATTTACAGTTACTTCAATATTCAACATGTCACCACTGGAGAGCATTCTGCATAATCCTCTACCGAGTTTTAGAGAAGACTCACTTCTGCGTCCTCTTCAAACTATGACATTCATGGCCGATCTACATGCGCGTTCGTCGAGGGCCTATCTGCCAAGCATCTCATACAACGATAAGAGCTGGAATCAGAATGAGAATTCGCATGACCTACTATTTCTAGAGGGGGTATTTTTTGAGCGTAATGACAGTACACCTGGTTATGTGAATAAGAATCGGCTATTCGGCTTTTCTTTAATGGATTCGAATATGAGGAAAGCACCTTTGATGATCGAGCAAAATGGAGTACCAATAGGGGTGATAAGTATTGGACTTCCAAAAATCAAGATTAAGCCAATTGTTCGCGGCAATGAAGTGCATTTTAAAATCAAAGCTTCCTACTATGGTTCGCTATACGAATATCTTGAGCCGATGTCTTATGAGGAAATGGCAAAACTGACTGCTGATACAGCGAAGAAATATATAATGAACACTTATATTGAAGCTTTAAAGAAAAACATAGATGTCTATAATCTGGAGAATCGGCTTTATCGAAAGCATCCGAAGCTGTGGCGAAAACTTAGTAACAACGGCAGCGTCCTCATCTTGAACGAGAATTCGATCGAAAGTCTGGATGTCAAAGTTCGGATTATATACAACGGCAAATACAAACGTGTCCCGGGAGAAAAATCAAAAGGAACACACTCGTCTACAAATCGATATTCAATACAGATGAATTGATACAGTTTAAATAAAGTGGATACGCTAGAATAACGAATCTATCGGAACGAATACACTCCTCCCTCTGCTGCAGTTCGACTCAATTAAAGTGCTATCCCAAAAGTCATTAGACTTGGGACGATCCCTTATGCTTCAATAAACTGCAAGGGTAGCTGCACAGAGCGAGTGTTCTTACGATCGCCGTTGGTGGTATTTGGATTTTAAATAACAAAGCGAAACAGCCCTTTTTGATAAAATGGATGTACCGACAACCATTTCAAAGGAGCTGTTTCTTTGGTAAATCGTAGTTATATATAAATATATTCCACTTCAAATATTAAATACATAGGTGTTAAAAATATCAATTTATTGCTCTAATCACCTCAAGTCGACCCCAAAAGTCGGATTGAGATTAATGCTTACAGCCAGCCTAAATATACACTTACCGAAACTTTTTCAATAAGTTACTCACACTTTTTTTGAAAGAGACCTACTCCTCCTTTCCTGTTTATTATGGAGGGAACCAATAGTAGCATTGTACTCAATGGAAACTAGTTCGCTTTTGGATATACCCACTCTTTGTGCTAGATAAATTCCTGTGTGACCAGAAAACAGAAAACTTACAATACAACCAACGAACATGTAGATAGCACCCTCTGCTCCAAAAAGTTCAACTCCCATAATGAAACAGGCAATAGGAGTGTTTGTAGCGCCACTAAAAACAGAGATAAACCCAATTGCAGCTAGGAACGGAGCAGATAGATGCAAATATTGTGCCAATGAACTACCTAATGTTGAGCCAATTACAAATAACGGTGTAACTTCGCCACCCTGAAACCCCGCTCCAAGTGTGAGGGACGTAAAAAGTGTTTTAAGCAAAAAGATCAATGGGGACACACTTTCATTAAATGCTTGCTGGATGAGAGGAATACCCAAACCCAGATAATCCTTTGTGCCAAAAAGATGCACCATACCAATAATAATGACCCCGCCGCAAAAACTTTTAATGATAGGATTCTTGAATAGCTTCGTAAAGTATGCTTTTAGGCGATGGGTCAGCTCACTAAAGAGCCACCCTGCTAAACCAAACAAGACGGACGCAAAAACAATCTTTATCAAGAGTACGATACTAAACTCAGGGACAGATCCCATGTGGTACTGCAGATGATGAATTCCCCAGAATTTCGTAATCCTATCTCCTACAAGGCTTGCGATAAGACATGGCATCAGAGCTTCATATCGCATAAGGCCAATAACAAGAACCTCAAGACCAAATACCGTACCTGCTAATGGAGTACCGAACACCGAGGAAAAGCCGCTACTTACTCCGCACATCAAAATGATTGTTCTATCGAATGGTTTAACCCTAAAAACTTTTCCGATCCATTCGGACAGTGTCCCCCCCATTTGTACTGCTGTCCCTTCTCGTCCTGCCGAGCCGCCTAACAGGTGTGTTACTAACGTCCCGAACAGAACGAGGGGTGCCATTCGGAACGGGATTGTTTCATTTCCTTCGTGAATCTGCTCTAAGATCAGATTATTTCCCTTCGAAGAAGTCTTTCCTACCTTCCAATAAAGGTAACTAACAACAGCGCCACCAACAGGTAAAAATAAGTATAACCAGGCATGGGAGGTTCTTGTGTTAGTTGCCCAATCTAAACTCGCTAAAAATAGAGCTGAAGCTGTACCAGTAAAAATACCCACAAGTCCACTTAATACTGTCCATTTGAGCAAAGATACCAATATTCCAACGTAAATCCATCTGCCTGCGTAACTTCGAACTGTTAATAGGTGATCTTCAATGTGCTTTTTCAAAATCTTATCTCTCCTCGACAGTTTAAATAAATGCAAAAAGACCCCTACCAGTCCATGTCAAATAAACATGAATTGGTAGGAGTCATTAGCACTAAGGCGGTCAATGGCGAACTCCATCGCCTATATAGTTAATTACCACTGCTACACAAACAGTATAGTAGTCCATATTGTTTGTGTCAATACACTGCCGTATAGCAAGAAGAAATCTCGGACTCACCCTGTCATTGTGTCAATTAAATGGAGCCCTTGACGAGTTCCCAGTTTAATGGTCATCTACTTGCTTGTATAATAAAAAGTTACGACCTGCAGTTTAGGAAACTGTCACTCTGTCCTTAGCTATGGGACTCTTCTGAAACCTTATTCTGTAAAACTTTTTCTGGAATATCAACTAACAAACCTCGTAGCTTCTAAGCAGCTTTAAGGTATGTGGGGTTATAACATATTAGGGCGAATCTTAATGACTATGAATTTCGGTTATCGATACAATTTCCTATCATTACTATCGCCACAATGTTTGCAACTTAATCTTCTTGACCTCCAAAGCTTATACATAAAGACTATAAATCCATTGCTTCGTAGGGTAGAGGCAAACTAATCCTTCCATAATTCTCGATAATTGAAATCAACTTATTAGCCAAAGATTTGTGCTGTTTACAAATGTTATCATCCACTAACCTCTCATATCAGAATGCTTCCTCCCAACGGCTTACGCCAGGCATCTGCGGATGAGGATCAGGACAATTCTCGGAAGTGAGTCTCGTTTTCTTCGATACAACGCAACCGCAAATACGACAGATCGGATCTTCGTTATTGCCCGACAACGCTTTGTACAATAGACTTTCCGGCTTGCCTGCCAGATTCGGACAGGTCATACAGGATTGCAACCGCTTATCGAGCATTGCTTCATCGACAGTCGAAAAGCCGGTTTTGGCCCATCTCCATACCGCCGAGGACAGCTTACCGATCAACTCCGTGGTCTTCTTCTCCTCAGTTTGAGGCTTATGCGCATGCATTGCCGGGGGATTAGCCAGCAGAAACATTAACATTTCAGAATCCCGGCGGCAAACAAGCAAATTATGCGCATATGATTCATCGTAGAATGCGGCCATCAGCACAGCCTCTTTGACTGGCCCGGTCAAGCCAAGCAGTTCACCCATTTGTGCGCATTTTCCCCCAATTGTGTTGTTATCGTCCCATATACGCTGGATAGCATTCATTCAAATGCGTTCCCCCTTTCCTTGTCCTGTACCTATTCCCACTTAAACGATACCGAGCTATGTTCCGGATCGAGCGTTGAACCATCTTCTGCTCTCACTAAATTTGAAACGGTAAGTACATACTCGATACCACGCTTCAGACCGGCTGTGACGGTTACCGAAGGGTCAACGGTGCTGACTCGAACAGCTAGCACGCATGCTTCAGGCACAAAAGAGTAATTAGCAGCATTCATTGCCGTCACAGCGTTTAGAGGGAGACTTACACGAATTTTCACACTCGCTCCAGCATGAAGAAGCACGTATCGCACTTGCTCCGTAAGCAATCGTTTGAAGCTGTTGCTCATATCCAAACTGGAGAATACGAACATGAGATCGGTATCTACTGTAAAGTCGGCTGCTACGCCCCCTTGGTCGTCCAACACTTTATTCGTTTGAAGGCATTCGAATAATTCGATAGACGTTTCATGCGATATATCTTCCGTTATGAAAGAATATGTGTTCAGCGTGTTGGGCAGAGCCAAGGCTGATTCAACCTGAAGGGCGAATTGCACCGGACCGCCGATGCCCTCTGGCGGATACTGCATGCCATCGCCCGCTGCGAATGCATCCAGCCGGGTGTCCGTCGTCGGAGCGAATGGGTCTTCTTCGTATTGATCCTGTGCAGACTCGATATGCGCAAAAATATCGTTTCTGATTTGCTCAAGCCCCTCGCCTAACGCTTGATTGTAAGCTTGTCCGAAGTAGACATTGCGAAGCACGTTCGTAGCGTAATAATCCGCCATGCCGACCGAAGTATACCCGTCATTGCCAAGCGGAGCAATCTTTTGCAGACGAGTGATCAGATGGGCGAGAATGACTGCTAATCCTTCTTGACTCAAGTCTTTGATACGAGTTAATCCGCCGGAAATAACGATAATTTTTTTGCCATATTGTTCGAACGCGTACCCATTCGTTTCTAGCCGACCGATGTCATGATAGAATACGATATCCGAATAGAAGCCGCGGAACAGCTTAAGCACATATTGAATCATCGCGTTGCCGATGCCAACATCGGTGAAATTTTGCTTATCGGCGTTATTGTCGAGATCCCGCTCCTGCTGCGTGCTGAGAAATTTAGCTGTGTTGTCGGGAATGGCAGTAACGCGCTGTCCATGGACATAGAACTTCTGGGGTTGTTGCGGAACTGTATTTTGAACGGGCTCCGCCGTTTTGAATGATCGGTAGACGCCGCCTTGCAAATGCGCATTGTTTGCTTCGTATTCGGGCGAACCGATCTTCGGCAAGCTGTCATGATCATCGACGAAATGAAGTTCCTTCAACCGCGGCGCGTACACTTGCAGCATAAAGTCTCCGGACACGACACCTTCGGCAATAAGCAGGTGACCGTCAATCGAACCGTCAAACGCCTTATCTGTGGAAATGTGGTGAACGCCCCCGTGGTATTCGCCGATGCTCACCTCATGAATCATGATCGGCATTCCGTCTGCGGATACGAGACGATCATTGCCAGGAACGAGGCGGTCGGCGCGTTTCAATTTACCGTTTGGCATCAGGAAGAGATGATCCGGCGTCACAATAATCATGCCCTCTTCGCCGTGGCGAATCCAAATCATAGCCGATTGATGTCCGTCCGGTCCGGTTCCGTTGCTGAACTTGACCGTAGCGGCAGACCAACTCAAATCCACACCCGTTCCTTGCACCGTCATATTTGCCGTTAACACTTTGTCTCCTGGAAGAAACTGTTCGATTGCTTTGTGTCCGTTTGGAATCCCGATTCTTGTACCGTTCGCGAAGCAAGAGCAGCAGCAATAGCATGTCAGCTGGTTCCAATCGCCATTGGGCTGGTTATAACAGGATTTCCCGGATTTCGCGTTGTATTGTTTCGGGTTCTGAATGTTCAAACAAACCGATGCTTTCTCCGGATAGAGCGCGCTTGGCGGAGTGCAGTCCGGAATCGGATTCCCATTAATGTCTTTGCATTGACACAGTGCATGATCAGCCGGCGTCGTGTTGACAAAGTCGACACAATGACGATCCGGACAGATCAGGAAAAACGGATCACCGTTTCTGAACGTATCGTTATAAATCGCATCCTGCGAAACCCCCGACCAATTCACGGTTGAAATTTCTTCTACGCGTTTGCCTGCATAGTTCCTCTTAATGTTCGCTACGCAATCTTCCCATGCCATCCGGCATCCTCCTTTTCAATGAAACAAGAACTTATATTTCGCTCTAGACGCCCCTGCTCTCCTTGCCGAATACGTTAGACTGATATGTGATGACCACTGCGATGCCAAGTAGCGCAAGGGGATCGAGCACGCCGTCCGCAAGAATGTCGGCAGGCGCAGCCTTCACATCTACATTCAATCGGCATGAGGCGCTGTCAGGACAACACTCCTTCAGGACTGCCGTTCCAACATTGTTTATGATCGGAACCGGTATAGACTGCCCCTTGCCGACATTCAACAATACGAACGGCGACCCCGCTGCAAGATCCGAAATGACCTTTCCCTTGGGTGTTAATAAAATGACAGAAATCGACAGAAGAGAGACATCTTTCAAATAGGGTAACACAATGCTGTCCGTGAGCGGAAACATAATTTGTCGAATGCCGTCCTGCGTCGGACCTGAGATGAAATTGTTCCATTCGCGCGGATACATCGCTTTCAGTTCGAACAGCTTGGTCGGCAAGTATGGATACGGCGGATTGTCTGCATGCAGCAGTCCCTTTACTTCATCCCTGAACGAACGGCCTCCGTCTTGCGCCGTGTACTGAATTTTGACAAGAATATCTGTAAGCGTGCTGAAATCAAATCGGTTGGTCTCCGGAGGCATGCTCAGCGTCCATTTGGATACCGCTCCAGTCCCTTCAAATGGCAAATACCGTTCATCACGGAAATCAAGCACGAACAAGCCAGCGTCACTTACACCTCTCGTTAAAACAATCTGCTGATCCGGAACCCAGTTCGTCCGAACGGATTGATCGTCAGGAACTCCCTTCGATGGGTCCAGCATATAAGCAACCGCTTTGCTTGTTGCACTAACCGCAGTCGCACTGCTCTCTTGCCGTAAGATCGCATTCATGTTCTGGTACGGCCCAATGACGGCAGGGATCGTCACCGAGATGGATTTGATCTGGCGACAGTAATGACCCGGAAAATCATAGTCAAACAACTGCTCGCTAAGTTCAAAAGACAACAAGCCCTTGGTTGCACCGGGAACCCCTCCTTTGAATCCGATGAACTTCACCGGGTCCAGATGAAGGAGAGAGACGGTCTTCTCGATTTCCAAGTAACGGGAATGGTTATCCACGTACGATTTTTCCATCTGATTCAGCGCCAGCATCAAGTTCTCCCCGGCTAGCAGTCCTCTGCGCATACCGTTCCAATAATCGAAACCAAGGAAGGTGTCGTCCCTATTCGTTTCGTACTGATACGCTGCTTGTGCTTGGAGCGCTGTATTGACAGCAAGTTGATAGGTTTGGAAATAGATCGTCGAGAGCCGTCCGACCATCCATTGATACAATTCCTCATTCGTGAATTTGCTCGCCAAAAAGCTTTCATAGTCGCTCTCCTGCTTAATGCTCTTGTCATGAATGGCAAGCTCCCTCTGCAATATTTCGGCGCGTGCTTGACTAGCTATCAATTGACTCTGGATTTGCTTGACTTCATAATCCGCAGTTTTGTGCTGCAGCTCCCACTCCTCGCTGCGGCGAATATATCCGGCTTTCGTATTGATCATGCCGGCCGTTTGATCTAGTGCCGCCGCTCCGCCGCTCGCCATTTCAGCCCCGGCCCTAATTGCGTCGCCGACCGAGAACCCGCCATCTGCCAAACCGAAAATATTAGGCGTCAGATAACCTCCGATCGTAATGCCATTCGTCGCGACTGCCGTCAACTGTAGACCCAACGCCAAATCCCTCAATACGAGATCCGAGATTTCCATTGCATTCATGTCCTCGTCCATGAGCGTTTTGTAATGATCGGATCTCTTCTTCGCGCTGTCGAGGCTTTGCTGGAGGGAATCGATCATCGCCTCGTTCTCTTCGATCTGCTTCTCCTTAAGCAGCGTCGTCATCGCCAGAATGTTTCTCTCATGTGTCGAGTGCAGCAACGCAAGTGCTTCCGCATCTCGTTTCTCCAGCGCTGACAATAACGCGTTCCCTAGCTGCGTCGCGGCGCCGGCAATATTTCTCGCCCTTTCCAGCATGAAGGCGAAACGATAATAAGGAATCGATTGTGTACCGTTTGCCAGCGCGGCAGCCACATCCCCTGTAGTTCCGACAGCTCGAACGAGCAGGCTCGGATCGATCTGCGGCTCGAACAGAGGCATGGGCTGAGGCAAACCGTTAATGTTGAGCGAATGGCGTATTTTGAACAATCGGTCCTCAACCTTGTCCCAGTACGAGATCAAGTTCGCATTCCCCGGTACGTTGAAATAAGTGTCGAGCGCGTTGACGGGACTGAACGTCATCGTTACAGCAGGCGTGTCGAGTGAATGCTCCAGTTCGATAAAGAACTGAGGGATGTTATTCTCGTATCGCCTATAGATATCGGAGAACTTCTCGACTTTGGGCTTCTCGCAGGAGCCACGATTGTCCGGTCTTGGACCAAGCAAGTTTTGTGCATGTACATAATGCATCGTAGCTGCGACATTCGATTCCCACGTATAATGCGTGAATAGCGAATCTCCCCATTTCAGCAGATTGTCGATGTACTGCATCAACACTGCCTTCTCATACGCACCAATTCGCAGCCGTGCTATCGCATGCGGATCGAACGGATCTTGATTGTAGGCCGCGATCTCCCGCGCATTTTGCAGCTGATCCTTAAGCGATTCCAGTGTATGGTTGCGGAACGGCTGGAACTGCCAGAAACGGGCGACCGCTGTGCTCAGCATGCTGTTCAGCAAAATATTGCGCACTGAATCTATCTGGCTTTCTGTTAGAAACCGCAGAAATCCGCTCAGGTCCGTCTGCGCGTTGAACGACGAACATACGGACCCTGCCGGCGTAATGATCTGCTTGTCCGAAAGCACCTTAAATATCCGGCTGGAATCCCTTGGCCCAAGCGTAGACGTTTGGAACGAGTCTGCTGTCAGTTGCGTCTTGGGAAGCGTCGGGTTAAAAATATATTGATACCATTTCTCTGCATCTTGATATTGTTGATTCGTCTTGAGCAGCCCTGCAATATACATCGGCGCATGGAAAAATAATTCCCAGTAATACTGTCCGTATGCGCCGGCAAAATCAACCTGCGCACCATCCTTTGCCTCCGGCGCAATTACACGGCTCTCCGACAATTGAAACCGTTGAAATGGCAGCTCAGACTCAATCGGGATTTGTTGGGATTGCAAGCTTAACAGCGCATCAACGCCCCCCGTAAACAAGGTCCGGCTCAACCTGTGCACTGCCGCGGATGTCAGCCGTATTGCTTCGTATTTGACTTTGCAATAGTCAGCGGCTTTATTCTGTTCGTCCAAATAACCGATCGCTGTCGGGAACGGATATTGATACATAAGATCCGCAACATATCGCACTTTCTGTTCCATGTTCGGTTGTTCTTTAAATAATGTGCGCAAGCTTTCCATGAGATCGTAGAAATCGATATTCGCCATCAGTCGCCCGTTCATGTCCAAATTGCCAAGCTGAATGAGTTGTTCGAAAATCTCCTCGGAACCTTTCGGCTTAATGTCGATCGGCGGCGGAGCCTGGAAGGATGATTTGCCAAACATCGTCGTATGCAGCAGAATGTTGATGACGGAATAACGCTGATCGTCGTTGCCTTGACCACTAAGCGCCTCGTCGATGGATTGACTGTTCGCCCAGGACACAAGCCTGCCGCTTGCATCAAGGCAGCCGGTAGACATAAGCACCTTGTAAATCGCTTCAGCGCCTTCTTTTGTAATGGGCGAGCCCTTTGGACTAAAATCGTCGGAAGGCTTTCTGGAAATAAAATCGTCCGATATAAAGATCGTATCTGCATTAAACAACGCACGACTAATCGGGGGAGTAGACAAGTTCGTGTCCAGCAGCAAAATGGCTTCCTTGTCCTCTTTGAACACGAACGCGTTCGAATGATTCTTGACCGTGCTCGTATTAAAGCTTTTATCCCGAATAGCGGTGGAAATCCAAGGGGTGCCGGACGCCCTAAACACGCTCTCCACAATAAAGGCCACTCTTGCTTCCACCTGGCCTTTGCCTTGTAAAAAGGCGTGCAAATCGGCATCCAATTGATTAAAATCGATATCCGTCTTCGGAACCCCGTTGCTTTGCACATAGCTGCCAATCGTAAGCCGCTCGTAAATCGAAGCCGAAAAGGCTGCATCCATGTTGACGATAGCATCCTTCGTGATGAACGAACTGGGCGATAGTCTGGTCGGCAGCACGACTGGATTCGGCCCTGATGATTGATCGAGCAAATAGTTTTCGAGGATGATTTGGTTCGATTCAATCAGATTCAGCCTGCCGGCCCCACGGTCAGCATTCGGAATAAGCTGGGGCTGACTCTTTGTGGAATCGCGCTCAAGAACGACAAACTCATCCGACTTCGTCAGAAACCCTGCTTCCAGGTCATCGTTGATGATCAGTGCGTCAAACACGGGCAGATGCCCGCTATTGCCATAGCTCTTGGCCTTCGTGAAATGAGCAAGCGCGCGATGCAACTGGCTTTCGAAAGCGAGGACCGTCGCATCCGTTGATGTCGGGGCGATCATCGTGCCGACATCGGGCTGCTCTTCCAGATCAAGCATTGGACCGTACAGCAGGACGATCTTCTCGAACGGGTTGTTTCCGATGCCGGGCGTCAAGTAGCTTCCCGACTCGATCTTCAAAGGATACACTTTGTTCCACCATAGCTGGTTCGATTCAAACATCGAGGCCGGGAATATCGTGTCGTAGCTGGCGCGATAAGCGTTGCCGTCCACAGCGTAGACAATATCATCTGCAAGCGACTGCGGCTGCACCCATTTCCCGCTAAAGTTGTAGAAACTGTAACGAATGCCGATCTTGGATACCTTCTGCGAATTGCCGTTTCCATGCTGGCCGTTTTGTTTATCGTTATAATTTTTCTGTTCAATCCAGAACAGAAACAACTTATTGAACGCGTAAACGGGAGTGACCGTCTCCGCATTGATCGAAATGCCGATTTCCTGCCATTCGGACCACGTACTTTCGCTTTCCCGCACGATGTAATAGTACTTATAGGGCTTTGTCTCCGTCCGGGCAACCAGAAATAATGTCGGTGCATCGTCACGATTCTCGTCGCTCACGTTACAGTAGTAGGCGTCCACATATTTCAACTTTGCGAGTTCCGCAAATCTGTCCAGATACTTTTTGAACGCCGCCTCCGTTGTATCCCGGGTAATCTCGTTCTGTTTGAGCGTGTTTTCCAGCTCATTGAAGAGCTGCGTTTTGGATTTACGGTAAGCAGGATCAATATAGTTTTCTGGATACAGAAATATTTTTCGGTTCGCTTCCCATAGCTGGTAGTTCATCATCCATTCCCACCAGACCACAGGAATGTCGAGATGGACAATCCCTGATTCGAGCCGCTCGCGACACCGAAGCAAGTATAGCTGTACAGCGTTAAGCGCTTCCTTGATCGATGATATTTGGGCAACTCCGCTCATCTCTACGTCGATCAGCAAATATTCATATAAATCGCGGGTGTTGCGTATCCAGGCCGTATCGGGACTCTTGCCAAGCTGTATAATTGCCGCATTGACCAACGCCGAGCGCTTCTGCTCCTGGACTTCGCCATCGATCTGCGAGAATAAGCGGTCCCAGTTGGTTGGAGCGGCTAACTTGGCACGAACGAACGATAATGTAACTTCGGCTATTTTCTGGTAGTCGTCCCAGTTGGGCTCGGTCTGGCAGCGCGCCATCGTTTGCAGGCTTCGTAAATATTCGAGGTCTGTTCCGGTTGCGGCGATCAAATCAACGATACGTTGTATAGTCGTCAGGCTTACGATTCGATTCTCTTGGGAGAATGCGCCAAGAAGCCAGCCTATTGTACTCGAATCACTCGCCATAAGATCGCTTAGAACGTCTGCCCTGTCGTTCGTGTTCTCCGCGCACATAAAAACGTTTATTTTGCCGGAAGCATCGCCGCTCTTATCCTTCCATTCCATAAGCGTGAACAGATCGAGCATGTTTTCCGGTGTCCAGCCGTTCGCCATATCGATTCCATAGGCCGCGGGATTTCTCCGTATGCTGTTCAGATCATCGTTCGTCAAATTCAGTTTGCGGACAAGCACAAGTAGACGGGCAATGGTTGTCATCTCGCGTGCTCCCGCAAGGGGCGACGTCAGAAACAGATTAACGAGGTTTAGCCCAAGCAAGCCCTGTATCGCTCTCATCAAATCCGTATGCACGCCTGAAAATCTGGCGAGCTGCACGAGCAATTGTTCCGTTAACTCGTTCGTGCGGGTTTCTGCATCTGCGGCGGTGCTTCTCACAAGCTTCGAAAGCGATGTCATCCATGGGGCGATATCCTGCGCTTGGTATGGGATCGCAACGAAAGGACTTTCTGCCCCCGATACGATATAGTCAAGCTCGAATACGTTCAGCCTTGAGCGACGCAGTTGACTAGCCTTGTCTATGAGATTTCCAACATCTGTCGTATCCAACGTACCGCTCGCGAATTGGAATAACTGTATAAATTTAGTATATTGCACTAAAGGCAATTTGCATTTGGCAGCGAGCACCACATGCCGATTCAAGCCGGATAACACCGATACGGTTACTGGAATGGGGGTTATGTTCGGGTAAATCGCAGCCGCTAATGCCCGAAGTCCTTCCGGTTTGATGCCAAGTCCCCCTGCGATCCAGCTTGTGAGTTGCTGATGCTTGCCGGTCGTTTCGCCTGGCTCCCATAACGCTGGCATGGTCGTATATAGCGGGTTCAGCTTGTAGTGAGCAGCGTCCATCTCATCTTTTGGATGATAGGTTGCGAGTCCTTTGCCATTGAAGATATGATCAAACGGAGTGTCAGCGAATGCCGAGTCGCGGCCGCCCCCGTATGTGCGAAGATCGAAGACAAGTGCGCATGCAATGTCCAACGACACATCATACCGCTCCTGAAACTGCTTCAGCATGGCAAGCCCAATTAATGTTTCCTCGTTCAAGTCGCCTTTGCCGCCGCTGACGCACTTCAGCGCCCAATCCAACTCCGCATAACTCCAACCCAATTTCGAGCTCAAACGCAAAAAACGATGAATGCGGTCCCAAGAACCGTTATCAGCATGGATAATCATACCGTCGCCTTCAGCATCGATCCGCAACGGTTGCGACGCTCCATGGTTAATAAACAATTGGGCGGACAAGCCGGCATCAAGCTCCGCCTGTGACAAGTTCTGCTGGAATAGCGAAAGCAAGTCCGTCAACTTCAATCCGGTCTGTGCACAAAATGTGCTGACATTCATCAATGTGTTCAGCTCGGTTACACCGAAGTACTTCTGCAGCGATTCCTCGGTCGTGTCTGATACAACCAGGAGGTTCCACTCTTCAGGTGAAATGTCGAGCTTCGCCGCTGCCCAATATCGGTCAAGCTCGTTGAAGGCTGAATATATATCGGCCCATTCGACGTTCAATCGCTTTAGATAGATTCGGATTTGCGCCAATGGCAGGTGGAAAGGGAGTTCAAATGGATACGCCTGCATGGCCATCGTCTTATACAAATCTGCCTTTTCAGCGTATCCGCCTTTCACCGTCGCCTCCAGTATTGCGTTGACGATATTCAAATAAGGTACGGTTTGATTCGTATTGTCGCAAGTCAGCTCGATCTCCGCGAGGTCAGGGCGACGCTCACAAAGCATCATCCCTTTCGGGACCGTATCCTCATTCGGTTTCGTAATGTATTGGCTAACGATTCTCATCAGATCGACGAAATAAGCTGCTGGCCCAAGGATGGACCGACATTCATCGCAATTGCAATAGCTCAAGCTCTCGAACAGTTGATCGTAGCTCGGCATTTCCCTTGTTGCTTGCACAATCTCATCCGCAAAGTGGTTAACCGCTAACGCCTGAGTATGCGGCGCCATCACCTGATGAAGGGAGGCCCATTGATGAATGGCCTGCGTTCGGACATGCAGAGCGTTCCTGTGAATTTGCTTGGCCTTTTGTTCTCCGCCATCGCCGAGCAGCGGAGCATAAGACCGAACGAAATGGTCCGGGCTTATGGCGGCGATTTTGTGGGCAGAGTCGAGTACGGCCGATGCAGCGACGTCCTTGTTATCGAATCGCATGCGAGCATCGCCCTTCAGCAACAAGCTCGCGGATTCCACATCCGGACAAATCTTCAGCAAACGCTGGTAGCCTTTCAGCCTGTCAATCGTCCGATTCCGTGTTGCTTCATCCGCTCCGTCCGGCCAATGCAACCCGGAAACGGCATCGGGATCGTTGAAAACGAACGTTCGTGTATCGAAATCCGGGTTAGCATAAAGAAATGCGCCAATTAACGGATCTGCTGTTTTCAAAGCGTCAGTTGTCTTCATATTTACCCTCCATGCTTCTAAATGTATTTTCCGCGATTCCTACCCCAAGCAGAATTGAAGCGATTTTGGACATCCTGAATTTGAGCGGCTGTCAAATGACTTGGGGTATCCAAGGCCGCATCTCGAAACTCACTCATCAGGTCATCCCTCTCCGCATCTGTCAGTTGATTCGTGCCGTATGTTTTTTTGAGTTTCGTTTGTCTAGCCTTCATAATGGCGCCCATTGAAAGATTTTTACCGCTTTTGCCAATAAACAAATTGTCCGGATTGTTGTATTCGTCGACGAGAACGGCACGGAAGGCCTCTTCTATATGTTTTCGCTTCATCTTCTTCTTCGCCAGCATCTTTACGAACCGGTCCTTATAGGCTTTATTGCTAAACGTGCTGACATCAATATCATGGCGGAGATAAGACTCCATCTGATTAAGCGTGAACCCTCTGGTAGCCGTCTCTTGTTCTTTTTTGATCGTAAGCCAGGGCTGAATATGATTGCGAGTATAACCTTGTTTCTTGAATACTCTTCCATTCGATCTTTTCTTGAAATATTTGCGATTTTCGCGACGTTTCGCAAGCAATCGCAGCGTAGCGGCCGTAAACTTCTTCGGTCGGCCCGTCACGCGAAGCTTCATGCCGCCTCCATTGCCAGATGAACGCGCAACGACTTCGACATTAAATTCGGCCCTCGCCCTGCTGGGCATTAAGCCGTGCGGGTCCGTGTAAGTGACCGGATTTCCTCCTACATAGGCATACAGATTAAGCCCGTCGATCGTACCTGCCGGGTCCGGGCTTAACCAGCGTGCAGATGACGGCGCATAATAACGCTGGCCGTAATCGTAGAAGCCTGACTCCCCATCCTTTTCCTTTCCTGCATAACGCAGTTTCTTATGCTTTATGGCGTCACCGGAAGAAGCAGACCAAGCCGTTCCCCCATATGGATAATAGGCCTCTCTGGCGAGGACGGCTCCTTCACTGTCCACCTCGGTTACGCATGATCCAACCTGATCATGAAGCGAATAGCGAACCTGCATCGCCTCCTCCCCAACCGGACTGCCTGTCGTCCAATACACGCGGGTCGCAACATTGCGATGATGAATCATCAGCCGCGCTGTTTCGCATCGCGCTTCAAGCTTTAACGGGTCGATAGCAGCACCGCGGTAACGACTGCTTATTTCCAAATGGCCGATATATCGCGTCTCCTCAATCGACACGACATTGCCATCCGCATTAAGCGACTCCGTCACTTTGCGTGCGCGATGACCATTCTGGTCGTAAACGTAATAGTCGCGCGAAGCGCCATTGCCCGCAATGAATGAACGCAGCCGCTGATCGTAATCCCACTGCAGATTGGAACAATGCTCGTCCTGCTTCAGACAGCCGGAAGCGTCAAACAAAGCGTCGACTTGCGCCGCATCCATCGTTTGACTGGATGGCACGGCACGGTTCGAACACGATGATACCGTCAATGACAGCGTACGTGTATCGTGATGATCGCGGTCCGAGCGGTGAACGGTTTCGTACAGATTGCCGGAATCATCGTACTTGTAATCGAGTTGATAGGACTGCAGCTTCGCATCTCCTCCAAGGGGAAAGACGGCATCCGGCTGATCGCCTTCCCAGCCTGTCGCTTGGATCAAGCGATAACACGCATCATAGGTATACCGGGACGCCATCTCCGCGCCCCTATCTTCATGAGTGAACGGAAGCGCTCGTTCTTTCGTCGTACAAACATGGCCAATAGGATCGTAGAACACCTGCAAATCTTGTATATCCGGGTGGTTGGCCCGCCTTGTTCTCACCCGGACCGGATCGAATGTTCTCGAATCGTATTCATAGGAAGTACTGCAATGTCCATCGTTACCGTATAATAATTGCAGCCATTGGCCCCTGGCATTGCAGCTTGCGATCTGAAAAGCGGTATGCGGCATATTTTCGCGCATTCCTTGCACCTCTGCCCGCAAGAGCCAGCCGGCCAGCCCATATTGCCAATTGGCCTTATTTCTCGCGGAGTCTGTATGCGCGACAAGCTGACCTAATGCATCGTAATCGAACGTTTCTGCGAAGCTTTGCTTTTCCAGCACCTCCTCGGCATTAGCAACAGATGCGCGGGACCAATTAAGCGTATCGCGGTAATTGTGAGCGAAGCGATGCGACACGCGCATCGGATGAGCATCCAGGCTGTAGGATTCATGCGTCGTTTGTCCGCTTTGGTCGTAGCGCTTGTACAACTCCCCGCGCAAATTGTTCTCCTGCGCTTGTTGCAGCTCCAGGCTTTCTCCGTACACCATCACCTCCACAATGCTCATCGAGTCGTCCGGCCCATGAACAAGAACGGATGTAAGGCGATGCAATTCGTCATAGAAAAATCGACGCGTGTGCAGGCCATGCCGACTAAGGATCGGTTGACCGTTCGCATTCCAGAGCGTCCATTGCGTGTTTCCCCCGTCTACGCTACTTGTCCGATAACATTGATTCGCATAGTTATAGGCATATCGGAAATTATGTAAGCCTGCTGCTCCGAGTCTAGGGTCTGCACTAGCCAGCAAGTTTCCGTTTGAGTCCCACTCATACCTGGTCGCAAGCAGTTGATCGGGCGCTTTGTACGTCGCAACTTGAACCGTATGACCTTGTGCGTCAAACAACTTGCGTTCTGGCGTGCCAGCCAGCTTAATTGATTTAGCCATCGTTAGCCGTTCCTCATCGGTCATATCCGGGTTGTAATACGACGACGCGGGATCAAAGCCGCCTATATTTGCCGCATAATAAGGGGATTCCAGCATCGTATCGATGCCATCCCAGTCGTTTTCCTCCCATGCGCCGCGATCAATCCGCCTTACGAAGCCTTTGGCGCTAATGATCCGCCGTACTCTTCCGAGCGGATCATATTCGAAAGTTGGACTGACACCACAACGGTGTAATGCTTCGCAGTTGACATATTCGGCCGTATTAACAAAATACGGCTCGTATTGTTTCACAGGCTGACCCTTGTTGTTGTAAACCGTGCCTCCCGTAGCAAGCCATCTAAGGCTCGCCTGCCCCATCTGAACGGCCCTTCCCTCTAGAAGAGCAGGATCGTCAACGACGAAAGCTTCGCCAGGCTCTACAAGATGCTTGTATTGGACTAAACGTCCCGATCCATCGCGAAATTCGACTCCGATACGGATCGGCGATTGCACCGAATGTCGATCATCACGCACATATTGCACCGCATCGAGACTAACTACGCAGGCAGGCCTGCTTTGCGCGGCTTGTGCAAGCGTATCGTAGATTCGACTGCGATATAGCTCGAACGCCTCGCTCAGCGGAAGCTTTTGCGCATCGGGAAACTCGCGGAATTGCTGCGTGACACCTCCGCAATAACCAATGCATCCGCTTGCCAGAAGCTCTTGCCACAGTGCGCGCACATCAATGCCTATGTCCGCAAAATCGGCTTGTCTCACGCTTCCCATCCACGATCGAAGATCGTATTCATAGAAATGCGAAGCGCCCTGCAAATAAAAGGACGGATCTTGAACGAGTTGATTGATCGCTGCTTTTTCCCTTAACTGATATTGCGCCAGCGGGATAAACCCGGTTCTCTCACCACTACTCTCAGCGTAACGGGAAGCGACGCGAACCCGTCCAAGTGCATCGTATATCACTTCGGAAACATTCCGATTACGGTCTATTATTCGCTGCGGGAGCAAACAAAGATAATCCCCTTGTTCCATTACCGCAGTATTATGCAAAGCATCCGTTACGCTAACCATCAGCAAGCTATAAGCATCATAATGATAGGTAGTTCGGTTTCCGAAAGCGTCGACATTCGCTTGCACCCTATAGTAAGAATCCTGGTCTCCGTATTCGCTCGCGAAATCAAACGCCCACCAGTTATTCGTATCGCGCCTATAACCACCTTCGGTTTCAAGAAGCTTCTTGATCTCATTGTCGGTCATGATTCCGTCGAATCCGCCTGCGAGCATGCCGGAGGAAAAGTACAGCGAATCCATCGCATAAAGTAGACATTGAGGGCTAACCAATCCTAAAGCTAACGCCTCGCGCTGCTCGGGCGACCAGTAGTAATGGCGTATTCCGCCTGCTAAAGAGGTTTCAGGATGACTCGCGGCGTCCGCCAGACGGAGTGCCGTTTCGACAAAAGAATACCTTTGTTTGCCTTCAGGCAATGGAAGCTGACGAATGTCAAATATCAGCGTTTCGATCGGGACTCCAATCAAGTAAGCTTGGTTATCCGCTTGATTGGCATAACGATGCTGCACCAAATGAATAACGGTCTTGCGC
Organism: Paenibacillus cellulosilyticus; assembly: GCF_003182255.1. Classification (GTDB taxonomy): domain Bacteria; phylum Bacillota; class Bacilli; order Paenibacillales; family Paenibacillaceae; genus Paenibacillus_T; species Paenibacillus_T cellulosilyticus. The sequence goes on along the minus strand of NZ_QGTQ01000010.1, from coordinate 159,952 downwards.
TGCTCCGGCAAACAGCCTGCGACTAGTGGATTGCGACCGTATGCAATCACACAGGAACGGAGCACATTCCCGTAGTTGTCAACCTCCAGCGTAAGCTCATGGGTGATCTGGGGGTCCGCCGGATTCCGTTCGTAATCACAGGTTAACGTTTCCCGTTGATGCACGACATAGATGCCAAACCGACAATGATGCGGAGGCTGAACCAGCTCGACCTCGAAGTTCAATTCCGTTACGCGATAAGGAGCATCCTGCTTTTGACCAGGGCCTGCCGGCGCTGTCGGCGCGAAAATTTCCTGCCTCAGCAGCATTCCTTTAAACGCGCGATTCGCCTCTCTTGCCGTTGCCGAATTCTCGATCCAGCCGGGATGATGTGAACGGTATGTCTCTACATCAAATACGCTGTCCGGAAGCCGGTCTGCACCGTCTGTTTCGCCGTAGTACGCCTTAACGTATTGCAGCGACAGTCCTTCGGTCATGTCCCAACTGCCCGTATGGTACCACGTTTTCGTCAAGACGGGAGGGACATCGGTCGGTTCGGCGCCAATCATGACGGACTCTGCATCCTGCCTTTCAACCATGCCGAAACCTCTGAACTCTCTCTCCAGCGAATCATAGTACCCGTGATGATAAGTGTAGAGGCTGACCTCCTTCGTGCCAGAAATGAAGTCAAACCTCTCCACCTTGTCAACAACCTGGACAGGAAAAGGCAACTTTGCTATCCACGGGAGGCCTTTGCCGACATCGGCCAAATAAAATTTGGTTGAAGTACAATAGGAAATGCGGGTTTCAGAACCCAGATTGTTCGAAAACCGTTGCAGCAGATAAGGTTTGTTGCCTCGATTGAAATCACAGCACCAATGTTTCGGGCTTCCGTTATCTTCGCTAAAGAGCAAACACGCTGTCCCGCTGCCGTATACGTCCACAAATCTTATTTGACTGAGCCGGTCCCAGCCGGCAGGCAATGGGATGTTTATCGGCTCTGCGAAACTATTACCGCTTTGATTCAAATAAATGTCGACGCTGTCCGGGTTGACATAGATTAGATCCGCTAGCCCCGTGCCGTTCACATCTGCTAGAAACAAGCGGGAAATATCAAGGTCATCTTCGAAATAAGGCGCGCCGGCGAGAGTCACTGGCTTGCCGAAGCGGCCGTAGCCAAGGTTGGGCCAACACTCCACACGACCATTCGTAATACGTACAAGCTGCTTTAATCCCAAGCCCGTTATTGCTGCAAAATCAAACCATTCGTTAAGAGCGCCGCGTCTAGGAGTCGGAAGCCCGTAAACCCGTTCTCTTACAATCGCCCGACCAAATCCATCGCTCCCAAGCGAAGGGTAAACGACGACGCGGTCTTCCTCGATCGCCAGCCAATCGCTAAGTCCGCTTCCTGTCACATCTACCGAGAATTGTGGCTGCTGCTCGCCATACACAGACGGAACCGAAGCCAGCGGCCGGTAGGCACTCCAGGTTCGATCAGGATTTGACTCGTAATACCCATATTGCCCCGACTCCCGAAGAATCAAATCCAACCGGCCGCTGCCGTTCAAATCGGTCATCCACAACTTCTGTTCGTTTGGATGAATAAGTTTAGGGAAAAGCGCGAGAGGTTCCGCAGGCGTAAACCTTAGCTGCTCGTCAGGGCGAGCGGACGTTTCCTCTTCGGTACGCAATTGGCGATACATCGTCGACACCCCGTCATGATAAAGCAACCCCGGCGCCCCGGTGCCATACAGGTCGGCCATCTGCCAGCCGCTTGAGAAACTGAGTCCCGGCACCGGTTTATCGAATTCATCAACGAGCAGTGCATACCCGCAATCCGGATTGAAATCAGAATAAAAAAATTCGAGTGGCGGCAAGCTCTCGCTCTCATACACGCCATTTGCGAAGCGATATCCAATCGTCTGGGCAGAAATGAGCAAAGAGACAGCGCTCGTCTCCCGATAGAGCAGTCGCGTAACATGCACGAGCACCGGATTCGCGCCAAGCTCTGCTTCGAAACGGTGGAACATCAAAATGTTGCGGCAAAGCCGGCGATGACGAATTTCAAATCCGGCATAATACGTGGAGAATGCGTCTTTTCGGCAGTAGGTTGCAGGTGGCACAGGAAGCTTGTTATACGGATTACAGTCGCGGTTTCCCTGTTCCGGCAGCACATAATCGCCATAATCAAACAACACTTCGAAATGCCATGTATCGGGAGCATCCTTATCTCATTTCGCTTCAGCGAGATAGGGAATAACATTGCCGTAACAGATCCGACGAATATATTTGTTGGCATTTGTAAGGCGATCCGTTTCGCTGACGGCGGCGAAGCAGGATGGCTGTTCCGAATCGTATTCGTAGACTGTGCGATTTCCTTTGGCGTCGAAGCGCTCGGCAAGCAGCCATCGAAATATACGACCCTCGTCTTCGGGATCACTGATTCGGGAGGTTGCCGCTATTCCGTATAATGAAGTAATGTTATTCCTGCACGTTACTCGCCAATGCGTATCTCCGGGTGTCCTGCCGCTCCATTGTTCGATACGTTCATAATGATGGTCCACACGCGGCCGATAAACGGTAACCGTGTAGGCAGCGCCTTCGAAATCCCGTTGAACCGCTTGGATGTCCTCAAAAAGCACTAAATCCTCCTCTCCCTCAATCTGAAAAGCATCCGATTCGTCATAGCGCGGGATGCCCGGTTTGTCTTGCGGGAAATATTAGGAACGGACAGCTCGAATCCTAAGCCAAAGCTGCCATTGCCTCCACCTGAACGGTAATTCAATTCCAGAATCGGTTCGAACCCCCGGCAGGGGCTGGTGAAGACAGGTACGTGGAATGAGGCTTCTCCGGCAAATTCGTTAACATGCTCCTCACCAGGCAAGCCATGGAACGATCCCCTTCCTTCGGGCAGATCCAGAAACCTCTCAGCATTTTCGCTCATAACGCTTTCACCCCCAGAGATTGGCATCAAGCCCAATACAGTCTTGATCCGGATATGATGCAGTATTCGATCTTGCTATCGCAGCCTTTAGATGCTTGCTATAGATGAACATAACATTTGTGATATAGCGAACAACATTAATGGTTTCTTAAAGACTCGATCTGCGAAGGCGTCCTTATCTGTTGTACGGCTCAGATTCCGCATGTTCATAGATTTGTAGAGGTTAAGAACGGCCAAGGTTTCATTGTCAGCGGACCTGCAGAAAACTGGCGATACTACAATAAAAAAGCTTGCCCTGAAGCCGATTGCTCACGGCTCTCAAAGCAAGCTCTTATCCCCTTCGAAACAACTACTCCCTGCGACTTAATTTGTTACAAAGACTAACTTTGTTGCGCCAACATCCTCATCAATGCGGTAACTGCCTCCGCCCTTGTTGTGCTGGCATCAGGATCGAATATATTTGAACTTTTACCCTGTATAAGACCAAGTGTCTTAATGGCTGATACCGCAGCTTTTGCCCATGCCGGAATATCCATGTCGTCCGCGAAACTAGTTGCGACGTTCGCCCCAAGTGACAAATGCAATGCATTTGCAAGCATCATAGCCATTTCGGCGCGTGTTATTTCCGCATCCGGGCGGAAGCTGCCATCCGCATAACCATTAATAATTCCCGCTTGCACAGCCTGTGCGACCGCCTTCTGTGCCCAAGAACCAATCTTCGCTGTATCGGTGAACGATAGCGCTGCTGCTTCAACCGGCAGCTTAAGCGCATTCATCAGCATTACCGTAAATTCAGCGCGAGTCACAGTGTGGTTTGGCTTGAATGTACCATCCGGGTAGCCCGTGACGATACCAATACCAGCAGCTTGCTTGATGTAGGTTTCGGCCCAATGTCCAACAATATCAGAGAATGCAAAGGTCGGACTCGTATCTGTTGGCGGCTCCTCTGTCGATGTGCCCGGCGCTTGTTCTTCGCTTGGTACCGTCGGCGGTACAATTGAACCGCCGCTGCCATTATTGGAAGCACGGTTCACTGTAATTGCATAGGTCTTCGTTGTACCATCCTCTGCTGTCACGACTAGGTTAATCAAATTGATGCCTACGTTCAGCGGAAACGACGGGGACACAGCACCACTTGTCAATGGGATTGGACCGCTAGTTATCGTCCCTGCGTTGTTATACGCCGTCGCCGTAACCGTAGCATCGACGGCGTCACGGACCGTCGCCGTTACAGTGATGCTGCTCATGCTGGTTGTCACGTTGACCGTATAGCTTGTTGTGGCTGCATCGAAAGTCGGATTCAGCGTATTGCCCGATAGCGTCAAATCGCTTAAATCTGCGATGTTGCTTATCCATTTCGCATAAAGCGTCACATTAGCGGTTCCTATAGTGACGGTCGCTCCCGCCGAATAATTCGTTCCGTTTCCATCTGCTTGCGTGTTCCAGCCTGCGAATGTGTAGCCCGTTTTACTCAAACTTCCCGGGTTACCGGACACCAATACCGAAACCCCTTGCTCATAAAATCCGCTGTCCGTTGGTACGCTTCCCCCCGTACTTCCGTTACCGCTATACGTCACTGTGTAGCTTGGCAACGTTGTGTCACTAATCGTAATCGTCAACGTCTGATCCGCTCCGCCGCTGAACGTGAACGTCAAGCTTGTGGTGCCTACTGATTGCGCAGCCAAATAGCTCTTCAGAATCGTCACCGTGTTGCCTGTTACGGTGTAATCAGTGCCAAGCACAAGTACCTCAGCTCCGTTACTGATGCCGATCAACGTGTTGCCGTTCAGCGTCAGCGTCGTATCGACATCTGCTTGCGCAGAAGTTTTCTTATCGAAACTGGCTGCGTTCGGGCTGATCGTACTATTCTGCGGCGTTGTGTCATTGACTGTGATCGTCAGTGTCTGATTCTCTCCGCCACTGAACGTGAACGTCAAGCTCTTTGTACCTACCGATTGTGCAGCCAAGTAGCTCTTCAGAATCGTCACCGTGTTGCCTGTCACGGTGTAGTCAGTGCCAAGCACAAGTGCCTCGGCTCCGTTGCTGATGCCAGTCAACGTGTTACCGTTCAGCGTCAGCGTCGTATCGACATCCGCTTGCGCAGAAACTTTCTTATCAAAGCTGGCTACATTCGGGCTGACCGTACTATTCTGCGGCGTTGTGTCGTTGACTGTAATCGTCAATGTCTGATCTGCTCCGCCACTGAACGTGAACGTCAAGCTCGTTGCGCCTACCGATTGTTCAGCCAAGTAGCTCTTCAGAATCGTCACCGTGTTGCCTGTCACGGTGTAGTCAGTGCCAAGCACAAGGGTCCCAGCCCCGTTGCTGATGCCAGTCAACGTGTTGCCGTTCAGCGTCAGCGTCGTATCGACATCCGCTTGCGCAGAAATTTTCTTATCGAAGCTGGCTACATTCGGGCTGACCGTACTATTCTGCGGCGTTGTGTCGTTGACTGTAATCGTCAATGTCTGATCTGCTCCACCACTGAACGTGAACGTCAAGCTCGTTGCGCCTACCGATTGTTCAGCCAAGTAGCTCTTCAGAATCGTCACCGTGTTGCCTGTCACGGTGTAGTCCGTGCCAAGCACAAGGGTCCCAGCCCCGTTGCTGATGCCAGTCAACGTGTTGCCGTTCAACGTCAGCGTCGTATCGACATCCGCTTGCGCAGAAATTTTCTTATCGAAGCTGGCTACATTCGGGCTGACCGTACTATTCTGCGGCGTTGTGTCGTTGACTGTAATCGTCAATGTCTGATCTGCTCCGCCACTGAACGTGAACGTCAAGCTCGTTGCGCCTACCGATTGTTCAGCCAAGTAGCTCTTCAGAATCGTCACCGTGTTGCCTGTCACGGTGTAGTCCGTGCCAAGCACAAGCGTCTCGGCTCCGTTGCTGATGCCAGTCAACGTGTTGCCGTTCAGCGTCAGCGTCGTATCGACATCTGCTTGCGCAGAAACTTTCTTATTGAAGCTGCCTGCGTTCGGGCTGATCGTACTGTTCTGCGGCGTTGTGTCGTTGACCGTGATCGCCAATGTCTGATCTGCTCCGCCGCTGAACGTGAACGTCAAGCTTGTGGTACCTACCGCTTGCGCAGCCAAGTAGCTCTTCAAGAGCGTCACCGTGTTACCTGTCACGGTGTAGTCCGTGCCAAGCACAAGCGTCTCGGCTCCGTTGCTGATGCCGATCAACGTATTGCCGCTTAAAGTCAGCGTCGTTGATACATCCGCTTGCACAGAAGTTTTCTTATCGAAACTGGCTGCGTTCGGGCTGATCGTACTGTTCTGCGGCGTTGTGTCGTTGACTGTGATCGTCAGTGTCTGATTCGCTCCGCCGCTGAACGTGAACGTCAAGCTTGTGGTACCTACCGCTTGCTCAGCCAAGTAGCTCTTCAGAATCGTCACCGTGTTGCCTGTCACGGTGTAGTCAGTGCCAAGCACAAGGGTCCCAGCCCCGTTGCTGATGCCGATCAACGTGTTGCCGTTTAGCGTCAGCGTCGCTGATACATCCGCTTGCGCAGAAACTTTCTTATTGAAGCTGCCTGCGTTCGGGCTGATCGTACTGTTCTGCGGCGTTGTGTCGTTGACCGTGATCGTCAGTGTCTGATTCGCTCCGCCGCTGAACGTGAACGTCAAGCTTGTGGTACCTACCGCTTGCACAGCCAAGTAGCTCTTCAAGAGCGTCACCGTGTTGCCTGTCACGGTGTAGTCCGTGCCAAGCACAAGCGTCTCGGCTCCGTTACTGATGCCAGTCAACGTGTTTCCGTTTAACGTCAGTGTCGTATCGATATCAGCTTGCGCAGAAGTTTTCTTATCGAAGCTGCCTGCGTTCGGGCTGATCGTACTGTTCGACGGCGTTGTGTCGCTAATCATAAAGATCAGCGTCTGAATCGCCCCCGAGCTGAATGTGAACGTCAAGCTTGTTACTCCTAGCGGTTGTGAAGCCAGATAATTTTTCAGAATTGTCACCACATCGCCCGATACTGAATAATCGGTGCCGGACACAAGAGCAATGCCATCGTTGCTGATGCCAGTCAATGTGTTGCCGTTCAGCGTCAACGTCGTATCGACATCGGCTTGCGCAGAAATTTTCTTATCGAAGCTGGCTATATCCGGGCTGATCGTGCTGTTCAACGGTGTTGTGTCGTCGATCGTGATCGTCAACGTCTGAACTGATCCGCCGCTGAATGTGAACGTCAGGCTAACAGCACCTTCCGGCTGCAAGATCAGATAGCTTTTCTGGATGACCACCGTGTTGCCCGTAATCACATAATCCATTCCGGGTAAGAGCTCGTCTGTCCCGTTGCTGATCCCCACCAACGTGTTGCCATTCAGCATCAGCATCGTATCGACATCGGCTTGCGCTGACTCCTTCTTATCGAAGCTGCCCGTATCCGGACTGAGTGTGCTGTTCAGAGCAGCGTTATCCAGCACGAAAGGGCTGGATACAGCGTTTATCTCATTGCCTGCCGCATCTTTCCCTCGAATATGCAAGTACCAATTCCCATCTACGCCCTCCTTCGTCAATGTACTGCCATTATTCAACGGCAACCAACCGTCTGTTGGTTCCCCTGTACTTTGCGTCCACACATATTCCAGTGCGGATTCTACCAACCCGCTGCCACCGCTGTCGGCAACCGTTGCCGTTACCGATGCCTCTCGCGCCAACGCTGCGTTGCCATTCGGACTGAAGGAAACCGTCGGCGCTGTCCTGTCGATATTAACTGCATATGGAGCGGTTAAACTATTCCCAAGAGAATCCTTAACTTTGAACTCGCCAGAGTTCATGCCGTCAGTGAAGAAAAAGATTTGTTGCCCAGAATATTTCCCCATATCTACTTCGTTCATATCCCAAGTGAAGGAGTCTGCGAGAATCGTCTCGCCTGCCTTGGTTTCAGCCGTAGCAGTTACCCGGACACTACTATTCGTCCAGTCCCCGCTCGAATAATCGTCACCGCCAGTTACCTTCACCTTTGTTATCGTCAGTTTTAAGTCACCCTCGGTGATTCTTATGGTGCGGCTTTCGGTTTGCACGTTGCCTATCGCATCGCTCGCCTGAATGATAACTGTATAAATTCCGGAATCAGGTATCGTGATCGGATCTGTATAACTCGTCCATGTCTTGCCTCCGTCGAGCGTATACTTAACTGTTACATTGGCGCTTTGTGCATCTATCGCTGCGGCGCTTATGACCACAGCCTGATTCGACCAAGAATCTTCCAAATACGCAGTATCGTCCGCCTTCTTCATCGTCAGACTTAGCACCGGAGCCGTGTTATCAATCAAAAATGGTTCTGAACTTACTTCCGCCAATTTCCCTGTATAATCCTTGGCCCGGATGTGCAAATACCAATTCCCATCCGCACCGGCGTGCGTAAATTGCGCGAGTTGAGTATATGGAATGAGAGAGAAGTTAGCCCATCCACTAGCAGGAGCGGAAGCCGCTTGTGACCAAGCATACTCCAGGGTTGACGGGTCGACACCGCTCGTCGTATCCGTGACCTTAACGGAAGTCGAAATCGTTCTTAATGGTGTCGTGCTGCTGCCATTAGGAGAGAAGGTCACCGAAGGCGGCTCCCGATCGCGCGATATCGTTAGTGTATAGGTTCTGGATTCCTTTAAATAAGGCTTCACTAAAATCTTGATAACTGCCCCGGTAGCCGGAACCGCGACGGCGACTGTCGATCCGCTTTTTTGCAACTGATCGTTGATATACAGTTCGGAAGAAGCAGTATCTTTCAACACTGCATCGATATGGACGCTTGTTTCATACGGACTGATGTCATACTGATACGAAGTAACGGAAGGATCAAACGCAATGTTCGACGTCCCCTCTGAAATCGTCAAACTGCTCAATTCGTTGTTGCCCGGCACCGATGTTTGCAAGCCCCAGCTAACGACGGTACCATCGCTCTTCAATGCCAGGGAATGATCGACGCCCGCCGAGATCGCAACAACATCTGTAAGTCCAACAGGCGGGGTTGCTTTGCCATATTTATTATCCCCCCAGCCGACCACCGTGCCGTCGCTCTTCAACGCCAATGCATGTGTACTATTAGCCGATATGGCTGTAATACCAGTCAGGCCTGACACATTTAGAATACCGTTCTCGTCATATTCCTTTCCCCAGGCTGCAACCGTACCATCCGACTTTAGTGCCAATGCATACATATATCCAGCATCAATAGCAACCACATTAGACAAATCTGCGGGCTTGAGCGTCGAACCGAGGCCATTTGTTCCCCAATCGACGACCGTACCATTAATTTTTAAAGCCATCGAATAATAAGAACCCGCGGCTACCTTGGTGACCGCAGCCTGCGCATCAACTGGCACATCCGATTGTCCATTCCCGTTGAGCCCCCATGCGACCGCCGTACCGGCACCGCTAATAACGCCTGATTTCGATACCATCAACGTGTGATGACCTGCGGAAGCCATGGAGATGACATTGTTCAGGCCGTTAGGTATCGTCGTCTCACTTGCTTCGTTGCTCCCCCATACGACCACCGTGCCGTTCGATTTGCGAGCCAGAAAGACAGTGTCTTTAGCGTAAATCTCGACCACGTCTGTTAGCCCTTCGGGCGGTTTGGCCCAACTGGTGACGTTGTTTCCCCAGGCGAAGACGGTGCCATCTGACTTCAAAGCGATGGAATTATTCTGGGCCGCAGCGATCTGAACCACTTTGACCATAGTCGTTGCCGCGCTTGCTTTCCCCGTAGTCGGAATTAATCCCAGTACAATGACGACGGATAAGATTGCTGCCAGAAATCGTCGAGTTCGTTTGTATAGATTCATATGTATTCCTCCCTTTTTCTATATTGCAGTGCGTTTCAATGATCAGCAAGCATCTTTTTCATTTCCCTTGTCCTGGCTTTGTCCAGAACCTGCCGCTTCATAACTCAGCCGTCTTGCAGTTCAAGCGATGAATCCGGAAAATGTATGCTCTCTCTACCAAAAAAAGAACGAGAGGATTAGTTCAATCTAAAACGTCTGATTCATGTGTCACTTGATGGCTTCTGTAAGCGGCTTCCTCTAATCTGGTCCTCTCCTAACAAAAAAATTATACTTAGCAGCGCCTATTAAAACTCTTAAAGAAATCTTAAAAGTATGAAAGAAATCACCAAGCTACTTAACTATAGCCACCCCCTCTAACTCAACAAACGAGATGTCGATAAAGAGACAACTATCATCCAAACGTGCTATTATCGAACTAATTAAACTCCCGAGATAGCGAGGAAGAGCTTTAGATGGAAAAAATTCTTGTGGTTGATGATGATCCCCAAATCCGCGAAATGATTCGTACCCAAATCGAACAGTCCGGTATGCATGCAATCGAAGCAGAATCTGGGCGCCAAGCGATCGAACAAATGGAATCAAATCCGATCGATGTGGTCGTTCTGGATCTCATGATGGAGGATAGCGACGGCTTCGAGGTTCTCAGTTATTTGCGCAATCGTCGGATGAACACATTAACGATCGTGGTCAGTGCAAGAAGACAGGAGCAGGATAAGATCACCACGCTTGGACTCGGCGCCGATGATTACATGACGAAGCCCTTTAGTCCCATGGAGTTGATTGCCCGCATTCAAGCTGTTCTACGCAGGCGATATCCGGTGTCTACTCACACTTCTGTTATCGTTCGTTTAAACAATCTAATTCTCGACGTCGATAATTATTCAATGCTCATTCATAACGAAAAGATATCGTTGACTTCGGTAGAACGCGACTTAATGCAGCTCCTGATGAAAAATCCCGACCGGGTGATGACGAAACTGGAAATCTATCAACAAGTATGGCAGCATGAACGATATGACGATAACAATTTAAGCGTATATATGAGCCGGCTGCGCAAGCAGCTGGAGCGAGCGGGATCTCCCTGGGCCATTCAAGCGATCCGCGGAGTAGGTTACCGTCTGACGGGAGTAGACCTATGATCTTAAAGACCAAACTATGGCTATTGCTCGTTGTTAGTGCTGCCTTAAGTATGGTACTGTTCGGCTGCTCGTCTGTTTGGATCGGCAAAATTGCAAATAAGGGCTATGCTCTGTTGGAGTTGAACCCGCTTGCACACTCCATTGTGGATTCGATTGACGAACAACCCGAGTTAGGGAAGGATACATTGAAGTCGATTTTAGATGGCGCACATGAGGAACATCCATCCATCCGATTTTTGTGGATGGATAGCAACGGACAAGCCATCTATGATACCACAGGACTTAATCCGAATTTTACGTTTCGCGATCTGGCGCTTCTTATGCAGAATATGCCAGAGGGATATTTAAAAAACGATGAAGTAAATATCCTCACTCCGGTATCCAGGGAAGGGGAAACGTATTTCATGCTGCTCAGCCTTCCTGCCTCCGCGATGAAGCAAGGTGAGATGTATTTTCTTATTCGCTCGCATAAATCTCTGTTGACTTTAGTAGCTCCGCTCATTTTGTCGTTCTCAATTCCATTCCTGCTTGGTTTATGGATTTTCTCCAGAATCAATAAAAGAATTCGCAAGCTAAACAACGCGGTCAATCAACTGAATCTTCAAAGCAATTCTCCTGTTGCAGAACTGGCAGACAGCTCCAAAGACGAACTTGGTCAGCTTGCGAGGCATTATAATTCGATGGCTCAGCGAATTCATTCTCAATTCGGAGAAATCCAGCAGTTCGAGAACAAACGCAAACTGCTTCTATCTAACCTGTCACATGATTTGCGAACACCTTTGACGACAATGCTTGGCTGCGCCGAGCTGATTCGCACAGGCAATTATAAGGACCAACAAGAACTCCATACTAGAGCCAAAATCATCCTCCAGCGCTGCCGATATATGGACAAGCTGCTGGATCAAATGCTTGAAGTCTCCCGACAGGATGAGGAAGATATTACCATTCATTTGCAAAATCATAATTTATCAGAAATCATTCGTAAAATTGCGGTGGAATACATCATGATACTCGATGGCGAACAAGTGGAGCTGGACGTCGAAATGCCAGATGAAGATGTTCAGCTCCTGATCGATGCTTCGCTTATTGAGCGAGCATTACGCAATCTTCTGGACAATGCGGTCAGATACGGGAAAGATGGACACTATCTCGGCATTGAGCTAACTGCCGACGACCAAGCTGTTAACATTATCGTTAAGGATAAGGGCAAAGGAATTCCCCCTGCGCACCAGAAGCATATCTTCGAACGCTTCTACCGAGTGGACGGCGGGCGAAAGGGAGAAGGCTTGGGGATCGGCTTATCTATCGTCAAGGATATCTCGCTGGCTCACCGCGGTACGCTGGAAATGAACAGCAGACCGTTTGTTGAAACGAGGTTTCAGATCAGGCTGCCTGTCTCTACCCCGGTTTAGACCTGCGCTCTTGTCGTCAAGCGGCGAGCAATTATTTGCATTAGTTGAAATCCGCTGTCAAAAAATCCGCATGGGTTGGAAACTTCCAACTCATGCGGATTTTATTTAAATTCATTTAATTGTCTAACCATCCAAGCGCTTGCAGTGTTCTAATGAGTACGGCCGCCGCTTGTTCGCGTGTCGTTGTCGCTTTCGGGCTGAACGTATCCGCGCTCGTTCCTGTCATGATGTTAAGTTGTATCATTGTGCGTACACTTTCCAGGTATGCTGCTGTTACGCTTCCCACATCTTTGTAATCTTCCAAGCTGACATACTTGCCTGGAATCGACAAATGCTCCATCGTCACTGCAGCCGTCAACATGCTCGCCATCTCCTCGCGAGTCAGCGGTTGATTCGGCAGGAATCTCTGACCGTTTGTAAAATCCAGCAGTCCAAGCGACTTCGCATTTGCTACCGCTTCATAATACCATGCGGTGGGCTTCACATCGTTATAAGGTGACGAGCCAGCCTCGGAACTATGGCGTCCTAGTGCCCGAACAAGCATTGTAGCGAACTCCACCCGTGTTACCGTTCGAGTTGGTTCGAACTTGCCGTCCCCTGTGCCTTCAACAATCCCCTTCGATGCGGCCAACTCGATGAATGGCTTCGCCCATCCTCGATTAACATCCGCAAAACTTATTGCATGGTCCGCGACGACGTATACACTATTCGAGTAAGAGTAGATCCACACGTACGGCAGTCCATCGATCAATACGGTTTTAGCAGGGACAAACTCGTATGTCTTCGTCGCTCCGTTGTAGCAGAATGCGCCCCATTGCTCCGGCATTTCACTAACACTCTTGGACAATGGGATGATTCGAATCAGAGCCTGCGAGAATTGCTCCACCGCACCAAGCGATTGGCCCGTCTTCATATTCATAATCTCCATATGAAAATCAACCATATCGCTTATCACTTTACTGCCTGGCAGGTCATCTTCAACCGCGGAGCGAAAGGTTTGATCCTCAGATCTATTGGTCAAAACGACCTTGAAGCTGAGATTGTCAGCCTGCAAATTATACTTTGCAATCAATTTCGGCAATTCGGGAATTATCAATGCCAAATCAACGGGGACTTGGTAGATCCCATATGGCGTCTTAATTTCAAGGTAGAAATTAGGATTCTTGATGGCCAACTCTGTCAGAACACTCGCTGGAATATTAACAAAGACTACATCGTCTTTCGGCGTTGCTTCAAGCGTGGCATACGGCTGCTTGGTGTCAACGTCTTCTAAATCGATCTCCTGCCCATTCAAATCGATATACAGCTGATCATTGACCGTTGAGCTGTTCACTGGCGACACCACTCCCCCACCAGTGACAGGAGCTGCAGCCCGAGTCATCTTGACTTTATACGTATTTCTTACATTGTCATTCGTCCTTACGATGATAGAAATCTCATTGCTCCCCACAACGAGCGGAAGTGAAAAGGCCGCAGTACCACCCGACATGTCGAATGGCCCGCTTAGGAGCGTTCCAGATATATGGTGAACACTTACCGTCACCGCATTCCTGTCTACATCGGGCACCTCCATCGTAACGGTCACGCTATCTACACTATTGCCCACGCTTGATGTATAGTCGGCTGTGAGCGGTTCAAACTCTGGGCTTAACGTACCGCTCGATAGGACTAATCCACTTAAATGTGCAGTACCGCCTGCGCTCCGCGTTACCGTTATCGTGTACGTCTTGGTCGTTCCATCCTCGGCTGTGACCTTCACCCTTATCGTGTTGTTCCCTACCATAAGCGGAAGCATGTCAGAGGCTTCGCCGCTGTTCACCGGAACCTCATTCACGCTCACAGTTGAACGGCTATCCGCTACCGTTGGTGTTAGCGTAATGCCGCTTACACCATTACCCACGCTTGCCGTATAGCTGATTGTTCCTGCCCCGAACACCGGGCTAAGCGTTCCATTCGATAACACTAATCCGCTTAAATCTGCATTGTTGCTTTGTACTGCTCGCGTTACCATTACCGTGTACGTTCTGGACGTACCGTCTTGGGCCGTCACGATAATGGAAATCTCATTGCTTCCTACGCTCAGCGGAAGCG
>NZ_QGTQ01000010.1:0-145498 GCF_003182255.1 Paenibacillus cellulosilyticus | reverse complement strand
ACTGCTCGCGTTACCATTACCGTGTACGTTCTGGACGTACCGTCTTGGGCCGTCACGATAATGGAAATCTCATTGCTTCCTACGCTCAGCGGAAGCGACGGCGATGCTTCCCCGCTGATCAACAGATGTGGACCACTCACTAATGTACCGCCACTATCATAGACACTTGCCGCAGCCGCAGCATCGACAGCGTCCGAGAATGTCGCTGTTACTGTGATGCTGTTCACGCTATTTCCTACGCTTGCCGTGTACGTACCCCCGAACGCCGGCGTCAGTGTACCGTTCGACAATGTTAAATTACTCAGCTCCGCATCGCTGCTTGCGCCCCGCGTTATCGTTACTGTGTATGTTTTCGTCGTTCCATCCTCGGCCGTAACCAATAAACTAATTGTATTATTACCTACCCCTAACGCCAGCGACGGCGATGCCGTACCGCTGGCTACCGGCAACGGTCCGCTCATCAGGTCTCCACTTCCGTTGTAGAGACTAATCATAACTGTTGCATACGTCGGGTCCGCTGCTGTCGGCTTAATCGTAACGCTGCTTACGTTATTGCCCACACCCGCCTTGTACGTTCCCGGCAGGAATGATGGCGTTAGCGTGCCGCTCGATAACGCCAAATCGCTCAAGTCTGCGTTACTGCTTGCCGCTCGCGTTACCGTCACGGTGTACGTCTTAAACGTTCCATCCTCGGCCGTTACCTTCACCGTTATCGTATTACTTCCTACAATGAGCGGAAGCGATGCAGATGCTTCCCCGCTATTCACCGGAACATCGTTCACGCTCACAGTTGAACGGCTATCCGCAACCGTTGGCTTGATCGTTATGCTGCTTACACCATTACCCACGCTTGCCGTATAGTTGATCGTTCCTGCCCCGAACACCGGGCTAAGCGTGCCGCTCGATAACACTAATCCGCTTAAATCTGTATTGTTGCTCAGTGCTCCTCTAGTTACCGTTACCGTGTAAATCTTGGTTGTTCCATTCCCAGCGGTAACCTTCACCGTTATCGTATTGCTCCCTACAATGAGCGGAAGCGATGTAGAGGCTTCGCCGCTATTCACCGATTCGTCATTCACGCTCACGGTCGAACTGCTATCCGCTACCGTTGGCGTTAGCGTAATATTGCTTACACCATTGCCTACGCTTGCCGTATAGCTGATTGTTCCTGCCCCGAACATCGGGCTAAGCGTTCCATTCGATAACACTAATCCGCTTAAATCTGCATTGTTGCTTTGTGCTGCTCGCGTTACCATTACCGTGTACGTTCTGGACGTACCGTCTTGGGCCGTCACGATAATGGAAATCTCATTGCTTCCTACGCTCAGCGGAAGCGACGGCGATGCTTCCCCGCTGATCAACAGATGTGGACCACTCACTAATGTACCGCCACTATCATAGACACTTGCCGCAGCCGCAGCATTGACAGCGTCCGAGAATGTCGCTGTTACTGTGATGCTGTTCACGCTATTTCCTACGCTTGCCGTGTACGTACCCCCGAACGCCGGCGTCAGTGTACCGTTCGACAATGTTAAATTACTCAACTCCGCATCGCTGCTTGCGCCCCGCGTTATCGTTACTGTGTATGTTTTCGTCGTTCCATCCTCGGCCGTAACCAATAAACTAATTGTATTATTACCTACCCCTAACGCCAGCGACGGCGATGCCGTACCGCTGGCTACCGGCAACGGTCCGCTCATCAGGTCTCCACTTCCGTTGTAGAGACTAATCATAACTGTTGCATGCGTCGGGTCCGCTGCTGTCGGCTTAATCGTAACGCTGCTTACGTTATTGCCCACACTCGCCTTGTATGTTCCCGGCAGGAATGATGGCGTTAGCGTGCCGCTCGATAACGCCAAATCGCTCAAGTCTGCGTTACTGCTTGCCGCTCGCGTTACCGTCACGGTGTACGTCTTAAACGTTCCATCCTCGGCCGTTACCTTCACCGTTATCGTATTACTTCCTACAATGAGCGGAAGCGATGCGGATGCTTCGCCGCTATTCACCGGCTCGTCATTCACGCTCACGGTTGAACTACTATCCGCAACTGTTGGCTTGATCGTTATGCTGCTCACACTATTGCCTACAGCTGCCATATAGTTCGTTGTTCCCGCTTCGAATGTTGGACTTAACGTACCGTTCGATAGGACTAGTCCACTTAAATTGGCATCTGAGCTTATCGTTCTCGTTACATTAATTGTGTAAGTCTTCGTCGTTGTTCCATCCTGCGCCGTTACTTCAATTACAATCCCAGTATTGCCAACTGAAAGCGGGATCAATGGTGACGCAGCACCATTCGCAACCGTCGTCCCGTTCACCTTTACAGCAGCCATTGCATCCGCCATGGTTGGAGTCACCGTTATCCCACTCTGATTTGCAATCGCTGTGTAGCTCGTTGTGTTTGAGGCGAACGACGGGCTTAACGCGCCGCTTGATAACGTCAGTTGACTTAGATTGGCGTTACTGCTGCGTAAACGCTCTATCGTTATGGTGTATCTTTTCGTCGTTACGCCATCCTCCGCCAAAGCCACTAGTGTAATCGTATTGCTCCCTACATCAAGGGTAATATCTCCTGACTGGGACCCGCTAGCCACACTTGCTCCGTTTACCTTCACCGTTATTAAAGAGTCCGACGTCGTTGGCGTCACGCGAATACTGCTGACCCCATTCACGACGCTTGCTGAGTATTCAAGTGTGCCGGGTGCGAATGCCGGGCTTAACGTGCCGCTCGACAGCACGATATTGTTTAAACTCGCATCGCTCGAAGGGATGTAAGTAACTTGCTTGCGTATCGCATAGTTGTATTTATCGGCAATATACATGTCCCCACTGCTACTTATCACTAATCCGGCAGGCCCGTCTATTTCTGCAAGTTTCCCTGGACCTCCATCCCCCGAATAACCAGATGTCCCCGTTCCCGTTATTGTCATAATTATGCCGTTTGGTATCACTTTTCTAATCCTGTTGTTGTCTGTATCCGCGATATACAAATTCCCGCTGCCGTCAACTGCTATACCTTCCGGTTCATTCAATTGTGCGTCAACAGCCTGACCGCCGTCGCCTGAATAGCCACCCGTGCTCGACGACCCGGCCACGGTGCTAATATTCCCGCTCGCATCTACTTTCCTTATTCTATTATTGTACGTATCGGCAATATACAGATTGCCAGCATGGTCTACCGCCACTGCATTTGGATAATATAACCTCGCCTCAACGGCCGATACGTCGTCGCCCGAATAACCGCTATCATCAGATCCCGCTACCGTCGAGATGCTGCCGGAAGGATCAACTTTCCGAATTCGATGGTTGGAAGTGTCTGCGATATAGATATTTCCAGCGCTATCTACCGCCACTCCGCTTGGACTGCTCAGCTTAGCATCAACAGCTTGACCACCGTCTCCAAAATAACCACTGCTTCCGGTGCCCGCAATCGTGGTAATCTCTCCATCCGTTGCTACCTTCCGTATTCTGTTATTATACTTATCGGCAATATACAGATTGCCAGCTTGATCTACCGCCACTCCTGACGGGCTGCGCAACTCAGCATCAACAGCCTGACCACCGTCTCCCGCGTAACCATAATTACCGGTTCCCGCCACCGTACGGATGGAACCATCGGTTGATATCTTTCTTATCTTGTTGTTGTTAATATCCGCGATGTACAAATTCCCGCTGCCATCCATTGCTACAGCTGACGGGTAGGATAACTCCGCATCAGTCGCTGAACCCCCATCCCCCGAATCACCATAGTTGCCTCCGGCAATGGTATAAATCTCTCCACCGGTTCCCGCCAAAACACGTTCGATTCGGATTGGAATCAGTCCTGTTACTAGTAAACCAATGATAAGCAGCGTCAACATTCGACGAGTTTTAAAGCCCATAGCAGTTGTATCCCTCCATCTTTTTTTGGTTGCTATTAATGAACCATAACATTTAACGGATGGCCGACAACATTAATGAATTCTTAAAAGGTTTAAGCGGCCTTTATACGCCAGTAGCGCTTCTTCATAATGCCGCCCTCATTTAGGAATGATTAGATGAATAACAGATTGGGTCTGGAGGAGCTTATGCAACCAAAACAGATGATTCATACGAAACAGCTGTTGTCGCTTATGATTTTATTCGAGTTCGGAACAGCAATTGTCGTTCACATTGGCTTGAAATCCAATCATGCCACTTGGCTATCCATCCTGATTGCGATTCCTGGTGCGCTCCTTCTTTATGCGCTATACAATTACTTGTTCCGACAGTATCCTGAGCTTATCATAAGTGCCTACATGCGGCGCATACTCGGACCGTATCTCGCTTTTCCGCTAAGCTTGTTTATTCTTGCTTATTTCATTTATAACGCCGCTCGCAATCTTCGTGAGGCAGGTGATCTTCTGATTGCCTCCGCTTATGATGAAACACCTTTGTTCGTTATTAATGCAACTATGGCGATCGTCATGATTTATGTACTTAGCAATGGAGTCGAGGTGTTGTTCCGCCTTGCGCAAGTCTATATATTCATCATTCTGTGCCTGGGCATCATTGGGCTTTTAGCAGTATTCTTCTCTGAAGAAATGAAGTTTGAAAATCTTCTGCCAGTCAATCGAGGTAATTGGGGGGCCGTCTTAAACACGGTTTATCCATCCATTCTGTTATCCCGTCCGGGGAAATATTCGCATTTACGACGGTCCTGCCTTTATTAGTTCAGAATTGGCGCAAGTCACTTACATCTAACTCTCATCATCGCTACTTAGGCATCATCCAGTTCATTAATCACTCTGAAAACGGATAAACGTAATAGTGTTATAGAAACAAAAGTAATTTACGTGCATTGTTTCCCATTGATTAGGGGATGGTAAAGTACATAATTCTGATACTAGGAGGAGACAGAACTGGCTATGATATCCCCAAGACAACTAGCTTCGACCGTCATACTGTTCTTGATCGGAAGCTCTTCGTTGTTTCTGTTAGGAGGTAATGCAGATCGTGATGCTTGGATGTCTGTACTCGTCGGTGCGCTGGCGGGACTGCTGCTGCTTAGCTGTATAACGCTGCAAATACAGAAGCTTGAACCAGATAGAAATCTAATCGAGATTTTTAAGCTATATTTTGGCCGCACTATCGGTTTCGTGTTCGGATTTATCTACGTTATCTATTATAGCTACAAATGCATTCGCAATGTTCGCGAGTTCGCAGATCTTTCCATCATGTTTTTACTACCGGATACACCACTATCGATGGTTATTCTGATCATATGCTTCATTAGCGGTTATGCAGTTCTCGGGGGACCAAGTATCCTCTTTCGAATGGTGGAAGTGCTGCTTCCAATTTTAATAACGATCTACATTGTGCTTTTCGTTCTACTTCTTAGTGCTGGGTTGATCGACCTGGGCCGATTGATGCCAATATTCGAACACGGCTTCAAGCCAGTGTGGGCTGCAGCTATTCCAGAGATCATCTCCTTCCCATATGGAGAGATGGTTCTTTTTCTCATGTTTTGGCGTTATATCGCCGCAGATAACTATGAGGTCGTGATGAGGATAACGATTAAGGGCTATGTGTTTGCCGGCTCCTTTATTACACTTATGAATATCATTACGATTGCGTCCCTTGGCCAATTTGCAAGTTGGAGCGTCGTTCCACTACTACTTGCTACAACCTTTGTCGAGCTAGGCGATTCTTTAGAGAGAATTGATCCCCTTGTGTCGTTGCTTTTGTTTTCGGCGGTATACGTGAAGCTTACGGCTTATTATTTGGGCGCATCGATTGCATTTTCTTATTTGTTTCGTATTTCGCTTCGCATTGCGGCTATTCCGATTGGTATCGGCATTTATTGCGGATCTTTCTGGTTCAAAAGTTATATGCATCAAGTCAACGTAGGGTTTGAACGAAATCTGAAATTTCATTTTCCGATTTTTCAAATCGTCATTCCAATTGTTCTGCTGCTTGTTATGTTACTGAGGAAGAAAGTTCGCTCCAAATCCAACAGTGCTAGCAGCACTAAGAGCGTACAAGTTGAGGCAACTAATGAAGCGAGAAAGGAATCCGTTGATGTTCAAGAAGCAATCAGCAGGCAATGATAAACAAGCTGGCGATGACCAAAGACAGCATGGCGAACAGCTGCTTGTTCCCGACTTGGAACAAAATATGGAGCGGCTTGAGCGATTCCTTGGCGGAGGAGCGGATATCGTTTGCCGGACGCTGACGCATCGATCATTTCCTAATCAGCGATATGTCTTGTTTTATATGGATGGCATTGTGGATGGCACTGCAATTGGTACGATGCTGCTTGGTTTATTGGAAGATGCCAACAGCCAAGTAAAAGAAGAGGCGGATAGCTTATACACGCATCTGATGGAACGGTCGATTGCAGTCGGCAAAATCTTTCCAGCCACAGCCATTGAGGAAGTGGGATATGCGATGCTTGAGGGCAGCTCTGTCATTCTTGTAGATGGAAGCCTCAGAGCAATCATTATCGATACGACTGGCGGAGAAGGTCGGTCAGTGGAAGAGCCAACCTCCCAGACCGTTGTTCGTGGTCCGAAGGAAGGCTTCACAGAGAATTTGAGGACGAATACGGCACTCGTTCGACGAATAATTAAATCCCCTAAATTGCGCTTTGACTACAAGATCGTCGGACGAGAGACACGTACGAACATCGCTGTCATTTACTTGCAGGGGATTGCGCAGGATGATGTCGTGAAAGAAGTGCATCGCCGTATCAAACAGATTGAGATTGATGCAATTCTAGAAAGTGGATACATCGAGGAGTTTATTCAAGACAAAGCGTTTACACCGTTTCCGCTGATCCAGAATACAGAACGGCCAGATACAGCCTGTGCGAGCATTCTAGAGGGGCAAGTCGTCATTATGGTGTCGGGCACCCCGTTTGTTCTCATCACACCTGTCACCTTCGTGAAATTTTTTCAATCGAGCGAGGATTACTATCAGCGCTATGATATATCGACGTTTCTCCGGCTCATTCGGATGACGTCCTTCTTTATTTCGATGCTGCTGCCATCGCTCTATATCGCCATTACGACGTTTCATCAGGAGATGCTGCCAACCTCCCTGCTGATTAGTCTTGCTGCGCAGCGTGAAGGGGTTCCATTCCCAGCACTTGTTGAAGCATTTCTAATGGAGATCACCTTCGAAATATTGCGTGAGGCCGGGGTCCGGATGCCTCGTATTATCGGCCCTGCGATCTCAATCGTTGGCGCACTCGTACTTGGTCAAGCAGCCGTTCAAGCCGGTCTTGTCTCTGCAGCGATGGTTATTGTCGTCTCGTTCACAGCAATCGCGAGCTTCGTTATACCTGCAGTTAATATGGGGATTGCCGCAAGGCTCATTCGGTTCGTACTCATGATCCTAGCTGGCTCGTTTGGATTGTTTGGCATTATGTCGGGACTAATGGTGCTGTTGGCTCATTTGTGCGGACTCCGTTCATTCGGTAAACCTTACTTGCTTCCATTTTCACCATTGATTGTTTCAAATCTTAAGGACACGTTCATTCGTGTCCCATGGTGGGCAATGCGCAAACGACCGATCGGCATGGCCTCTAATCAGATCCCGAATCAGAATCGGATTGGCGGCGGCAAACGACCCGATCCAGATCAGGAAGGGGCTTGAGCGATGAAGCCAGAGATATCGACCCTTAATTCTCATTATTCCTTTATCTGTGGGGCTTAACTTCGAAAACATTAATCTATAAAATCAGCTACCTTTCTTTGGTGCTGGCACTATCTGAATCTGCTTAGCAACTACTCCCGCCCGCCTACCATCTCGGCTTGTCCTGCGAAGCCAAGCACCTTGTTCAGATCACGCAGGAGGCGCTGATGAAGCGTCAACTTTTTGGTAAAGCGAATCGGCCAGTCATGCGGTCAGACAATGGGCCTCAGTTCATAAGCCATCGGTTTGCAGAGACCTGTGAACAATTCGAAATGATCCATGAACGAATACCGCCCAAGACGCCGAATAAGAACGCTCATATCGAGTCATTCCACGCTATTCTGGAGTCAGAGTGTTATCAACGGCATGAATTTGAGAGCTATCAGCATGCATATGAAATTGTAGTCGGTTTTATCTACAACTACAACCATGAGCGCATGCATAGCAGCATTTATGATATGTCGCCATACGAATATATAGATGCAATAAAGCTTGGAATTACGAAGCCTAAGGAAATAAAAGTGTAGGACGAAGATAAAACAACGTAAATCGAAGAAAGCTCAAACAATTCTATACTAACAATCGAATAAGAGGTGTTGCTGTGTCCATTATTCGAGGGTTAGACCGGTTAACTAACCTAATTTTTACCAGATATCTTATTTGTACTTATGTACACACTATATTACACTCTTAAAATAAGGGGGATCGTAAAATGATGCACTTTGAAGCATATATTGACGAATCGGGGAATACTGGTATTGATCTTTTCGATAAGAGACAGCCTTTCTTCTGGACCGGGACAATGGTGGTTACACAAGGGGTTAGGTTTCCTTGTGACATCACTTCTATAGCTCAAAAAGTGGGAAGCAAAGAGCTTCATGGGAGTAAATTGGGACTTAGGCGTATAAATGAAATTGCCAAGCAACTGATTGATATTATTGAGACTTTGAATGCTAGATTTATGTTTACACGAGTAGAGAAATCTCATATTTCAGCAATGAGGCTAGCTGACGCGTTATTTGACAACGTCAACAACCCAGCAGTGACTGCGTTCCACTATAACGTCCCCTTCAATAAAAAAATGCTCGCTTACTACGTTGATATTATGATGGATGAAAAAGACCGAAAAGATTTCTGGAACATCCATCTAGCAGGGGACTCCGAAGAATTCCGTGAGTTTCTTATAAGATTCCGTTCAAAAATAGAGCGTCAATTTCCAAAGAGCAATCAACGAGGGCGACAATTGGTCTTAGATGCAATAGCATGGGGAATTAAGGAACCAGACTCTTTATTGAGTGAACGAACAAAGAAGCCAGAAGGCATTGAAGATTTCAGAAGCCTCCAATACGAATCTCCTAACCTTGTATCCATAACAACACTCCTTCATGGTCTGCACTATATTGCAGAGGAATATGAAATGAAGGCAACAAAAATAATCCATGACGAACAAAGCGAATTTGGAAAATACATTCAACATAGTTTTTCTCTCTTGAAGCGGATTAGAATAGACCAATCCAACCAATTTCTCTTACATGAAGTTAAAGATTCTGATACAATTTTGGCCGAACTGGAACTCGGCTCATCAGCAAACTCACCATTTTTACAGATCGTGGACGTAGTGCTTTGGATGATGACGCAAAAAGTGGATAAAGGTAAAGATATAATGGGAAATGCTCGGAATTTAATGAACTGCATTATTAGCAGAAGTAACATATTTCACTTTAGTAGTAAGCATTTAGAGGCCGATCTAAAATACTCGTTCAATGAAATTATGTCCAAACCAATAACGCAACAAAAAATGCAGTCTGGAATTAAAGCCATGGAGAAGCTAGAAGCATCTCGTCAACAGCAAATGAGAGAAAATAATCTCCTTAAGTAGCTGAGTTGGAGTTTCCTCTTACGTTTTAATATTTAAACAACATGCTGAAGCAAATTTCGCCCTACTTATGATACGGTGAACCGTATCATAAGTAGGGCGAAATTTTAGGCACCCGCAGATGAGTGCCTTTTGTGTCCTACCGCTTTTTATCGGCTTTTTTGCAGCTTGTCGCTGCGCGTGTCCAAATCGTACCAGCAGGCAGGCCATGTTTTTTCTCAAACGTATCAACAGTGCAATCGTTTCTTATTTTTCTAGTCAAGCTTGTTACCTCCCGTCACTATTTGCTAAACAAAACTACACACGTCTCAGCGCCTCCACGTTCCGTCTATCAAATTCACAGTTCACTTTAACAAAATTTCCGGGTCATGGCGGCAGTAGCTATCCGTTTGAATGCCGCACGGTAAATCAGACAAAGGAAGGGATGAAAGTTGTCCGCATATACTACTACCGCGGGCGCTTCCGCAGCCATGGCAGTTCGGCCGTCCTGCCGCACCAACAACGATCACAAGGACGAAACTGAGAAAGCGGTAATACTGATTCCTCAACTATAAAAATGCACTCCATCGCTTTTAATGTAGTACTGCGGGCACAAGATAGCAAAGAAAAGTGATGGAGGGAGAGTGACTCTCCCTCCGGACAATAGCCCAGTAAAAGGCTGCAGACTGCAGCTTTTGCGCTTGATCGTTGCGCACTCTTTAGAGGGGCTTACACTACCCACTATATATAAACAAAAAAAAGACCTCATATGCTAGGTCTTTGTTATCGGTATTTATGCGCAATGCCGGAGAACGACTACCAAACAGGCAGTTTATGTGTATGTGAGTTCACACGTTTTATCAGGGCTTACTCGCGCACTTAAATATTACACCACTTCATACCATTTTGTAAATAAATTTATTTACCTGCGCCGATTATTATCTACTTCCCCCCACAACTTTATCTTTACCAAATTGCGCATATGGAAACCGTTCTAGACGATATATCTTTGGATCGATGATGTCATAGAAATAATCATTCCCATATTCATACTTTGAATAAATTGCGTTAGCTACAAAGTCCGCTGCTTGTATCAATACTGAATTTTGCGATTCAATATACTTAACTGTGATAGGAATCAGATTCTGATCCTCATATCGCACCTTAATCTTTAAGTAATCCTCGAATGAATTCTCAGATCCTACCTTAATGGATCGTTTGTCCAAGTTAAGTTGTAATCCTCTTACAAACGCAGTCGATGCAACAGGCCGTATGATGAAAGATAATAGGTAATTGTACAGAGTGTTTTGATCACTAAGAAGTTGCGGCTTAATATGATGCAGGTCTGCAACTATATATCTAATCTGAATATCTTTAGATGCGATTTTCCTGAGAATATATTCTTTTACTACTGGGCTAGCTTTTGAAGCTTTAATCTCATCGAGATTAGCATATTGCTTGAACTGCTTCTTAACATTAATAATTGCCTTATTCATGACATTGACTAGCGGCTTCAATTCATGCCCAGCTACGCATGCAATTACAAAATATCTACCGCTATTCCCCATGTTCCCAGATTCATCGAAGTTGAGAATCATCCTGATTGTCACCTACTAGGTATTAATATGATGGGTACCCCCACTCTCTATTATACCGCAATAAATTCAAATAATCTTTCATATATGTAATTATAAATTCCCTCTCAAAGAAGGCTAACCCAATCTGTCAAGCCCTCATTGACTTTAATGACAGGTACTGAAATAAGAACATTTACAATTCTTTTCTTATGTACTTGTTAACACTATAGTCTGACAAAAAGTATGCTTATTGGCATAGTTCCAGAAGTTAATAAAAATTCATGCCAAAATGCCCGTATAATTGTTTTGACATGTGCCTTAATGTTTTAATGATTTATGACACATATACAGGAGTGTGACTTCATTGAAAATCGGTTATGGTCGAGTTTCGGCTAAAGATCAGAATCCCGAACGGCAGCTCTTATAATTTCGGGATTTGGGCATCGATGATCGTTACATTTTTGTCGATAAGATGAGCGGTAAAGATTTTAATCGTCCGCGCTACCAGGCAATGCTTCTTATGCTTCGGGAAGGAGACTTACTTTATCTTGACGCCCTAGATCGACTTGGCCGTAACTATGACGGCATCATCGATCAATGGAAGTATATTACCCGCGATATTAAAGCAGATATCGTCTGCTTGGATAACGAGATATTATTCGATAGCCGTAAATTCAGAAACATGGGCGATTTCGGTAAAGTAATGGAAGACCAATTTCTGAGCCTCCTCGCATACGTAGCTGAGCAAGACCGGAAGAATAATCGGAAACGACAATCGGAAGGAATCGCTGTGGCCAAAGCAGCCGGCAAAACATTCAGTCGTCCTAAGAAGGCTATCACTCCAGCCTTCAATCAAGTCTATGATGAGTGGAAATCCGGCCAACTAACAGCGGTAGCAGCCATGAAACGTTTGAATATGAAGCAACGAACTTTTTACCGTCGAGTATCTGATTTCGAGAATCAGAACTTGCACATAGAAACGGCCACTAGGTTTAACTAGTGGCCGTTTCTATTTTATTATTGATGCATAAATGCATCAAATTTGATCTCGCAAATCCACTCCCACCTACCTACATCATCATCACGATGAATAGACAGTTGAACATGACGCTTCTATTTGTGACTCCAATTAAAAATGAGCTCGACGCCGAGTTGACCTGCAATCCTCCCGACGCATCCCCCCTAAATGAAAGATAAGGGCTATTCAACGTTTACTATTAGGGGGGCGACCAGCTCTGAGAGCTTGTCTGCGACGTCGGCCATTGGCTCTTCTGCAGTGTCTAGGCCGGCTCGTGAACCGAGCAAGGGACTGACATCGCGGAGCTCTTCGTACGTGGTCTCGTGCACAATTGGAACAAGTCGGTCACGAGCGAGGAGTGCTGAAAGTTCTTTGTCTGCGATGCCCTCTGATTTGAGACGTTTTAGCAGGGCAGGGGTCACCAGCACAATCCCAACTCGCGAATTCGCCAAGCCCTTGTCGATGGAGCGAAGCAACGGCACGCCGAGGCCTGCGTCCTTTTCGCTGAACCAGACAGAGACACCACGTGACTCAAGCATATCGTGCAGTTCCTTGGCGACCCCCTTCCGGTCATCCCACGCATGGCAGAGGAAGACGTCCCGAAGGTCAGGCTTCTCATTTGCCAGATTTTCTACGTTGTTGCGGATTGGCGTAAGTGCCCGAACTTCTGCAGGCGTGTACAACACTGTGGAGCCTGCTCTCGACCATTTCGCCTTTATATTGCGGCTACCGGAACCGCCGCCGCTGCTTCGGTTGCCCCCACTTGACTGGGTGTAAGACGGGGATGAATACGTCTCGTAGACACTGTAACCACCACTATAGCCTCTACGTCCCCGACACGCTGGGCAATTTTCTGCGGCACTCGCTGAGCTATGTCCCCTTACTGGAGCCGTGCATCTGGCCATGTCTCTACCTCCCTTGAATGTGTAGTTCTTAGATATTATATCATCTACCTTCTACTCAATCACTAAAACCAACCTGTTAGTAATTTCCTATGTAGGATGCAATCACTAAACAATTTATTCTCTTAGAAAAATAACGTTGGAGTAGGAGCGACGAAAGCTAAAACCATAAATCTATGAACGATGGATTGGCCGAGAAAGCGTGAAGTACAGTAGGAATACTAAATAACGAATCTATCAGAACATATAACTTGCTTCTTCGTACTACACGCTGACACATTTTGAACAGGGCTCTTACAGAATTGCATTCCATAAGGGACTTGTATTTCACTCTCACTTCTATTCCATGCTTACGATTAACAACCGTTTAGTGAAAGACGACTTTATCAACTTCAGAATCACCAACTCTGATGGAACTTGAAATAATCCGTCCACTTGCCACTAATGTTGACCAAGACTGATGTCGTTTTCACAACACCATTAGGGTACTTAGCCACAAATGTAAACTTATACTGACCATCCTTCAGAGACTCCAGCTTTACATCAGCCTGGTCTGACCCAATATAGCCAGTCCAATTCACTCTATCACTGGACGACAGCGTTGTACTGCCAATAGAAACGGCAGTAACGCTCACGCTGCTTGCATTAGTTGCGATCGCTCCGGTGTCGGTCGTTGAGCTCTTCAATACAAACCGTTCTCCCGCCCAGAATGTGTCTTCTGATCTTTGGCTGTCTGGATAATGGTTGTTCCAATCCTTCCTATGCTACTCCCAATCCTCTGTGTGCGTCACGATTCCCGTGATGCCTAACTCACCGATTTGAATGGTTTTGGTAATAGTGTCCGTTGCTCCTTTCGGATCCGTAACCGTAAGGGTCACCACGTATGCACCAGGATGGTTTACCGTATCAGCTCCGCTAATGGTCATATCTGTAGAGGATCCAGATTTAACCGTACCGTCAGGGAATTCAATATTCCACTGTGAAGTGAGCATATTATTGTCTGGATTGGTCGACGTATTCGTTATTTTCACATCGTCACCTTCAAAGGCCGGTTTCGGCAGCCAATCAGAGCCAAAAAACACTTTATTTTAGTCACATTTACACATCCTAAATAATGACATACACTATTCGTATACAATACACGTATACAATTTTGTATACGTAATAATAACTATTAAGGAGTGTTTCAGATGAAAGATAATCCTATCTGTTTTAGGGTTTCATCAAGTCTTAACTTTTCTTTAAAAGAAAAAATGGAACTGTTTGATCTTAAACCGGCTAATGTATACACTCCCTTATCTTCATTCTATTCTACCGCCTGGTCTAATAACGTAAAGAATCGTTATGTCCAAATGACAGATGGAGTTAATAATGAAGCTTTTGAATTTATTAAAAAATACATATCCGAAGGTGTGAAAGCTAATGAAAAGCGGTACTTAGGGATATTGGAATCGAAGATCATGAATGATGGTCATTCTAGATCAGCAGCTAAAACATACTGGTCAATTATTTATAGTGATGGTAGAACCTTTGGGTTTATGAACTCTCGATTAGCTAACAATTACTCGTACGAAGGTTATATTATGTTTAAAAAAATTTTCGAGCTATTTAACAATTCAAACGAATATGTAATAACAAAATGGATGAACACACTTCCTTTGGATGATGGGCTTTCAGCAAACCAGTTCCGGGGTCTTTTATTACCGAGTGTTTATCAATGTGATCAAGCTTGGTTTAATAATTCAAAAACTTCATTTAGAATAAAAAAAGATGAAAAACTTACAGAGGGATTTCGTTATCGAATCAATTTTCCAATAGAAGAAGACGACGATGCATCTCTCTTTGTTTACAGGGACCACCAAGATCCCAAAGATATATGGGATTATCAGGTTAACCGTAACACACGTTATTTGTTCGGTGGGATTGAGGCAATAGTAAGAAAATCATATACCATGAATTCCAACGGGGAACATGCTGTAACCAAAGTTCTACATCTGCATACAATTAATTTCGAATCTGTTGCATGGACGAACGGAATTGTAAAATCTGTTCTAGATCTTCTTTTGGGTACTGCTGAGTTAGCTGGTGTAGAACAGTTTCAGGTAGAAAATTGGGATGAAGTTACTTTCGATGCCCAGGACATACCAGATGCAAAAGAGCGTCTTCAACTATGGGGATGGGAGCGTCACCCACAGGCTATTATCACTAAAAATAACAATCCAATATCAAATACTACCGACAACAATAAAAATACTGTTTATAATGAAATTAGTTCTGGTTCGACTAGTTACAATCAGAGTCTTATTCAATTCATTAATAATCCTTCGATTAAAAAACATCTAAAGTTCATTCTTCGTATTAGAAGAATACAAGATGAGGCTCGTAATCAAATTGACTATGGATACGCAGCAATTGTTGAAATTGGTGAAACACTTCTGATTCAATCTTTAGGGTGGTCTGCAACCAATTATTCTGGCGCCGGCGGACATGCCTTTACTTATATGGAAAGTGAAATAGTCACATTTAATGTCCCTATTTTTGAGTGTACAATTGATGACAATTCCGATCTTCGGTCGACTATTACCTCTTTTGTTCAAGGTGTAAAATAACAAAATCAGACAGAGAAGGTGCGACACCATTACTCTCTGTCCGATTCTTATTTACCTAGTAGTTTATATTTGTTTCAGATGGATTTAGACTACATTAATTCGTAGCCTTTTCAGACTCTTCCTATTTTACTACATCGACCAATTCAACTTGTTGCATGTTCTCAACAATAGTTTGTATTGTTAGTGAATGCTCAATGATCAATTGTCCCAATGTCGACCGAGCATCTTCATATCCAGCATATTTCAGTTTCTGAAGAGCTACTCGCAAACATGGCTCCAGTACATTAGCAAGTTCCAAGATAAACTTGGGTTCTAATAGAAAAATTCCTTCAGTAGTATGTTCAGCATATTTCTCAACATACTGTTTCGGACAGATCATGACAGTTGTAATGGTAATCGAATCACTAACTGGATAATTTTTGCGAACATAGTTTTCGTGATATCCGGTTTGACGAATATCATCCAATGAGATTGCACCTTCTGGCTTCTCAACATTAGTCTTGGCTTCAAAAACAATCCCACAGCTTAGACTGAGCCATACTCCATCAGGAGTGCCCTTGCCTTTTGGCCTATCTGATTCAAACCCTAAGAACTGCCCAAGCGTACACAGTGCAGGCTCATATGTTTCAGCAATTGGACTTGAGAGCCCGTCAACCATAGTAGCCCAATGTTTATCAAAACGATTGCTACGATCACCATAACTCTCCAATACAGCGAGCATAGTGTTGAGTTGGTATTCAACAAGTTCAGGAAAATTCTCATCTTCCCCTATTTGTCGTTCATTAAAAACTCTTTTATCCAACCATAGTTTATAATCTGCAGCATTTACAGCCTTTTGATGGTATTCTCGTGCCTTTTCTTTCTCACCTTGCAGTACACCGACTGAAGCAATTAAATAATTCCACCAAGCTCTATATCCTTTAAGTGTTTCTTGACGGCCAAAATGTTTAAGTACCTGGTCAGCCGATTGATGAGCTTTTTCAAACTCGCCTTCCCAAATAGAATACAGGTAGGATAATTCATCGGCAGCCGATAGACGTAATGATTCGTTAAAGATCACTTCGCGTATACGGGCCTTATTTTTTTCGTCAGTTAAGGTTTGGATATGTCCTTCAATTTCGGACCATTCCTCGCCTTGATCAAAAAATATCTGTAATGCCTGTTTCCAGGTTGAAAGATCGCGAATTTGTTCAATCTGTTCGAATCCAAATGATATTTCAGCATCCACCTCTGCAGGCAACATCCCTAGAAACTCGTCTTTATACATGTACTCACCGACTCTTTTACCTACAAAAAGAACGGACGCATAATCTTTATGTCCACGCGTGCATCTGCCTAGACCCTGAAGAATACGAGTAGCCAGCATTGTACGTAACAACTCTTTTACTCGCAAGCGCGCTTGAAGAAACTGTTCAGATGTTCCTATTGCTACAGGCAATTCATAAATTATTTGCAATCGACATTGATCATCTTTTAAATCGATTCCTTCATAACGACCTGCTAGCAGCAAAACTCCCTTTTGAGATGAAACAAATGGTTCCATGCTTTCTTCAATATCTTTTGATAAGAAAACTGAGTAGTCAGGAATGTGCTCTTTCAGCTTATTAAGTACGTGCTGAAGTACAGGATACGATGGACATAAAATTAGTGCCCGTGATTGCATACGAATCGTTTCAGCGAGAACTTCCCATAGCTGATCCTTAGAAAAGTGATCTTCAGGAAATAATATCAATCTACGTCCAGAGATTTTATTCGCATCAACCGAAAACTTTGAAATACGATGGATATGTGCTACACCAAATATTCGCTCCAACTCTCCTGCATCTCCAACAGTAGCACTCATATAAATACGTTCTCTGGAGCTAGCGAATGCAGCCGTCTGTCTTTTTAGATTTGGAGGCAAGATCGGTCGAATAGTGAATGTATCATGGGAAATATATATCTGACATGCGTGGAGATGATTAACTATTCTGCTCCACGAAAAATACAAATCCGTCCCATCTACCTTGGAAGATAGCAAGCTACGTATCTCATCTTTTTTCTCAATCCATAATGCCAAAGGAATGATATCTACTCCATCATGGAGAGGATCAAACATTCCATGAAGAACTCGATCCTGAACATGTGAAGCAATCGCATCCCCCAAAGTCTCAAATAGGGCAGTAAAGATCTCTGGATGTTTTTCTTTTTTGATAGTTAAACTCCAAAAATCCGATATTGCATATTCGGCAGCATGCGCATCATCAAAGATAATTTGATGTGCATCTGAGAAAGCAGGGCTTATATTAAAAATATGACTGTAAACTGTAACTGCAACAGCAGCCGCTCGTTGATAACGGTTAAAATCATGAACTTGAAAGCTTTCTTTTTGTCCCACTAATAGTACAGATTGAACACCATAGGACTGTAATAGAGCATGAGTTTGCGCTGCTAGCTGTTTATTCGCACAAGCATAGACAATCCGCCAGTTCTGGGTTAGTCGGTTAAATTCCCCTATTAAACCGCCTACTAAGGTTTTACCAAGCCCAGCAGGCATCTCAATCGCAATATCACTACAGGTTTTCCGTATGGTTTCATACTCTTTGAAAGACTCTCCCTGTTCATGCGATAAGCGTTCCAACTTCCCAAGTCGATGGAACAATGCAATTATATTGGGGGGAACGTATTTATCTTTACCAGGAATTCGAAATACCATAGAATCATCACCTCAAAATTGGTTGTATAGGTAATAACTTCTACGTTGTGGGATAATAGTCCTGCTGAAGCTAGAAGTTTGTTCCCACCTTAGGCCAAAAGGCATGGAGGATCCATTTCTGAGCCTCCTCGCCTACGTAGCGCTGAGCAAGATCGCAAGAACAACCGGAAACGACAATCGGAAGGAATCGATGTGGACAAAGCTGCTGGCAAAACATTCAGTCGTCCTAAGAAAGCTATCACTCCCGCCTTCAATCAAGTCTATCATGAGTGGAAGGCCGGCCAACTAACAGCGATAGCAGCCATGAAGCGATTAAATATGAAGCAAAGAACCTTTTACCATCGAGTATCTGATTTCGAGAACCAGAACTTGCACATAGAAACGGCCACTAGCTAAACCTAGTGGTCGTTTCTGTCTTTATTCAGACATCGACATCATCGTCACGATCTTAATCGATGAACATGGCGCTTCCAGTTGTGAGCTAGATTATCAAAATGAGCTAAACACGGAGCTCTTCCGCCGGTCGAGGACGGCCGAGACCGAGTTCGTCTCCTACGAATTCACGCGCTCCCTGAGGCCTGTTCGTAAAGTGAATCAAACTAGACGAAATGTAACGTGTCGGAAGCGTCTAGCGTGCCCTCAACGGAGAGACTAAGAAACATGTTTTTTCGTGGCCCTTCTACTGGCAACATATCCGGAGGAGTTTTTCCTTTTCCCAGAAAACCCACCAACTTTTAAGGTGAAGATTAAAATTTCATTCTAATTTGTCAATGTCAGAGATAACAAATCCTTTTTCATAGTCATGCACGAAAGAAATTTTGTACTTCTCTTTATTTCTTACGTCTGGCTTCTCTTGTTGTGCAATTGCAATTACAATTAGCTTAGATATACCATGGTCCTCTTGCATTTCAATTACTTTAAATGGTTCAAATGAATACAACACATCTTTCCCAGGTTTTACAAAATGTCGTTGCTGCAAACCATATAATATCTTCCGTTGGAGTTCGACAACTAACATTCTTTCTAATCGATCCTCGCGGTTTTGAGGAAATTGCCACAGAGCAATCCACTCTACATTATCTTTTTCAACTGGGCTGACACTGGCTGCTGTGACTGATTGAACATTCGCGCTTAAAGAAATTGCCAAGATTAGCAATAACATCTTTTTCTTGAACAAGTTTATCACCTCATATTTATCTTTTCCATGAATCATTATCAGCTATTCATTTTTACTTCCCTTCTTTTCTAAAAAGTAAAAAACAGCCAATCAATGATTGGCTGTTTTAACTTTAGGTCTATTTTGAAGCACTAATTTCCCCAGATCCAGTACATCCAACTTGACCTGCACCACCACATACAGCTCTTAAATAATATTGACCTGCACCTGCAACCACACTAGTATTATCCCATCCATTATTATAAGCGGCAGACGATGACTGTACCAAGACATCATCTGACACCCCTGAACTTCCTGAAACTTTATAAATACCAAATCCCACACCGTGAAGGGAACCATCGTTTACCCACTCAGCATATATCGTCTTAGTCTGACCTGAAGGGATAGTTATAATTGCGGAATAACCTTCATGATCCGATGCACTCAGTGTTAGTTTTTGGCATTGGGTTAAGGAATCGCTGCAGTCACTGTAACTATAGGCTGACGTCGGAGTCACATTGATCGAGAAAGCTATCGTTGAAATTATTGCGAAATACATCAGCTTCCTTAAACCACTAGTATAATTATTTAATACGACCCTCATTAAAATTCCTCCTCTAATTTAGTTCCATCCAGATCATATCATGAGTAATTTTGTTATAGAATAGTATATTTTTACCTTTTTATACACACTTAAACAACCCGACTCTTATGCCATTAGCAATGCTTTGACGCATAATTTGTCGTAACTAATTAAGAATTTAGGCACATACACATAGACTACGCCGCAATTAGGAGACTGCTGCAAAAGTGCTCATTCGGAATGCCAACTTAAGTGAATCAAAAAAACGAGCCCCTAGAATCGATTCTAAGGCTCGTTTTGAGGTAGGGGAGACATTTTATGACCCCCTAAAAAAGTTGAATTCTTCAAAAGCACGACTTTTGCAGGGCTCTCAATTAGGAGGCAATGCTCATAAAGTTTTACAATGTTCGACTTTAATCCTTCACGCAAAAAAGAGCTTGAATAAATCCTGAATCATCTTCTCTCTAAGTTCAGATATCCCTTATATCCCCCTCGTAAGCAATACTTCCAATTCTCGACATATATTAGCGGACATGTTGATCTTGACTTAACCGACGCATTAGGAGAAATAAAAGTTATTCCTTTAAGACACCGAATGTTCGCGAATCTTAATTTACGGAATTTATAGAGGAGGAAATTTCATGCCTGATAAGAAGCAATTAAAAGAAACGATAGCTCAAGGCGATGACTCAATTGATTATGTCCTAATCTTAAATACCGACGGAACTTTTGAACTTATTGAAGGAGCAGGAGCAGGTGCTGTCTCTCATCTGAATTATGTAACAAGATGGAATCCTTTTGATCAGGGTAACGATTACGTTGGATCAAAGGCGGCAAAAGATAAAGAACATATATCGAGAATTATGGATGGGGCTAAGAAAGCCTGGGATAAATTCAAGGAGACTGGGTACACCAGAATAACGAATTTATGGGAATACCCCCCCCTCTTTCACGCTACTACATCAACTCAAATAATGAATAGGTCTCTTACGGCGAGGTGCCGTAAGAGACCTATTCTTGTTTCTTCTACCTGTACTAGACCCCACTACTGCTGGGCTGACTTAATCCATAAAAAACCTGTTCTAGACTTCAGTATCACCAACTCTGATGAAACTTGAAATACTCCGTCCACTTCCCACTAATGTTGACCAGGACCGATGTCGTTTTTACAACACCATTAGGGTACTTGGCCACAAATATAAACTTATATTGGCCATCCTTCAGCGACTCCAACTTTACATCAGCCTGTTCTGATCCAATATAGCCCGTCCAATTCACTCTATCACTGGACGATAGCGTTGTACTACCAATAGAAACGGCAGTAACGCTCACGCTGCTTGCATTAGTTCCAATCGCTCCGGTGTCAGTCGTTGAGGCCTTTAATACAAACCGTTCTCCCGCCCAGAATGTGTCTTCTGATCGTTGGCTGTCTGGATACTGGTTGTTCCAATCCTTCCTGTGCTGCTCCCAATCCTCTGTGTGCGTCACGATTCCCGTGATACCTAACTCACCTATTTGAATGGTTTTTGTGATAGTATCCGCTGCTCCTTTCGGATCCGTTACAGTAAGAGTCACCACGTATGCGCCAGGATGGTTTACCGTATCAGCTCCACTAATGGTCATATCTGTAGAGGAGCCTAATTTAACCGTACCATCAGGGTACTGGATACTCCACTGTGAAGTGAGCGTATCATTGTCTGGATCGGTCGACGTATTCGTTATCTTCACATCGTCACCTTCAAAGGCTGGTTTCGGCAGCCAATCGAAATCAGCCACCGGTGGGCGATTCGTCACAATGTTAAAGAACTTCGGATCGCTCCAATCGCTCCACTCATATCCATCGTAAACGCGTACGATAACGTACATATTTGTGCTTTCCGGGAGATCCGCATTCGGCACAAACGATACTGCAGAGCCTGCTCTCGCATACGTATCTGCCTGCAGTACGCCGCCATAACGATAAATGCGGAGCTGGTACTGCGACTGCTCATCCCCGTCCGCATCGCTATACGTCCATTTGAACGTTGGCCGCAGCGTATCGAGCTTCGTCGGATTGGTTTGATCGCTGCTGGACGGCGTTGTAATATTCGGTACCGGCAGCCGGTTCTTCACCGTCACCTGTAGTTCGAATTGGTCTGATGCTCCAACTGAATCCGTAACGGTTTGTCGGATCTTAAACGTCCCGAGTGTGCTAAATGATTTGGTCCAGCTCGTCCGACTCTTGCTCGCAAGTGATTCTGCCGAATTGGTCGTGAGATTCTTCAGATAGTATTCATGCTCCAGGTTCTCCCGTCCCCCATCTTCCTTATCATGAGCAGTTGAATCAAACGTTACGGTCACGCCGCGATAGGTCGTGATGTGACTTGTCGTGAACCCGGCCACTGGCGGCGTATTCAATACCGCTATCATCGTCACATCGAGCATTTTCACAGTGTAGGCACTCCAAGCCCCGTACTCATCGCGCACCGCCATACCCACTTCGTATTGGCCGATTTCCTGCGGTGTGAGCAGCTTCTCCGCAACGTATTCTCCGCTAGGTGTAATGTAGTAGAAGCGCTTCTCTAATATGCCTCGGGTCGTCTTGTAATCGATCCCCGTATCCTCAGTCGAATAATTCGTCGCACTTTCATAACGATCGGGGTCGTAACTGTGATCGGTCCATTTCACAACACCATCGCTAGCCTGCTGCACAATCTCATAGTCGGATACTGGTCGCCGGTGAACTGTGATTTTGCGAATGTATGGATCTGACTCTGCACGGTATTCATCAAATTCACTCATCGGCATCAAGTACGATGGGTTTGGATCGTCCTGCGCCTGCAGCGCTACCAGGTAGTCGCCTACCTTATCAAACGTCAGCTGCGGCGCTGTGAACGTCTGTCCGTCGAGTGCCGATAGGCCTTGGTTATTGATGAAGCGCGGCGTGTGTGCGATCGTCCATTGATAGTCACCGCTCGATGGATCGTTCTCCGGATCTTCATACGTAATTTTCTTGTACGCCACTTCGGCTTGCTGCGTCGTTTCATCCCAAATGGCATAGTCGGTAGACCACTGGGCTGTATCCCCAAGATCCTTGTACTGAATGGCACCGAATGTCACAAAGGATTTATCGCTAAAGTAGCCGTATCTTCCTGTCGTATACGTTGAATCCTTCACATCGAACAAAGGCACGTTTCCGATGAAGGCCTGCAGACGGGCATCTCTTGTCAGCAGCTTAACCGAATAAGACTTCCCATCCTCAAAAGCGTACGTGCTCGAATCGAGTAGGGTACGCTGGCCGTTCTCGTACTTGGCCAGCATCACGTTCGAACCGTCTGTTTCAAACGCATAACGGTCTTCAGGATTTTGCATCCGGAAGGAGAAGCCAAGCGTCTCCGTATCATAGCTTTTGTACTTCATGGTGAAGCTGATTTTCATCTCGGCATTCGCCAGCTGATCCGTCGAATAGAACTGTCCGCTCGTAAACGATTTTCGAATAACAGGTGTCGTTGTTGGCGTTCCCTTCGACAACGTGAGATAGAAGCCATCACTGGTTCCAGTCGTCTCGTTCTTCGTGAGGGAAGCATAAATGCCATCCCCTACGTATTCACCGAATATCTGGAACGTGCCGATACAAGTAACCCCAGCCCGGCCAACTTCTTGTCCTGCATCATTGCGAACGCTATTATAGCCACTCTTTACGCCCGTGACATTGTAAGCACTCGTACACGTTGCATCTTTACGCGACGTATGATAGCCGTCAATCGTCGTTGTGCTTGGGTTACCGCTAGTCGTGGTGCCGTCATGATTGACGTAAAACTTAGCCGCTGCCTCGATCGTACCATCGCTGTACGCATACATATCGAGATTGTCGCCATTTTCTAGTGACTTCGTCTGTTTAATTGCGCCTGTCTTCGTGTTAATGACATACACGTTTTCACCCGCGCTCGCTGTCACCTGTGACGTGCTTGTCCGATAGTCATAATACTTCTTGGCGTACAAGGTGCCTGCATCATAGTTAATCATGAGGCTCGCTACATTGTTCGGGTACACATAACTGGCGTTAGTGGTAGCGGTATAAGCTGGCCCCCCTGATCCAAGCGCAGTACGCCATGCAAACGTGTAGTCTGCATTGTATTTCGTAACGTACAGTTCGGAGAACGTAGTTGCAGCTGTGGTCGCTCCATATCCTTCGTAGAAATACATGGCTCCCGTTGGATCAAAGAACATATCACTCACCTGGACATAAACGCCTGCCGTTGATCCCAGCTTCGGCGCTGTGCTCCAAGTCGCCTTGTATTGAACCGACAAGTCTGGAAGCAATTCAAACATGACCTTAAGCGAAACCTCTGGAGCTGTAACTCCGCTTATTCTTGCTTCAAATACGACGCGATCACCATTCGTTGAAATGATCTTCATTAACGACCCGAGTCCATAGGCACCCGTGTTACCCGTCATATCATGAATCGTCGCAATCTGTGCTTGCAGCTCCTCGTTTGCTGCATAACGATCAATCAGCGATCCGGTGAAGGCATCGTAGATGAGTAAATCATAGACACTGAATGTCTGTGTTTTCGATGAACTTTCTCCGGCTGGGGTATATTTATTGGTCGCCTGGAACAACGCTCTTACATAAATCTTATCCCCTGCAAGCTCCCACTCATCAATTTCGACATAAGAATAGGTCAGAGGTCCGGTTGCTGTGCCGGTCTTCGTATTATAGGTTGTGGTCTTTGAGAAACTTGGTAGACCAATAATCTTAAATGCAAACGGCGTTGTACCGCTTTTGTACTTCGGACAGATTACCCACCCACACACTTCATAATCCAGCTGCGGAAGGTTGTTTATATCGACTGCATAAAGAGCCGACACGTCCGTGGTCGAATTGTACGTATCGTAATAAAGGTATTTTTTATTAGATCGAATCCGACTCACCGTACCTTGTGCTGCGATTTTCCATGCCGCAGCGGTTTCATCCAGAATAGGGTTCGTCTGTGTGGAATCATAGTCCGTGCTGCTGCGCCAAGGTGAAAGGTTATTCGGCCCATAACCATTGTCTTGGAATCCCGCCGGCAGTGTTGTATATAGAGTTGCGCTGCCCCTTGTATAATTAAAGCCCTTGAAATATTGATGCGGGCTGCCGGAGTTGCGTGCTTCCCCGCTGACCAGATTATTGCCGCTTACCCGCCATAGATTATTCTTGTTAAATACTTCCGTTGATGAGCCGGTTACATAGACCGGCCAGTTGAGCATCGTTTCAGGTTTCACCTGCGTGTAAGGCTCTAGATCGGGCTGCTCGTTCTTGCCCTCCACCGTAAAGGATACCGAAGGTGCATTGTTGACGACATCCATCACGAGGCCGTCAGTGACTAAAACATTCGTCTCGGCTGTCAGCCCGTATTCGTCGGTGACTTTCACGTAAAACCAATACTTACCGACCTTCGACGGAGAGTAGACAATGCGCTGCATGCTGCCGTATACTTTCTGCCAAGCGTCGTCATCAAAGCCATTGTTTGCAGTGTCGTACTTGAACTGATATTCAACCTTTACGATTTCGTCACCATCTGGCGAATACGATTCATTCAGAATGTTGGCCGATTCATCACGAACCGCCTTCGCTGGTACATTAAGTTTTGCGATTGGTGGAAGGTCGGGCTTAACGATAATGGTACAGGTCGCGTTCGAAAGCGAATGTAATCCCTTCTCGTCCGTTACGCCCAGCTCCACGATGACCGTAATATTGTGATCGGTATCGTTCGTATACGCCGTTTGCTTGTTCGTCCATTCGTCGAGCGTGTGGTCGATCTTTCGGCTAATGGGGCTGTAGCTCTTCGAAGCATCGAATAGCGATTGATCGACTGGATGGTTTGCCGTAACGACTTCCGGACATACCGCTACAGGAACAGGATTCTTCGGCACAACTTCGATAGATGTCGTCGCCTTAGACATGGCACCAAGTGAATCTCTCATGTACGCCGTAATATAGTGGAAGCCTACCTCGTCCATTGTGATGTTCGGAATGATGTATGAGGTCGTGTAGTTATAGCCGCTGCTGCTGATCTTGTTCTGCAGCCATTCGTCAGCTGAACTTAAATCATAACCAGCGAAAGTGATCGTATCTCCATTGGGATCGTATGGCGTCGGTACGGACGAATCCATGATGACCGTAAGATCCATAATTGAACCTTCCGTCACTTGGGCAATTGGTTTCGTTCGAGCCGTATTATAGACAAACCCCAACTGAAACTCCGGTGGATCATTATTAGAATCGTCAGTAACGGTGAGCGTCTTCGGCCCGATCCAGTTGCTTGTTCCGCAGCTCGTGACCACTTTCATATAGATCTCGTGAACGCCTACCCCAATATTCCATGGATAGCTTGAATAAGAGTACGTACTATCCGTTGTCATGCCACTAATCATCGACGATGTCCACGTTGAACCGTCCCGCTCGATCTTGTAATAATGGCCCACATAGGTACAGCCATTCAGTTCCCAGTCCTTCGGATGAAGCTTAAAGGATTCACGGTATTTGATCGATGCTGGTGTGACATCGAAGTCCGCCGTAAAATCCGCGGTTTTCTCATAATAGAACGATACCCACGCTTCGCTGCTGCTCTTGGTCAAGGATACGGTAACAGCGCTGCCGCCGATCGTAATAATCGAATCGGAATATCCGCCCGATTTGCTGGAACTCCGTCCCTGATACGTGCCGTAGGTCGTATTGGCCGATAGCGTCTTTGTCGTTGCAGCATCCGTTAGATTCGGAACGACAACGCTCTCCTCATTGGCTTTCGTGTAGGTTCCTGTTGGACCAGTTCGCACCATATGACGAACATGAATGATTCCCATATTCGCGGACTGGTCTATGTCGTATACGTAATCAAGGTAGAGCTTCTTAAATCCGCCATTGTAAGTCAGCGTCGGGAACTCACCTGGCGTAGGCGTACTGTCCGCTGCTGCTGTTGGCAGTGTACCCGTTGTCGTCTTTGCATAACCAGCATAGGTATAGCCGCTTGGCGCAGCTGTATGGGTGAACGTGTAAGTCTGCTTCAGCTTTAACGATTTGTCGATGTCACTCATCCCCGGTATGGCAACACCGCTGCGATCTACATGGCGGATCGTGACAGAAGCATCTTTATCGTAAACATAGTATAGATACAGCTTTGTAAAATTACCTTCGAAGGTGAATGCTGCATATTCACCAGCAGTCGGGTTATTAAAGTCTGTAGGCGCACTTCCGGATACGGTTGCCGTTTTCACATAACCGGCATAGGTATACCCACTTGGCGCAGCTGCACTCGTTGAACTAAATACAGCATTCTTCACCAGGGGTTCGTCCCGATCCTTGTCGGCTAACTCCGATATGGGATTACCGTCGCGGTCCACATGACGAATATAGGCTTGCGCCTCTGACTTCTTGGTATAGTACAAATTCACATGATAGATGTCGTAGGTGCCGTCATAAGTCACATCTGGCGGATTGCCCGAAAAAATAGAGCCACCGCTTGGTGGCCCGACAGTTGACTTCTTATAGCCATTATAGGTGTACTTCGCATTCGTCGCTGGTGTGAACCCCAGTGACTCGCCTTGCGTAACGTTTCGTGACTGGTTGGTAAAGTCGGCATCGATATTCGTTCCATCGGTTAAATAGTAATGAACCGATTCTCTGCCATCTAATTGGAATTCAAAAAGCAATGGAATGTAGTAGCGATAGATTAGAGTGTCGTCGGTACATTTCGGGCAGTAGTCTACGCCTTCATCAGCTGATCTTTTTCGAACATTATAAGTTTGTAATGAGCTAAGAAGTGCTGAAACACTCGCAGTGAAACTAACTGTTGATGACTCTTTACCATATATATTTGTTGCTTGGTAATTTGTAATACTCGTGCTTGTAAATTTTTGAAACTCTGACCAGGGTTCAGAACCAACGCGAGAACTTGTGAAATATTCAGAATGAGCTGTCGGATCAAATGCTTTGACGGTAACGCTTCGCACTCGCCGATCTGGGAAGTTAAATGTATACGAATTTGAAACTGTTTCCGTTGTACCAGGACGCGGACTAGATAAATCCCATGAACCATCATTCTTACTCCATACCTCGTAGTACATAAACCCAACTGCTACATAACGAGACTGTCCATTCACAATTCTATTAACAGGTTGTATGCTCGTGTTATCTCCAAGCGCTGCTTCTGCAATTTTGGGCACAAAAATGGCGGGTATAAGACCCGCCAAAATAGCAAATATGAGCACTAGACTTGTAAATTTTTTCATCTTCATCATATCACCTTAGTTAAATGGATTTTTAATCAGAATGGGGAACGCTTTGGTATCAACCGCACTACTAATTCCGATATAATCAACCTGACTTAATTTAAAGTTCATATAGTTGGTATCTCCGAAATTATCCTTATCTGTAATGTCTGATTCACTATAGTAATGGATCCGATACCCATCTATTGATTCACGTATCCCAGCCAATTCTCCCCGATCACGGTATCTTTTTTCCTTCGAAAGGAAAAACAATCCCGTCCCCATTGAACCCGTTTGCGTCGTCGAAGATCGAATGTACGTGCTACCTCCTACACTCTTGATTAAGTCCCAGCGATAGTAATTGGACCCTTCGAGCAGGAATGGAAAGTCCTTTTCTTCTAACACATAAGCTTTCGTTGCCTGTGTACCTGTCCAATACGGATCAAGTAAGCTTTCCACACCTTTGTAATACGGCAGAAACGGTTTAATATCGACCAGCTTCGCCACGTCCTCCAGCTTCGGAATGTCCTTCTTCCCGATCCAGACGAACTGGTTCACACTGTCCCATTCTACCGATTCTCCAAACGCTTCACTAACGAAACGAAGCGGTACATAGGTACGCCCATTCACTGCATTAGCTGGCGCATTCAGCGTCAGCGATTTGCCATTGACCGTTGCTGTTTTCGCTCCAATTGTCAGCTTAATTGTGCGATCACCTTTGACAATCGTAATGTTCTTCCCGACGAGTGACAGCTTGCCGCCAAGATTATCGGACACGACGCGA
Source organism: Paenibacillus cellulosilyticus (assembly GCF_003182255.1). Classification (GTDB taxonomy): domain Bacteria; phylum Bacillota; class Bacilli; order Paenibacillales; family Paenibacillaceae; genus Paenibacillus_T; species Paenibacillus_T cellulosilyticus. The sequence continues at coordinate 116,431 of NZ_QGTQ01000010.1, read as the reverse complement.
ACGGGAACGAGTACCGAACCATTTTCATTGAATGGCCGCGCATCCGTAAAAGCGATTTTACGAGCGTTAACGAGTACTTCAATCGGCAGCGGCGTATGAATCAGCTTGGAGATCGAATAGGGGCCGTCTGCAGCTTGTACGGTCGTTGCCAGCGAACCGCACAGCATGGATACTGTAGCTAGTAGAAGGAGTAGTTTTTTCTTCATAGAGATCGTACCTTTCTTTAATGTAGTTGTTTATACCGCAACCGGAAAAGCCTGCCACTTAGCAACCGTAATGCTGGCGCGCCGGTCGGCCTTATAAAAAAGACAGCTAGTCCTTACCTGTTAAGGTCTTAGCTGTCTTCGACATGAATTAATCCTATTAGTCCCTAGCTGTCAACCTTCTTTTCCTTCGGTTGCCAAACAACCGGACGCAGTAAAATGCCATCCTCTCGCTCTTCAAATAACAAGTAATCGCCTTCCTTGATATCTAGAGAAGAAGACTTCGCAATTGCCGCAAGGCTAATAATCATTCGTTTCTGTATTTGCTGTACAATTTCAGCCATATTGTAAAACCTCCAATAACAGTATATATGTATCAACAGTCTACCAGTATATACCGTTATTGTAAACCACTATTTTACAGACGGTCAACTTACCTCCAAATTAGTAACCTTTATATTCATGGCTTGATCCAATCACATATTCGAAATCGTCCGACACACCAAAATAGCGAGGATGCTTGATCTTCACAATCGCTACGACTGACGGGCCTAGCAGCGTGTCTGTGTAATAATAAGGCGGACCGGAGCTGTACGTCCGTGGAAATGGCCCCGTTTCAACTTGTTCGAACAGTACGACCTGGAGACCATCCTTCCATACACTCGTTGCTAGCGGGTCTAGGCCGCTATCCAATTTCAATTGTCGTTGCAACGCGTCCAGAAATACGGTATAGGTCTGCTCGAACCGAACTTCACCCTGCTCTAACGCCACGGGTTCCACCTGCAGCGCAGCGTCATGTGTGCCAAGATCCACCGCTTGCTTCAGCTGTGCGTGCAGCTTGGTTTGCAGAGACTCATCCAGATCCCACGCCTGAAACAGCAGGAAGATCGGTGTCATTAGAAGCAGTACAAGGACCCACTTCATGGCTCCAAGTACTCACTCATAATAGAGATGGGGTAATAATAGTCTCTCGCTTCATCTGTGCCGAACAAATCAAATATTTGCGTTGGCCCTTGGGGATACCTCAGTGAGACATCCATTACCTCCCCCCGTAGCGAGACCGTATCCGGCCCTTCCAGCTTCACCGAATCGCGGTCGAAGTACAGATCGTCGAGGTCAGACAATACTTGCTCCTTGATCTCAGGGGATAATCTCCCCTCAAGCGCGGCCAAATGCGCCATCTGATTCGCCTTCTTCTGGAGAACTTGGTCACGATATTGCAGCGTCCGCTCCACTTCTGGCTGACTCATATAGTAAAGAAAAAAGACAGACAGCATAATAAAAGCAAGTACTTTCGTCATAATAAATAAGGGCGGTGCACGGGTAGGGCACCGCCTCCTCCCCTCTGTATTAAGGCAGCGCAGATGGAACAGTCGTCGTTTGCGACATCGTATGCGCTCGATCCTTTTGTGTTTTGGCATCGCCGAATGTTCCATCCGATGAAAAGACCGTCAAGCTAATCAGTATCAATGTGGCTGCGATTAATACGAGCAGCGCCATTACCTTTGTCATGTTACAACACTCCTTATCGTTTTATCATGTAAATGCCCCTCTGTTATGGAAGGGCGGTTGGTACCGTTGTTGTCTGCGACATCGAGTGAGCCCGTTCTTTCTGTGTCTTGGCATCGCCGAATGTTCCATCCGAGGAGAAGACGGTCAAACTAATCAGAATCAGTGTTGCTGCAATTAATACGAGCAGTGCCATTACTTTTGTCATGTTGGTTAATCCCCTTTACATCATGAAATAGTGGAATCGAACATTGCGTATATAAACGAATGTGAACTACGGCAATTGCGTTGGTACGGTTGTTGTTTGTGTCATCGTGTGCGCTCTTTCCTTCTGTGTCTTGGCATCGCCGAATGTTCCATCTGAGGAGAAGACGGTCAAACTAATCAGAATGAGTGTGGCTGCAATGAGTACGAGCAGTGCCATTACTTTTGTCATTTGTAACTATCCCCTATCATTATTGATTGAGCACTTCAAGAAGCATGCTCTTATATACGTTGGTAGACACATTCATAAAGTAGACAAGTGTCAATACCGACACGAACACTACCATAAAGCCGAAATAACCATTGAGCTTCAGCTTCCGCTTCCGGCGCTGCCGACGGAAGTCAAGGAAGGATTCATAGTTCTCATCGAGCAGATCTACCGCTACTTCCGGATTGGCGTGATCAATTCTTTCGAGCAAGCTTGCCAAGCTGCGTGACTCTTTGGTCCCTACTCGCTCACCGAACTGTTTGAAGGCCCGTCCGCTATCAATGGGGTATTCGAACAGGAGCTGGTCCAAATCTTTGCGCAGCGCCTTCATATACCGGCTATACTCCGACAATTTGCGATATACACTTTGGTAGTGAACAGCGCTCTCTGCATGGTAGTCGTTAGACAAGAGCAAATATAAATCAAACACTTCATCATTCTTCTTGGCCTGCCGATCCTTCTGAAAGGCATCGAGTAACAATCGAACCGGGAAATAGCGATGGCCGCTCCAGGACAGGACATAGCACACCGCTAGCAGAATCATGCCCTTAATGGGATAGGTATGCGTATGAACCAGCACCACGGCATGCAAGTAAATCACCCAGACAATAAACAGCCCATCCCGAAAGAAACGATATTGCCAAGCTGTTAGCGCAGCAGGCATGCCAGCTGTTCGAAAGGCACTATCCAGTCGTTCATCCTGATACAAGCGCTGCATGACCAGCATGTGCTCATCCAATGAATACTTGAGCCGCTTCAGCGGGCTTTGCGGTTTCTTTCTTAAATAGATCAATTCGTGAACCATGAACACGAACAAGATCGGTATAACAACAAAAATGAACACTTTCCATATCGTCACGACCATGCATCACACCTCAAGTTTCGGCTTCGATAGGATGAAGGAAGTGACTAGTCCTATGGCACAAGACAGAACACATAAGAGAAGTGCCTGGAACACTTTCGGCTGCTGGAATAGGAGCTGCCAAATCGCCCCCTCGAATAACCGATTCATGCCGTAAATCGCAAATGGCAGACCCGCTGTCGGAATGAATCCCATAATGACGGCTTCCGAATACTCGCTCTTCTCTTCTTCAATATGACGCAGCGATTCTGTCATATCCCCGTGCACCTTCTTAAGTGCTCGTTCAATGTCACGGTTCTCCTCTATGGCCTTAATAAACAACACCGACAGCTGTTTAGCCCACCCGTTCTGAACTTGAAATTCGAATAGGGCTACGGCCCTTCGAATCGATGTCTTCCCCTCTAACTGAAGCGTGTTGACCATAGCGCCGAACGCTCGTTTCATTGGACCATGTAACGCCTCCGTCACTGAGAATAACGCGCGGTACAGATCGCCTTCGTGGCCTGGCTGTCGGTAATGAAGCAGCAACGCCTCCACACCATCCATAAGGGCATAGCTGTTCTCGCGCCGTGCCAGGAATAGTTGGAGACGCTTAAATCCATAGGGAACGAGTCCGATGATCGCTGCATACAGGAGAACCTTCATATTCATGAACTGCTGAATGGATCGTACATCGAAATCAACACCGCCAAACCCACGCAACAACAACAAATAAGCACCAACGAATAAACTGGCACTCATGGCAATGAATTGTGTGATGCGCTGGGGAGTGAAGGTGCGCCCTGTTGCTCGAAGCAGCATTTCCAGATGGAGGTGCACACGGCTACTAGTTTCCTCATTATCGTTTAGCGGCTCCAAGTAATCCGGTGTATACCAGCGCCGCATGAGCGGTGTACTGATCACCTGAACGAGCTTATAGACACTCACCATGAACAGGAGGAGCAGTATCCCTTTTAGAATCATTTCCTTGTCCAATTGGTTCAGCTCCCTCCTGCGATCTGGCTGCTCAATGCATATTCAATATGTGAGCCGCGCATTGGCTTTTCTTGTTCCAGCCGCTGAAGTGTGGCGAGCGCCGCTTCCGCTTCCTCTGGCGCTCGCTCTTTCATTTTCTGCACAGTGGCCGGTGACACATCATATTTATATGTCCAATCCTTAAGCTCATTGTCCCAGCGCATAATATAGTGCGAGCTGACAGCCAGCGTCTGTGGGTCCAATCGAATCTCTGCAATGCCGAACAGCTGCTTCGCTCCGCCTGGCAGCTCACGCATGACCAATACATAATGAAGGATGTTCGCTACGCGTATCACTTCCTCGATATAAGAGCGATTCTTGTATCGCTGCAGAACAAGCCGTGCAAACTGACCTGGGATATTTTCGGTCTGCTCTGTATGGTACGTTGTCATTGCACCGCCTTCTCCGCGTTCGCAGGAGTTGCAGTACAATTCAATCTCTACGCTCCTGGACTCGCCGATCACACAGAAGTTGTAATCCGAGCGCAGTACCAAATCAAACACACTGTCGTAATCCGACTCCTGCATGACAACCATCTCAATCAATTGCGCATCGGGATACGTCTCACTCAGCTTCAACTCAAAGTGTCCACGCTCAATCGTTACAGCAACCTGTCCCTGGCGATATCGTTCATCAAACAACGCCTTTAATAGGGTGGACTTACCCGATCGCACCTTCCCGGCAAGCACGACATTCAGCATGGAACGGCCAATGGCTGTAACAATCGGCAGAGCTTCTACCGGCATGCTGCCGGTTCTGACGAAATCGGAAAGACGCGGCGTTCGCATCGTATAGTTACGGAATACAATCGTAGTCTGTTTGACACGCGGTGGGATCATAATAAGCACGCGCGTTCCGTCTTCCAGATCAATCTCAAGCTTTGGATTGAATTTGTTAATATGGGCAAACTCATCCTTCATCCTGATCTTATCGATAATGTTCTCGACTTTTTCTACCGACTCGAAGCGAAAGGAACGTAAGGCTGGCTCACCCGGTATATCGAAGAATATCCGTGTACCGATAATCCGCGCTGATTGTGATTGTGCGAATTTGGGATGCTTCCACCAGGTCGAAATAGGACCTAGACCAAATGTTTCCTGGAATACGGCTTCAACTACCGAATCGTAATAGCTCGGATAATCAACATCCATGAGCTGCGCTGAACGAAGAACCTCATCGATCTCGCCTTGAAAGAGACGAACGGCCTCCGGTTTCCCGACTACAGCCTCATGCTGCAGCTGCCGCCACTTATCTGTCTCTTTTTCGCTCTGTTTGTCATTTTTGTCCTTGAAGTAGGTAAGCACATGCTGACACGCTTTTTTGAACGTCTCTGTTACCGCATTCGTATGCCGTTTAGGTGAGGCTGCCGCTTGTTCTTGGTTCGCACCGGCATATTCCAACACATCAAATGGCCGTTCAAGCCAGGTGGCTGTCATTGTCGGTTCCATATCCACCAACCCTTTCTCGCCGCTTCTTCCCGCAGCGTTAAATCAAACCTTCTGAGCAATTCCTTTGCCAGCTTATTCATTTGTTCCTGATAACCAGAATGGTTGACCGTAGTTAGAAGCTTTCGCTCCCCTTCACACAGCCAGCCCTCGCTCTTCAAGTCAGGCAGGGCACCTAAGAGGGGAAGCTCCATCTGCCGGGCGAACATACCTGCCTCGCCAAAGCTGCTCCGATATCGGTTTAAGAGCAGTAAGAAGCCCGGCAGCTTGGTCCCCGGCAAATAAAACAGCTGTAACAGCTCCTTGTACTGCTTCCACATGGATAATGCGGCAGGCTGCTGCGTAGATAGCAAGATGCGAATGTCAGCATGAAGAATGGCCTGCAAGCACAAATTGTTATCTGGACTCGCCCCGGCATCAATAATGACGAAATCAAATTCCTGCCTAGCGCACTGTATGATATGGTGTGCTGCCTCCGTCTTGTACCGATATTTCTTGGCGAGGTCCGCATTCCCCGCCAAATAATGAAACCCACCGACCGGCTGCATAGCTGCAGCAAGATCAGCGGGCTTCAGCACGCGTGATTCTTGAATTTGGGTATAGAGCTGATTGAGCATTGCACCATTATACGGAACGAGCAGCCCAGGATTGGAAGCATTAAACCCTAATACAGCTACCCGCGCATGCTTGGCGCATAGGTCAGCAAGCGATAGCGCCGTAGAAGTGACTCCGGACTGTGCGAGTGCGCCGACGATTGTAATCACTTTCCCGCCAGATGTCCCGGCCTTACTTCCGATATAGCGCCGTTCAATCTCATCGATAATCTGCTCCACCGTTCGCTTAGGCGGCAATAAATCAACCCCATAGCGCTCACAGATGATGACAGCCTCAGACACTGGCCCGCTGTCTGCCTGGTAGCTAAGCAGGTACGCTAGTTTCTTCTCCGGGCCGACGATCTTCCTAACGTCCTCCACCTGATACAGTGGTACTTCACGATCCGACAGTAGAATAAGGTCGGCATGGCTTAATGGCAGTTGAGCAGATTGCAGCAGCGCGATATCCAGTACGGCGATATCTCTTGCTGCCGGTATTTGATTCAAACACCGAATGAGCTCTTCATCACGGCCAACTAATACAATGTTCATGTTCTGTACCCCACAATAAGTTGATAGTTGGCACTGATTAAACTTGAGAGCTGCGCGAGTTGATCTTCTGTTAATTCGAGCTCTAATTTCTGTCCTCGCACTGTAGCCATTGACCGGACATTCGGATTTCCATTTTCTTGCGCATTCTGGACTTCTTTCGAACCCGAGTCCTTGTAGTAAGCAACCACAATATCCTCAAGCACCTTCTTTGCAGAGGCTGGAAGTGCCACTCCATTTCCCGTCTCCGGATCTACCTTGCTCGCATCCTTTGCTGGAACAGCATAAATGGTCACTTGATCTAATCGCCGCAAACTACCGGGGACCGACAGTAGCCATTCTTGCGGCACTTCAACGACTGTTGATCCCGGCGTTCCAAGCAAAGCCATCTTATCTACCCGATTAAGCGTCAGCTGGTCACCGGCTTCAATCAGCTGCAACGCCTCTTGTCCAACAACCTCGTACGGGTCTTGTATGGCACCCGTAATGGCATAATCCTTTTTCAATCGCACGAGTGATACATCCGCTTCTTGAATCTCTTCATGCGGCAGTATTTGCCGATTCGCGATAACGACATACGTAGAATCCAGTTGTTTCGTCCAACGTGTGTCAAGCATGTACAAACAAACCACCGCGAATGTCATAAAGAATACATAGACCATGATTCGATTCGCCTTGTTCAAACTATTACTACCCTTCCACTTCATCTCTGTTGTACCTCCAATAACGACTCTGTTTGACCAAGTCGTTTTTTCAATTGCTCCCATTCCTTTAAGAGACTCGCATACGCTGCTTCCCGGCCGTCCCAATAGAGCGTCTTAGGAAACAATAGCAGCGCTTGTTCGAACGCCGAAACATCAATGACGGTCTCATTAGGGACTGCTCTTATGACAAGCATTTCACAGGCCTCTTCCAGTGGGACCTTATCTTTATCTTGAAGTAACTGAAGCTCCTTCAGCTTGCCAATATCGCCTGCCTGCAATCTCCTCCGACCGCCTACAGACTGTTCAAATGAATAGCCGGCAGCCTCTAGCTGATCACACCAGCGTCGAAGTGTGCTGACTGACATCTGAAGCGCGTCCGCCGCTTCTTTTAGCGATATATCCTGCACGGCAATCAACCTCCCTTCGTACAAGTGAACGCTCTGCACAAAACAGCCAGCACCCTGGACGCGCTCTTGGATTCGGTAATCGTCCCCGCATTTCATTTTCACCTCTTTCAAATGACAAAGCCGCCCCGTTAGTACCGGAGCGGCTTTGTGTTGTGCTTCTCTATTCATGATATAAGAATAACTCATTTTTATTAACGCGACGTGCTTAAAAAGTATGAAAAAGTATGATGATTTTAACTTGCATTAATTACGATCAAATGAAAAAGAACCCGACTTTACTTACTTGGGGTTCTTTTTCATTGATTGTTCAGGCTTCAATTGTTCTTTATGACGACGAAGATACTCACTCACATCCGAAGTGTCTATACCCGGCATCGTTTGCTCAACATAATGTCCGTTTGTAAGTCGACGTGCTGCATCATCCAGACTCGATTGTTGCTTCATGTCATCACCTCTGTTTCAAGTATACGTTAATGAGCGTATGGCCAGCAACATCGTTCAGGATCATACGATTACTATTACCTAGTCGCCTGGCACCAAATGTTGTTTCATAATAGGAGCCAATCCTCGTCTTCGTATCGAGTGCAATGAATCCGTCATAGCCAAGCTGTACGCTGCGTAAGCAAGCATAAGCTATCAGATGTTCCCCAACATACTCAAAAGTCTTATCATAGCGATTCTGTGGCGCGCTCTCAATCAAATGAACAAAAACATGATCGCCCCTGTCTTCCAATGCAATGGCACCTTGTATATCCACTTGTCCAGGTATACACATCTTGTACACCTCGATGCTTCGGGACTTAAAGTATACGTTCCAATTAAATGTTCTATCCCACCCTTGCATCAGGCTTTTAACATCCTCTGGCGTTAACTTCAGAAAATCAACATGGTATTTCTCACCGGATCGATTATGCAGCAGCAACTATTTCACCTCTATATTTCTAGTTCCCGTTTCTGGTTCCCACTTCTGGTCCGCTATTTAGGGAACCAAAAAAAGCCCGTCATTTCGGGCTTTCCTTCGATTGATTACCTATTAAAATCCCGGGAACCAGAAATGGGAACTAGAACGGGGAACCAGAATAATCTATTCTGCTTCAACCTCATCTTCTTCCGCCGATAGCTCGTCATCGAGGTATTGAGCTATCTCTTCATCAGACCATGCAATTACATAACCACCTTTTGTACTGGTTGGCGCATGCAAGAACCCCTCTTGCACAAGCAAGGTCATGAGCTGAAGAATCTTCTCTTTCCGGATCCCGAGCACGTCACGCAGTTCTGACGATCGCGTGGATCGTGTTCGGCACATATATTGCTTCATCCGTTTCAGCCACTCCTCTTGCTCTTGCTCAGCAGCCTTGGCGAAAGAAGATGCGACGAGGAGCATCCGCTTCCCTTTCTCGCTGTTGAACTCCCCTACAATCCGCTCCTCCACTAGCCGGTTAACGAGGTTGGAGGCTTCCATATACCCGATCCGCAATTTCTGCTGGACAAGAGATATATTAATGCCGCCAAACTCCCGAGCAAGATCAATGACGATTGCGTAATGATCTTGCTCTACAGTCGGCTTGTTAATACGCTCCTCTTCAATCTCCTCATCGGTCAATGGATCTTCAGAATCGACCATCCCCTCCTCCAGATCCCAAACCTCAGGAACTGCGCTTCCGATATCTTCCTTCAGCCAATAGGATCGAAGGTCATTGATAAGAGCCGTTGCTTCAAGATCATTCGCACTTGTCGCTGCAGATTGGAATCGAATTTGTGGCTTGCCATTCATGCGGCAAATCCCATCACCAAATCCAAGCAGTTGAGGTGATCCACCATCTAGTACTGTCTTATAGTCATGAGCACTTTCAAGGCGGAACGTTATTCGCGAAGGCAAATTCGCTTTGATGATCCCTGTGACCACATCCACACTCGGCCGCTGTGTGCCGAGGATCAAATGAATGCCGGCCGCACGGGCCATCTGCGCGATCCGCTGAATCGCCTCTTCCACTTCAGCACCATGTACGAGCATAAGATCCGCGTATTCATCGACAACCACCACCACATAGGGGAGTGGCTGCTTCTGCGTTTGGTTATAGGCCGCCAGATTTCGGACACCAACCGCAGAAAAACGCTCGTATCTCTTCTCCATCTCAACGATTACTTTATGCAGACTCATAACTGCCCGCCGCATATCGGTAATAGGCGGAGTGAGAAGGTGTGGAAATCCCTTATATACCAAAAGCTCTACCTGTTTAGGGTCAATCAGCAGCAGCTTCAATTGCTCTGGCGAGCGGCAGGACAGCAGTGAATTCAGAATCGTGTTTATCGAAACCGATTTCCCTGACCCCGTTGCCCCAGCGACCAACAAATGCGGCATTTTGACCAAATCAAAAACGACCGGCGACCCGAGGGCATCTTTCCCCAGAATAATAGGCAACTCCGCCTGGTCTGACAGTTGAATCAAATCATGAGCCAAGTCCCGCATGTAAACAAAAGCACGCTCCCGATGCGGCATGACGAAAGCCGCCGCGCTGCGGTGGAGCGGTGCTGAGGAGATATCAAACCCGTCGTGAAAGCCTAAGTGATTGGCGATGTCATCCTTTTTGCGCACAAGCGAGCTAAGCTGCACTTTCGAAGGCAGTCGAAACGATACGGTTTGAAGCGTCGGACCTGACTCGATGCTGAGCACCTCCAGCTCCCCCTCAACCGTGAACCCAACGAGCTGCAGCGCATCACTAATGAGCTGCGCAGCCTGATCGGGAAGTAACACAGATGGGGGCACTGGATTCGGATTGACTGGCAATCGATCAAAAGGAGCCGGTAATGCCCCTGATAGCAACGGCCTCGCTGGTTCACTCTTGAACGTCTTGGCTAACTCCGGCTGATACGTATCTGCAGCTGGTATATGAGCAACTCCGCTTAGCGGGGAAGCTGACGCCTTTCGTGTTAAGCAGCGTTTAATGGCATCACCGACCTTGTGGCGATGAAGCCAGCTTTTATGGGCAGCGAACGGAACCGCGCAAAACAGCAGCCACACCATGACGGCAATAGGCAGCGTCTTGTGTGCCAGCTGTTCAATTGTCGGCGGGACGCCATCCAGCATCTGAATCGCTAAGCAACATGCAGCAGCAATACCGGTGATTCGTGTCACATACTGATAGAAGCTCTCTTTGGGCTTGTCCGTCATCTTCACCTCGATCATGGAAGCCGCCTCCTTAGTACAGGCCGGTAAGACGCCGCAAATACCTGCTTATTAAGAGCAGAATAGGAAATACGATCATAAACCCATAATAATAGTCACCGTATCCCGCTAAGCCTAGCGCACTGATCGGTAACATGACGATCAACATAAGAAACAGCGAAACGAACTGCTTAATATCGATCTTGGATACTAGACCTATTGTAATCGTAAGACCGATGACGATGATAATAAGCAGTGTCAGTGCGGAATAAAGCCCATGTTGTTCAGGTACTTGCTCTGTTCGATGGAGTACAATGTGGAGTCCAGGAACGGATAAATATAAAGACAAGAGAATGTATATGAGGTAAACCAAGGTGTCAATGATGGTGAACATGTGTGGTTTCATCCTATTGATTAGCATGAACAAATGACCCCCCTTACGTTTCCTGTGCTTGTTTGACCAAATTCCGCAGTCCATCGAGCATGTCCGTTGCTAAATCTTGCACGACCGGCCACCAGGCACGGCCCTGTTGCCCAATGGTTTGAAATGCACTCGGCGCATTCTGGATTAACATAAACAGCAGAAATAAGCCCACCGAAGGCCAGACCCACCGGGGAATTGTAATACGGTCGGCAAAACGATGCATGACCACAAGCGCCAGTCCGATCAATACAACCAAAGTGTTCATTCGTCTATCACTCCTCTGCTTCAAGTAATGCTTTAAAAAACTTCGACACTCCAATCCACCAGCCGGTATCCGAAGCGTAATAGCCACTTGGATTGTCGCGTGCGACTAACCATTGCACAGGATCTCGACCTGCCGGGAGTCCTTGCGAGAGTTTAACAATCGTCTTGGCCGCAATGGCAGCCGCTTCCTCTGTCTGCAGCGTGGCACCTTTTCCGCTGCACCAACAGCCAAACACATTCCATGGATTACGAATAATCTCGCTCGCATGCGGGTGATTAGCCGGTACGAAGGATTGTTCCTGACCTGTTATGGCAAGCAGCAAATGCGGATCAATGTTCTGACTCCGTCCCGCGCGGTCAATCATACTCAGGATCTGCTCATTTGCCAGTGCAGAGTTCCTTGCTTTCAGAAAGGTGATCATGGCATCTAAATTAAGAGGGTGGTACGTAAAGGCTATAGGCACATTACCCATGACAGGGGGCGATACATAGATGAGCGGATTCACTTTTCGACCATCTAATTCGACTTGAAAATGCAAGTGAGGCCCCGTCGAGCGGCCCACCTTCCCAGCGCCGATAAATCCGATACGCTGCCCTTTCAGTACCTGATCACCTACTGATACGTCCATGACCGTGCTCAAATGACCGTATTTGGTGATGAGTCCTTCACCATGATCGATATAGATGGCCTGACCAAACCCACTGGCTGCCCCCGCGACAATGACCGTTCCTGCTGCCATGGCGTAGATCGGCTGGTTCTCCGTGTTCGCTGCTCCGTCTGCAATATCAATCCCGCCATGCGATTCTGTCCCTTCTCCAATATCCCGTTCACCGAAATAAGAAGATATCGTTGCGATTGACGGCACCGGCCATTGGTATAGCGTTCCGTCACTATCCAGTTGAGTCGCATAATAGCCAACTCCCGATGAATACTCTGTCCTCAGATTGTCCGGATCAGCGAAGATTAGAAACGGAAGAAAGCTTACGATAAGCAAGAGCCCACCAATTGCAGCAATGACAATCGCAATCAATACATAGGGGGAGGTGAGTAGACCAATTAGGGTCGATATTCGCTTTATTGTGCGGATGGTTGTGTTCACATCATGCAGCGCACTTTGTTCATTCTTCATCCGTTTCTCCATTTAGCCCGCCTCACGCATTTTCTTCAGGCCGCGTGTGGCATATAGCTTGCTTTCCTCCTCCGGTACATCCATGAACAGTTCGTCGTATTGTTTGTGATATTCCAGAATAAAGCGTCTGCTTCCCGCATTTTGCGCAATACGATCTTGAATCTCTTCTGGCATATCTGCCGATCGTGCCAATGTTCGAATGGCGGACTGCTCCAAGTAAAAGTAGACCCGTATATTCGTGTTCTCCCACATCCCGACTCCTTCCGCTGAATCGAGCATAATAGCAGGGGTATTGGAGCCAAGAATCATCATGCCATTCCATTTCCGAATGGCGGTATACCAATCAAACACAGCACGCTTCAATTCCGAATTTTGCAGCTGACGCTGACCTTCATCTACAAGAACAGCGCTGAAGTGTGCGCCCTCGTACTTCAGTCGTACAATATTGGCATTAACCGTGTCGAATGCCATCGACATCTTAAGCTGCGCCTGCCTCGCCGATTCATCCTGCTCATTGTCACCTGTCCTGCCACTGCCGACCTTGTAAACAACAAGCGGTGCCCGCTGAAATTCAAGCGGCTCCTCGTGTTTGAATAGATTGTCATAGATGCCAATACTGTAGATTTTAATTTTGTCCCACAAGCTTTTGGCATCAGCGTTGGCCTCCGCCTCGGACTGGATCGCTGCAAAGGCTGCATGAATCGTTGGCCTAGGCCCTGCATACGGACCATCCCAGGTTGCCTGGTTCTCACGATCAATGCCAGCAGAAGCAAACACCCGTTTAATGGCCTCTCCGGCTTCAAACACTTCTCCTTTCGTTAATCCATCCGCAAGCAACGATAACGTACGAATACCGTTTTGAAGCGCCTGCGTGTACCGTGTCCGATTGTATTCAATACAGTCTTGATCGATCTCCGCCAGCTTGGGCATAATCGTCAGCGGCTCAAAGTACCGTCCATTATCTGCCGTATGGTCGATATAGACACCTCCGACCTCTTCGCACAATTCACGCCACTCGCCGTCCAGGTCGAACACAAAGACATGAACACCCTCCTCCAGAAGGGAGACAACGAGTGCTTTCATGAAGAAGGATTTGCCTTCACCGGTTTTCCCGAACACCGTCAAATTCTGAGCGCGGGAATCATTCGGATCGCACAAATTAATGAAACAAAAAGAGCCGTCCTCGGTACGCCTACCGAAATACGGCCCTTGATCATCAGAGAACGATCCACGCGTCATCGGATAGGTTCGCGCAGCTGCGGAATCGGTTGTGACCCTTCCATAATGCTTCTTGCGGAAAAACTCACCATTGCTTGTATCCCTATCACTAACGGGGCTTGTCTGTCGCAAAGCTTCTTGCTGTTCGCTGACGAGCGTATCGAGCTCACCGGATACATTATCAAACCAACTATTTAGTTTAATCTCAGCCGCATCCAACTGATGTGCTTCTGGAGCCGCGATAGTCAGAAACGTCCATACTTCCAAGAGCTTCCGATTGCCTGTATACGCCGAATCTCTCAGCTCAATGATTGTATCTCGTGTTGCGACCTCTTCCTTACGGGCGGGATCACTAACCGTGGCTGCGTTGATGCTTTTATTGAGCCGGGCCAATTTGGTCTTCATCCCAAATGAAAACTTGACATCGCTCCCTGCATATCGAATCGTCTTGCGAAGCTCAGCCCCTTCCGTACGGACAATCGCTTCCAGATGATCCAAGTACCCAGCCAGAATAATCGGCGGATAATCTTTAATCATTAAGACACGGACCAAATGACCGTTTTTTTGATCCTTGCCTTCCGCAACCGGGTTCACAATGGTATGCTTCTTGTTCTTCTTAAAGCCCTTGATCAGTCTGCGTACCGCACTCACTTAGATCCCCCCATTGATAGGAATGTTGATCGAAATTCATCTTCAAGCGCTAATGGCCGTCCTTGGTACAATCGTTTCCGTGCTTGGGCATACCAAGGAAACCTTCTCTCGATCGGAAGGCCAAAGTACTCCTTAATCGTGCTGCTCCAATCCACGTCATCGTCACACATATTGAGCCATACGGCTGTAATTCCCTTGACCTGCAGCTGCTCCCATTGCATCCAGTGGTGATAATCCGTGTCTACAACCGCTACAGCACCCATTTGCGCCACGATCTGCTCCCGATCAGGGTAAGACCAGGGCATATCGATAAACACCGCATGACCCGCCTTCACACCATCGTCAACAAGTGATAAAACTTCATCAAGTGATAAGCTGCTCGTTTGTTTCCCAATGGTATATACCGTAACAAACGGCGTATTCCGAGATGTCCAACCCTCGAACGATCCGGACGAATGAGATTGCAACGGATTCATGACAGCTAGCGATCCTTTATCCGGCGTCAGATCAATAACCCATACGGACAAGGCTGGGCTGCTGCTAGCGACGGCAATATTGCAGGCCAGGAATGTTTTCCCGCTTGAAGTTGGCGAGGTTAACACGATGGGTCCCGCTGTGCAGATTTTAATCGGCTGAATCGGTGCTTCCGCATCGGCTGATTCCGCGTCGACTGAAGGTTCTGTATCCATCAGGAGCTGGCTTATCTCCTCTTCCATCTGATGTGTAGACACTTTCCTTCTCGGAAGCCTGGCTCTTCGTACAATGACTTGCAGTCCACGAATAGCGGCGCTGCCACTCGCCCGGATGCCCCTTATCCACCTCACAAACAGGCTTTCCTTTGACACCGTTACAGCCTCTTGCTCGTCTGCCTTCTGTTCACTTAATTTGGAGAGTGGAATTGCCGGTGCATCCTCCTCTTCTTCCTCTTCCCATGAACCATTCGCATGCTTCCATGACTGCCAAGAGGACCGATCCCACCAGCGGCCGGTGATCTCGTCTACTGCATAACCGGAGAGGAGCGTACAGGAATGTCCGCTATTCTCCAACACCGATAACACCCGATCTTTTCGCTCACGCAAGTCAGCCAATAGCCGGGAGCGCCGCAATTCCTCTTTGGTTGCGTCAACTGATTCTCCGCTCCGCTGCCGAATCGTTAGCTTGTATTCCGGAATGGATAAGCGAAGAATGTACTCGCTGCGCCTAGCTTGCATGGCCTGGAGCGTCTGACCTTCTTCGAATAGCGGTGATCGTGCTTGACGGAGCCAACGATTATATCGAGCGTCGCGAAGTTTGCGTATGCCCTCTGTTGCCACCGTACGCTGCTGCTTGATATTCCACACATCATGCCGATAATCCGGCATTTGTTCGGCTGTAAAATCTGCTTCAAACCCTTCCATCACACAGGTTCTCAGGAAGCTCTCAAACCCGGCAAGACGTTTGCGCTTCTCCATGACAATTGCAGTGCGCCATGGTGGTGCTTGAACACGAATGACCATCTGCCACACATTACGACTGCGATAGAGCCAGCTGTCCTCCGTCGCCCCCAACCATTGCATGAAATTCCCGCCATTATTGTCCTTCGGCAGCCTTATATATCGGAACCAGCGACGACGCTTGTACGGCCATTGCAAATAGCGGCCTAAGGAGGTTGCTACAAACGTTCCAACCAACCACAATAGCTTGAACCAGATGCTAATGGGCACGATAACGGAGAATAGAAAAGGCATGCCGCCTACCATAAGCGTCATGCCAATAATCCAACCAAAATCCTCTAACTTTAATCCCATAAATGCGATATCATCCCGAATATCGCCTAGAAAACTCGACCTTATCAGCTCTTCTTCCTCGACCTGCCAGTCCTTCAAACCACTATCCCTCCTTCCTCAGATGCTCGCGCCGCTTACGAATCATATCGCGCTGCAGGCTTTCGAAACTGCCCATATCAAGACCACGCATGGGCACACTGCCATAATCAACAGGTACGCCATCCTTGATCACTTTAATCAGACCATTATGGGTTCGCCAGTACGGGATACGTTCGCTTCTATACTGTTCAAACGTCTGCTTGAATCGATCCGCTTGATCACTATGAACCAATACATGATTGTCCTTGTATTGGACGGCTGCCATTAGTTCATCGAGCGATGCATCCTTCTGCCAATCATCCATCATGCGAGGCAAGAATTTAGACCCCGCAGGCATGTCCAACCGTACCGTTTGTACCAGTTGCTTCGTCATTGTGTTCAGAACGGGCATGATCCGATCAAGGTCCGACTCTGGCAGCCATAGACTTCCATCCCGCAGCTCCACACGCTCTGCCCACTCATGATGGCTGTGCTGCAGCTGCTCATGGATATGCTTGGCCTCTTCCGGCGGTACATGCGCTTTGATATAGGTCACTTGGGTCTGCATTAATTCCTTCATCGCTTCATGGCTTACATCCCCGACTGTGTTCACCGTCTGCTCCTTTAGATCAATAAACAAGCCCTCTTTCACTAACCCGTGCTGAACACTGTCCATATTGATAGCATGACTTTGCAGCTCTCGTATGATTTCATCGGTTGGTCCCT
Source organism: Paenibacillus cellulosilyticus (assembly GCF_003182255.1). Classification (GTDB taxonomy): domain Bacteria; phylum Bacillota; class Bacilli; order Paenibacillales; family Paenibacillaceae; genus Paenibacillus_T; species Paenibacillus_T cellulosilyticus. The sequence continues at coordinate 99,250 of NZ_QGTQ01000010.1, read as the reverse complement.
TCATTACCAATTGATCGGATTCGCTGTTCCACGCCACATGATCGCCATGCTGTGCCTGCAGGGCAGGCACTAGCGCCTGCATTTGCTCACGATCATCAGCTGACACCTGCAAGACAACCGCTTGCTTGTACCCCTTGTCCATTAGCTGCTTGCTCACCTTCGCTGGATCCTCCATAATCATTTGCTTATTGCCGATGGATAGAGGAGCCTCCTGCATCATGACAATATCACCTGGCTGCGTCAACCACTCATCCGGTTCATCCTGGTAGGTGACACCCTTCAAGACCTCAGATGCACCGCCAGATAACGAGGAAGCAATTAAATCAGGTACCATGCTGCCCGACTTCGCCATTTCCTGCATCTTGCGTCCAGCTTCGGACATTCGAGCACTTTTCTCTTTCCAGCTCAAGCTTCGCTCCTGAAGCCCTTCCATTCCGAGCCGCTTGCCGATCTGATTCATCGCCGCTGAACCCTTCTCCCCCCATTCGCCAAGTCCTTCAAGCGCTTCTCCGCCTGCTAGTGTCATCGGAGATTTTGCAGCAGATAGGAGTGGTTTGACCCAGAATAGAAAGAGAAACACAATAATGAGCAATATCGTAATAATGGAGAATACGATTGGCGGTACACCAAGGTCTGCCGCAAATCCCGCACCTGCTCCATAGTCAGATTGCCCCCGGACAGAAAGTGCCCAGTGCAGCGCCAAGACACAGCCTACAACAAGGGTACGGATATAGATATTCATGAATCCAATTAATGTCTCTGCTTTGCCATTATAGGCCGTTAGCATAATCCAAATGGGCACAAAGGATGCCAATAGAATGAGCACAAGTGTGGCCAGTAAAGCAATTAAAAAGAGTGGAAGCACCTCAAACAGCACTAACGCAAGTAACATCCAAATGCCACCTTGCGTTTCAACCGTAATATGCCCTAGCGTCTGCCCGGCATATTGAGGATCGGTTATGGCGTCAGAGCCAATGATGAGCGATTTTAAAATATCCTCCCCTGATAATCCATCGTATTGAATGCCGGAAGTCCCGATGATTCCTTCCATCATCTCTTGATGCAGCCAATTCGCTCCCACGTTGCAAAAATTGATCACGGTTAAACTCACAAGGCAGGATAGTAAGCATGCGATGAACACTTTGAGCAACTTATCCAGCGCTTTCTTACCTCTGATAATCTTGATAGCCAGCACACCGATTCCGATAATAATGGACACCAGTGAGATGATGGTCAGCATAGACCAGATTTTATAAACGAGCCCAATCTCAGCCACTCGCGGGGTGAAAAGATAACTCTTCGCGAATACCCCCATAAGCGGAGCTATTGCTTCATCTACAGCCATGACGATGAAGCCAATAACCGCATCATAAATGAGCTGTCCCGTCATTAAATCTTTCATGGTGGAAATCATGTTTTTAACGCTATCTAGTAAATCTGATACCCAATCCGGCATATACCAGGGTGTACTACTAGATGAATCAACCGATTCGGTAACGGTATCGGTAACCGCCACATCCGATTCCGCGTACACAGGTACCGCCCTAACGACAGACACACTGATCAGCAGTAGAAACACCATACCCATTATCCAACGCCGCATGCTCATTTCCACCCCCATTGCCGCATCAATGAAAAGAACTGTTCCAATAACACCAGCCATGTGCCGCCAATCAGGAAGAGAATGAGCACGATACCAATCGTCATTCTTTTCCAGAACAGTCCATCTGCCAATGCTGCTTTTCCGCGACGGACGGCATATAGCCGCAATATGATTTTGCTAATCCAATAAATAAGGGCAGCAATGGACACGAATGTCACTGCTGCTCCTCCGATCACCAATAACCAATCAACACTTTCAACGGTTCCCGTATCGATGGCATATACAGTCTTCATCTGTTCAATATATTCGTCCTTTGAGCTCGCTAGGAGACGAGACATCGTGACTGCCTCCTTTCAGATTCAGCGCCTCTGCTAGTTCGTAGTGGACGATGGGGTAGTCGAAGTAAGGTCCTGCTGACTCGTCCAATTATATACAAGCTCCAGGAAGTCCCAGAAAAGGCCGGACAGGAAAATGAACACAATAAAGATCGTTACGCCAATCTCAATCCAAAACTTCTTGTCACTGAGACTTTCCTTGCCTCTACGTACACGAATGAGATGAACAATAATACCGTAGACGCTGTATACAATCAGAAAGATAATGGAGAGCGAGATCGGGATCATGATGAGATAGAACATGAAATCCAACCCATTCAGGAGATCCCAGTTGAACGTCATCTTCGACTTGATTTTTGTAATCGGGTTTACATCCGCTGCAAACGCCGATGCCTGAAACACGGTAGATAGGAGCAGCATGACAAGCCAAGTGAATGATAGTTTCTTTAATTGCATGGTTATCTTCCTTCTTTTCCTAGGTTAATCCTAGGTTAGTCGTTGTTAGTCACATCATTTGATACAACTTCGCGCTATTACCCTAAGTTAATCCTAGGATAATAGGAGAAGATGTTGCAGTGAGGGGTAATGCAGCCCGTCGATATACAGCAGCCGTTCCTGTTGTGTAAATAACAAGCAGCCCGCACTGATTAACCAGCAGCTGCGTGTAATCATACGCTCCGCCCAACTACCATTGGCAAATAGGCGCAGAGCGACACGAAATCTTGGAATGAATAGCGAATGGATACCTTCAGCACCGAACACATCACCAAGCAAATGTGCCCACCAGCCAATTAAGAGCCCGTAGATCCCAGCCGTCACCACTTCCGGTTGGGCTTGCGCAAACGACCACACCCCCACGCTAAGCGCCGCTGCGAACTCTGGGGTATGAATGACCCCTCTGTGTTTGATGAGCGGCACCATAAGCAAGGAGAGCCCTGCAAACGCAGCAATCCAGTGCCAGTTGTACAAATAGTACGCCAAGAGCAGTAATACACCGGCCCCAATGAGTACCAGGCTTCGTAATCTAGACAGTGCCAAACATAACAGGCCCGTCCCGATCCATAACGGGGGCGACTGCCGCCACGCACTCGGAATATCGATCTCTGTCCATCTGGTCAGTAATAGAAGAGTAATCCCAATCACCAGTCCTATAAGCGTCAAGCTCCGTAACATCCTACGTTTCCTAGAAGAGAATTGAATGTAATTGCTAACCGTACCGGTCTTATGGTCGATATCCGGCAGTAGGCTGCCCGTTATAACGGCGGCTGCATAGATTGCGATCGGAATCCACCCGTCCAGATCCATCGTTCGAGGAACGACAAATAGCCCGGTAAGCAGCATGGCAGATCCAGCTGCTGCACCAAGCGCGATATGTCCTTTTTTGTTCAATATTCCGTCCTCCCTTACAAAGCATAAAGCGGAGGGACCGCCTGACCTGCGACACGTTTTAGTATACTTCGCCTACTCTGATGAATAATCTCCGCATTGTCCGGTCTACTGTAGAAATAGCCTTGACGATATCGGATGCCCAGCTCATCAAGCTCTTGATGCTGTTCCAGCGTCTCGACACCTTCCACAATGAGAACGACGCCAAGATCACTACATAGTTGGCGTAAATTCCGTATGACAATTCGCATACGTTCTCGGCTGTTTAGCCCCATGAAGGTCTGATCGAGCTTGATGTAGGTCGGATCAAATCCAACATGAATCAAACGGTCCAGATTTGCGAATTCACAGCCAAAATCGTCTACCGCAAAATGTACCCCTTGTGCTTTTAGCTTACGCAAGCAGTGGAGCTCTCGGCTGTTTAACCTTGTCTTCTCGGTCACTTCAAGAACGATATGTCGTGGATCAATCTCCTCCGGCAGTTTGATTTCTTGCAAGAGCGAATGCGGATGCACATTAAGGAACAATCGCTCCGTTCCTTGCAACAGTTTCTTTCCGCATGCAGCTGCTTCTGCCATCATTCTCGATTCTGCAGAAGCCACCTTTCGCTCTTTCTCCAGTTGACGAAATAGCTCACCTGGTAATTCACCACCATCGCCTCGTACAAACGATTCATAACCAATAAATGACTGGTTATCTACGTCCACTATCGGCTGATACACATATTTCACTCACTCATCCCCCAGAATAAAAACTTACGTCTGTGTTTTTCTTTCGAGTCATACATGACATGCCCGATCATTTCATCAATCGTTTGATTTGTATCGGACTGAGATTGGAACGGATCAGGATGGTACGGTAACGCGTGAACCGATCGCCCCTGCAGCAAGTCCTCGATCTCATCTTTACCGGCTTCTGTAGCGAGCGGCAGGCCAATTCTCCATCGATCTTGGCGTACCGTAAATCTTCGACACAGCTGCACAAGCTCATGCTGCCGCCACTCACTGGCTGACCCAATTAAGAGTGGGACTTGTGATCGGAAGAACCAAGAAGATTGGCTGCCTTCTAACGTGCCAACATCCATCACGATAGCTTCAAAATCGTCCATGACCGATTCCAACCATTCCATGTCTGCCGACGCCTTAAAGTACGTGATGCCTTCCAGATCGAACCGATGACGATGACTGCGCTGGCCCGTCCGAATATATTCAATGAGTTCAAAACAAGGGCGATGATTGGCTTCCCACAATGCGACTTTCTTGTAGCGTCTGGTCAAGTATTTGGCTATTGTGATCGCTGCATGTGTAACACCCGCCCCTGGATAAGCGCCAGCCACTGCAATGATTAGCGGACCCGTCGCTGCCCGATTGTACTTCTCACTGGCTGTTAAGAGCATGTCCGGCACTTGTTCAGTGTGTGGCATGGCCGTCTCTAATAGGGCCTGCTCCCATCGAGCACTTTGCCATACCATATCCGCTCCACGAGCACTCCAACTACGAACAATATGAGCATTATACTGGTCGGATACAATAATGACGCGGGATTGTATGCCCATGGCCATCACGATATCTAATAGCTCGTTACCTGCACGTTCATGCGTTACAATCACGTCCGGACGAAGTACGAGTAGAGATCGCTCTGCCTCATGGATATTATCTACCTGGATTAGCGTAAGGTTCGGTGGAGGTAGCTGGTTTGTGTTTAATTCTACAAGCATCCATTTCATATTTTCCTCCTTTCTGGGCATAGAAAAACCGCCTTCGTAAAGGCGGCTATCTATTTCCCTATTGGCTACATAAATAGAATACTACATTTTCTGCGCTGCGGAGTGCTCAATAAGTATGAAAAAGTATGATAAAAGTATGATTGTAGTAATAACCTGTTTTATTTGAGAGGGAAAAACTGTAGCACCGCACCGTTATCATTTATTGAATGTTGAAGAAACAGATGAGAATAAAGAACTATATACTTACCCATTGAATGTAAATATAATGTAAAGAAGATTTTGTAAAATTTGAATGTTATCTGTTATATGAATGAATAGCTGGCCAGCTTTCATATATTTTTCTAATAATATTTTGAAGGGTTGAGTTTATCTTGAAAAGAATAATATGTTCTTCTCTATTGGTTATGGCACTTTTAGTTCCTCAGGCGGCCTTTGCTGATTCCACACAAGAAACATCAGTTTTAGATCAAAACCAAGCATTGATGGATGCTTACCAACCTAAAATTGAATATGGTGAAGCACCTGAGATAATTGATTTCGGAGGCCCTTCCGATTCCTCAAAAATCTCCGCTGCCGATTCTTCAATAATGCCACTAGCCTCAGTTGGCTATGCGACTTATGCAACAGGAGAAACAAAGGTTACTCAAGTGCCACCGTTTGGAGTTGAAGTAAGTGGAACAACTAAAGGTAAAAAGTTAACTGCTATCACCTCTGCAACAGCCTCCATATGGAAAACAACAGATTTATCGGGTGAATTGCTGTACACAGGGAATGAGGCTAATTCATTAGGTTATGGAACGGCTAATTCTGAATTTGATTATTACTTTATAAACGTCTCGGGAATATCGTTCAAGGCAATTACTGTCCACTCTGTAGCATATGACTTCGCTCTCTATAGTGCGAAAACAGCCTATTCATTTCTGAGGAATTAATCGATATAATAACAGCACTAGAAATGGACCCTGATTTTTAGGGTCTTTTTACTTTAGGGAGAGAGTATTGTGATAAAAAGAAAATACTTTATTTATTTTTGTACAATAATTATCATATGCTGTTCGTTTTATATATTTTTCAATACGAGGGGAGTGCAGAATAATATTATGAGGGCGACAAGTTTGTTAAATCTCTCTGATGGTACAATACTGGAAGGAGATCATGAATTAATTAAATCGGCAGCTTCAGTTATAGAACAGTCTAGTACAATAAATTATTCTCATAAATTTTTAATCACGTCAGAAATTGAGCAGAAATTAAAGCTTTCTGAAGACGAATATTTCACATATTTTATGCACCCAAAAGAAGTAAGGAAAGTAGAACTCGATTTTGTAATTGATTCATTGGATAATGCAGGGGCTGTTACATTAGTTGCACTTCAGGGTGATAAACACGCCGATATAAGATTGAGCTCCGATAATGAATGGCATGCATCTCTACGTATACCCTATGAAAAGAATGCAACTTCTAAATATCATTTAACTGTTTCTTGGGATCCTGAGGGAGACAATAATTTATTGTTGTTACCAATTCAAAAGGGCGTAAATTATAACGGGTCATATCCCGCACTAGTCAGGATATTAATTTCAAATACACCGATTAACATAAATGATAATCAAATAGCTCAACAGAATAATATTGATAATAGCCTTCTAAATAATACATCTTATTTTCCAAATCCTACTTGGTATGATATTAACGATAATCTAGTTACTTATAAGTTTGCGAATAATCGATATATCCCCAATAGTAAACCTTACAAATTAGTATTAGATCCCACTCCATATGATACTAAAATGGATATGATCGTTGTAGATGACACGGGGAACGTAGTTTCTGTAACTAATTCTATTGAAATTCGTAAAAACGTAAAAACGAAGTTGAGTTTTAAGCCAGAGGTAGTTGATGAATATGTGGAAGACTCGTCGATTAGACGATTTATTATATTAATGAACAACTCTGGAACCGAACAAATAGCTGATCTTATGGCTTTAGTTAAAAAGGGAAAACCATTTCCGACTACGTTTACAAATGTAATTGAGTTCTAGTCTATTTCAACCAGTGATAAGCTCCCTTAAGTCAAAGTAAGCGTCAAACAGCCCTAACAAAGGGCTGTGATTCCATATAAGGATGTAGGAAGCTTACTAAGCAGAACTCTTCAGGCGGATCCGGAATGGGCTGCCATTGGGGCAGCCTGTCGGTCCCCCAAGCAAACCAACTCGCATCATCTGCAGGTGTCTTACCCTGAAGAATAAGATCGTATGCCTGTTCGCTTGCAGCTATGAATGCTTTCGGATCAGTCTTCATCCGCAGCGCCATATGATAGAATGTCGCCATATTCATATGTTCTTGCAGTCGCTCCTCGGTCAATGATGCTCGCTGATAATCGAGGATGTTCCATGCACCATGCCGTGAATAATACTGCTCTAGCCTCGGCTTCGCTTTCCGGCACGCACATTTAAACTTTTCTAAAGGTACATGTTTAAAGTGTGAGGTAAGGAAGGAAAGGAACGCCGGTTTAAATAGCCCAAAATCCCTGTGGTGCGCATTACTGCTAACATTGACACAAATAAAGCGCCCACCATTCTCACGTTTATATAACGTTGAGTAATGGCGGGCGCTTTATTGCTATTATTTAGAGTCTGTAACTTGTGGACTTTGAACAACGAATTTGCCAATTACCGTTTTACCATCTACATCGTAGAGTGGTATCTCTCGATCGCCCTTCTTACTTCGTTGTTGGGCTAAGGCTTCTTCTGGAGAACTTGGTAAAGGACCATTAAGATCATCGGATTTCACATAACCAAGGGTTCCATCCACACCATACGCTTTAACCAAGTCCGGCTCTTTCTCGACAGAAGTGGCGTCGAGACTGGATCCATAAGTTTGCCCGTTTTCATTCAAAGGATAGCTTATCTCTTTGTCTGAACTCGTGGATTGTGTACTACTATCGCTTGGGTTAGCCAATACACCACCGAGCGTAAGTGTACCTACTATAAATCCGACAACAAAAACACTACCAACAATTACTGGTTTCTTAGGGAATCCCACTTTACTCACCTCCTGCTTTTATGGTTGACTTTGATATGGTGTTACGAAAGTATTGTATAAATCATAGCCATTTCCATTATACGCTGCTGAGATGCCTTTACTGCTGTACGTGCCGCTTCCACAACCCGTAGAATAAGACTGCGTACTGACACCAATACCTGATGAAGCACTGTTGCTGTAATAAAGGTCCGTTTCATAGCACAGCACATCTGATTTATAAAGTCTTGCTTTTGCACCCATATACCCACTTGGAATGGATCCTGAAGCTTGGTTGTCAACGCGCGTCTGGCCATAGAGATATGTATCAGTGGATACCTTTGCAAAATTTGAATACGAGTATCCATTAATAGGGCCATAATAGCCAGTATTACTTGTTGCAGTTCCTGCCATTGCAATCGTACCCATTCCAAGTAGAACTCCTACTACAAATGTACCTGTGAGGAGCTTTAGTTGGTTCTTCATCTAAATTACCTCCTTTCCTCCATTAAAGTATGTTACCTATATGATTTTACCCAATACCAGTATTTTTGAAAACATTTGGAAGTTGTATTAGACCAATTTATTGCCAGAATAGGCTTATTGAAAACGTTTGAACAGAACAGCCCTACGAAACATCGTTTAAAGCCTTACAATTTATAATTATGGACTGTGGCTAGTCACCTAAGATAGCTGTGTCGGTTTTGTTTATACGATTTGAAGAGAACTCAAACCACTTCTCATCTAACTCAAAGGCAGTCCAGTTCCGATTTAATTCAATGGCTGCCACTGGGGCCACGCCACTACCACTGAAGAAATCAACCACATACTCGCCTGCCTCGGAACTCAGTTCAATTATTTGCTTCAACAGCTCAATTGGCTTTTCCGTAGGGTGAGCCGTTCGGTTTCCTGGAATGCGCGGAATGCGCCAAACATCCGAATGGCGTCGACTGCTCACTTTGCGAACTCGCTTCTCACCTTTTACCGCGAAAATAATCAATTCATGCTGATAACGATACTGCCACCCCATGCCCATAACAGCCTTGTCCCACACAATGCAGTTCTTAATTATAAAACCGGCTAGGCGCAGCCAGCGCACCATATCCGGATATGTACGCCAATCAATAAAAACATATGCATGCCGGCCAGGCTTGAGGATACGGTACGCCTGATAGATCCATTGCATACAAAACCGCTGATAGGCCTGCGGGCTTAACCGGTCGTTTGGAAATACATCAAAACGCGGCTTCTTGTCCTTCGTTTGGGTCGTACCGCCAAACTGCAAATTATACGGGGGATCGGCGATCAATAAGTCCACCGAATCGTTTTCTAAATACTGTTTGGCACCTTCAATACAGCTTGCATGATAGAGCATGGTTTATGCCTCCTTATATCGTGATGTCCACATCTTATAATACGCACAAAACGAACAAATGTTCCTATAAAATGACGAAAATCGTCGATAAAGATGATGATTATTCGTTTAAAGACAAAACCGTTTAAAGACAAAACGATTACGGCACGGCAGCTTACTGGAACCACGCGGCCTGCGGACGATTTCCACGAACAAAAACAGACAGAATTTGCTTTTTGCCGATTTTTGCAGAAATCTCCCGAATGAACCCGAACAAAATCAGAAGGATTTTGATACGTCCTGCTGCATACGCAAAAAGGGCAACACTCGGGCTTATTTGCTCTTTTCCGTTCTGTTTTTATTCGGTTGCGGGGATAAGACGACCACTTGCTCACAATTTTCTTCTATAATTCAGGAAATTGAAGGGGTGTTGGAAGATAAGCGATGATAGGGCTGGATATTCATGCAGACGAATAGGGATCGTTAATAAGAGTGGATGTAGCAAGGGGGGTATAAGAAGGAACGACAAACAGCCCTGACCATGTGGTATTAGCAGGAGGGCTGAAGCCTTTCGATATACGGTTGAAGGAAGGTCGCTAAGCAGAAACCGTCCGGCGGATCAGGGATTGGACTCCAGATCGGAAGGCTGTCCATCTCCCAGGCTAGCCATTGGGCGACTTCAGCCGCTGTCTTGCCTGCTGCCAAGTAATCATATGCCTGGTCGGCTGCAGCCATAAAGCTGCTCGGATCTAGTTTATTTCGATAGGCCCAAGCGTAAAAGACCGACATATCAATCTGTTCATGCAGCCGGTCCATCTTCACCGATGGCCGCTGATAATCTCGCACGTCCCATGCGCCAGGGCGCGAGTAATACAGTTCAAGATCCGGCTTCGCAGCTCGGCAGGCACGTTGCATGGTCGCTTTGGGAATCGACTTCAGCTCCTCTGTGAACGTCGGGATCGACCGTTTAGGCAAATAGCCCATAATGCCCGTTTCTTGCATAACAGCAAGTAGCACAGCCGATGCCTTATCTTGCAGCTCCGCACGAATCGTCGATAGCATATCCGGAACGGATGCCATCTTGTCCATCAAATCACGGATCCGCTGCACAACCAAACGGATATAGCCTTCGCTTTTATCCTTCAGCATTAGCGTCAGCTCCTGTAGGGAGCGGCCATCAGCATATGAGATAAACGCTTCGCAGCCTATCGCGCCCAAATACCCCTCTAGGCGCTTCAGCAGGCGGCGGTAGCCCTTCTTGGTCGGGAACAACGTCCTGTAGCTCTCGCCGGCCGTGTAAGTCGGGAGAAGTGCGGCATTCACCTGATAGACCGCTTTCGGACGGCCAAACATATTACGCTCGACGCGAGCAATGGCAAATAGCGGCTGTCCGTTCCATTTCGAATCGGCGAGTCGCTCTAGAATTTTACGTATATGGCCTGGCTCCTGACGATGCAGTAAGTCGGACAACCGGTCAAAGTTAATTTGGAGTAGCTTGCCGTTCTCATTACCTTGTTGGCCGCAGCCGTAGTAATACAGCTTCTGTACGGCGATCGATTCGTCCGTCAGGGCGCGGCTAAATACAAGCGTCGGGAGCAGTACGAAACGGCCAAGCTTCCCGTCTGGTTCAAGGTAATGGTTAAGCTCAATGGAAATCGTACCGTCCGGTTCATTATTCGAACTCAGGAGGCCGTGCAGTACAAATTTATCAAAGGCAGCGTAGAACTGATCCTTGTTAATTGGCGTCTCATAGAAGGAGGACAAGTGCTGGTACATTTGATGCCGATTCGTATATTTGATTTTCCCCTCTGCATTAACCCCAACCTGAAGAATCGTCGCCAATTGAATGTCGGCCTTGGTCAAATGCGCAAGCAGTCGACCTTGACCATTACGACGAACTCGGAACTTATTCCGATCCTCATACTGTGTTTCCATAGCGAATAGAGCTTGGAGATACCGGTAGCTGAATTTAACTGGTTTAATGTTGGCGTGATTAGGCTGCATAGTTGACTGCTTCAGCATACCTTACCTCCTCTCTCATGAAGTTCTCATCATATAAGGTGCAGCGAAGATGCGATACGTATAAAGGCCGTTGATTTGAGAAGATAGAACTTCTGTCGTCCTATTCCAATTTCATCGATAAGCCTGTCATCTTTAGGCTCACGTCTAACCAAATACTTCTGTTGAATAATCTCCATTTGTTCCAACGAGAGGGTATCTAATGCCCGGTTCATTGGATACATGCGACTGGCCAATTCGTCCAGTTCCCATTGCAGCATCTCTAGCCGGTTTTCTTGGCGAACAAAAGCTGCTTCAAGAGGTGATGCCGCAGCTCCGCCACGCGGCATTCCGCTGTATGATGCGGTCATGGATGGGTATTCCAACTTGGGAGATAACTTGAGCTGCTGCTCCAGGCTTGTCATTCGCAGCTGCCGACGATAGTGTTCTCGGAGCAGGCTGCAAACTACCGGTACATACTCCTCTTTCTGAGGGAGCGGTATTAATTCGAGCTGATCCTCTAAAGTTGGACGCTCCTGTTTGACCAGTTCATTCATCCCCATGGCTTGCAGCTGTGTGGCAATAATGTAAGACTCTTCGAGAAGCTCGTCCCTGGGATTCTTTTTGATTTCTTTCTGCAATTTGGCATACCTGACACACAGCCAATCTAAAGGAACCATGGTCACATTTGACTTTGTCACGGTTAACTTTCGCATCTTCGTGTCCTCCTTCCCAGCACTAATCACATCGGACCCTGCAAGTGGTTCTAAAGGAATTAGCAGCTGCTCAGCTGCTTCTCCAAACCATAGGTAATTATCTAAACCAGGATTACCATCTGCATAACGCTGGACAGCCATCGTTTCATTACCTGCCCTTCTCTAACCTGCCATCATCAGGCGAGGTAGGTTATCTCCTCGCTACACCCACTTGGCGGGTGTTTCGGCTATCTGAAACATAGAGACAAACCAAACAGAATAAGCCAGAACGGAATGCATAAGATCATTCCATTAGCGATACCAACCCCGATGTCATTTTCTCTAAAAAACATACATCCACCACCTCAGCCACGTGATTCATATTCAAACTTCGTTCGTGCTGGCTTGAGATATAACTTCCATGTCTGGACGGAAGCCCCTAGCATCTCCGTTATCCCATTCGACATATCCGCTGCTATCGATCTTGGTGATTACGTGAGAAGCCTTCCAATCGAAATTTGCCTTACTGCTACCCGATCCGCTACGGATTATCCGCACGGTATCGCCGACATCTGCACCGAGCTTAGCGATCTCCAACTGGCGCCGTTGCTCCCAATAATGCTGCTCATCGATCTTATTGGAAAGAATGGTCTGTTTGCCTTCCGGCGTTTCAATTTGAAAAAGGTCTGGCCCACCGCTACCCTGATGGTAAACGTCGTAATACACGCAACCACCAGGCAGTTCTTGCCCGAAGTATTTGTGCGTCGAATCAACAATCTTAACCGTTGTCATCGGTCGATTCCTCCTTATGTCCTCCCGCATTAAACTGCAAACCTAGTCCACCCATAAATCTCCTACAAAAGGGCATGTGCTTTCGATCCAGCCAGCCAAATCCTCTGCTGACTTAGCTGGCGGCCACTCGCCTAATCCGTCCTTTACGGACTGTACCAGCGCTTCATATCGTGTCTTGTAATCGATTGGCTGTCTTTGATCTTCTTCCACAGGAAGATTTATTGTTGCCCAATGGGTTACCCAACCGATTAAAGCGTCATTAATCATCCAACTGTATTCTCCGGTGCCAATTACTTTGGCATGCTGGGCGATCAATACGCGATGTCCATCGGTTACTAAGTGGTTTCGATGACTCTCGATTGCACGGCTCATAGGATCGTATTTAATCCATTCAAGCATTGTTTTTGTACCCTCCCTGTTTATCCGTAATTAACAAGTTGTATTGTCTACGCAGTAAGTGACGTCTGCAATTAGTTCCTCATGTATTTCCTTATTTACCTTAGATGAACAACGGCCGGTTGTACGCGCCCAAATTTTTAACATTACTAGACGGATATCCAGTCAATAGACCTTTCGTAGACATAAACTCTAATATCATGCTTTTGGAGGTTATCCGTTGAAAAAGAAAGTAAGGAAAGTGAAAACATCCAGTCAGTTGTACAGTAAAAAAATTAAAAGTACATTTAATGAACTTGAGTATCTAGAACCCCGTCCAAATAATACGAGCTCCAGTGTCTTTCCAACCATGCCATCAAAGAAAAAATGATGGTATGCAGCACTCGCTACTTTAAGGGTACTTTTTCTTATACACGACCGGCCTTATTGCGGAATAATATAATATCGGGTAATCTACCACTACCCGCACCCGTGTAACTGGTCCTTACGCGGGTGTCTTTATGTCCTTCCGTATTCAATATGTTGTATCGTTTCGTTGTACAGTGAGGCAACCCATGCTTCTCACTTCAAACTGTTCCAAACGGTCAGTGTATTTATCGCTTGCGCGGTAAGTAAAAATCTGTCCATTGTTCGCATAAACTTCCACTCTATCGACACTTATTACAACGACTTTCAAAACCTGAGTAATAGTCATAAAACCAAGAGTCATAACAGTTACATGAAGTCTTGCTAAGGTACGCTTCAAATCTTGGTTCTCGAGTAACGGATTCCATTCAACTGTATACGCCAAACGTTCACATCCTTTCGTTACTCCTGAGCGATATATCGATTACGAACATTCGTATTTATTCAGAGACATCCATATCAGCGTCGTCTTTATATCGACTTGCGTAGAAAGCATCGGTGCTAATCCCGTACTCGTCACGGAAATACTTCTCGGAATAATTCAGCGCATCATTTTCCATTTGAGCGAGCAACCTTGCGTTATGTTCCTCGGCTATCTTAGACGTTTGCGTTACTAGGCCATCAAGCTCTTTATCGAGCGCTTCAAAGTCAACACGTATTAACTCATGTTCGTTCTGGCACTCTGGACAAGCAGCCTTATAAACCAATATTTCGTCACTTTCTACTAACCACGTATTAGGATTTTCACAATCAAAATCCCGCGTGTTGCAATAGAAGCATATTGGACAACCAGCTGATTCCATCCAGCTCTCACCCAGAAAATACGGTTTGTCTCCGTCCCCTGTAACTTTTATACTCTCATACAATGTTAGCCCTTTAAACGTAAATTCAGGATTAGGGCCACAATCACATTGGGCTTCCTCTTTGGGTTTTGTAAAAACGACTTCCCCGCAGTCGCATTGATATTCGGAATACAGAGTAATCTTTTGTTCAGTCATTTTCACCGAATACACACTCCTATTCGTTAAAATCGAAGCTAACCGCTCAAACACTACGTAAAGGATGCCAAGAACCTTGAAGACCGAAATATTGGCGGAGTAAACTATCAAGAAACCCAACAAAGTGTTCCTCATAATATTGAAGCTTCATCTAACACCAAAAAAAGGCTTATCATTTGCCAGTTAGTTTCGAATATGTGCTTATGTAGGCTCAGGATCTTCTCGCAAATCATATGTTTTGATCTCTTCAATTTCTGTTGGATTATAAGAAACGAGTACCGATCCAGCTTCCATGGAGATACAATCTTCTTTAATACCGAGAGTTTTGTTGAAAAAGTCTCTGAGCTCCTGGTAGTACAACTCTTCTGTCATCACTACCCGCAAATACTTATTTGCCATAAGCGATTGAGCCAAGCAGCTTTTTATCTTAAAGTTTTCACCGAAATTTCCTACAGGCTCGGCTATAATTTGCACGTTCATCATCTCCCTAGTACGCAAAATTTAATAAGTATCCAATATCGAGAACACTTCCTTAAGGCTTCCACAGTATTGAATGTCCAAGCACATCATGAGCGCATACTTGCCGATGCTATATTTATTTTCAGTAACTCGCTTAACCACATATCTTAAATCGCAATAGTCCCAAGACACCGATTGATCAATTTTTAAATTCTCTATCGTCTCTTCCAATTTCGGCTCTCGTACCATTTTTTTCAGACACATCCTAATCATGAGTTTTATCGTCGTACTGCTTATTGCTTCCTAGCAGATGCCCAGTTAAATTGCTATTCACTATGTTGTGTCAGGCTATCCGTGTACATCTGTACGGAAGAAAGCATTTGTAATCATCCCAATGCCCACTAAACCACCATTCACCTCTTAATTCATTTCGTTGCTTCCAATCCCAAATATCAGTAACAAACGGATCGATCCGAACCTCAAGACCATTCATAATAGCAATACATTCTTCCTGATTTTCATCAAAACCAATTACCTTCACTTGGATGTGTTCACCCATTTGTTTGATCTCCCTATGATCACTGGCTATTTATTGATATAATTTTTCCCTACTGCGTCAGCGTTTCTCCAACCCAGCCACATTTACAAAAGAAGTTCCAGCATGTCGTATCCAAATATCCCTCATCCTTTAGCACCTTACCCGTTCGCGCGGAACGAATTCTACCGACAGCTATTTGCTCGTGTATTTTCAAGTTCTCGTTACCACATGCAGGGCATTTTTCGGGTTCCATTTTATGTTCACCGCCTATTATTTCTTATTCATTTCTAGGTACGCTGTCATTTTGTCCAGTCTTCCGCTGCTCCTGTGCATAGCATGTGAAACTCCAGTTCTGTTATGATGTGGACTGTGCAACCTGCACGCTCTAACTTTCCTGTGGCCACTTCAGCCATTCCGGAACTATTCGCTTTGACTAACGCTGCTAACTTTCCGTCCATCATGCCTTTTAAGTAAATGTCGCTGCTCATGTTATCCTCCTGTCATTACATAATCTAATCATTAAGTTGTATCATCGTACTGCTTATTGCTTCCTGGCAGATGCCCAATGAAAGGTCACTGTCAGATGCGACAAATTCATAGCAGCAATTTTGTTCAGAAGATCATCACTGCCTTTTTCCGACCTTACCAATTCGCTCTCCTTTCCATCGTCTTTCACCAACATCGCAACGAGTTTGCTCCCATCATAATTTTCATAAACTTCAATTTTCATGTCTTCACTCCTCACATTTTCAAATTTGGTGTAGGCCTATGTTCTAGGAACCCTCTGACTGGTTATCTACCTGTTCTTTCTTCACAGGTAGATGGAAGAGAACTTCTATGCCCTTACCTACTAGGCTCGCCATGCGATAATAGTTTGAATAACGTTTTAGCGGGCTATTAAAGTCCTGTATTTTCCAATCTGTTCCGATCTGAATTAGTGCGAGCACTTCAAGAGCAATATCTTCAGTGACATGCGAATTACGGGACATAGAGAATAAATATTTTGAATAATCTACTTGCACGGAAATTTTGACAATCGCATCTACTCCGTAGAGGTCTCGAACAAGTCGCCTAATCCGGTACATAGCAACTGCAACCCGGCTATAGTTCTTTGTCGACCGAGACAAGGGAATCAGCGGCCGTTTTTTCTTCGTTGTAAATATCGACAGGTCATGTGCAGGCCTGCCCTGAGCTTTAGCCGATCCCGACCATACATGGTATTCTTCAAGTCTATGACTCTTATCTTCTTCATAATAATTGTGACGGATATCCCATCCTTCGACTTCGGAAAGCATATCCTTTAGTGCGAGTTGAGCCAGTCGAGGGGGATAATGCCACCCGTGAATATCTACATTCAGCTCAACATCGAGATTAAACTCTTCCTTAATGATTTCACGTAATCTGACCATCGCCCCAGCTACCGTGTAAGTAGAAGGGGTAGAAGGCGTGGCAGGCTTCTTACGCGATCTAGTTTTGACCATACTTCACACTCTCCTATTCCATGATCAGAACTGCCATTCCAACTGCCCGCCGATTACTTCCTCAACTAGCCGATAGTCATCAGGCAGCTGCTGCAGCAATTCTCGTTCCATGATGCTTCCAGCTGAGCTATGCCAGGTGTAGCCTTGAACGCATTTAGGTGTAACCACATAGGCTCTCATTCCTTCGCCTTGTATCCCAACAAACCGGTTATCCTCGGTTAACGCCAGCACCTCAATATTCAGAGAGCAATTCTCAATGGCCCGTTGAATCATTTCTAACTTGGCTTCATAATCAATCAGCAATCATCCCTCCTATCGATCATTCCGTACTATTCATTCTCCACCTTTAGAAACTGTCATCAGAGCTTAGTCGGCTTTCTCTTCGCTCAGCTAAGTCAAGCCTGTCATCATCAGGCGAGGTAGGCTAATTCCCCGCGACGCCCGTTATCGGGCGTTTCGACATTACATATCCATGACTCCACAATGATTCATATCCAGATCCTCATTAGTTGCAGGTCGTATAACAAACGCCGTACCCGATAAATGAATGATTAATTGCTCTCCATCATTAAGTTCCATAATTTCCCGTTCATATGGGAAAGGTCTGTTTTTACTGTTCTCCATTTCATTCACTCCACTCTACTTCTCATTGTTTGCAAGGTTTGTAGTAACAACTGATCCAGCTCCTGACTTACTTTGACAACAGAGGGATGTACCAAATCCCAGTTAAATGACTCTGCGAGCTTGATCATCTCTGCTCGTTTCAGCTCAATCTCTGTGCTCATCCCGGCACCCTATGCTCAGCTGCCGTTCGATTATTAAATACCGACAACACATAGTGCTCATTGACCGTTGCATATGATGAACAGTAGATTCGCCCCTCCGAATCCGTCCGCTGTCCCAGATCGTAATTCTGCTTGCTATTCCATATCTCATAGTGATAAGCCGGCATCAAGCACTTTCCGAATAGGAGCAAGTGAGTGTGTCGAATAAGGATCCGCTCCTCCGATTCAGCAATAATATCGGTAAGTACTAGTTCACTCGCTGGTGCTCCCCCACGCTGAAGACGCCTTAGTTCCTCGACTGCTTCCGCCTGGCTCCTCATGCATCTCTTCCCCCTATTCGTCAAAGTCATAGCTAAGATCCTCATCACTCAAGATGTGTTTAACTTCTGATGAAGATAACAGCTCCATGGCCGGCTGTTGTTGATCGTCGCATGCATCACGATTAAACGGTGCCCCGTGACTAACCATTTGCTTAATGGCCAGCAGCTCAGTCATGATGGCGTGAAGAGCTTGTCCGTCTCCCCCGCTTGGTGCCCCCTGGCTCCGAAGCTCCTTCTCCACCTGTCTGGCTACCCAATCCGATAGCTTGCGCTGAATCGATAGCTGTTCTATATAGGCATAGACCTCATCACTGAATTTAGTAGCCGATAAACCGAACTGCTCACGTCTGTCCATTTGTTACTCTCCTGCACCAGCAGGCTTTGTCGTTTTTGCAATTTCGTTCTTAGCAATAATCTCGCAAGCATAAATGTTAAGCTTGCGTGATTCTTCCGGAAAGATATGATAAGTGGTCGCTACATCTTCACCTAAGGCTTCCTTCAAATAGCTCATCATGTAGAACTTCAAGACATGGCAGACACCGCCAATATGTACGTAATAAACGGTCTGCCCATAACTGAAGTAAAATGCTTGCAGTGCTTTCTGCATCGCATATTCGGAGAATGTTTGCAGCATAGGCTCGATGATCGCCGTCAGGTCTTTTTCCTTACGCGTAATGGGATCGATGTAGACGAATTTGCGCTCTTTAACGTGCTCATAGATGAAGGTCTCAAGTGTTCGCACATCACTGAACACATCCATGAGCTTATCCTTCCGGAACGACTCCAGAACCGTCAGGAAGCTCTGATCCGTCACACTGGCAAAATCGTTGGCAGTCTGCGCTCGGCCTAGATCCGGTTGCAGCTTGCATAGATCCTGACTTTGCCCACCGATATCATCAATAACAACATAGGCCGTTTTGAACTTCTTCGCTTCTTCTTTCAAGTTCTGCTCAAGGTCGTACTTAAGCGCATAGCGTGCAGTCTCGCCTTCCACCCTGCATCTAACCTGGTGAACATTAATCGTAATGGTTCGCACATAACCGGCTGTAATCAACTCGAAGGTTTGTGTCTGAAATTGCTTCTCCATCTGCGCGATTTTCTCTTTGAAGCTGCTAGCTTTCTTCAAGAGCCATACCGGTACGAGCGTTCCCATATAGCCGAGTTCAATGGTTTCATTGCTCTGCTCAGGCCGCTTATGCGCATGATAGAATGCAATTCCACCCATCCAAAGTGCTCTAACCGTCACAGATTCCGTCTTGTCGTGCAGCTTGAAAATGTGCTCATTGCCCAGCAGATCGGCTTTAGCTTTCTCCCCGACCTTGAAATAACGCTTCTTCTCTCCATCCATAAAGCTGATGACAATCTGCTCATGAAGCATTTCCTGTGAAACATCATGAGCGAATAGCCCCTTAAACTCAGATTCTTTCAATTCAGCGATTGATGAAGGCATCTCGAAATACATCCCATCAATCATGAATTGGGAAATAGAGTTGCCGAAGTCAGCAACACAGCGTGAAATATTCAATTGTAATCACTCCATATTCGGGATTTTAGTTCTTAACGGGTTCTCGGAAATAGGTGAGGGGTTGTCAGTTCGATGGGGAATCGTGTAAAATTAGAAGTGTCTAGGTTCGATTTTACTTTTTATATCCCCATTGAAGGCGACCCCTCGCATTATCCGGTTGCCTTCTCTTTTTTTTCTGTGTATTTGACCGTATTTGCTGGTGAAGATCCGTTCGCTTAAGTGAAATCCTTGTTTCAATAATCTGCTGCATGATTTGATTCTTGTTCATGGTATACATCTCTCTCAATTGATACATAATGTATCTTGAAGGTGCGTCATTTATTGCAAGACCTCACTATCGCAATGACCAATCCCAGCTAACCTGGCGAATTGCAGTTTGTGGATTCTCATGCCTGTTGCATAGAAGTTATTAATAATTGCTTGATTCTGCTCAGGTGTGTTGTCGCGAAAATAGAAGTCATCGATCTTGATTGTTGTATTGCCGATCATGTACTCCTCGACAATGTTGCCCCGCTGGATCTCTTTGCGGCTACTGCGCTTCTTCATCGCTTCATCACTCCCCCTAGAGAGTGTATGATCGTTAGGCGATAGGACGGGCATTATTTTTCATCTCGCTTTCTTACGTTGTTAATATTGGCGTAACGTCAATATTTTTATCAAAAAAAAGGTCGATTGGCACTCCTAATGCTACTGCAAGGCCCGGCAACTTATCTGAAGGTATTTTTCGTTCACCACTTTCGTACTTACTTAAAGCTGAGGGTGTTACACCAATTTGATTAGCAATAAAGTTACCTTTCAGCCCCTTTTCAACACGAATTTTCCTTATTACTTGACCTAAGTTCACATTTATCAAATTCCCACCTCCAAGAATTATGTTTCCGTTTTGCCAACTTTCATATCATGATTATATGTTTCCATAACGTCAATGTCAACGAATACATTGGCGTATTGTCAATTATATTTTCCGTTACGCCAAACATGTCTATAATTATTTATTAAGTGAGGTGGGTAGAATAATGGAATCTAAAAACATTGAAATGGGACGAAGGCTTAAAGAATCGAGGGAGAAGAAGGGATATAAGCAGAATCGAATCGCTAAATTGCTGGGAATTCATAATAGTACTCTAGCTAAATACGAATCTGGAGAGAGAGAACCTGATCTAAACACAATCACATCTTTATCAGAGATGTATGAAGTACCAGTAAATTATCTAATTAGTGGTGAAGTCGAACCTACAGATTCACCCTTATTAAATATAGATCCCGAACGTCTTAAAGTTTTCGAAGCTCTAGGTAAATTAAATGACGAGCAAGTTGCACATATATTGAAAACTATCGAATTAATCACTTCTAACGATCAAGCTCTTCAAAGAAAATACAAATAAATCGAAACCTTGATTTTTTTCGTATTCTTTTATAAGCAGTTTGATCTGATCCTCAGAAGCATGTTTGATAAAATTCATTACCTGGTCCCTCATATGAATCACCTTTCTCATGTCGTTCATGATCGAGTTCGTATAATTAATTATAAACACGAACATATGTTCGTTTCAAGAAAGAATTAACAATTGTAATTTCTGCGAGGTGACAAATGGATCTCCGGTTTGGGAGATGCCGTTTGCCCGAGCACCTAAACCGACTTAAGATGAGCCAGTCAGAATTTGCCATAAGGCTCGGTGTCTCTAAGTCCATGGTCTCTCAGTATATGACCGGCGAAAAAAAATTTTCGTTGTTAAAAGCGAAAATTGCTGCCGATATTCTTGGAATTCATATTGAAGACTTGTATGAGTGGGTGCTCTTCAAAAATGGCAAACGGTAGCGAGCTCTATGCTCCTCCCTCCGGAAAAAGTTTACTATTAGTAAACTTTAATTGTGGACTATCTTACCACATTATCCGACAATATGTTTGTCGAAATTTGTAATTAAAGATCTACCATTCATGTTACATGAACGGTTCTCATTTATCAGTATAGCGAGCCGAGATTCTTGCAGCATGGCGCCTTGACACTTCGTACACGAATCGTATTCCCTTTCTATTCACGAACTCCAGTTCATGTCTACTTTTGTCGAACATTGTCGCATTGGGTATATTCGCCAATGCCCAACGGTCTATTTTCTCGAATCCATCTCTATTCAAGAGACCATTGAACCCATCTATCGTATCTAACAACTTATAAGTGCCTGAATATGTAACGAACCTTATCTCGCGATCTACAGATATGATCGTTAATACCTCGGAGGCCCGCAGCCACTTCAGGTCACCGGTTTCTATATTGCTCGTCGGGAATGCTCTCGTCATGTTGTCGTCACCTCTTGTTGTTTACTTGCCCCACAATGCTTATTTCTATGCAAATAAAAACGCCCTCTCTCCGGTGAGGAGACAGAGCGTTCATTGTCAGTTATAATGATGCATGTACAGCTCGACTTGTGGCGGCAGCTCCCTCCGGAAAGGAGGGATGCCTATGGATACTTTCCAAACGATCATGTCAATGCTTGCGTTCGGAAGCTTTCTTCTGGCGCTCTTGACCTACATCGATAAACGAAAGTAACCCGCCACAGGTTGCTGGCCTAACGGGTTACTTCCCCTCTGCATAGAATCAGGAGGGAGTCCGCCACAAATGCTGTGCTGAGAGGGTGTGGCTAGCACCCTCTTGTTTCTAGTTTAAGCATAACATAGCCCAATTAGACGTGCAATTGTATTACGTATCCTTAGACTACGTTAGATAATAATCACGAGGTGAGATTGATGTACGGCAAATTACCAGTTGGCAAATACTGCGCATACCTCCGTAAGTCTCGTGCCGATCTCGAAGCTGAGGGACGCGGAGAAGAAGATACATATGCCAAGCACGAGCGGATCTTATTCGATCTTGCCAGACGGCTGGAGATTACAATCACCGAAATTTATCGCGAGAAGGCTGGTACATCGGGCGAACGGATCTCCGAGCGGCCAGAGATGATCCGGCTGCTCAGCGATGTCGAAGATGGCGTGTGGAACGGAGTTCTGGCTGTTGAAGTAGAACGTTTGGCACGCGGTGACACGATGGATCAAGGGATCGTCGCACAAGCATTCAAATATTCCAAAACACTGATTGTCACTCCGATGAGAACATACGACCCACTCGATCCAAATGACGAAGAATATTTTGAATTCAACCTGTTCATGGCACGACGCGAATTCAAGACCATTACAAGACGACTGCAGGACGGTCGTGTAGGATCAGTCAAAGAAGGCAAGTATGTCGGCAATGTTGCCCCTTACGGGTACAAGAGAGTCAAGCTTCCGGGCAAAGGCTGGTCCCTGGAGATTCATCCCGATCAGTCGCCCATCGTGCAGCTAATCTTCTCCCTCTATACCGATCCTGATCCGGACAGAAGAATGGGAACGTCCCGCATTGCGAATTATCTTAATGAGGACATTAAAGCCCCTACGCTTCGCAACGTCAGATGGACCGTCGCTACTGTTAACGGAATTATTCGCAATCCGGTTTATATGGGCAAGGTCAAGTGGAAGAGCCGCCCCCTTGTCAAAAGCAGGCACGGCAAAAGTAGACCGCGCATGGAGCTAGATAAGATTATTCTAGAAGATGGTCTGCATGATTCGATCATCGACGAAGTGACCTGGAAGCGAGCGCAGGAGATTATGGCCAGCAACAGTCACCCCCCTGCTCCCAAAGGGAAAATCAGCAATCCGCTAGCCGGTCTTGTTCGATGTGGAATATGTGGAGGAGCCGTTGTGCTGCGTCCCTACGTTAACAATCCCGACGCGCTTATGTGCTCGACAGCTCGCTGCAAGAACATAAGCTCCTATCTATATTTGGTGGAAGAGAAATTACTACTTGCTTTGAGACAATGGCTGGACGCATACAAGGCCCATATGGAAACAGAAACCACTCAGACAAGTAAAACAATAGACATACGAGTCAACGCTCTTCAGGAGGCTGCTAAGGGCTTACAGCGTAAGCTGAAGGAGTTACGGGAACAACTAAGCAACCTAGATGATCTGCTTGAGCAGAAAGTGTACACTGTAGAGAAGTATGTATCACGCTCTTCAGCACTTACAGATCGGATACAAGAAGCTGAAGCTGCCTTAATGCAGGTGCAATCGGAGATTGAGCTAGAGGTAAAGCGCAGTCAGGCTAAGGCACAGACCATTCCGCAGCTTGAGCATGTGCTAGAGGTCTATCCGACAATCCAGGAGCCTGCCCAGAAGAACGAGCTTATGAAGTCCATTCTTGAGAACGTGATCTATACGAAGGAGAAGGGCGGTCGTTGGAGCGGCGCGCAAGACCAATTTACACTCCAGCTACAGCCACGGATTCCAAAGTAAAAAGCTAACCGTCTGAACAGGCGGTTAGCTTTTTATTCCGGTGTTACCCTATGCTCCACGAAGTACAGCCGTATAATATTCTCTCATCCGGTCAGGATCAATAATACAATTCTTCGCGGTGTTTAGCCAAGGGGCTTCTTGGTGAGTCAAATCCTCCAGTCGCTTCGCACTTAAATCCCCATAAGAATCCCACACCTCTTGTAATGTCTCCAGCTCGCTTAACGAGAACACGCCAGCCGGAGAGAAGTTCTCGATCTCCTCGTCAGGCTCGATCGGGTCCCAGCTACGACCTGATTGTGACCGATAATGCTTGTATAAAACTCGATTAACTGGACCATGATCCCAAGCTTCAAGATCATTATTGAACATTGGGCTACATGTAAAGACCAAGTGCCAGGCTTGCGCGTAGTAGCAGAGCTTCTGTAATTTGAGATTCGTCATGTAGTCACCGGCGTCGTAATCTGTCCTCCATCGGAAATAGTTAGCCACATCATAAATCGATGCCATTACGATCCTCCTCAATTACGAACGTACGGTCTCATATTTTGTGTATAGTATTGCATTGCATATCAATCTGGGTTTGTATACGCAAAAATTTTTTACTATAGCCCATTACATTTGTATTGGTTGAATCACGATGGTCTCAGCAAACCGATCATTAATAACTTGCGTGTACTTTCTGCAGAATGCATCAACATTTGTGATAATCTTATTTTTATCGTATATGAAAAAGTAAGTAAACTTCTTCTTATAGTGCATAATATCGGAACCAATCTCTTCCGTTAATTTTCGTTCTGTCATAGAGGATCGTGAACATTTCACCTCGATTACGGTATCATACTCGTCAATATCGATATCGTAACGAACTCCTTTATAGCCACCATCATTAGGTACTTCCACCCTTGCCGCTGGGAACAAAGGCCGGATCAAAGCGTACAGCATGCGCTGAACGTCATATTCATTGTTAAGCTGGATTTTCCCGACATCTGCATCATTAAATGTCGATTTTTTATGGACAGGTTTTTGATACATTTCCTCGACATGCTTATAGAAATTATGAAGAAGTGTTTTAATAATTAGATGGAAATGCGATTCATCTATCTTATCGACATTCTTCTTCATTGGGGAAATTGGATCATACTGGCCTTTATCGATATCTTGAAGCAAACTCTCCAAGAACTCAATCGCTTTCAGATTTTCTTTCACACTAACCCCTGATTTCATGATTAAGGCCTGTGCCAATCGTTTCGTAGAAAATGATCGTTCGAGAATTAAACTAGTTGTACTTTGCCAAGATTTATAACGTTCGTCCGAACCTAAGAATCTGCATTCATCGATTTGTGCCTGCAGCTGAGCTTTGATTGTTTCTTTGTCTACAATTACTGTCGGCAACATATTATATCTCCATCCTTCTCTTGTCACAAAGCTTATTCCACTACAGCTTGCCCCAGCGGAGATAAAACAGGAAGAGAGGTTCTAATATATAAATCTGCTCATCTTTATACTCAAACACTTGGTACATTTGCTCACTGGTATTAATGATGTTTTGTATTTGTTGAATCGTATTTACGATCTTCTTGCGTTCTGGCTTGTCCTCTGCCTTTTCTATTAAGGAGTCAATCCGTTGCTTCATCTCATCAGTCGATAATCGAACAGTCGGAGGATCTACTGCAATTGCCTTGACAACCAGTTCATAAATATCCGCCGTTATACCATTGTGTATGGTCGTGTATGACTTACGGGTTTTTCCTCTGGTGTATGGTCCGGCTTTAATTTTACGAGCTACCTCTTGATACGTTAAATGATTCAACGAGGTCCGCTTGTAGGTTTTATTTAATATTTCAACATTAAGGGTCTCTAAATCAATGTTCGGATCATCTTCACGTAGTAATCCTAAATTTAAACAATTGGATTGCATGAGCTGTGGGGAAGACAAACTTTCTTGCGCCATACTCGTAACTAAAGAATCATTAATCGTTACACCTAGCTCCTCAAATCCAGTAATCGCTATTTCTTTCAGCTCATCGGGTGTCCATGGCTCAATATTAACGAGATTCAATCGTCCACTCAAATCTCCATTCTTCCGGATCGCATCATCAGAACGATGTGGCAACGAAATGACAATAGCCTTAAATGAGTAACGGATTGCATCCTTTAATTGATAGGCGATCTCGTATTGCATATTCTCTGTTGCATAATGAAAATCGTCGATGACTAGTACAAGATCATTATTTTTAAAAAAATTTATGACTTCATCTTTGTTAGAACCGTATGACTCCGATCTAGACGCAGTTCTTGCTTCCTTTGTACCAGCAAGACCTTCTCCTTCAAGTGATTCTTGGTGAACAAATGCTGTCCCCAGCGGAAGTCGAACTTTTTTAGCTAACGTTATCCAAAAGTCTTCTGCATCTTTAAAATCATTTCCTGTTAATGATACAACTTTAGGTAGTCCAATCACTTTCTCGCATAATACAGTTTTTCCTGTTTTCGAGGGTCCAACTATTGAAGTTAAGAAACCAGCCGTATTTAGGCAATATCTTAATCGGGATTCGTACGTTTCCTCGTACTCTTCAGACTCGCGAGATACATAAGTATATTTAGGAAATGCGCCTGGTATAAATACCTCATTTACTTTCGGTCTCATATACTCACCTCTTTATATTCTGACTACATATCCTCATTATAGCCCTAAATATGAAAGTGTATAGGCGATTATGGTACCTTTCTCTAGAATTCGACTTAATTATGACCTTAAACAAAATTAAAGGCTTCCCATGTTCCCCCTTCTAAGAACCAGTTGTTCACGTCTGCTCACTCCGTTCTGAAATCTCGGTCGCCTCTCATTTGCAAAACCTCCAATCTCTTCTTACATTAGCGAACATCACGGCCAGCAATAGCCACCCACCTACTCCAAAGGCAAAATCAGCAATCCGCGAATCAACGCACTTCGGAAGGCTGCTAAGGGCTTACAGCGTAAGCTGAAGGAGTTACGGGAACAACTAAGCAACTTAGATGATCTGCTTGAGCAGAAATTGTACACCCTAGAGAAGTATGTTTCACGCTCATAAGCACTTACTGATCGGATACAAGAAGCCGAAGCTGCCTTACTGCAGGTGCAATCGGAGATTGATTTGGAGGAAAGGCGCAGCCAGGCTAAAGGCAGACAATTCCGCAGCTTGAGCATGTGCTGGAGGTCTACCCGACAATCGAGGAGCCCGCCCAGAAGAACGAGCTTATGAAATCAGTCCTTGAGAACGTGATTTATACGAAGGAGAAAGGCGGTCGTTGGAGCGGCGCTCATGACCAATTCATACTCCAGCTTCAGCCAAGAATACCGAAGTAACAAGGCTAATCACCAAGCGATTAGTCTTTATTATTATCCAGCAGTGAGTGGAATATCATCTGAAATCATTACATATAACTATGATGTACCAATTCCTCCGTCCCGATGTCCGTAAGCAAGCCGATGACCTTATCAGGAATCGAATAACGTTGGTTCAAGTAGCGCAGCGCCGCAGCAAGCTCACCGTCAGCACCGCCGTATTGCTCCAGCAAAAACTTAGCCATCATCGGATCGCATTTGCTGACTCGTACCGGGTACTGCAGCTTTTTATCATAAACCCACATCGTGTACCAAGCCCCCCTTCACTCGAATCCTAAACCTGCCACGGCCAAGGCGATTCTATCCACTGCCAAGGAAACCGGGAGTAGCTGTGCCCGAATTGCAGCAACGGACCGTACTGCATCTCGAATTGATAAGCAACCTGCTGCCGCTGCTGGGCAAGCTGATTGAATTGCTGAAGCGCATGCAAATCGTTCGGATGTGTATCCAGGTAGAGCGTCAGCTCAACCAGTGCAAAATCAAGCTGCTGAAGCCCTTCCAGCTTCGCATAATACTGTGCATCCAGCTGCTTCTCGCTCATGTAGGGATCACCTTCCTTTCCCGCACTTCGATTCGTACGGACTATACAAGGCCGGCCACAGCGTACCTTTCCTTAATGCCTCCTGAAGTGAGAATTGGGGTAGGTTCATCGGTTGAAACGTAATGTATTGATTGGGCGGCACAACATACGTTTTGACAAGAATAGGCGGGCAAGGATCAAACGGCCCTCGAAACGGTCTCCACTCCCGATAGCCCGCCTGCGCAACGTTAGTCGCATATGCAGCGGCTGTGTTCGCATTCACGTTCGCTGCATTCACGGCATTGGGGTTCACATTAGCATTCAAGCTTACGACCTCCTCCTTATAGCCTTTAGACCACAGCTGCTCTTGTTCATCGTATGTAATGACTGGGCCGTCCAATGTCATATTGATTGCAATAGCGCGCGATCAGGACATAAAAAAAACAGTGCGGGAATCGCTCCCACACTGCTTCTCATACGAGATGCCACTTTATTCTTTCGTCAATTCAATCGTTTCCGTCTCGTCCTCGTCTTCACTTTTCCTGTATATCGATACACGGAGAACACGCAGCGGCTCACACTCAGCTACCTCAAACCAGTATCCGTCGTAATCAACCCGCTTGCCAACTACTGGCGCGCCTTCCAGCTTCGTGAACAGCCAACCGCCAATTGAATCGACATCTTCGTCCATAATGTCCAGGTTAAACATGTCGTTCACATCTTCAATCAGCATCCGTCCTTCAACAGATGTGACATCGCCCTTCACAATGACGCTTGGCTGCTCCGTATCGAATTCATCGTGAATTTCACCGACGATTTCTTCAAGAATAAGCTCCGTTGTCAGCATGCCCGCCGTACCGCCATATTCGTCAACGACAATTGCCAGCTGCGAGTGCTTGCGCTGCATCAGCTTCAG
The DNA here is from genome assembly GCF_003182255.1 of Paenibacillus cellulosilyticus. Taxonomy (GTDB): domain Bacteria; phylum Bacillota; class Bacilli; order Paenibacillales; family Paenibacillaceae; genus Paenibacillus_T; species Paenibacillus_T cellulosilyticus. The sequence goes on along the minus strand of NZ_QGTQ01000010.1, from coordinate 70,285 downwards.
CACGTCGCTAATTTCCATCGACTCCGGTACGCTTAAGATCGGCCGGATGAAACGGCGAATATCATATCCCTTGCCTTTGTCTGCGGTAAGCAGATCGGTAATATGTACGAAGCCGATAATTTGATCCTTATCCTCGATCCCAACAGGATAGCGGGTGTGCTTCGTTTTATAGACCAATTTGATCACTTCGTCATAGGATTGATCCGTGAAGACACAGTCCATATCGGTACGAGGAAGCATAATCTCACGCGCAAGACGGTCGGAAAATTCAAAGATATTATCGAACAGCGTCATCTCATCTTTATCGATCACACCACTCTGTGCACTCTGATCCATCAGAATGCGAATCTCTTCCTCTGTATGTACGCCTTCCCCTTCGCTCGCAGGTTGAACGCCTACCAGTCTAAGCAGTCGGTTCGCTGCACCATTGAGCAGCCAGATGGCTGGCAGGAATATTTTATGGAACATCATCAGCGGCCAAGACAACCATAATGACACGCTTTCCGATTTCTGAATTGCAAGCGACTTAGGCGCAAGTTCGCCGAGCACAATGTGCAGGAAGGTAATCACGACGAAGCCAATCGCTACAGATAACGTTGAGATGATCGTCTCATCCGTTACGCCCAGCTTGTAGAAAAGAGGCTCAACGATTAACTCTGATATGGCTGGCTCACCAACCCAACCGAGTCCGAGCGAAGCTAGCGTTATACCGAGCTGCGTGGCAGACAAGTATGCATCCAGCTTCCGGTTAACCTTTATCGCATAACGCGCACGTACATTGCCTTCGTTAGCAAGCTGCGTCAGCCGAGACTGACGCACCTTCACAAGCGCAAATTCAGCAGCAACGAAAAAAGCGTTCAACAGTACGAGCACCAGTACAATCACGACATTCGTAATGATCGATCCAGGCATAAATTCCGTATGGTTCAAACCGGCACTTCTCCTTTACCGCCATGGTCTCACCCGAGACTGGCGCTAACATTTAATCCATTATGGCTGAACGCTGGAGGAAATCGTCCTCGCGGTAGTACATATCCTTCACAAGCAAGTTCGGTCCGCAGCAGCCTGCGGCCGGACAGTGGCAATCGATCGATTTCGCAAGAGCTCCATCCAGCCAACGGCTAAACACATCATCTAATCGGTCATCTGTAATATTCCCGAAAGCCGGCACATCGGAGAAGTCCGTTACGAATACGTCGCCAGTAAATAAGTTTACGTTCAACCGATTACGGCCATCCGGATCGTTGCGTACGGTCACGTTCGGTTCAGATGCGAGCCGTGCAAGCAGTTGACGCTCCTCTGGACTCGTGCTGCAGCGGAAGAACGGCAGTGTGCCGAACAGCATCCATACCGACTTATCGCGTGTATTCAGCAGCTTCTCGATCGCCGCAAGCATCTCCTCACGCGAAAGCATTGGCAGGTTTTTCGCGAAGGAGCTCGGGTACATCGGGTGTACCTCATGCCGCTTGCAGCCCATCTCGATAATGAGCTGATGAATCTCGTCGATTTTTTGATGCGTGCGGAAGTTAATCATGGATTCAGCGGATACAAGCACGCCTGCTTCGCTCAATCGTCTTGCATTATCAATCATCCGCTCGTACATACGAGCTGCCGTATCTCTAGATACCGCATGGTTCGATCTTGCAAAGCCGACCTGATGGAAATCATCAGCCGACGTATAGTTAAACGAAATGTGCATGACGTCCAGATAAGGAGCCAGCTGCTCGTAACGCTTGTAGTCAAGCGTCACGTTGGAATTGATCTGCGAGCGAATGCCACGGCTTCTTGCATAGCGCAGCAGCGGCACCATATAATCACGGACGGTCGCAGCCGAGAACGATGGCTCGCCGCCAGTAATACTGATCGTCTCCAGATGCTCGACTTCATCCAGTCTGCGTAGCATCAGGTCAAGCGGCATCTTCGCCGGCTCTGCCATGACAAGCGTATCGCCAACCGCACAATGTTCGCAGCGCATATTACATAGGTTGGAAACCGTCATCTCAACACTCGTCAGCATATGGCGTCCATGCTGCTGGAGCGACCGAATCGGGTCCCATGGATCGTACGCAGGAGACAACTCCTGTCTGCTGTGCATGTTGTTTAAAGCTAGTATATGATTCATTCTCAACACCTATTTTCACCGATATGAATTAATGCATTATCTTTCATTGTAATATTCGAAGCCTGTAGACGCAAATGAGAATACCTGTATCGAAGCAACATTAGACGACTCCCATGCTTAGCGGATTGTTCTACCGAAGCCTTTACTATCTGCTCCATGCCGTGTTAGCGGGTCCAGAAACAGCAACAAATCCCGCCGACAACGGCGGGATTTGTTCGTAGCCTTGCATCGATGAGTGGACCTACACCGCTTCTATAATCTCATTATTAACGCCAACAATCATGGTGGACAGCTGCTTGGACAGGTCTACCTCGTATGGAGAAGGCACGACTGAGCCGCCTTCCTCCAGCACGCGGATGATCGGGCGGTGCGGGCATGCGGAATTGATATCAACAACGACGCCTGACTCGCCACTATTCATCTGTACCGTTAGACCAATCGGGTATATCGCAACCTTATCACGGAACTGCTGCACCATACGCTGCTCGTACAACGTTCCGCTGCCGGCATACATGAGCTCGATCGCTTGATGCGGCAGCATCGCCGCTCGGTAGATGCGTTTGGTCGTCATCGCATCATACGAATCGACAAGGCCGATCCACTTGGCATAATCGTGAATCTCATTCCCGCTTATTCCTCTCGGATACCCGCTTCCATCGAGACGCTCATGATGCTGGAAAGCGCAATGGGCAACGAGCAGCGGCATGTTCGGCTCATCCTTCAGCATCCGATAACCGATCTCTGCATGCAGCTTCATCAGCTCATATTCATCGTTGCTCAGCTTCCCTGGCTTCTTCAATACATCTGCTGGAATTTTTGATTTACCGATATCATGCAGGGCAGCCCCCATCCCGAGCACCCTTAATTCGTCGCGGCTGTACCCTTCTGCAATGCCAAGCAGCGTCGTGTACACACATACATTGAGCGAATGCTGATACAAATAATGGTCGACCGAATTCAAGTTCATTAACATGATCATCGCATCTTCATGTGCGGTCAAATCGTCGATGACCATGTTCATCATATTGTAATACGATTTCGAAATATACGGATACGTTACGCCGCGCCTTCCGTTCGGGCGATCCATCATTTGGCGGAAAGATTGTCGGATCTCCTTCAGCGCATTACGCATCGTATCTTCACTTACGATATCAGGTATGACTGTATCCTCAAGGCGAGGGTCTTTAATATAGATGTACGAGATTCCGCAATCCGTTAACCTTCTGATCATGCGAGCGTCTAACTCTACATTTTCAGCAAGGAGAACAAGCCCTTCCTCGGAAAATATTTTTTTGGCTAACCGCATTCCTGGTCGAGCCGTCGATATGGGCATTAAACGCATTTCCTAATCCCGCCCCGCAACTGGTGTTAATTCGAATATTCTATCGTGTTTATCGGTTGGGAGCACGCCGTTGTGAATCACAATCACAAACTTTTTCATCAAAAATCGACTTTTTCTTCGCTGTTTATGTTGCTGCTCTTCCCCGAATGACAAATCGTGCTAAAGATGCGTTCTGAATGGATGCTGTATCCTGCAGCTCTACCGCCAGAATGTCTCGAATAAACTCTGGCAGGAAATATTCAATATCCGTTCCCTGCTTCAGGGATAAATAGCCGACGCCAAACGTAAACATGTCCAGTGTGCCAACCGAATACTCACGGTCGTCGACCAGCGGATCACCGTCAACGTAAACCGCGGACAGTTGAAGCTGTCCGTGACGATCATATTCCGCTTCAATCGTCATACCGTCTACAGCAAGCTTGCCAAGCACACTTCCCCGAAATCCGAACCCTCGGATCGGCATCGTAATATAGTCATCTCGCAGCGACTGCTGCAGCGCTTCTCGAATATGTCTGCCTAGCAGCCTCATGCGGCACGGATTGATCGGGGATGGGCAAATCGCATGCAGATCCCCTGCTGTCACGTCTCCAATAGGCAGTCCCGCAAGCAGCTGGCCATTGTTCGCAATGCCGATATCTGCCTTCGTCCATCGGCGGATACCTGCCGCAAGCAAATTCGTAAGCGGAGACTCTTGATCTTCGCGCGAAGCCAACGGCGCGTCGAGACGAGCCATTACACGCCCCAGCCGCTCGGCCGCATGCTCCCGATACCGCGCGATCGTATCCACTGCATCTGGATGCTCGTCATAGGCGGCGACTGGCACACAGGATGCACGGAACAATGGCTTCGAAGCAGCAGAATCCCATCCGATCTCAACCCGGCCAACCCATTCTCCATATTTGCCAGCCGCACAGATCGTTGTCGAGCCGATCACAAGCGGTTCCTCAAGCAAATGATGCGTATGTCCGCCGAGAATGAGGTCGATCCCTTCAAGCTGCTCGGCAATTCTACGGTCGAATGGCAGGCCCAGATGAGACAGCACAACGAGCACATCGACATGCGATCTTAGTTGGGCTGCTTCGATTCGAATCGCTTCGATTGGATCGGTCACTTCCCATCCGAGCAGCGTGTAGAATTCCGAGAATTTCGCCGTAACACCGATCAGACCGATTCTCAATTTTCCTTTGTTAATGACGGTCGAAGGCGCCAGCCATTCCGGCCGTTCATGATCCGAGCTGCGGAACATGTTCGCTACGAGCACAGGAAATCTCGCACGATCGCGATAGGCATCCTCCAGCATACGCGGCTCCAGCGTCAGCCCCTCATTGTTGCCAAGCGTTGCCGCTTCGCAGTCTGCGATGTGAAGCAGCTCGATATTGACAAGCCCGTCGCTGCCTTCCGTCTCCACCCGCATCCGGTCCATGTGATCTCCGATATCAACGGCCAGCACCCGGTCGCTTCCATACGTCCGCCGTTCCTCTGCAATTACGGTTGCAATCTTGGCCGCATGCTCAAGACGGCTATGAATATCGTTGCTATGCATCAGAACCGCTTCTATTGTCCAATCATGCGTCTCGTTCATGCGATTACCTCCTTGCCAAGCGGGCACATTAGCTGCCCAGTCATTTCTTCATCTTCAGCTCATCAGCCGACCATTGCTGCTTAAAGCCATAAGCGGCTTCATCACTAGGCAGCTCCTCTGTACTGATGACGACCCGCACCACATTTTTCACATTCAAGCACTTGCTCGTGCCATTCGGTACATAGAAACGGATCGGTCCAGCTTGTGTCAGCGGACTGCCATCCTCCTCAGCGAACAGCACAGCAGCATCTCGCAGCTGCTCCCACGGAATTATCGCTTCGAACGAATCCGCAGCATACAGCTTCAAATGTGTAGGCGGCGACAGCTTGCACTGCGTCGTATACGAGAGCAGAAACAACCACTCCTCGAACCACTTCTGCCAGTCAAAGGCAAGCCCGGAGGCGCCCGGTACACGCGTCTCGATCGCGAATACATCCCCCGCCAGCTCCGACATGACTGCCGCTGTCCATTGCTCTACACCAAACTGCTCGTGTTCAATCTCGATGCCCGCTTCCTTCCCTACATTATTGTACGCTTTCGGCACCATCATGTCAGGGTCTCCTTTCGAGATAAAATAGGATCAGCATATGAATTTGTTCATTTAACCGCCGATTTGTGACATTCGTCGTTCGGTCGGAACGTGGGATAGCGTTCCCCCAGCCAGCGTAGCAGCCATCTCATGGCTTTCCGGCTTCAAATCGAGCGCCTTGCGCAGCAATGCCTCCATCGCGTCTTCACTGCCAAGCGCCTGCCGCACATTCAACTCCTCCATCCAATAGAGGCACGGCTTCAAATAACCATCGGCTGTTAGTCTTAGCCGATTGCAACGTTTGCAGAACTCATCGCTGATCGGATGGATCAAGCCGAATGAACCACGACCACCGATAATCTCATAATTGTCAGAAGGTCCGCTGCCCGATACATCATCTCTTGAGCGGTAGCTCATTCCACGTTCGTCAGCAATCTCAAGCACACGTGTCAGCGGCAAATATTGTTTGCGCCAATTGTCGTCGGCATGACCGATTGGCATATATTCGATAAAGCGAACATGCAGCGGCTGCTCGTAAGCCATCTGCAAGAAATCGCCAATCTCATCTTCGTTCACTCCGCGCAGCAGTACACAATTGAGCTTAATCGGATCGAATCCGACTCTGCCCGCTGCTTCGATCCCTTCCAGCACGCGCCTTAGTTCTCCACGCCGAGCGATAAACTTGAACCTGGCCGAGCTAAGCGTATCCAGACTTATATTGACACGATTCAGACCTGCATCTCGCAGCGCCTCGGCTTGCGGAGCAAGTAGAATGCCATTGGTCGTCATCGATATATCAGATATGCCGGGTATCGAAGCCAGCATTCGGATCAGCTGATCGAGGTTTTTGCGGACAAGCGGCTCGCCGCCTGTTATTCGCAGCTTTGTCACACCGAAGCGTGCCGCTGATTGAACGACCTCTGTAATCTGTTCGAACGACAGCAGGTTGGAAGTATCGGTAAATTCGACTCCCTCTTCAGGCATACAGTAGACGCAGCGCAAATTGCACCGGTCGGTTACGGATATTCGCAAATAATTGTGCTCCCGCCCAAATCGATCCATTAGTGGACCCATCACAGCCACCACCTTAGCCCGCATTTCACAAACATTTCACTACCTATTAGCATAACATCTCTATGCCGATTATGATATACTTTAACCATCTTTATACCATCGCTATGAGAGGTTTTCTAACATGGAACATAAATGGACGATTCGTTTATTTGCCGGTTTAAATGAACGGCTGGGCGCTTCTTCAATTGAATTGCTGCTTCCAAATCGTACGCTCTCCGTTTCTGAGTTAAAAGCACTCCTGAGCGAACAGTATGCATCTCATCGTGATTTGATCCACCTCTGCTTCGTTGCGTGCAACCAAGCCTATGCGCAGGATGATGCGGTGATTGAGCATTCGGACGAACTCGCGCTGCTGCCGCCTGTATCTGGTGGAGAAGAATCCGCTGCTGAGCAAGACTCGTCGGCCGCATCGGCAGACGCGCCGCTCTACTGGCTAACAGATCAGCCTATTTCCGTCGAGGAAGTCACGAGACGTGTCATTATACCGAACCATGGCGCTTCCATTGCATTCGTCGGCACAACCCGGGAATGGACCCAAGGGCAGCGTACTGTCAAGCTGGAATACGAAGCCTATGCACCAATGGCCATCCGGACGATGGAGCAAATTGGGGAAGAAATTGCCGCTCGTTGGAACGGCGCAGGCTGCGCTATCGCCCATCGGACAGGTATTGTTGATATTGCGGACATTAGTGTCGTAATCGCCGTTTCGGCTCCGCACCGTGACGCGTGTTATGAAGCTAGCCGCTATGCAATTGAACGTTTGAAACAGATCGTACCCATTTGGAAGAAGGAAATATGGGATGATGGCTCCGAGTGGAAAGGTCACCAAACAGGACCTTGGAACCCGCTGGCCGGAACGGAGCAGGCATGATGGATAAGGAGGCTACTTCAGACTCTCCAGCAGCTTCTCGTTACGCCCGCCAAATGCGTTATGCCCCTATAGGCACAACGGGCCAGCAAGCGTTAGGCGAGCGCTCAGCTGTCGTTGTTGGCGTAGGAGCGCTGGGCTCGGTCATAGCGCAGCATCTAGTGCGCAGCGGCATCGGTCGAATCCGGTTAATTGACCGGGATATCGTCGAATTCAGCAACCTCCATCGTCAGGTACTCTTTACCGAGGACGATGCGAGGCGCATGATGCCGAAGGCCGAGGCTGCAGCCATCCGCCTACGTGCAGCGAATGCTGCGCCATTCATCGAACCAATCGCAACCGAGTTAAACGCATATCATGCAGAGCAGCTGCTGGCGGATGCGGATATTATTGTAGACGGTACCGACAACTTCACTGCACGCTATCTTATTAATGAGGTAAGCGTGAAGCATCAAATCCCCTGGATCTACGGCGGGGCTGTCGGCGGATCCGGTATGTGCACTTCTATTATACCAGGTGAAACGCCATGCTTCCGTTGTTTATTCCCAGCACCACCTGCGGCAGGAACAGTGGATACTTGCGAAACAGCTGGCGTTATTTCACCGATTATCGATATTATTGGTTCACTGCAGGCTGCTGAGGCGATGAAGCTCTTAACAGGCAACAAAGCTGCGATGAATCGCGGACTTATTCAGTTCGATGTCTGGCGAAGCCAATGGATGAATATCCAGACGACGCAATCTAAACGTGCAGATTGCCCTGTATGTGCAAGGCGGCAGTTCGAGTGGTTAGATAGCGATACTGCCGCTCATGAAGCTGCTGCGGCCCTTTGCGGCCGTCGCACCGTTCAGATTACACCTCCACGCCCATTGCAGATTCCTCTAACGCAGCTGGCGGATCGGTTATCTCACGCAGTACAGCTCGAATTAACGCCATTTTTACTGCGACTAACGTTAGTGGATCGTGACTATACGCTCATCGTTTTTCCAGATGGACGTGCACTTGTACAGGGGACAGACGACCTATCCGTTGCAAAACAAATTTACAATGATTTGATAGGAACATAACGAAATTACCATTAAAATCGACGAAAAGAGTGGAATTCCCGCTCTTTTTTTAGTTTATTGTTAAGAAAATATTAATATATTGTTAGCAAATTTTGCCTTGGTCGACATTCAACTTATTGCCATCAGTAGCAACAATTGATACTATATGACTAGCACATTAAATCTAGTTCAGGGGTGTCATCATGCGGGTACACGTCACCGACTTGAGAGATGGGGACCTTCTTACATCGGATACATTTAACAACTACGGTCTCCATGTTCTGTCTAAAGATACGCATTTAAGCAACAAAGAGATCTCGATGTTGTTTCAGCATCAAATCGACTACGTCGATATTGAAGTACGCGCTTCTGAACGTCCTGTCCTGTCGGCTGCAGGCCATTCTCGTACCATTGAAACGAGTGTAAGCCCAAAATGGATGCCTACCGTTAAACCTATTTACGAAGATACAGTTAAAGGCTTCAAATCGCTGTTCGAGCAAGCAATCAATGAGGGAACAATCGAGGAGAAGGCTGTAAAGGCGACATTTCAACCTCTCGTAGACAACTTTAAGATGGAACGAGATGTTGTCTCCATGCTGCTCCTCTTGAATACGAGGGATGACTATACATACCAGCATTCCGTACAAGTAGGCATGTTGTCCTTCTACCTCGCCTCCTGGCTCGGTTACAGCCAAGAGGAAGCCGTCGATATCGGACAAGCGGGCTTCCTACACGATATCGGCAAATGCCGAATCGACGGCTCGATTCTGAACAAGCCAGGCCGACTGACGGAAGAAGAATTCGATGAAATTAAGCGCCATCCACAATACGGCCATGATATCATCAAGAATTCGATGTCTAATGAAATGGCAGCCTTGGTTGCAGCGCAGCACCATGAACGAAACGACGGCAGTGGTTATCCGCTTGGCTTGAAGGATGAAGAGATTCATCCTGTTGCCAAAATCGTCGCCGTGGTTGACGTATACAGCGCGATGATCTCCATGCGTGTATACCGTGAGAAGCGCGACCTGCTTCATGTCCTTCGCGAGATTTACCGCATGAGCTTCAAGGAGCTTGATGCAAACACCGCGCATACATTCATCAAGCATATGATCCCGAACTTCATCGGCAAGCGTGCCATTCTCGATAACGGTCAGTCTGGCATTATCGTTATGACACATCCGACCGAGTTCTTCCGTCCGCTCATTCAGATCGATGAGCAATTCGTCGATTTGACGGTTGAACGCGGCATTGAAGTGCAAGAAATTTTACTCTAGAACGACTAAAGAGACACCCCATTCAGAATGGGGTGCCTCTTTTTGTTTTATCGCGATATAACCGATTATTTCACTTCGATTTTGCTGAAATATTTGTCCTGCATCACCTTCGCCGCTTCGTCCAGCTTCGCCTTCAGATCGACGCCCTTCTTCGAGAATACTTGCTGAACGACGTTCGTCATCTCGGCATAGTATTCCTGCGTATTGTACTGCGCCTCCGGCTGACCATCAAGCAGCGCATTCGACTCCGGTGCATATTTGTACACGTTATCGTACTTATCGAAGATCGCTTGAACCTTTTGCCCATAATCGGAATCTTCACGGAAGTAGTTCATTTGAGGCGGAATGAAATATTTGTTCTCTGCTTTACGCGCTTGAATATCCTTCTCGACCGACGCGAGCCAGTCATCGGAGAAGTAGTCGAACGTAATGTAACGGAACGCTGCTTCTTGCTCTGCTTTGCTTGCATTCGGGTTAATGACGAGGTAGTCGCCGCCAAGAACGCCGTAGTGCTTGCCGCCCGCTTCAAATGCAGGCATAGGATACGTAAGAACATCCTCTGGCTTCATGCCGCCTTGGTTCAGCGCCTGCTCAAGCGGACCTTCTGCGCCAGCGATTACCATCGCCGTTCTGCCTTGCGAGAACGCACCTACCGCATCGCCCCAGCCGAGCGCCCAGTCCTTCGGAATGGCATTCGCATCCCAGCGCAGGTTCTCATACAGCTGCAGCGCTTTAACGCCTGCATCCGAGTTGAATGCCGCTGTCACTTTGCCGCCGTCCGTATTAATAATTTGACCGCCGGCTTCGAACAAGAAGTTCGTCCAGTTCCAGCCTGCTTCGTTGCCTTTGCCCATTGGCGCAATGCCCGCGATACCTTTCGCCGGGTCAGCAACAGCCTTCGCCGTGTTGATCATGTCATTCCAAGTCCAGTCGTACGATGGGATGGCCACGCCTTTCTCATCCAGCATCTTTTTGTTCACGACCGTACTCGTCGAGTAGCCCTTCTGAACAACGCCGTACACTTTGCCGTCTACGATAAACTGATTTTGCAGCGTTGGGTTAATTTGATCTTTATTCTCGTAGTTGTTCCACAGATCGGTGATGTCAGCCGCCCAGCCGCGCTCGATCAGAAACTTCGCTTCCGTCGCGAATGTATTAAAGATCGTTGGCGCTTCGTTCGACGCCATCTTGATGCCAATCTCGTCTACGTTATAATGCCAGTCGCTTTTCTCAATCGTAACGTTCGGGTATTTCTCCGTGAAGCGGCGGATCTTGTCATCCTCCAGCTTGCGGTTTTCTACCTGATCCGGCGTTGGGTAATAGATGCTGATTGTCGCCTTCTCATTCAAGAACGGATCTTGCGCTGCCGGCTCGTCAGCTGTTGTCGCAGTGTCCGTCTTCGTGCCTGCGTTGTCTGTCGTATCGGTGGTGCTCGTGTCTTCCTTCGTCGTCTCCTTGTCTGAACCGCCGCCACCGCATGCTGCGAGCATGGAGGCAGACAAAGCTAGACATGCCATGACTGTCATGAGCTTACGCTTATGCATGGATACTCCCCTTTTCTAGACGCTTAAGTTTTCCTTACGCATTCATCATATCGCTCGAAACCGCTTTAAACGATGTGTGTCGTTATGGCGATTGTGTGTGGTTCTACGTTCCTAGTCGATGCCCGATGTGTGCAATATTACCCTTTGACCCCGCCAAGATTAAGACCGCGCATAATAAAGCGCTGGAAGACAAGGAACACCACGATCGGCGGAAGCATGACCATGAACAGAATCGCGAAGCGAATATTCAATCCCAGACCACGCGCGCTTATGACATACTTGTAGATCGCCGTAGAGAGCGGATATTTGCTGTCATTGTGCATGACGAGCGATGGCCAGAACCAGTCATTCCATGCTGTGGAGAAGACGAATATGGCAAGCGTCGCAATGATCGGAACGGACAACGGCAGCGCTAATCCTGCGAAGCAGCGCCACTCGGACGCGCCATCCATTCGAGCCGCCTCGAACATCTCTTGGTGAAGGCCGTCGAAGAAATTTTTAAGCAGCAGCAGGTTGAATGCACTTGCACCGGCCGGCAGCCAGAATGCCGCGAAGGTGTTGATTAAACCGAGATCCTTCAGGTTCAAGAAGTTCGGAATCAGATAGGTCGTCGGCGGAATGAACAAGGTGATGAGGAAGAACATGCTGATCATTCCCGCCTTCGGCACATGCAGCTTAGACAAACTGAACGCCGCAAGACCAAGCACCCCGACTGTAACAATCATGTTGCCGACAAAAATAATCATCGTGTTGCGCAGGAAGATCGGCAGATCGATATAATTCCAGCCCTGCTTTAAGTTGCTCCAATGCCACCCTTCCTCCGGCAGGAAAGTCGGCGGGAAGCTGTTGACTTCCGTGTTCGTCTTGAACGCATTGAACATCGCAACAAGAACCGGGTAGAGCATGGAGCAGGCCATTACGATAACAACCAGGAGCATAAGGGCATATACCGTTCGATTGAGCGGCTTCTTCAGATCGTATCGGGACAATATGCCGCGTTCTTCATGTTTCATTCTAGTTGTCCCCCCTATGCTGAAGCCGGAATTGAATGATAGCCAGTACGCTCAATACGATAAACATGAGCACGCCCATCGCGGAGGCTACCCCGAGATCAAGCCGCGTCGTCGCGTATTTGACAATAAGCAGCGCATACGTCAGCGTCGCATTGTTCGGACCGCCGTCCAGCATCGCCAATTGCGATTGGAAGCCTTGCGACGTGCCGATTAGCTGCAGCAGCAGCATAAGCACAATCAAGCTTTTTACCGATGGCAGTGTAATATGGCGAATACGCATCCAGACGCCTGCTCCGTCGATCTCCGCTGCTTCGTACCAGTCACGCGGAATACTTAAGATCGCCGCCAGATAGAGCAGCATCGCTGCGCCGAACTGCTGCCATGTCTCCATGAAGACGAGCGAAATCATCGACCAGCTCGTATCCGTCATGAAGGCGATGCCTTCCCCGCCAGCCGTCTTCGTGATGGCTGCATTGATCGGTCCAACCGGATCGTAGAACCAGCGCCATAGTCCATATAGAACGACGACTGGTATAACGTTCGGCAAGTAAGCTGCAATGCGCAGTATACCTTGGAAACGCCGAACCTCCGAGATTGCGATGGCGAATACGATCGGCACCCAGAAGCCGATAACGAGTGCCAGTCCCATGTAGTAAAGCGTGTTGCGAATGGAAATCCCTACGTCCGAATCGTGCAATACCGTCTTGTAGTTGTCGAAACCGACGAACGTGTTCCCTTTAACAAAATCAACATGATAGAAGCTGTAGAAAAACCCTTTAATAATTGGCAACCATAAAAACATTGCAAAAATAAGAAGGGCGGGCAGTAGAAACAGATATCCCCAAAGATGCTTCTCCAGGATCTGTCCGATGCCCGTCCTCCGTTCTCCGATCGCCCCTTGCTGACGCCGTGGAGCTGCTGTGTGGTTCATCTTACGTCCCCCTCATTCCCTGTAGCAAGTAGCTTGCACCTTCATTGTAGAGAAAGCGTCGTCTACTGCACATGTGCGTATCTATTGGAATGATGGGCGATTTTACGTGGCTAAAGCTCCTTGTTATTTTTTCAGCTCGCTTGGGCTGATGCCGTAATATTTCTTGAATATTTTGCTAAAATGCTCCGGCGATTCGTACCCGACCCGCTCGGCAATCTCGTATCTGCGCATGTCGGTCTCCAGCAGAAGCCGCCTGCTTTCTTCCATTCTTAGCTTCATGACGTATTCCCACAGGTTCATCCCATTCGTCTTCTTGAACAAGTAGCTCAAGTAGTTCGGGCTGACATGGTTGTTTTGTGCCACCTCATGCAGCGTCAGCCCCTTCTGGGCGTAGTTGCGATCGATGTACGCCTTCGCGCCCTCGGCGATCCGGTTATGCTGCGCGCGAAGCTCATCCTCCGACGGTTCTTCTTCCTTCGTATAAAGACTTTCGTGAAAATCGCCATAATAAAAAACGTCGTGATCCGGATGCCGTTCACTCCACCGCAGCGCTTGGATAGCCTGCTTATGGAGCAGAACAAGACTCTGCAGTCCGTTGGCGATCTGGCTGATGCCGACGACCGTCGTCAGCCCTAAGTAACGTTTCATGCTCCGGTGCAAGCTGCGGCCGATCATGTCGAGCTGGTCGAGCTTGCTTACGGATGTGTTCTCGTACGATTCCTCATCCCATTGCATCATAATGCTCAGCTCATCCGCGCCTGAATAGAACACGACAGACTCTCGATCGGTTTCGGCTAGCAGTTCAGATGAGATGTTAAGTGCAGCATAGCGAAGCAGCTGCGTGTCCCGCTCGGAAGCAGGGCTTCCTGCAGCGCCTGCTGCACGCGGGAGCAGCTTCAGCTTAAGTACGGCGAAATAAGGGCCTGCTAGACCGATGCCAAGCTTCTGAAGCTCCGATGGAGAGGGCTTCACACTGCCCGTATCCTCGCTTAATAGATTGTTGAGCAGCACGGTCTGCAGCGCCGATGGCTCTTCCACTCGGAACGAATCGCGTAATGTCTCGATGGTCTCTTCGCGAGACTTGGTGCGTTTCTCCAGCTTGAGCAGCGCGTTGCGGACGGAATCGAGCAGCTGCACGCCGTCAAGCGGTTTGATGAGATAGTCCTTCGCTCCCAGCCGCATCGCGAGCTGGGCGTATTGGAACGTTTCGTGGGCGGAGATGACGATCGTCTGGATCCATGGGCGGACCAGCTTCGCTTGGTGCATCAATTCGATACCGCTCATCGCCCCCATCTGGATGTCGGTGATGAGCAGGTCGATATCTTCCATTCGTATATAGTCGAGTGCCTCGTAGCCGTTATGCGCGACAAAGATGCCTTCGATGCCGATTCCAGACGATGCGAGCAGGCTGCTCAGCCCTTGACCGATCAACGGCTCGTCGTCGACGATGAGTATGCGATGCATAAGTGGCCTCCTCAGTCAGTTATGTTGCTTCGCAAAGGCGCTGCGCGTCAGCATCATTCCTACGATCGCTGTTGTATCCAGATTGTTCTGATTAGATAAGATCAGATGAGGTAACAATCCGGATACAAAGGCGACCACTTCGTTTCTACGGAATGACGCTGCCGCTTCGCTTCTTGACTCGCCGTTGACGGATTTTTAAAGATTAGGCAGTTGCCTGCTTTAGAATTGGCAGGCAACTGCTGAATTCGGTTGGCGCTTCGCGCGTTTTATTGTGCCGTTGCGCAGCTACCGTTCCCGTTCTTCCTCCGGCGCTACTGTGACGGCGGGCATGGTGAGGCGGGCGATGGTGCCGCCGCCTTCGCGGCGGCGGTAGGTGAGGCCGAATGCTGTGCCAAAATGCAGTCGTATCCGCTGCTGGATATTGCGAATGCCATAGCCGGACTGTTCGCCTGTGCCATTGCTGGCGATGATGCGCTCGATGGCTTCGGTGTCGACATCTTTGTAGCCATTGTCTTCGATTTGGATGACAATGGCGTTATTTTCGAAAAGAACGGTAATGCCAATCTCGCCATCTTCGCCCATGTGCTTGATGCCGTGGATGATCCCATTTTCGACGAGCGGCTGAAGCGTTATTTTGGGAATGAGGTATGGCAGCACTTCATCTGGTATTTGCCAGTCCACGTTGAAAGTGAAGGCATAACGATGCTGCTGCAGCTTAATATAAGCGCCTGCATGCTCCAGCTCTTCCCCTATCGTGATAAGCTCTCGACCACGGCTAAGGCTGATGCGCATCAGTTTGGACAAATCCTTGATCATCTCAGCCGATTCGGAACGGCCTTCGATTGTGCTTTTCCAATAGATGCTTTCAAGTGTGTTGTAGAGCAGATGCGGGTTGATTTGTTGATAAAGCATTTGGAGCTGGGTTTCTTTCTGCTTAATCTCCATCTGGTATTTATCTTTGATCAGCATGTTGAGACGGCGTGCCATGTCGTAAAGCGAGGACATTAGAATGCCAATCTCATCCCTTCTGCCTTTCGCCGGCGTTCCTGGTACAAGCTTGCCTGGTTCGTATGAGCGGGAGAATGATGCCATCTTCTGAAGCGGTTTCATAAGTGAACGCCAAAAGTACGTCATGACGAAGCAGCACACCACCAAATAAATAATAGACAACACTTGAATGATACGTTTCAGCTCTGTCTGCTGCTTGAGCAGCGGCTGTTTCGGAATGTTGTAGACGAGCTCCTGACCATTATTGCCGAAGGTCGATACATAGATGCTGTCCGCTTCAATGAGGTGAATCGATTTGCCAAGTCCACTCTGCTGCTGCAGTTCTGGCGGTACCGTTAGTTGACTCCCTAGTCGCCCTGTCTCATTCGAGGTAAGAATCGTGCCCTGTCCATCGGTAAAATACACATTGCCGCCTTCCGGCAAATCGACCGAATTCAGCGACTCTCCGATCTGATCCTCCATATTCGTTGCAACGAGCACGCCGATGACGCTGTTCCCGCTGCTCGTATCCCGCACGGCGCGTATATAAGCAAGCGTCTTCGTCTTCGGAACTAACTGTACCTGGCTGTCGATGACCTTCATATAGCCTTCGCCTTTGCGAACTACTGCTTCTTCATACCAGGCCGGTGGAGCCTGCTCCTTGGTGAAGAAATAAACACCGCTCGCTGCCATCTGCCGCTTAGGAGCAAATTCGTACAGGTCATCTGGGTCATACACGTAAAAGGAATAAGCAATCGTGTTCGAGCCATCTGCCGTCGTCGAATAGCCTGACAGCATTTTGTCCGCTGCGGCATATTTGCGTACCCGGTCGATAACCTCGCTGCCTGCCGATGAATCCGTCCGCAGCTGCTGTGTAATTGGATTCGCGATGATCGTTGAAGTGATTTTGCTAATCGTATCGATATCTCTGCTTATTAACGATAGGTTCTGCTTACTCGTCTCCGCGTACGCACTCGTCACATTCCGCGTCATAATTTCCTCTGCCTTCGCACTCCCATACACCTGCAGCACAAAAATCGGAATGACCATAATGAGCAGCAGCATCAGCAATTGACGGTTCACGCTGAACCTTGTTAACGGATTCAAGCTGTATTTGCCCAAATGCTAGCTCCCCCTCCAGCTGATACTTATACGATATCAATTCTCGCACACAATACAATGGCTGATGCTATGCAAATGAGGTGTAATGTTAAGCTTTATTGCTCTCATTCTATCATTATATGGGCATTTATCGGCAGTAAAAAAGCTCCCCACTATCAGCTCGCGAGCTAATAGTGGGGAGCTTCTATGTGCATATATCAACTAGAACTCATTTCACCGGCTTTAGGCACAAACCAGTCATCATTGTCGAATTGCTTCCTGAGCTGATTCTGTGTTTCAACAGCCTGCTCATAATTAGTCCCCGTCACAATAAACAATGAATCCTTCTCATCCCCGCCAAGCCAACTCGCCGCGGTCCAAATGTTAATGTTTTCGAATTCATCATCGAAGTAAATTGTGCTTACAAACGTGAAGTCATGAGGTTTGATTGGCGACGAATAGAATAGCGATCCCATATTGATTCCGTTGTTATGTTTCACAATAGGAATCTTGTTCTGCCAATCCTTCTTGGTCGCTTCAATTCCATCGATAATGAAGCTGCCCTCAAAATAATGCTGCTTGAACAGTGGTTTATGCAACTTCCCATGAATGCGAACAACAGTGGGCTCAATAGAATCCGCCCTGTCATTCGTGATGATTACCGCTGCCGTCTCCACGTCAATCTTCTTCGGCAATTGCAATTGATACAAATAAACACCCGCACCAACTACACATACAAGCACGAACAAACTAACAAATGTAATGATTTTCTTCCAAGTAATAACCTTCCCCTCCCGCTACAACAGCAACTTCCTGAATATGGTTTATAGACGCGTCACTGACCATAAAGTTGCAGTTCAGATATCCCCTCACTCACACCACCCGCTTCAACAAACAAGATTTAGAATATATTTATGTATCCTAGCTCGCCGGTTCAAGCCGAGACTTCATAAATAAGATACGTAAATATACCCTATCAATCCCGAAACGATCGAGCACGGCAGTTAAGATACTTTTATGTTTTCTATCCATCTGTTATCAGCCAAGTGTTACGGTTAGGATACTTTAATGTATTCTATCCGATAGATTGGTCCCTACAGGGGCGGGGAGCCCGACCGCGAAGCGGTCACCCCACTCCCCCACCACCCACATTGCATTCCCAAGCCCCGAGCCGCCTCTAGGCGAGGGGCTTTTTGCTGCCCACCGCAGGTGGAAGGCAGCATTCGCGAAGCGACAAAAGTCTTCTCAGCATCAGCCCAGCGGAGCGGCGGCAATCATGATGGAGAAGCGTCAGCGTTTGCCTTTGTGTCCGGATTGTTACCTTTTCTGATCTTATATAATCAGAACAATCTGGACACAACAGCAATCGGAATCATGTTGCCGTCGCGCAGCGACCAATGTTTTCACGCCCTTTGCTTTCCGCTTTTATCGCTTTTATCGCTTTTATCGCTTTTAATGCTTTTAATGCTTTAATCCCTCAGATTCCATCCCCCTGCGCAATCGCAGCAAAAAGCCCCTCGCTACTAACTAGCGAGGGGCCTGGTATTGCAATGTTAACCGATCGAGCCTTCCATCTCAAATTTAATGAGACGGTTCATTTCGACCGCGTACTCCATCGGCAGCTCTTTCGTGAACGGCTCGATGAAGCCCATAACGATCATTTGTGTTGCTTCATCTTCCGTCAGACCGCGGCTCATCAGGTAGAAGAGCTGGTCCTCGGACACTTTGGATACAGTTGCTTCATGCTCGAGCGTGATGTTGTCGTTCATGATCTCGTTGTACGGGATCGTATCCGACGTCGACTCGTTGTCGAGGATGAGCGTATCGCACTTGATGTTCGCTTTGGAGCCTTCGGAGTTGCGTCCGAACGAAGCGAGACCACGGTACGTTACTTTACCGCCGTGCTTCGAAATCGACTTCGACACGATCGTCGACGTCGTATCCGGCGCGAGGTGGATCATCTTAGCGCCTGCATCTTGGTGCTGGCCTTTGCCTGCTACTGCGATCGACAATACCATGCCTTTCGCGCCGCGGCCTTTGAGCACAACTGCAGGATATTTCATCGTCAGCTTGGAGCCGATGTTGCCGTCGACCCATTCCATCGTTGCATTCTCTTCTGCAACGGCGCGCTTCGTAACGAGGTTGTAGATGTTTGGTGCCCAGTTCTGAATCGTCGTGTAACGAACGCGAGCGTCCTTCTTCACGATGATCTCAACAACTGCGGAGTGCAAGGAGTTCGTGCTGTACACAGGCGCTGTGCAGCCCTCTACGTAGTGCACGAAGCTGCCTTCGTCAGCGATGATGAGCGTGCGCTCGAACTGACCCATGTTCTCCGAGTTGATACGGAAGTAAGCTTGAAGCGGAATTTCACACTGTACGCCTTTTGGCACGTAGATGAAGCTGCCGCCCGACCATACGGCGCTGTTCAGCGCTGCGAACTTGTTGTCCGCTGGCGGGATTACCGTACCGAAGTACTCTTGGAACAGCTCTGGATGCTCGCGCAGCGCCGTATCCGTGTCTGTGAAGATAACGCCTTGCTTAGCAAGATCTTCTTGCATGCTGTGGTAAACAACCTCAGATTCGTACTGAGCGGATACACCAGCAAGGAACTTCTGCTCTGCTTCAGGAATGCCGAGCTTATCGAACGTTTCCTTAATTTCAGCAGGAACCTCTTCCCACGTTTTACCTTGTTTCTCGGATGGCTTAACGTAGTACTGGATGTCGTTGAAATCAAGATCGTCCATGTTGCCGCCCCATTGCGGCATTGGCATCTTGTTGAATTGTTCGAGCGACTTCAGGCGGAAGTTCAACATGAACTCCGGCTCGCCCTTCATCTCCGAAATCGTGCGAACGATCTCAGGCGTCAATCCTTTACCGGATTGAAAAATCGCCTTATGCTCGTCGCGAAAGCCATACTTGTACTCTTCCATTTCTGGCATACTTTTTGCCATGGCAGTCACGCCTCCTTATCAAGTGGATCTGTATAGGAATACTCGATCTAATATCGAGCGTGTTAGAAACTATGATTGCTGCTGGTTCTCAATTCCTTTGCGAAGCGCGTTCCACGAAAGCGTCGCGCACTTAATGCGTGCAGGGAATTTGTTGACACCAGACAGTGCTTCAATATCTTCAAGCTCTTCGAACTCAACCTCTTCGCCCTTCATAAGAGCAGAGAAACGTTCAGCGAGCTCAAGCGCTTGCTCATACGTCTTGCCCTTCACGACTTCGGTCATCATCGAGGCCGACGACAGGCTGATGGAGCAGCCTTCGCCGCTGAACTTCGCATTGATGACTTTACCATCCTCAACCTGGAGCTGAAGCGCAATGCGGTCGCCGCAGGTTGGGTTGTTAAGGTTAATCGTCACCGATTCGTTGTCCAAAGTTCCCCGATTTCTCGGGTTCTTATAGTGATCCATGATCACTCTGCGATACAAATCATCCAATTGCATGGCCGAAAAACTCCTTTGTCCGCTGCAGCGAAGCTGCAAGCCGGTCAATCTCTTCTTCGGTATTGTATAGATAGAAGCTTGCCCGCGCCGTTGAGCTGACATTCAGCCAACGCATCAGCGGTTGGCAGCAGTGATGGCCTGCACGTACCGCGATTCCTTCGGAATCAAGCGCGGTTGCCACGTCATGCGGATGGACATCATCCAGATTGAATGTGACCAGCCCGACACGGCCTTCCTTCGGTCCATAGATCGTAATACCGTCGATCGCCGACAGCTGCTCGTAAGCATAGGCTGCAAGCTTTTGCTCATGATGATGAATATGGTCCAGCCCGATCTCTTGGAGAAAATCAATCGCAGCCGCAAGTCCAATTGCTCCGGCAATGATTGGCGTACCACCCTCAAAACGCGTCGGCGCATCCTTCCAAGTCGATTCGTACAAATCGACGAAGTCGATCATCTCGCCGCCGTATTCGATCGGCTCCATCCGGTTCAGAATCGCCTTCTTGCCGTACAGCGCGCCGAAACCGGTAGGTCCGCACATCTTGTGCGCGGAGAATGCATAGAAATCGCAATCGAGATCTTGCACATCCACCTTCAGATGGGGCGTACTTTGCGCACCGTCGACAACCATTACAGCGCCGTTACGGTGAGCGATCGCGGCCACTTCCTTCACTGGATTAATGACGCCCAGCACGTTCGAAGCATAAGTCATCGAGACGACTTTCGTACGGCTCGTTACAGTCGCTTCCACGTCTGCTAGGCTAATCGTACCGTCAGGCTGAAGCGGAATGTACTTGAGCGTCGCGCCGGTTGCTTTTGCAGCCTGCTGCCAAGGAATCAGGTTACTGTGATGCTCCATTGGCGTAATCACGATCTCGTCGCCTTCGCCGCACACTGTACGCGCATAGCTGCTTGCAACAAGGTTGATTGCTGTCGTTGTACCGCGTGTAAACACGATTTCCTCTTCGCTTGACGCGTTCAGGAATGCAGCTACTTTTGCACGAGCAGCTTCATAGCCTTCCGTCGCACGGGAGCCAAGCGTGTGTACACCACGGTGAACATTCGCATTATCCCACTCATAATAACGTTTTACCGCATCAATGACGGAACGCGGCTTCTGTGAAGTCGCCGCGCTGTCCAGGTAAACGAGCGGATGCCCGTTTATCTCTTGATGCAATATCGGGAATTGCTCCCGTATCGCATTTACATTCATGCTTCCAGCTTCCTTTCGAGCAGACGCTGAAGCTGCTCACGGACGGCGTCAATCGGAATTTCCGATACGACAGGCGCCAAGAAACCGTAAATAATGAGCCGTTCAGCATCAATCTTGGCAATGCCTCGGGACATCAGATAGTATACTTGCTCTGGATTGACTTGACCTACGCTCGCTGCGTGGCCAGCCGTTACATCATCTTCATCGATCAGGAGGATCGGGTTCGCGTCACCGCGCGATTTCGGGCTGAGCATAAGAACTTTTTCCGTTTGCTCGCCGTTCGCTTTCGTTGCGCCTTTCTCGATCTTCGTAATGCCGTTGATGATTGCCGTTGCTTCTTCACGCATAACCGCACGCGTAATCATCTGGCTGTCCGTGCTCTTGCCCCAGTGAACAGCTTGCGTCGTCAGGGACAGCTTCTGCTTCTTCGAGCCGATGCTGATTACCTTCGAATCGGACGAAGAACCGCGGCCGTTCAGAACCGACTTCGTGTCCGACAGCGTGTTGCCGTCGTTCAAGTCACCGATAATCCATTCTACGCGTGCATCATTGTCGAGGGCCGCGCGGCGGATCGAAATATCGACAACTTCTTCGCCCATGCTGTGAATGGAAGCGAAGCTTACTTTCGCGCCGGCTTTTGCAACAACTTCAACGATACCGTGATGGATTGCTGCAACTTGAGCTGCGCTGCCCGTCGTAATGACGTTGTCTACGTATGTTACACGGCTGTTCGCCTCTGCAACGATCAGCACATGCGGTGCGAACGTCGCTTCAGCATCGTCGTTGTACAGCAACGCTTGCAGCGGAAGCTCTACCTCTACGTTCTTCGGCACGTATACGAATACGCCGCCGTTCCAGAGCGCGCTGTGCAGTGCCGTCAATTTATCTTCATTGCTCGGCACGACCGTGTGCAGGTACTGTTGTACGATTGCACCATGCTCGCGAGCAGCTGTTTCGAGATCTGTGAAAATAACGCCTTGCGCCTTCAGTTCATCCGACAGCGTGCTGAATACTGCGCCCGATCCACGCGTAACGAGAAGACCAGCTTGCGATTCCGTTACGAATGCTTGGATGTCTTGGGACAGCTCTTGTGCGCTGCTAACCGGTTGAGCTGCTTTATATTGACCGTACGCCGACAGATTCCAGCGATCGATTCTCGTTTTCTCTACCTTCGGTAGTTCCAGTGTCTCCACCAGTTCAGCTGCATCGGCGCGTTTGGCCGTCAGCCATTCTGGCTCTCCCTTGCTGCGCGACAACGCTTCGGCTGCTTGCCGGTTTACGGGAGTCGATAATTGAATACTCATGCTCGATTTCCCCCTCCGATTAAGCTTGGCCTACAGTTTCGTCCACGATGCCGAGTTCTTCTTTCACCCAATCATAACCTTCGTTCTCCAGGCGCTCTGCAAGTTCAGGACCACCGGATTTAACGATACGGCCTTGCATCATAACGTGTACGAAGTCTGGCTTGATGTAGTTAAGCAGACGTTGGTAGTGCGTGATCACGAGGAAGCCGCGGTCTTCCGAACGCATAGCGTTTACGCCGTTCGATACGATTCTCAGGGCGTCGATATCAAGACCGGAGTCGATTTCGTCAAGAATAACAAGCTTCGGATCGAGAAGCATCATTTGAAGAATCTCGTTACGCTTCTTCTCACCACCGGAGAAGCCTTCGTTCAGGTAACGGTGAGCGAACTCTGGGTTCATCTCGAGCTCTTTCATTTTGCCTTCCATTTGACGGATGAACTTAATGAGAGAGATCTCGTTGCCTTCTTCGCGACGAGCGTTGATTGCGCTGCGCAGGAAGTCTGCGTTCGTTACGCCCGTAATTTCGCTTGGATATTGCATAGCAAGGAACATGCCTGCACGTGCGCGCTCGTCAACTTCCATCTCGAGGATGTCTTCGCCGTTCAGATGCGCCGTGCCGTCTGTCACTTCATATTTCGGATGGCCCATGAGTGCCGATGCGAGCGTGGATTTACCCGTACCGTTTGGACCCATGATTGCGTGGATCTCGCCACCTTTAATTTCAAGATTGATGCCCTTCAATATTTCCTTACCTTCAACCGACGCTTTCAGGTCGTTGATGATGAATTGTGTCGACATACATGCCGCTCCTTCCAAATAGGTGAAATGTATCTTCTAGTTATGGGGGTCCACTCACTAGCCAGATCAAGGCTGAGCGGGTCAATCGTCCCGTAAGTGTAGCGTTGTTCGCCTCATAACATACAAGCATTCGTGATTCTCAATGATTCTCAATAATTATTTTATTATAAGTCTTGTTACAAATCAATGTGCGTTTCATGGTGGAAGCCTGAGCATTTGATGAAGAACGTGAAGCAATCGCCATTCTCTATCTATCCTTGCAGCTTTTCCCTGATCCTATTAACCTTGTCGGCGAATTCCGTATCACTTAACACAGGCGTCATGCCGACTTGTGGCACATGATCTTCAAGCGTAACCCAAGACTTACAGCCCGTATAGGCGGGCTGCATCGGAACTGTAATCGGACGATCCAGCTTATAAACCCTCAGCAGCAGCACGTGAAGCGGATTTTTCTTCTTCCACTTCAGCCTCTCCTCAGCGAATGTTTCCGTCCAAATATGCTCGCCAAAAATACGCTCCAGCGTCTCGCCGTCGTATACCTCGATGTCTTCAACAGCCTCCGCATAAGCTTCGATCGTCATCGTCTCTGCATCCTTGGACCATCCCTCTAGCGTGCCAGCGATACGTCCTTGATAAGGAGCCTTCAGCAGCTCTTCGCGCTGATGCTCGAATGCAGGCATTAAGTAAAAGCTAGGTCTAATCAGCCGAAAATCACGAGTTTCTTCAATTATGCCGCCTTTGCGCATGACCATAATCATTTCGCCTTCGGCCAGCGACCGAACCGTCACGGCCCATTCTTTGAGCGCGACCGGTTGATTCAATTGATCACTCATTGTATGTATTCCCTCCTGACCTATCGATTCATACCGTCCGTCCGGCAGTCAAATCGTCCAAGCCCCATTATACCAAGAACATATTCCAACGCGAAACATATTTCAGTATACTAAGTGGTGTTGCCCCAAGACATGGATTTATTCGATAAATATATGGACAACAAAGGATTTTCGTGACATTCGCGCCTCTCCTAAGGGATAAAACCTTACAACTCGAGGAAATTAACGGTTAGCAAACTTTCCCGCATACCCTATTGCATGTGAATGGGCCTGTTCTCATACTCCGCTTGAGCAAGCCGAACTAATTATAATAATGAAGAAGAAAGAAGGATGATACGTGTGACGACCGCATCAACTTATGCCGGGCTGCAATCGGTAATTTGGGCTTCCACCCATCTCGATCTGCTTGACCAGCGCCTACTACCAGGCGAAGTTGTCTACCTCGAGCTGCGGACGGCTGAAGGCGTGTGGGATGCGATCAAGCATCTGGCCGTTCGTGGCGCGCCTGCCATCGGCATCGCGGCTGCTTATGGCGTTGTACTTGGTTCCCGTGATACAGAAGGCACGACTGAGCAGTGGCTTTCTGCTGTTAATCAAGCTGCGGAACATCTCGCAACATCCCGCCCGACTGCTGTCAATTTATTCTGGGCACTCGACCGGATGAAGGCACGCGCAGCATCTCTCGTTGCCGACGGCGCGGATCTTGCACATTGTAAGCAAGTGCTTCTGGACGATGCGATCGCGATTCAGAGCGAAGACGAAGAAACCTGCCGTCTGATCGGTGAGCATGCTCTCGAGTTATTCGAGGATGGCATGGGGGTTCTGACGCACTGTAATGCAGGTGGACTGGCAACTGCGAAGTACGGTACGGCGCTTTCGCCATTTTACCTCGCACAAGAGAAAGGCATGAACCTGAAAGTGTTCGCTGATGAAACACGGCCTGTGTTGCAAGGTGCTCGCCTTACTGCATTCGAGCTGCAGCAAGCAGGCGTTGACGTGACGCTCATCTGCGACAACATGGCGGGTATGGTCATGTCTAAGGGCTGGATCAATGCCGTCATCGTCGGTACGGACCGCGTTGCAGCAAACGGCGATGTGGCGAATAAAATCGGTACGTACAGCGTTGCTGTCCTTGCCAAAGCGCACGGTATACCCTTCTACGTCGCTTGTCCATTGTCCACGATCGACTTGAATACGCCAAACGGCGATCTCATCCCGATCGAAGAGCGCCATGCGGAAGAGATTACGGAAGCGTTCGGCAAACGAACTGCTCCAGAAGGCGTCAAAGTGTTCAATCCGGCATTCGATGTTACGCCAAACGATTTCGTAACGGCGATCATCACTGAGAAAGGTATCGTGAAACCGCCTTACCAGGTTAACCTCCAGAAGCTGTTCCAACACGATTAAACGATTAAAACTAGCATTCCATCATAAAAGCCTCTGCGTCAGACTGGTCGGATCCTCTCCGGCCGTCCTGATACAGAGGCTTTAAATTGGTTTACAATTGCCAGCATCTGAATCGTTCATCAAGCCAACAGCTTCAGCGCTTCTCTGCCGCTCATTCCTACATGGATACCAAGCAGCTCGGCATGCGTCGTCACGGATTCGAGCGGCGCTTCCATCAACTGCTCCAGCGTACGAACGCCAACCGCGCGGCCAGCGAGTATGCCGCGATCCGCAAGATCACGGTTCAATAGACCTACATCTAACGCCCCGCACATAATGTAACCTTTATCCGTCATCCAGGCTAAAAGTGTCGTCTTCGGAAGCTTAACTTCAATGCCGACGACCGTTTGGCCGTTATCCAATTCATAGGGAACCATGCGCATCATTGGTGTCCCGTTCCCCTCCTCCAGCATGGCATTGCTTGACGTGCCAACACATTCCGCACGTATTCACTATATGCACGGGTTCATGACTGGTGCGGATCAATAATATGCTACTTGAATGCTTGTTCGCGCCAAGGTCAATCTGATATAGTAGTAACGTTCACAATTACTTAACAATACAGATTGGCCGGAGGAGCCTCATGATTTCAACTAATAAAGGTCAACAAACACATTTATTTCAAGTCGAAATTCTCGTCGAAGGTGATACGAACGCCAAAGCAATGGAACAGCTGATTCATGTCCTAAACAATGGCGGCTTCCCTGATTACCGTGTACTGTCGGGCAGCAGTCTTGGACAACTCATTGACACGATGCGTGAGCAGCACCAAAGCGGACAACTCAAGCCCGAACAACCTGCTAAGACGACAGCCGCCGAGTCACAGCCAGCACTTGCCGTGAAGTCTCAGACTGGAGCAGAGCAGTCAAAGGTCCACTCCGGGGCCGAAAGCCAATCCAAGCACAAGATCGAACAGACAGCCTCCTCTTCCCACGCAAGTCCATTCGCATCAATTGCAGCTCAGTTCCGCGAATATATGGAGAAGAACAAGCTGATTCGATTGAAAGTTAATAAAGGTCTAGGTGTATCGCTTAGCATTCCCGGTAGAATCATTAACGTCGATGAAGCCTCTGAGCTTCTGACGGTTTACCATGTGGATGAGAAGCAGGTTTACACGTTCAAGTTAAATGAGATAGATGACTTCTCGATTTAATTTTATATTTGTACATCAAGCATCATTACGAAATAAGCCGGCCCAATAGTGTGCTCACACACTATTGGGCCGGCTTATTCATTACCACGCAACTGCTTGCTTACGCAGCAAGCATCTCTGCAATACGTTCACTCGGTACTGGCGGGCTGCCGTAGTAGCCTTGCATTTCATCGCATAGATGCATCTTGAGAAAATGCACCTGCTGCGCCGTCTCGACGCCTTCTGCAATAACCTGCATATGCAGATTGTGCGCCATCGCAATAATGGCTGCCACGATCTCAGCATCATCCGGGTCGTCCTCAATATCGCTCACAAAGGAACGATCGATCTTCAGCCGATCAATCGGGAAATGCTTCAAATAGCTGAACGAGCTGTAGCCCGTGCCGAAATCGTCGATGCTGATGCCGATGCCGATATCGGTTAAACGAAGAAGGCTATTCGTTAGCTTATCCGCATCCATGGTCATGGATTCCGTAATCTCCAGTTCCAAGTAACGCGGCTCCAAGCCAAAGCGTTCTAGCACAGCGGCTACCGATTCTGGGAAGTTCGGCTGCCAGAATTGGCGCATGGATAGATTCACCGATACTGGAATTTTCAGAAGACCAGCGTCCTGCCATTCCTTGTTCTGACGGCATGCCTCCTCCAGCACCCATTGACCGATCTGTACAATAATGCCGCTGTCTTCGGCGATCGGAATGAACTGCGATGGCGGGATCATACCACGCTCAGGGTGATGCCAGCGCAGCAATGCTTCAACCCCAACAATCGCACCTGTGTGCATATCGTACTGCGGCTGATAATGAAGCATGAACTCTTGATTAATAAGCGCACGGCGCAAGTCGTGTTGAATGCGAAGACGCTCAAGCGAAGCTTCATCCCACTCTTCCCGATAGACCTGACACTCGTTAGGGCCGCTCTCCTTCGCCTTGATCAATGCGAGATTCGCATTGCGTATCAGCTTATCGGATCCATGCGGCTCCTGCTTGCTCGTCGAGTAGCCAGCGCTCGCCGTAATATGTATGGGAACGCCCTGTAGTTCAAACGGCTCCTCGAGTGCTGCCATGAGATTAAGAATGGCTTCACCTGAATGCTCTCCACCAGTCGTATCCATCAACACGATGCCGAATTTATCGCCTTCCATCCGGCAGATCAAATCGCCCTCTCCGCAGCTGCGGAGCAGCCGGCCAGCGATCTGGAGCAGCAGCATATCGCCGCAGTCATGGCCGAAGGATGCATTGATTAGCTTAAAGTGATCAATATCGATACAGCATACGGTTAACACCGTATCGTAATCGGAATTGTCCTCCATCGCCGCAAGCATGACTTCAAGCTGCTCGGTGAACAGCCTGCGATTCGGCAAGCCTGTCCGGTCGTCGTAATGCGTCAAATGACGTGTAAGCTCGTCGTTTCGTCTGCGTTCGTTGACGTCCTGGGCAATCAGAATGCACCCGACTGGACAACCGACGGAACCAGCTGGTGCAAGGAGTGCTTTCCAATAGGAAATCTCGCCAGATACGTTTCGAAGTCCGATCATAATTTGCGTTGATTTGCCGCTTGCGGCAAGCTCAGCATGCTCAGACAACAACGGGATATCAGACGCGTCGACATAACGATCGAATCTCTCGCCAAGTGGCGCATGTGAAGAAGGCTCATAGCCGAGCGACGCTGCCGCCGCTTCATTCAGCTGGACAATGCGCCCGTCGCGATCCATCGCATAGAACGGAAGTGGATTATGCCGGATTCCCATCCAAGCTGCCTCAATACTTGCTCGTTCATGCAGCATCCGTCTCAGCATAATAGCCATACCAATTGCACTAGCAGCTGCAATTATGAATAGCAGCGTGTTCTTGAAACTAGCATGCCCTGTTACCGCAATACCTGTAAAAACACACATAGCGATTGCAACGCACCATATGCCCGCATACTGCCATTGTAAGGTTCGGACACTCATGGGTTTACCAGTGTATGGAGCCCTTGCGGGCTTTAACTTCCGACTTGTCACCTGAAAACGTCCTTCCTCTATCCGATGTGCATTCTCAACTTGTTTAGTTGGGTTTATTATAATACGAATGCCGATCTTAGGGATAGAAAAAAATGCTAATGTTTGTCGTTAGTTGCGAGATTGGTCAGACTGTTGTCGAAACGGATTAACCCCGCGTCAGCTTCTTAATTACCGCTGCGAGAATCTCCGCGACCAGACCAAAGCGCCCAAGCGATCATTGCCCAGCCTGCCAGGAAGCAAACACCGCCAAGTGGTGTAATCGCACCAAGCACTTTAACGCCGCTCAAGCTCAAAACATAGAGGCTTCCGGAGAACAAAATGATTCCGATATGGAGCAGCATTGCGCCTCGGCGAATCAATCGTATATTGCTCACTCGGTCCGAAAGCGCGGCAACTACGAGGATGCCTAGACCGTGATACATTTGGTAACGGACGCCCGTCTCGAATACTTCCAGCATGTCCTCATCCAGCATATCCTTCAGGCTGTGTGCCCCGAATGCGCCGAATGCGACAGCAAGCAGAGCGTAGAGCGCGCCGAGCGCACCGTATTTGTTCAACATTGACATTGCAGCTTCTTCCCTTCTCTTCTATCTAGTACTGCGTCGTTCATAGGACGGCGACAGCCATTTCACCTTGCGCCATTATATCACATTCCAGAACAAGGACATCTGCCAACATATCGTAATCTCCCGCTGAATATAGTAAGGAACATAAAGCGTTGACGAGTTGCACAGCTCAGCGTGCAATTGACTGGCTATAGACGGGAGGTGCTCCGGCATGGGCACATTGGATAATCATCGTTCGTTCATCGTATCCCGCGAGGATTGGTCGCTCCACCGTAAAGGTTATCAGGATCAGGCGCGCCACCAGCAGAAGGTGAAGGAAGCGATCAAGCAGAACCTGCCCGACCTCGTCTCCGAGGAGAGCATTGTTATGTCAGACGGCAAGCAGGTCATTAAGGTGCCGATCCGCAGCCTGGATGAATATCGAATTATTTATAATTTCAACAAAAACAAGCATGTCGGGCAAGGCGATGGCGACAGCCAAGTCGGCGACGTGCTTGGCGTTGATCCGCAGGCGGCACAAGGCCCTGGCAAGGGAGAAGGTGCAGGCGACCAGCCCGGCGAGGACGTCATCGAGGCTGAGATCAGTCTGGCGGAGCTCGAAGCGATGCTGTTCGAGGAGCTTGAGCTCCCTTTTCTCAAGCAGAAAGATCGCGATCAACTGGAGACGAAAGAAGTTCGTTTCAACGACATTCGCAAGAAGGGCATCATGTCCAACATCGACAAGAAGCGGACGATCATGGAAAATCTCCGCCGCAACGCGACGAGCGGTCAGCCGGGCATCCACCATATCTCGCCGGATGATCTCCGCTACAAGACTTGGGAAGAAATCATCAAACCTCAGTCCAACGCGGTCATTATTGCGATGATGGATACATCTGGCTCCATGGGTTCCTTCGAAAAATATTGCGCGCGCAGCTTCTTCTTCTGGATGACCCGCTTCCTGCGCCACCAATATGAAAAAGTGGAACTCGTCTTCATCGCGCACCATACGGAAGCGAAGGAAGTTACGGAGGAAGAGTTTTTCACACGCGGCGAAAGCGGCGGCACCATCTGCTCCTCCGCTTACATTAAGGCAATCGAAATCATCGACAGCCGTTACCCGCCAAATATGTATAACATCTATCCGTTCCATTTCTCTGACGGCGACAATCTGACGAGCGACAATGAGCGCTGCGTCAAGCTGATCGGCGAGCTGCTGAAACGCGCGAACCTGTTCGGCTACGGTGAAGTGAACCAATACAACCGTTCGAGTACGCTCATGTCCGCATACAAGCACATTCAATTCCCGCATTTCATGTATCATGTGATCCGTGAGAAAACCGAGGTGTACAATGCGTTGAAGTCTTTCTTCAGGAAGCGGGACCTGATTCCTCAGTAGGACCCATGGGGCTTCGCCCCCTGTACCCTTGCTACTTTCGTTCAATTTATTTTAAAAGTTTCTACCCACCTAGAGATTTTCTACCACCTGAATCAAGATTTTCTACCCACCTAGAGATTTTCTACCCACCTAAATCCTCCCTGCTAGGGAGGACCCCCGGGGTTTCCCAACCCCGGGACCCCGGAAGGGGCGTTGGCGGGACTTTTTTCAGTGTAAGTTACTGCGTGCTAAGAGACGCTTGCCCCTTTGGGGGCATAACTTTTGTTCGAGCGATTGTAGGGATGGAGATACAGAGACGCTTATAAGTTACTGTGTGCTGAGTGTCGCGTGACCCTCTGGGTCACAGCTTTCGTTCGAGCGTAATAGTTTGTTTGGAGTTCGAAACAGATGAATCGGCAGTCTCAAATTTACTCACATGCGTAAGTGCATTTCTACACCTACAATCGTCATTTTACTGCTTTTTGCCCTGCGTAAGCGCATTTCTGCACCTACAATCGCCATTTCACTGCTTTCTGCCCTGCATAAGTGCATTTCTGCACCTACAGTCGCCATTTCACTGTTTTCTGCCTTATCTGTACAAACAGAAAGAAGCGTTGCTCAGCAACGCTTCTTTCTGTTTGACACCAGTGCTCGAACGAGAGTTGTGACCCACAGGGTCACACGACTCCCAGCAC
The DNA here is from genome assembly GCF_003182255.1 of Paenibacillus cellulosilyticus. GTDB lineage: Bacteria > Bacillota > Bacilli > Paenibacillales > Paenibacillaceae > Paenibacillus_T > Paenibacillus_T cellulosilyticus. The sequence goes on along the minus strand of NZ_QGTQ01000010.1, from coordinate 38,588 downwards.
GCGGCAACTTCCAAACGCCTCTCTTCCACTGCCGCCCCCTTCCGGGGTCCAGGGGACGGGAGTCCCATGGGGTCCTCCCTTGCAGGGAGGATTTAGGTGGGTAGATATCCTGAGGATTTAGGTGGGTAGAAATCCTTTAGGTGGGTAGAAATCCTTTAGGTGGGTAGGAGCGCCCCGAACTGCGCCTCGTGCAGGCGGCTGTAGATGCCGCCGGCGCCCACGAGATCTTCGTGGCGGCCCTGCTCGGCGATGCCGTCAGGTGTGACAACGACGATGCGGTCGGCATTCTTGATCGTTGCCAGACGGTGAGCGATGACGAGCGTCGTGCGGCCTTGCGACAGGTCGCTAAGCGACTGCTGGATCATCATCTCGGTCTCGGTGTCGAGCGCAGAAGTAGCTTCATCCAAGATCAGAATCGGTGGATTTTTAAGGAACATACGAGCAATCGCCAGACGCTGTTTCTGTCCGCCGGACAACTTCACGCCCCGCTCGCCGATTACCGTATCCATGCCTTCCGGCTGCGACTGAATGAATTCTTCCAATCGTGCGCGGCGTGCTGCATCCCACAGGTCAGCTTCGGGAGCACCAAGCTTACCGTACAACAAGTTCTCACGAATCGTGCCTGCGAACAGGAAAACATCTTGTTGGACGATACCAATCTGACGGCGCAGCGAGTCCAGCGTAACATCGCGAATGTCAGATCCGTCGACCGTAATGCGGCCGTCTGCTACTTCATAAAAGCGCGGCAGCAAGCTGCAAAGCGTTGTTTTACCAGCACCGGATGGGCCAACGAAAGCGACTGTCTCGCCTTTGCGAATCGTCAGGTCGATACCTTTGAGTATCGTGGCCTCATTCTCATAGCCAAATGATACGTTCTCGAATTGGATCGCCTGCTTCAGCTCGCCAAGCGGGGCTGCTTTCGGCGAATCTTGAATGTCCGGCTCCGTATCAAGCAGTTCGATGTACCGTTTGAAGCCTGCAATACCTTGCGGATAGCTTTCGATAATTGCGTTGATTTTCTCGATTGGACGGAAGAATACGTTCGTCAGAAGCAGGAAGCCGATAAATTCGCCATACGTCAACCCGCCTTTAATAACGAACCAAGTACCGCACACCATGACGAACAGCGTAACGAAACGCATCATCATGTAGCTGATGGAGCTATTCTTCGCAATAAGCTTGTAGGACATCAGCTTCGTTAGACGGAAACGGCTGTTGTTCTCGGTGAATTGATTAATTTCATGCTTCTCATTCGTGAACGCCTGCACAACGCGAATGCCACCAACGTTGTCTTCGATGCGAGCATTGAAATCACCAATATCGCCGAACAACTGATGAATCGCTTTGGTCATCTTGCCATTGAAGTAGATGACGACCCAAATAATGGCAGGCACGATAATGAACGTCATCACCGCCAGCTTCCAATGGATGAGCATCATCAGCGTGAAAGCACCCAGCAGTGTCATGACGGCTATAAATAAGTCCTCCGGCCCATGGTGAGCAACCTCACCGATCTGCATCATGTCATTCGTCAGACGGCTGAGCAGATGACCGGTTTTCGTATTGTCGAAATAACGGAATGACAGCTTCTGAATATGCCCGAACAGCTTCTTGCGCATATCCGTCTCAATGTTAATCCCCAGCATATGACCGTAATAGTTCACGATATACATAAGGAACATGTTCAAAATATAAAGGGCAAGCAGGCCAATGGATGCGCCTACAATAATTCCCCATTCACCTTTAGGAAGAAGGTCATCGACAAATTTATTAATCGCAATCGGGAAGCCAAGCTCGATCAGGCCGGCAAGCACCGCGCAGCCAAAATCGAGCAAGAACAACCCTCTATACGGTCGATAATAAGAGAAAAAACGTTTTATCAATAGTTCCAAGCTCCTTTGCGATAGCGATAATTCACGCACGGCACTAATTCTTTGCGCGCGCAAGCAAGTACAAGAAATAAGGAGCGCCGATAACGGCGACAACGACACCTGTCGGTATGGAAGCAGAAGACATGGAACGGCTGATCGTATCGGCCACAATCACGAGTAATGAACCAACCATTGCGGATGCAGGAAGCAGCTGCTGATGCTTGGGACCAACTAGCGTTCGAGCCAGGTGCGGACCAATCAAACCAACGAAGCCAATCCCTCCGCTCACAGCGACACAGGAGCCAGCTAATGCGACAGCCGCAAACATCAGCTTACGACGGCCCGCTTCGATTGGAGCACCAAGTCCAGCAGCCGTATGCTCACTTAAGTTAAGAACGTTCATCAAATTCGCTTTCCATATCACATAAGGCAGCAGAACAATAATCCAAGGAAGCAGTGCCAGCACGAACTTCCAAGTTGTTCCCCAGATGCTGCCGGCAATCCACGTAGCAACAAACTGGTATTGTTCGGGGCTTAGTGTCAGCGTAAGGACAATCATCGCAGCGTTGATCCCCGCGGCAACCGCGATACCTGTCAGAATAAGACTCGTCGGCGAGACGCCCTCATTCTTCTTATGAGCCAAGCCGTAAATAAGCAAAGCGGTCAAACCAGCACCGAGCAATGCGAGCAGTGGAAGCAAGAACACTGGAACGGTGCTCGTCGTAGGATAGAAGCAGACGAATAGGATAACCGCAAGACCTGCGCCCGCATTGATACCAAGCAGCCCCGGATCCGCAAGCGCATTGCGTGATACGCCTTGCAGAACACAACCCGATACTGCAAGTCCCGCTCCGATGAGAACCGATATAACGATGCGCGGGAGTCGGAAATCAAATAATATGAGCTCTTGCTTGTCTGTCCCCATACCGAACAACGTCTTTATGACATCAAGCGGCGACAATCGGATATAGCCCGTATTCATGCTAATAATGAAAGTGATAATGATAAGAGCTCCTAGAATGGAAAGCACTAGCATACTGCGCTTCCGACGACGCTCCTCGATACCAAACCGATTCATCATATCCACTAGAGCCCCCTCCTCTCGTTGCGTGCCAAGTAGAGGAAGAATGGAACGCCTAACATCGCAATCAATGCACCGATCGGGAATTCATATGGTGGGTTAATCATTCGTGCACCTAAGTCGGCAAGCACAACAAGCAAACCGCCAAGAATCGCTGAACAAGGGATGATCCAGCGGTAGTCCACCCCGACCAAGTAACGTGTAATGTGCGGGACAATCAAACCGACGAAGGAGACAGCCCCTACCACCGATACAGATGATCCTGCCAAAATAACAATGATCACTACCGCGATGACTCGAATCAATTGTGTACGCTGGCCCAGATTGATTGCAATCTCTTCTCCGAGACTGAGCAATGTAATCGAACGAGATATAACGATGGCAGCTAGAATCGCAACGATTACCCATGGCGTTATCGTTTTCAACTGTTCCCACTTTACATTCGCTACGCCACCGGCGAACCAGAAGGCAAGGTCCTGGCCTATTTTGAAATGCAGCGCAATTCCTTCACTTAACGCGTAGAGCAGCGATGATACAGCAGAGCCGGCCAGCACAAGCCGTACTGGTGTAAACCCACCTCTCGATACCGCGCTGATCCCGAATACGATGACCGCACCAATCGAAGCACCGATGAAGCATAACAGCAGAATCATGTTGTAGGACAACCCTGGCACTAGTGCGAAGCATAGGGCAAGCACTAACGCCGCGCCTGCGTTTAAGCCGAGAATACCAGAGTCCGCCATCGGATTACGGGTAATCCCTTGCATCAGTGCACCTGCCACCGCAAATGCCGCCCCGACTAATGCGGATGCCAGCACCCTTGGCAGTCGAATCTCCTGGATGATCTGATGATGCGTAATATCCGGGTTGAACGCAAACACTGCCGACCACACCGTCGACAGACTCATATGTACGGCGCCGAATGAAACCGATAATGCAATGCCGAACACCAGCGCTACTGTTCCGAACATAAGAATAAGCGAAGCTGCGATCGGTCTTGACCGAAGCGGCGGCAGCTCTTCAATCTCGGCTTCCATGGCCTGGTCAGCCCTGTTGTGATTCGTAGTAGAAGACATGATGGCCAATCGATCCTTTCCCGTTCTCAATTACTGGATAACGATAATCATTCTCATTGTATCAAAGTCGATTCGTCATCGCTATGACAAATCGACATTTTGTTCAAATAATTTTATTAGACCGGGGTACGATAGACCGCTTTATTTTCTAGACCACGAATCATTGGTGTCCAAGACTCCGACTCGGGCGTGGAATCAAGCGCATCTTCAACCATCTGAAGCTTCGCATCGAGCGAATCAATATAATGAAGGGCAACAGCTTCTGCCGTTTGCGGCTGAACGGGACTTCCCCACTCGCCTGTATTATGATGCGACAGTACCAAATGCTGCAGACCAAGCACACGTTCCGACTCCAGCGGAATGTCGCAGCGAATGGCAGCTTCCGTAATCCAAGATGATGCGAGCGCAATATGACCGATCAGCTTGCCAGGTACGCTATAGTCCGACACGACACCAAGGCGGGCATTCAGCTCCTCCGTCTTCGCCACGTCATGTAAAATGATTCCCGCACGCACCATATCCGCATTCAAGAATGGACGCTGACGGCAAATAAATTCGCCAAGCTCCAGCATCCGTACAATATGATAGGCCAGTCCGGCATAGTAGGCATGATGATGTGTCTTGGCAGCCGGATAATGCATCAGCTTCTCCTCTGCCTTATTAATACAGTATTCCACAATCGTCCTTACTTCATCGTTCACGATGGACGCAGTCGTGTTCTTGATGGTATGAACAAGATCGATCGGCCGAATCGGCGCAGATCGAATAAATTCAGTGATCGAGACGCCGTCCTCAGGCGTAGCCAGGCGCATCTGCCCAATCTTAATTTGCAGCCGCTCCCGATAAGTCTGGACGATGCCTCTAACTTTGACCAATCCCATAGGGAAAAAGGTTTCTTTGTCCGTCGACGATACATCCCACATTTTGGCAGACAACTGTCCGGTTGAATCACTTAACACAATATCAAAATAGTCCTTCGGGGGTGTCGAGTTCGTCTGACGAACCTCAAGCTCCTTGAGCAAATAAAAGCCAACAAACTCGTCTTGGCTTACTAATTGTTTAATTTGCGTCATGCCAGTCCTCCATCGTTCAGTAAAGTGCTTCTATTATACTATAAAAACCCACCTAAATCAGGTTCTCTACCCACCTAAATCTGGACTTCTACCCACCTAAATCCTCCCTGCTAGGGAGGACCCCATGGGTTTCCCAACCCCTGGACCCCGGAAGGAGAAACGTTGGGCCAAAAGAGGCGGTTGTGAGTTACTGCGTGCTAGGAGTCGCGTGCCCCTTTGGGGCAAGCTTACTTGTGGTGCGTGAAAGAGTTTCTTAACTACAAAAGATAATAATAAATGAACAAATATACTACGTGGGCAAACAAAAAAACGCGATCCGTGAGGATCGCGTCATCATTTTGAAATATGGTGCTGATGAAGGGATTCGAACCCCCGACCTACGCATTACGAATGCGTTGCTCTACCAGCTGAGCTACATCAGCGTGTCCGTCGTTTGCGTTAGCAGCGACTTTTATAGAATACACGTCTCATCCATTGAAGTCAACTACATTTCGCGAAAAAACGACAGGATTCCTTATTCCATGTTGCCGTACAAGCCGGCGGACAAATAACGTTCGCCTGTATCTGGCAGAAGCGCAACGATACGCTTACCTGCGAATTCAGGCTTACGTGCCAGCAGCGAAGCTGCATAGATGGCCGCACCGGATGAAATACCAACGAGCAGCCCTTCGCAGCGCGCCAGAATACGGGACGTCTCATAAGCCTGATCTGCAGGAATCTGCATAATCTCGTCGATAACGTCCCGACGAAGCACGCCCGGCACAAAGCCTGCGCCGATGCCTTGGATACGGTGCGCGCCTGGTCTGCCGCCAGACAGAACTGGTGACTCCGCAGGCTCAACCGCGACGATATGAACGTTCGGATTGCGCTCCTTCAGCACCGAGCCAACGCCTGTAACCGTGCCGCCAGTGCCAACGCCAGCAATGAATACGTCGATTTCTCCGTCCGTGTCCTTCCAAATCTCTTCTGCTGTCGTTACACGATGGATCGCAGGATTCGCTTCATTCTCGAACTGCTGTGGAATATAAGCGTCTTTGAGCTCTGCCTTGAGCTCTTCCGCACGATTAATCGCTCCGCGCATCCCTTCTGACGCAGGCGTCAGAATAAGCTCAGCACCAAGCGCCTTCATCAGCAGGCGCCGTTCAAGACTGAACGATTCCGGCAATACGATCATGAGGCGATAACCAAGTGCTGCCGCTGCGAAAGCGAGCGCAATACCCGTGTTACCGCTTGTTGGTTCAATGATCACGGAGCCTGGGCGAAGCAGCCCTTTCTCTTCCGCGTCTTTAATCATTGCGAAGCCGATACGGTCCTTTACACTGCCCGCCGGGTTAAAGTATTCTAGTTTACCGATAATTTGAGCTGGCAGATCCAGCTTCTTCTCATAATTCGACAGCCGCAGCAGCGGTGTTCCGCCGATCAATTCGGTTAAATTCGATGCGATGTGTGCCATATGTGCCTCCTTTATGTAGTAGACTAAATAGTCATGGATGGTGAAAAGCAATGCATATCATGCAAAGCTTTACTTTACTCAATATAGCTATTGTAGTACATTTCTCCTCATTTATTCTACCGCTGATCGGATTGCAGATACAAGAAAGGCCCGCTCGCAGCTTCTGCGAACAGGCCATTTCTTATGCTTGGTCGTCCAATTGTGACGCCAGCAAAACAAGCATTCTATCGACCAATACGGCTGTCTCGGCACGCGTAATGGAGCCTTGCGGGCGGAAATTTCCCGTAGGGTCGCCTGTGACGAGGCCAAGCCCTACAGCTGCAGATATATCGTCCGCTGACCATTTCGAAAGCTGACCGCCATCTTTGAATTTCGCGATGATATCCGTTTTGACTTCGGCGATATCGAGACCTAACACATCTGCTGCATAACGATAAGCTCTCATCAAGACAACAACCGCTTCTTCGCGCGTCATCGCGTCATTTGGACGGAAGCTGTCACCGCTGCCTTGAATCAGCCCAGCTTGTACAGCTGCAGCAATCGCGCCGGCATCGGTTCGATCGGCCGGTACATCGTTGAACACCGCTGCGCCGGTAGTTACCGGTTCCAGTTCAAGTGCGCGGACAAGCATAAGCACAAGCTGCGAGCGTTTCACCAATGCCTTGGGATCAAAAGTCGATGCTGCCACACCGTTGATGATGCCAAGCGCTGCAAGCCGGTTAATCGCTTCTGTCGCCCACGGTACCGATCCGATATCCGTAAATGCAGGTGCTTGCTGCGAGCCTCCTGATGTCGAATTGTCAGTCGTATTCGAGTGTTCCTCAGCGTTATCGCCGTTGTCGTCTGTCGTTGCTGATGTAGTAGGCGCTGCTGGCGTTAATGTTCCAGACGAGGTAGAGCTGTTTCCCTTGCCCTCAAACTTAAGTACGCCATAAACTGACGTATCCATATAGCCTGTGCCCGTCGTATCATTCCAGGCGGATACGCTCTGGCGAGCTCCTGCTTTGCCATCATTAATTTGCACGTCGAAACCGACCTCCGATCCGTTCGCTGGCGTAATCGCCGTAAGAGGAATCTTCATTTCAATCGCATAATTGGTTCCCGATATTGCGGTTGCCGACTCGAAGCCAGCTGCGATGGAGGAAGGATTAAAGGTCGTCTCATTCATATAGCTGACGCGATATTGCCCATCATCATCTTGATAGGAGGACGTCTTTGCATTATTTTGATCCAAGAAAACTTCAACAGAGTCTTGCTCCCAAGCATTCGGGCTGGAATGGTCCAGCTCTGCGTTACTGACTTGAACCAACACATACAGATTCTTGTCGTCCCACAGCACCTTCGCCACACCACTTGCGCCCTGCCATGCCAGCTGATAACGGTTCACGTTAAGTTCAGAAGCTTTACTCCATACGGAATCAATGGTTCCGTCAATCTTAGGCGTTCCGTATGCAGCATTCGCTTGATTCGCTTGCGTTGCTTCTGGCTGGTGATCTGCCAAATATTGCGCTGGATCGATGACCCCGTAGTAGGCCGGCTTCGCCTGCAGGTTTTTATCGAACAGCAGCGGGTTGGAGGAAGCGCGCCAGCTTGTGTTGTCGTCCATCCCCCAGATCGTAACGCGTGCGATTGAGTCCGCATGCTCGTGGTAGAGCTTCATTAATTGTGCATACAAATACGCCTGCGCGACAGCTTGTTTATCCGTCAAGGTGTAGTTGCTGCCCGCTGTAATATCCAATTCCGTGATGCTGATCTCAACTCCCAGCGAAATGAATTTCTCTAGCGAGAGCTTCACATTATCCGGGTTCGTATTGATGTTATAGTGAGCCTGCATGCCGATGCCGTCGATCAGCAGCTTGCCATTATGTGCCGCAGCATACCGATCATTGATATCTTTGACCATGTTGTAAATTGCGGTTGCTTTGTTCTGATTGTCATCATTGTAGTCGTTGTAGTAGAGCTTAATATCCCAGTCTGGGTGAGCGTCCAGCACGGCTCTCGCCGCCAAGAAAGCCTGCTCGACATAATCGTCGCCGATCGCTTGATACCATGGTGATTGGCGCAGCGACGCTTTGTAGTCAGCAGGGTTCCCAGGATTATCGTTCATCGCCTCGTTCACAACGTCCCACGAGATGACTTTGTTCCCGAAATGCTCCATAACACCGCTAATATGCGCCTGCATGTTCGCCAGCGCCTCAGTGCGGCTTAATGGCACAGTTGCGCCCTGCTCATCCTCCGTTGTGTTCAGCCAAGCCGGCGACTGTTGGTGCCACACGAGAACGTGGCCATGCATTTTCATGCCTGCCGCAAGCACTTTGTCCACCATTGCATCGGCCGCATCGAACGTGAAGTTGCCCTTCGTTGGCTGCAGTGCATCCGGCTTCATCGCATTGCCTGCTGTTGCGACATTATTATGCTTCTTGAGCAGGTCGAATCTGACGCCTTCCAAATCCTCAGCCGTAATTGCGTTGCCGATCAGGAAGTCATTCTCATAAACGTCCTTGATCGAAGGAATATCGGTCTGAATCGAGACCGGACCTGAGCCCGTGCTTGCAAAGCTAATATCATCGATATAGTAAGAAGCCGTCGCGTTGCTCGAACTCTCAATATAGATCGTCAAATATTCGTCGCCTACATTGTTGTAGCGATACGTTCCTTCGTATTGGACCCAGCCATCGGCTGCATTGATGGTTTTGGCTGAGAGCGTGACGTAGTTCGCGCTGCTTCCGCTGCCAACTTGCGTCGACAGCTGAAGCTGCGAGCTTTCAGGAGAGATCAGCTTCACCCAAGCCGTAATTTTATACTCATATCCTTTGTCAACGAACGTTTCAACTCGCAGGGAAGGTCCATGCCAAGTGTTTGTTCTGCCCTCTACCTTCAAGGCATAAGCGCCGTTTGCCGTGTGGTTGTCTTCGTCTGTAACCGTCAGCGTCTCCGTGCCTGCACGTCCGATAAATCCGCCAGCCGTTTGATCCTCGAAGGTGATCGTATCGAATGGCTTAGCGGCTTCACGAGGTGTTTCGGTTTCATTATCAGTTGCGACCTTCTCGGTAATGCGCACATCGCCAATGTAATAAGGAACGGCTTTACCCGCAGCGTTGGAGTTGATGCGCAGCGCTTTATCCGCACTCGTGTCGACCGTAAATTCCTTCGTCAGCGTAACCGCTTGACCTGCTGCCATCGCGGCTTCCGCGTAGTTGCCGTAGCTGTCTACCGTCTGCAGCGCCGCAGCAGCTCCTTCTGGCACGGTTACGTCCGTGTCTACATAGACCGACGCCGTCACGGTGTAGGTCTTACCGTTCTCGAGGCCGATGTCGGCAAACTTGAAATCCGCCGAGTCCCAGTTGTTCACGCGATTGCTGACATAGAGCGCAGCGCCGTCGTCATTGCCGGCAAATACTTTCCCGGTTACCTGCGACAAGCTCGCACTGCCTGCTTGTGTCGCTTTGCCTTGATCGGCAGCAAACGACTCGTGATAAACCTCCTGCTCCGTCGTTGATGTAGACGTATTAGGCGTTGTAATCACGATATCTCCGATGTAATAAGGCACCGCTTTGCCGGCAGCATTGGAATTGATGCGCAGCGCTTTATCTGCACTGGTGTCGACCGTAAACTGCTTCGTCAGCGTAACGGCCTGCCCCGCTTCCATCGCTGCTTCCGCGTAGTTACCGTAGCTGTCTACCGTCTGCAGCGCGGCTGTGGCACCTTCTGGTATCGTCTCGCCCTCGTCTACATAGATCGTTGCCGTGACCGTATACGTTTTGCCGTTCTCGAGGCCAATGTCGGCAAATTTAAAATCCGCTGAATCCCAGTTGTTCACGCGATTGCTTACATACAGCGCAGCACCATCATCATTACCGGCAAATACCTTGTTGGTTACTTGCGACAGGCTCGCGCTGCCGGCTTGCGTCGCTTTGCCCTTATCAGCTGCAAAATCCTCGTGATAGACCGTAATCGTGTCCACTGCTGCGGCAGCCTGCTCGACACCCGTCGCAAGCCAGCCCGATGGTATAAGCAATGCTGCAGCAAGCACGCCGGAGATCATTTTCTTAAACACTCTACTCATGCCATATTCCCCCTGTTATCGGATCATAAAACGATAAATAGTAAAGCGCTTTCAAATGGAATCAACTTGGTCTCCTTCCTCTCCTATTAGTATAGCTTTGGTAAAAATACGTTTAACTTGAATAATTTTAGATTGTACTTAGAAAATTTTAATGACTTTAAGAGATGATTGGATATTTGTGTATAAAAAGGTGGGATCAGACTGTAGGTCGAGGGATGACTCGCGGACGACATAAAGCCGAGCACAGATGCACGGTGCTCGGCTGAATAAGAAGGATGCGATGATTACGATTGTTTGTTGTGTGACCATTATTTTACGACGATGGATGTTCGGCTGTGGCCTTCCTTCGTTTTGGTGACCTCGAGCATCGCTGGGAACGCCTGCTTCAGCTCTTGTACATGGGAAATCACGCCGATCATCCGGCCTGCCTTCTGCAGATCGATGAGGGTCATGATCGCTTTGCCCAGCGACTCTTCGTCAAGAGAACCAAAGCCCTCGTCGATGAACATCATTTCGATCGAAATGCCGCCTTGGTGAGATTGAATGACATCGGTCATGCCAAGCGCCAATGCGAGTGATGCGTTGAACTTCTCGCCGCCGGACAGCGATTTGACGTCGCGGTTCTGCCCGGTGTAGGCATCATAAACATCAAGCCCCAGGCCGCTTTGCTTGCCTCGCGCCTCCAACCGGTCGCTGCGCTGCAGCACGAATTGTCCATCGGACAGACCCCGCAGCCGCACGTTTGCCGCATGAAGAATCTGATCGAGATATTCGATGAGAATATAGCGTTCGAATGAAATTTTTAGCGCGTTGTCGCCCTTCATCATGCTGTACAGGTCTGCCACTTGCTCCAGCCGTCGTTCGAGCTCTGTGCATCGTCCACCCGCTTCTGCTACCGCCGCGCGTAGACGATCTGCTTCGTTCGCATATTGGACGGCTGTCTGAAGATGGGATAGCGATTGTTCCAGCTCGCTTCTAAGTGTGACGAGCGATTGTTCAAGTGGTGCTATATCCATCGGCGATAGATCGGCAAGCTCCTGCTCCAGCTGGGCGATGCCTTCGGCTGCCGCTGCCACGGCAGTCCGATAGGCCTGCGCTTCGGCCTTTAGTGATGCTCGAGTCGATTCGGGCAGCTTGACTGCACGGTAGCTGTCTACGTCTGAGAATCCGTCCTTCGCAAGCTCGGATCGGAATCTTGCTGCCGCTTCTGACTGCTCCGCTTCAGCTTCCGTCACCGTATGGGCGAGCTGCTCCGCCGCCGCACGCTGTTCCGCACACTTCGTTGTCGCAGCTTGCAGTGCTTCCTCGGCCAACTTCCACGCGGCGCCCAGCTTGTCTGCTGCTTGACGAATTGCTGTGAGTTTGGCGTTCAACTGCTCCGGTGTGCGCAGCTGCTCTTCGATCGCTTCCAGCTCGGTTTCGAGGCGGGACTGCTTCGCGCTGCGGTCAGCCGTGACCGCTTGTAATCGGGCAGCCAGCTCGTCCTTCTCACGCAAACGCGCGTCGAGCTGACGATCCGCTTCCGCGGATTGCTCACGGAGCGCGGCTAGTTCGGAGTAGATTTGCTTCAGCCGATCTGTCTCCTCTCGCAAACGTGAGCCTTCCTTCGTCGTCGCAGCCTGCTGCTCTGCAAGATCGGCGTTAAGCAGAATACCATACTCCGCAATGTCGCCGCTTCGACGATCTCGGCCTTCCTGTGCCGATGCAGCTTGTGCTGATGCTGTGCTGAGCTCGTGCTCCGCCTTCTGCAGCTGCTGCTTCAATTGCTGCAGCGCCTCACGCGATGGCAGCTCCGCGGATGGCTGTGCCTTCGCCGGATGGTCCGCGCTGCCGCAGACCGGACACGGCTTACCGTCATGAAGATGGACAGCAAGCAGGCTAGCTTGTCCTTCCAGCCATGCGGATTCCAAACGATCATGCTCACTACGAAGCTTCTGAACGACCTGCTTATGTTCGGCTTCCAAGCGAGTGAATTCATTGAAGCGCTTCGACGCTTCCGTCAGCTCCATAAGCAGTCTAAGCTTGTCCCGCAGCCGCTGAAGCTGCTCCTGCAGCTCCGGCAGCTTAGCCGTTGCTGCCTCCGCTTCCGCGATGCGCGCAGCCGTCGCCTGCTTCGTCTCGCGCAGCTGCGCGAGCGCGCGGTCCGCTTCCTGCTGCTTCGCCGCAAGCGTGCGCTCCGCGCCGAGCAGACGCTCGACCTCGCCGCGCCGCTCGGCGAGCGTCTGCACGAGCGGCGCCAACGCCGCCAGCCGCTCCGCTTCGCGCTCAGCCGCGCGCCGCTCCGGCTCGCGCGCTGCCTCCGCGCGCTGGCGCTGCTCCGCGTCCGCGAGCGAAGCAGCGGCCGCTTCCGCCGCAGCTAACGCCGCGGCGAGCCGCTCGCGCTTCGCGGCCGCGTCGGCTGCCGCGCGGGCCGCGCGCTCCTCGTGCGGCTCAAGTCGCGCCGCACGCTCGGCGAGCGCCAGCTGCTGCTCGCGCGCCTCCGCCGCAGGCCGCTGCTGCGCAAGCTCGGCCGCGCGCGCCTTCCGCGCCGCGAGCTCCGCGAAGCGGCCATTGCGCGCGAGCGCCTCGCGCAGCTGCGCCTCCTCGGCGGCGAGCCGCTCGCTGGCGGCCGCCTTGCGCCCTTCGGCAGCGCCGGCCGCTTCGCGGTAGTGCGCCGCCTCCTGCGCGAGCGCATCCAGCATCTGCGCAACGCCGCGATACTGCTGCGCGAGCACATCGGCGAGCGCGCTCTCCGCGCGCTGCGGAAGCGTATCGCCCGCTTGCCCGATCACGACGTCGAGGCGCGTCCGCGCCTTCGTCGCCTCGTCCTTCAGCTCGCGATGCTGCTGCTGGAATCGCTCCTCCAGCTTGCGATACAGGTCCGTGCGGAAGATGCGCCGCAAGATATCTTCCTTATTATCTGTATCGGATGTGAGCAGCTTGCGGAATTCGCCTTGCGGCAGCATCACGATCTGGTTGAACTGATCTTTGGTCAGTCCGATGATCGACTCCAGCTTGTTGTTTACATCCGTAATCATGAATCGGTCGACACAAGGCACCGCTTCGCCCGATGTCGTCTCGTACAGCTCCGCTTTACCCGGCGTTTCGTTCTTGTTGCCCGCCTTGCGGTGCGGCAATTGGCGGAACACCCGATACGACCGCTTCCCAACGGCAAAATCAAATTCAACCGACGTAAACGAATCATCCCCTGCAAAATGGCTTCGCAGCATGCGCGTCTCCGCGCGATCCTCTCCGCTCGCCGCCCCATACAGTGCGAAGCAGATGGCGTCAAATATCGTTGTTTTACCCGCGCCCGTATTACCCGAAATGACGAACAAACGATGGTTGCCAAGCTCAGTGAAATCGATCGTCTCGCCATCGCGATACGGTCCGAAGGCGGTCAGCGTTAGCTTTATCGGTCTCATACGGCGTCACCTTCCTTCTTCATGACGTCCATGAATGTCTCGGCGAACAACTTACGCTTCTCATCCTCCAGCGGCATGCCCTTCACTTCTCGGTAAAAGCTTGCGAACAGATCGACCGGATCGGCGTCACGCCGGCTTCCGGCACGGTTCTCCTCGTTATCTCCGTCCACCGAATCATCGATCTGCAGCGAACGAACACGACGTTCGACATGAAGGGCGTTCGGATACACCGCACGCACCTTTTCCATCGGGAACAGCACCGGATTGTCGTTCTGCAGCGTCACGAACACATAGTCGTCGCTGGTCTTGTGCTCGGTCTCAATCTCTTCAATAGAGGCCGACACGCGGCGCATGTCGCGCAGCGGCTTGATTTCCCGCTTCTCAACGGATGCATTGCCCGCATCGTCGAGCTCGACGACGAGCCAACCCTTACGGTGATTCTCCTCCGAGATCGAATATTTGAGCGGCGAGCCTGCATAACGAATGCGCTCATCGCCGACATGATGCGCCTGATGCAGATGTCCGAGCGCTGTATAATGGAAGCTCTTGAAGTGACCCGCACTCACATGCTCCGCGCCACCAATCGCAAGCGGACGCTCTGACTCGCTTGTGTTCGGCTGCGGCTCTCCTCCAGGTGTCACGAAAGCATGTCCGACGAAAATCCGACGCGCGTTCGGATCAGCATCCGCCTCAATGCGAGCGACTATCGCACGCATCGCATCATCGTGCGAGCGGATCGTCTCGTCGTCCAGCGTAATCCGCACCTGCGCCGGATCAGCGTAAGGCACAAGATACACATGGACAGGACCATGTTCGTCATGGAGGACAACAGGCTTCAAACCCGCGCGCAGACGTCCTGCTAGATGCAGACCGCGGCTCTCCATCAGCCGTGTGCCAAAATCGAGTCGGTCCGGGCTGTCGTGGTTGCCCGATATCGCAAGCACCGGCGTCTCGCATTCGATAACGAGCTTGCGAAGCAGCTCGTCGAGCAGCTCTACCGCTTCCGTCGGCGGAATCGCGCGATCATATAGATCGCCTGCAATAATGATCGCATCGGGCTTTTCCTCTGCGACCGCTTGGACGAATTGCTCCAGCACGCAACGCTGGTCGTCCGTCATATAAACGCCTTGCACGAGCTTGCCGAGATGCCAATCGGCCGTATGAAACAGCTTCATTCGTTCGTCACGCTCCATTAATAGTGATGAGTTTCGTAGTGAATCTATTTATTTTCGATAAGTAGAAAGTAGTAGTCGAGCGCTTGAAGCAATCTCTAAACCTAACAACCAAGCTGCTAATTGTCCGCTCAGCCAATTAAACTATTCTATCAACAACTCTACTTCCTATTGTAGCCCAACTTTCTGGCAGATGGCAGTGTGCGAACAAATGTTTTGTCGGAAAATGAATTGCAAAAAAAGCCTGCATCTTATCAGCGAATTGTACCCCTTATAGTAGACATTGTTAAAACACCCTGTTACCTCCCACCAGCAGAAGGAAGCGGTGAGACTCCGCTTAAAAGAACTGTGGAGTTATCCGATGATCATAGAGAAATTCAGAATTAAAAGTGACATTCAATCATGAATTGGGTCCGTACCAATCTGACACCTGCCGAATGTAAGAAAAGCCACATGGAGTAGTTACACTCGCAAGTGGCAAGGAGAGGTTATGATTCAGTTGCTGAAACTGAGATCTTCTTTTACTATCAGCCATTTTTAAAATGTAATTTCCAGCTAGTTCTTTAGATACTTTCTAAGCCAATTTGGAGCAAAAAAGGTGCTGGAAGGAGTGCCTTGATATTCATTATGTTCGTCATTGTACTGAAGTATATTATTTATACCGATTGCACGATCTTCTGCTTCAGTAAGATCATTATCCTCTTCTTTCAAATAATATTTTTTACAATAAAGGCATTTGAACATATTGGTTTTACTTGACATACCAGCATACCAATTCAACTCATGCGAACATATTGGACAAAACACACCATACTTCTTAATAATATATTTTTTCAATTAGTTCACCCCAAAGAGTGTTTTAAGCATATCAATCTGCGCTGGACTCGGGGCAGGCCAATTGTTCGCACCTGCAAATCCAGAACCAGTGATATTCCATCGCCCATCGTAATAAGACATATTAAATCCAACATCATCCGCAGCTAATCCCAACGCTTTATGAGAAGTCGTTAACCCACCAACATTCAGGTGAGCTTCAATAGTTCCATCACTTCTTATTATGCCAGTAATATAGGTGTTGCCTTTTTCTAGTGCCGATTGAGCTAGCTTATTTAGTGCTGGTACAGCCCCAGGTGTTTTAGCTCCCTTTAATATTGTTACGAAAACTGAGGCCCCACCAGAAACTGTTGCAGCATTGTAAGTAAACGTTCCTGTTGATGCAACCTCTAATGATGCTAATCCTGCACTTGGAAATGCTAGAGAGAAACCTGTCAATACACCTGCAGAAAACCATGTAAAGGCCTCGCCCCAAGTCCAATCACTCTTAGCCATTCTTATTAATTGCTGTTTGTCACTTTCAGATGCCCCTTCATATGCGGATGCATCACCGGCGTACCACCTTGCATACCTTAGTTCGATTGGATACTGATAGATCGCCCCAGCTGGCTCATATCCATCAAACCTCATCTGCCCACCATCATGTAACATGTCGTCACTATATATTGAAGTAGGATCGCTACATGCACCCGAATGAGCCCATTTACCGTCTGAAGATGTACACCAATGCCCTGAAGGGTCTGAATAAATCAACGGATTATTATGCACATAAGTGTAAAGGTTCTGACTAAGCGGATTCGTAATATCGCCCTGATACGTATCCTCATTAATAAACCGTCCAAGGCTTGGAGCATACCAGCGCGCCCGAAGATACTGCAAGTCCGCAGACTCGTCCCAGAATTCCCCTGAATAGCGGAATGGATTAGTCATTGTACCGACTGGATACGATACTTGTTCGATAGATGCTACTGGATTGCCCCAGATATCATAATCGTAGGCATTAATAAGAAGTCCAGTAGTATCCCGCATTTCCATAACATCACCATGACCATTAAAGAGGTAATACCCCTCCATGTTGGTCGAAGTGTCTATCTTTGAGATCAAGCCATTACCACGAATGAAGCTACTAGTTATTGTTACTGAACCATCAGCTGCTACAGTTCCTTCAGCAATAATATCAGATCCGAGATAATAGTACCTGGTAGTGATACCATTCTCCGTTCGACTTACTAACAGATCGTCACCATTATAAGTATACTTCACTTGATGTCCATCAGTTGTCGTAACACTCTTCAATCTATTCCATGCATCATAAGAATTTCTCGCACTGGTGGGCAGGACTAATTGATCAGACTTTAAGGTTTGCCGATTTCCTCTTGAGTCATAATTATACACCTCATTATTGGGAGAGGCCGTCGTAATTCGGTTTTGAGAATCATAGGTGAAATCTGAAGTCACAGATTGACCATTTCCGCTCGCATTAAGGTTGATAATCGTTTGATCGATATTACCTCTATTGTCTGTTTGATAATGATAAGAATTTAGTATGAGACCGTTACTAGTCTTCTTATCGACAACATCAGATAAGTATAGGCCGTCGTAAGTTCTGATAGTAGTGATACCATTACCAAGAATGGTTGTCTTTGTCAATCCATTCTTGTAGTAATCATAAGATGCTTTTAATTGATTATTTACTTTTACCTGATATAAGCCATCCTGTGAATAGCTGTAATCAATTATTTTATTTGCTGGATCTATCATCTGTGTCAGTCTGCCATTTGCATCATAGCTATTCATTTTCAATATTTTTCCATCGGGATATGTGATAGAAGTAACTTCACCAGTATCCGAGTTGTAAGAATAGCTCGTTGTATCTGTGGCTTCAGTCATATTTGCACGAGTTCCATCAGCATTGTACGTATATCCGATAACCGGCTCGCCGGCCACGCTCTTGCTAACTAACCAATTACGTGAGTTATATTGATAGTATAGCGTGTTTTGGTTACGATCAATCTTCTTGGTCAGATTTCCGTTCTTGTCATAACCATACTTCGTGATCATGCCATTCTGATCCACTTGTTTTACCAATTGGCCCAGTTCATCATATTCCATGGTTGTCGTACTAGTTGGATCCTTAGCAACCGTCTGGTTACCTAGCATGTCATATTTATAAGAATAATTTGCTCCCTCAGCATACGCTTGAGTAACTGTTAATAGTTGCCCAAGAGAGTCATAAGAGTATGTTATATTGCTATAATTTAGTGCATCTCCTACTGTCTTCAGCCTTCCTTGTTGATCGTAGGTTTGCTGTGATACTATAGTAAAGTTGCCAGATACCCCACGTTTTTCCGCGGTAGTTATTGTTTGACCATAGATGTTTGTTTTAGTCTTGGATTGATTTCCTTCCGCATCTGTGGATACCACTTCTCTAGCCATATCGTTATATGTTGTACTGACTATTCCTTGATTAGGCTGGGTTACTTTAATTACCCTACCCCAGTCATCATAAGCATACGTTACCCGATTTGCTAACGCATCTTCTGCCCAGAGCATACTGCCATTCAAATTATAGCTTGTCATGCTTTTCTTTGTGTATTGTCCTGCCTCATATTGATCCTGTTCAATAAACCAACCAAGTGCATTCCACTTGCTCTTTGTTTTTTTGCCTAACTCATCAGTTGTAGTCAACTCATTATTTATATCATCGTACGTATACTGTTTAAGAGTTAAATCTGGATTTTTAACTGTCTTAATACGGTTTAATGCATCGTAAGTATATGTTGTTGTATTTTGGTTAGCGTCGATGTAAGTCAACAAATTACCCGTTAAGTTATCGTAAGTTGCACTAATCGCACGGGATGTTATTGTCCCATCCATATCGGTATAATTTGATGACATTTGTATTGGGAAAGCATGGGTCGTGTTATCATAATTTATTGTGGTAATTTGATCATTCTCGCCATTTTCCCTAATAATACTTATGGTATTTCCGTAAATATCGTACCCATACTCCTGCTTTCTCAAGAGGCTGCTATTGGGATTATCTCGAACTTCTACTTTTGTAACAGAACCTAATCCATTACGTGTAAGTGATGTAAATAGGTTGGTACTCCCGTTAGTTGCCGAGGATAGGGTTGAGTTATCCAAGAGATGCGTAGAAGAATTATAGACATTGGTTATTTTATTCTTTCTTTCATCGATAGATGTTAGTAAATTACCATAATCGTCATAGGTAGTAGATGTGATCAGGTGTGGTGTTTGAGTCGTCGTTGTAGTTGAGGTTTGTTCTTCCGTGTAAGACTCCGTATTAATTGGATTTGGATTACCTTTCACCTCGTCATACGTATAGATTGTCTTATGACTCAAGTTCGATTGTTGAACGCCGGTTACATCTACATTAGTAAGATAATATTGTGGTGCGACGTCTTCGTTTGGGAAAACTTTCCTGAATGTGTAATTTGTCATAGTATCCGTAGTAAACAGGTTCGAAGAGATAGACATACCTGTAGTAGTATATGTTGCACCCATATCTTGCGGATAAGTTACAAATGCTTCATTGTAAGTGGTCTTCTGACCCCCCTCTGTCAATTCTTCACTTCGATCATGTAAACGATAGACCTGATTTACTTTATTGGTAGCAACGAATCGTGTGATAGGTTCTGTTTCGTAATGGAATACAGTTCTTGCACCTGTAGGATGCGAAATGCTCTTCAATAATGCATAAGGATTATCTGTAATCGGTGTTGTTCCCAGGTTATTAAATTTCGCACTCGCGATATCATAGGTATAGCTTGTTGATTGGCCCAAGGGGTTAACAACACTAGTCAACATTTCTTTTCCGTTCTGTGAAATTTTGTTATAAACAACGGTCTTCAGTCCACTGGTTAGTGTTACTTTAGTGGTCGTATAACTAATTTGAATCATATTCCCGATTGCATCGGTTATAGTCGTTAACACTTGGCCATATGGACTTACGGATACGTATTTGAATGTAACTGTATTGTTATATGCATCCGAGATCTGTAGTAGTTTTCCATCACTAGCGAAAAACATCTTTGTACCGTCGATACGCTGGAGCGCATACTGTGATTGTATGTTATTGACTTGTACAGAAGTATTACTTACGAATTGTAGGTCTTTCCACGGATATCCTTTCAGATATGTACCACTGATTTCATATGATCCAGACTCCCCCAGATTAACATACTGTTTTCCACCATATGTTGCAACATATGGAATATTCCAACTCCAGCCTTTACCGATTGGGTAACGGTTCTCGTCATCAGGAGTGTACACTGTATTTCTGCTTGAGTTAGAACCACTTTGTTTGATTTGAGCATTTGGTGAACTTGACGTGTATGTCCTAATATAATATTGAACTTGATTATCGCTTCCGTTCTTAATTGAGGAGAGAAGCGTATTCGCATTACTATTTATCGTACTCTGCACTACTTGTGCGTCCGAATAGTAGTAATAAGGCCCTGCTGTCCCTGATGAGCCCACCGAAGAAGAATCTGTGATGTACTCAGAAGGGGACGATTTACTTCGAAATGAATAAGTATAGATATATTTCTTATCTGTTCCTATCTCACCACATGAATGGACAGTATCCGAGGCTATAGATGGAACTGATGCCGAAATAGCAGCATTGTACGTGGAAAAAGTCGCTGATGTCGTATAGCTCTGACCAGAACCAGTAGTTGAAAGAACGTTACCTGTACTGCAAAGAATCGTTTGTAAATATTTATCATAGGTATAAGATACGCTGTAGCCTACCGTATCTGTTTGTACTCGCGTAGCATAGCTAACCGTGTAACTTGCATAAGTATATGATGCACCTGTGTCATAGAACTGCGATCCGCTTGAATTATAGGTTCTAGTTAGAGCAAAGCCCAATCCATTCCGACCAGGAAGAGTTAAATCTGTTTCTGAGGTTGATAACGAGCCTGATAGAAATGAGATCGTATCGTCATGTAGGGATGTTTGATACGGAGCCTCATTTATCTTAGGCGTAACTTGCCGTATCTCAGGCTCTGGAACCACACTTGCGGCTGCTTGTTTAGTAGTCTGCTGCATCATGCTCTCACTCGATTCCATAGATACCTGTGAAAATAGATTAACCAGCGTTAGGTCTACATTGTCACCATAATCCGAGGTTACAGGATTCGTAGATTCCGGAATTTCTATCGTTTGTAGCTCCATCACAGGATTCAAACGACTTAAGGAGGATTGTTCCTTACTGAAACTCTCGTTTTCATCTACGAGAGCAACGTATATCTGTGACAGAGTCTTCCCCGTGTCCAATTTATTTTGAATCGATGATTCTGTTACACCGAATTCATCAATAATTTGAGATATTGTAAGTTTACCTTCTTGTTCTGCGAGGGACTGATTAGCTTGTTGAACGCTATTCATCTGCTCCATATAAGTAGCAATGGCCTGTTCCTCTTCACTTAAAGTTGCAGTTTGAGGAGTTTGATCGAGGATTATATTTTCGGGTTCCATTATTGTATTTAGATCTGTTCCATCATTGGAAGTTACATTATTTTCAGCTAGGATAGGCTCATAAGTTAATGTAAATAATAAAGAAAAGATTATTAAGATATTAGTGATTTTTCTCAAGTGAAGTTCCTCCAGTTATCAATTTTATACACTTGGATTTAGACTTCTAGTAATCTTTCTCTTCAGTGTGACCTTAAGCTACTCCTGATATTGACTGGATACGATGTAATTTCATCAATCCACTATTATTTACTATTCGCATTCGAAATTGAAAGCGGATTCATAAGAAGTCAGCGATATCTTGCATTGATCAAGTTTCATAAGTATGCTTCACTGCTACATCGAGTGGGGACCAATGATTTCATTGATTTCATTGAAAAAAACGGGCAAAAGTTGCGAGGACTTCACTAGTCTCATTATTGTTTGGATATGTTATATTGCTCTGTTGATCTTCTAATTTTTCAATTTCGTCATTTGTACTAGTCATGTCAGTAATTAGATCGGTCATAGTTATTGTTTGATGTCTTGTTCTCAGTTCTAATTTTCTATTTCGGGTTTCTATTTCGCTTGAACTTTCATTTAAACTCATGAGTAGTTGTTGGCTAGAGATGACAGATTGAGAGGCTTCTACTTTTTGTACATTTATTAAATTCCCATTTAGATCATAGGTGAAATTAATAACAACCCCTGTAGAAGATGTGATTCGAGATAGTCTATTAGCGGAATCGTAAATATAAGTTGCAGTTTCAGATGGTAGTTGCAAATTTGTAGGAACATTCCGATTAATAAAATCCCCTAGACCAAGATCCCCATATTCGTTATATCCCCATGCGAAGATCTTACCATCTTGTTGTACTGCATAGGAGCCGATTTGACTAACTGCTATATGAACCACAGTTGTAAGCCCTGGAATTACTGTCGGAATTAATCGATCAACTCTATCCCCTAGACCTAATGATCCGTAAAAATTGTATCCCATAGCTCTAATCTCCCCATTCAACATCAAAACAAGCGTGTAATCATATGCTGCTTCGATTTGAACTGCTCCGTATAGATCAGGTACATTAGTTGGAATATAATAATCGGTTGTATTTCCTAATCCTAGCTGGCCATATTCATTATATCCCCATGCTTTTACTGTACCGTCATTTAAGATGGCAAACGAGACATCATGTCCTGCACTAATCTGTTGTACATTACTTAAATTAAGAGTTGTTGGTGTATTTCTATCAATGTTATCACCCAGCCCTAAGCCTCCATTTCCGTTATATCCCCATGCTTTTATAGTTCCGTCATTTAAGATCGCAAATACATGGTAGTAACCAGCTATTATTTGTTTCACATTACTTAGATTGGGTATTAAAGTAGGAGTTCCTTTATCTACATAATCCCCCAATCCTAATTGGCCATAGCCATTCCATCCCCATGCCATTACTGTTCCATTTTCTAATAATGCATAAGAGCTTATTTCTCCTGTTGCAATTTGTTTAACTCCTGTTAATCCTGGTATAGTAATAGGTGTGCTACGGTGAATTGTATCCCCATATCCTGCTGCACCATAAGAATTCCATCCAGTAGATTTAACTGTCCCATTATTCATTAAAAACAGGGTATAATCGTACCCACCTGCTATTTGTTTAACCTCTGATAGTCCGGAAATTAGTGTTGGTGTAATTCGATCAGTATTCTCTCCATTACCTATTACGCCAAAGACATTTTCCCCCCATCCAAAGACACGGTCATTGTAAAGAACATGTGTAGCATATCCTTTGGATGGATAAATACTTGGAAGATTTAGATTTCCCTGACTAGATGCGTATACTTCTCCATTAAAAACAGGAATTGAAGAAACAAGAATAATTAGAACTAAACAGAAAACAAAATTGATTCTTTGAAAATACATTTCACTTCATCTCCTCGGTTTATTTTAACAACATTCCAATTTTACCTTTTTATTACACTTACAACCACTTCTATTTTTGTCGTAAAATGTAGTTAAATGTAATTTGTAAACAACCTTTTACACACTTATTAAAATCAAAATCCGTATGGGTAATAGCAAATGTTAAAGAAAACACATACGGCAGCAGAAAACAGCGAGATTGACCTAATCGCTTGCAAGGAGGTTATCATAGAGCTTTGATGGCTAAGTACGTGCGCCAAGGCAGCCGCATGATCAAGGGGCCTTTACAGGTACTGTAGGTGATAGATGCAATTCGATCAGGCGGCGAAAAGAACGGAAAAGAAGGAAAGAAGGGGCAGGATGCGCCGACGGAAGGATGGAATGAGCTTCCGTATAGGGCGACGCCTCGGCGGACAACCGTTTGCTTTTAAAACTACGACTGACCAATTAACGAACAATGCCTCTGTTATTCTTCATGAAGGTATTTCTGTGGTCACGTCTGAAGCGGCTACGTTTCGTTGGTTCTTCCAATCGTTTAGACCATCTTTCACGTTCTTTCCGGAAGGTATCGTAACTACCGTCCTGAAGTCTTTTGAGCAGGTTTTGTTGGCGAAGAGCATCATCCACGAACACGACAAACTCTCCGGAACGAACGATGTATTCGTTCCAGCTGCTCTTTACACTTTTAGCAACTAAAATAGTGCCGCTGAATACCTCCCGGACAACATACAAGGTTTCGTCACCTTTTTCGGGTTGAACTCCGTCCATGGAGATTATACCTCCATGTGTATCTACAACCTGCTTAAGTTCATCTTTCACGTGATCAGTGACGCTTGAACGCAACAACGTCAATACTCCTCGTATAGTCGCTGAGAATTACGTTCAGATGTAGCAATTCCTCCGTTTGTAAGTTCTGCAATTGTCATGTTGTATTTAAAACGGAGCTGACCCACAAGCGCCAACACGTCGAAACCGTAAGAGGTGTGTTACATCACAAGCGATTCCACTTTTCAAGATTTGTAGTAGGTATCTTGATAGTTGCAATCTGAATTAGGGCATGCATAATCCATGCTCCATACTTGGATAACCTCATGAAGGGTCGAGATGTTCTTTTTCCAGGCTGTATGACTTCTCTTGAGCTTTCACCACAATGGAGGCAGTGCTCAAACTCTGGTCTGAAGTAAATTTTCTCCTTTGGCGTGATTCGATTTTTAGGCAATAGCATAGAATAACCTCCATCGAAAGTGAGTAGGTAAAACTTCGACAGAGGTTATTAAAAAATCTTGATAGTCAATTGGTCAGTCGCAGAAAAAAAGCCAGTGTAGGATATACACCGGCTCCCATCAACCTTTTTACTTCAACCCCATGGCGCTCATGAAGTCCACTTTGCTTGCATTGGCATACCAATCGTTGACCTCTTGCGTAATTTGCGTTCCGCCCTTGTCATTCCACTGCTTGACGAAGTCATCGAAGGAATCAATGGACTCCTTGCCATAAATGATCTTGGTGAACGTTTCCTTCTCCATCGTATACAGCTGCTCCCAGTTCGTCTGCATCGTCTTCGTAGGCGGTCCGTTGAACGCTGATGGAAGCAGGGAATCCCGATTGTTATACGAAATCAGGTAGCCGTCTTTCATGGTTGGATCAAGTGCATTTGAATGGATCAGTACGCCGGTATTAGGCTCCGCGCCGTTCGCCAAATCATAGAACGATTTGCCCGGGCCATCCACAGAAGGCGTATTCTTGGTGAAGGACATCTTGCCTACGCCTTGAATCGTTGCCAGCGGTTTATTGAATTTGGTTGAATCATACGTCACTTGCCCGTCGACGATATCGTAATCATAGCCCTGTGCATACCCGTATTGGAAGTCGCCCGTCCCGAAGGCAGCATCGTAAAGCTTGTCATAGTACAAGAAGAAGGCTTCCATGTTATTGAAATTTTTGTTGAACATGAATACGCCGTCGTTGAGCTGCGCCGTTTGGTACGTCCGGTCACCGCTCGTGCCATTGATCGTCGGAGCGGCGGCTATTTTCGCGCCTGGAACGTTCTTCTCGAGATCCTTAACGCTTCCATAGAGCCAAGGTCGGCCGATGATGATGCCGGCTTTGCCCTCCGTAAAGTCGGCGATCGCATCCCAAGCGCCTTTAACCGCTAGATCTTTATTCAGGTATCCCTTGGTGTACCAATCGTGCAGTTTAGCCAGCGCATCCTTATTGCCAGGCGCCACGGAGCCGTACGTCAATTGGCCGTTGTCGTTATTCCAGGCACCAGGAAGGTTCTTGCCCGTGAAGGCGCTGAAAATCATGATCGGATCGCTGACCCAGCCTGTATTGTAGCCGTCTTTGCCCGAGAACGTGAATCCGTACGTATCCTTCTTGCCATTGCCGTCTGGATCTTCATTCGTGAACGCGGCAATAACCTTCTCGAATTCATCGATCGTCGTAGGCGCCTTCAGATTCAGCTTGTCCAGCCAGTCTTGACGAATCAGCATAACTTCGCCTTCCACCAGGTTCGGGGCGATGGCCATGCCATAGATCTTGCCGTCCTTCACGACCGGATTGAACGTCGTTGGATATTGAGAATAAATCTCCTTCAGACGGTCGGGCATATACTTCTTGATGTCCTCGGTAATATCACGTACCGCTCCGGATTGGACAAGGTCATTGACCAGCGACGTGTCATAGACCGGCACGACATCCGGCAATTTCTCCGCAGTCGTAAGCGCAAGCCGCAGCTTCGTATTATAAGTGCCGGCATCTCCGCCAACCAGCGTCGTATTGATTTGGATGCCGAGATTGTTCGCTCCCCAACGAGTCAGGACGTTATCGTTTAGGCTTTCGCCAGGCAAATAGTTGCCGGCGTTCTCATCCTGCTGCTTGGCAATTGTAATGGTGATCGGCGGATCGTATTTGCCGTCTTTCAGCGTCGCTTCTGACGAAGAGCCGCTAGGCGAGGTTCCCGACGCTCCGTCCGACCCCTTCTCGCTAGAACTGCAGCCAGCCAACACGCCCGTCATAAGGACTGCTGAAGAAAGAACGGAAAGCATAACCTTTACTTTTTTCATTGTCTTCTACCCCTTTTTTTATGAAAATAACTTACTCCTTGACAGCGCCAAGAACGATGCCTTTGACAAAATAACGCTGCAAGAACGGATAAACGAGAATGATCGGCAAGGTGCTGATGAAAATTTGCGCCGCCTTGATGCTCTGCTCGGACAGCGCAGCAGCTTCGGATGCGCTAAGTGCCATGCCTTGCGCCGAATTCTGGACAACGACGGTCTGTAGGAATGAAGCCAGCGGGTATCTGCTAGTGTCGGACATATATAAGATGCCGTCAAACCAGGAGTTCCAGTGACCTACCATAATGAATAGTCCAACTGTAGCCAGTCCCGGCAGCGAGAGCGGCAGGTACACCCTAACGAAGGTCTGGAAGAAAGACGCCCCATCTATGAAGGCGGCCTCCTCAAGCGCCTTAGGTATCGTTTTGAAGAAGTTCATAATCAGAATGAGATTATAAGCCCCGAACGCCCCTGGAAGCACAAGTGCCCATAATGTATCTTTTAATCCCAGACTGGAAATTAAAATGTAGGACGGAATCAAGCCGCCAGAGAACAGCATCGTGAAGACAAAAAACCACATCAGCGCCGTCCGTCCGCGAAACTCTTTGGATAGCGCATATCCCGCCGTTGTGATCACGAACATGCTCAGCAGGGTGCCGCCAACCGTTCGCACGACCGATATCCACATGGAGCCGGTGAAGTTCGAATTGCGGAATGTCTTCACATAAGCATCCCAGTTGAATTCAACCGGCCAGAATAAGACTAAATCGCCGTTGACAGCAGCCTTGCTGCTGAACGATTGCGCCAGCAAATGCAGCAATGGCAGGAAGCAGGACAGCGCGATCACGATCAGCAAGAAATGGTTAACGACTGAGAAGCATTTGTAGCCTAATGTCTTGTGGTACACCGTTGGTCCCTCCTTAGAAGATTTTGTAGCCAGCCACTTTGTAGGCGATGCGGTACGAGATGACAATCAGGATCAAGCTGATTCCCGATTTGAACAATCCGACTGCGGTACCGAAGCCGTATTGGCCGCTCAGTAAGGAGGAGCGATAAACATACGTGTCTATGATGTCGCCGGTGCTGTAGACAAGCGGGTTGTACAAGTTGAAAATTTGATCAAACCCAGCATCGAGAATGCCACCTAGAGCAAGCGTCGAAATAACAATAATCATTGGCATCATGCTAGGCAGCGTTACAAATCGGGTTTGCTGAAAGCGCGTTGCCCCATCTATCTCCGCTGCTTCGTAATAGGAAGGATCGATACTGACGATGGTAGCCAGGTAGACGATCATACTGAAGCCGAAATTTTTCCACAGGTCGCTGATGATGACAGTCGCCCGGAAGTAAGCGGGATCGCCTAAGAAATAAATGGGCTCCATTCCGAACACACGATGCAATAAGGCATTAATTCCCCCGTCCAAGCTGAGAATATCAATCATAATGCCAGCGATCGTAACCCAGGATAAGAAATGCGGCAGATAGACTAAGGTCTGAATACCTCTCTTCAGCCCCATGAAACGAATCTCATTGAGCAGGATCGCCATGATGACGGGAACGACAATGCCGACAACAATCTTGATGACAGCGATAACAAGCGTGTTGACGATCGCCTGCTTGGACTCTTCATATTGGAATATCCGAGCGAAATTGTCGAGCCCGATCCAATTCGAATGAAGCATGCCCAGCCATGGCTTATAATCTTGAAAAGCAATGACAACCCCGACCATCGGCGCATACGAGAAAATGATGACCAGAACGATCGCCGGAAGGCAGAGCAGATACAGCGGCCAGTTTTTTTTCGTCTCTTTTTTCCAGGTGGTTTTCTTTGTCCTCGGGATACCCTTCTGTAAGTTTAAAGTAGCGATTTTCGTTTCCCCCTCTTCCCAGTTGTGTGTGCAACCTGATGTATAATGCAATGCTACCAAAAGCGCTTTCATCTCGATATGCCTCGAAATTAACATCATAACCACGCCGTTAACCTCTTTAGAGCGCTTTCATTTTTATGCGCTTCATCTGCTTCTTCTATGGGAGGATATGATTTATGATAGATGAACGACTTTACTACATCGAAGGATCAGACCTTATGCAGACAGGAGCAAGCCTATGTTCAAGTGGATGACGATGAAGCGGTTCATTTATTTCTTTGTTCTCTTCCTGCTGCTTACGCTCAGCCTATTCTATTGGTTGAACGCCATAAGCTCCCGCACTTTGGAAGACAATCTCATACAATCATCGATGAATCAGCTGGACTACGCGGACAGCATTCTCGACAGCGTCGTAGCGGAATCGAGCCAAGCGGGCATGCAGTATACGGTAGACAACCGGGTCCGCTTGTATGATCACGACAAGAAGGTATTGGACAATTACGATGTCCAGATGAACAAGAACGACATTCATGATCGGATGATGGAATCGGTTCTGTTCAGCCAGTCGATCGACTCGCTCAACATCTATTGGAAGACGGATGGCGATTTTATTACCACAGGCCATGATTCGAATATAGAGAAGCTCCTGATGGACGCGACTTCCCAAGGCTGGCAAGTGATCGATGGAGGGCTTTATTATTTCTCGGTCTCTTCGATCATGAAGCCTTCCTTCAAGCCGTCCGACATCCAATATGTAGTCGGGATTAAGCTGAAGACGCAAGCGTTGACCGATTTATTGAACAAAGCGGTGAACAGTAAAAGCTCCAATGCATTCTATCTCATTGGAGAGAACTTGCTGACCAATGGCACAACGGTTGAAGCGTCTATTGTAGAGGAAGTTAAACGCACCGTTGAAGCTAACAATCAAACCATTATGAAATTCGACTATCACAGCAAGAACGGCGATTATTATATTTTGTCCAAGTATTCGCCGGAGATTGACACCTATATGGTGACCTATACGAGAGTCAGCGATTTTCTTGTCCCGCTTAATCGTACAAGGCAGGTATTCTTCACTGGCATCGCTATCATCTTTCTCATCGGCCTGGTCGTCATCTTCACGTTCTATCGAAACTTCTACCGCAGCGTATACTTGCTAGACAAGAAGTTCTCCCAGGTGGAGCAGGGCAATTACGGCACGCGGATCAGGGAAGGCGTGAACAAGGAATTCGATCGGTTGTTCCGCAGCTTCAACCATATGGTGACCCAGATTCAGAGCTTGTTCTCCTCGCTCAAGCTCGAAACCGAGCTTCGCAAGACGGCGGAGTTCAAGCAGCTGCAAGCGCAAATCAATCCGCATTTTCTATATAACAGCTTGTTCTTCATTATGTCGGCAGCTCGCACTTCTCCCGATTCTGTGGAGCAGATGAGCAAGCACTTGGCGGAATACTACCGCTACAATACGAAGCTGGACTCGCGAGAGGTCACCTTCGGTTCAGAGCTGGAGCTTGCTAAGCATTACTTGATTATCATGTCGCTATGCAAGGAGCTGGAATATGACATTCAGCTCCCCGAGACGTTCGAGACGCTCCCGATTATCCCGCTGATCATTCAGCCGATGGTCGAGAACGCCATTCAGCACGGGATTGAAGGGCGTCAGGGCGCTCACCAAGTAGCCATTGAAGTACGACAGCGTGAAGAGGAAGTGCAGATTGTAATCCGTGACGATGGGAAAGGAATGAATTCGGAGGAGATCGAACGGCTGCTGCGCCGGATTGAGTCCGAGCATGCGCCTGCCGAATCGCGGGGAATCGGGCTATGGAATGTTAATCAGCGGCTCAAGAACGAATATGGCAAGGCAAGCGGACTACGCTTTTCCCCCAATGATTGGGGAGGCTTGACCGTTACCGCACACATCCAACTCACCCAAAGCGAGGTCTAAACCGATGCGATTGTTAATCGTAGATGATGGGCAATACATTGTTGAATATTTGAAGCACTTACTGGATTGGAGAAAGATCGGAATTGAGCACGTCCAAACCACTACGAATCCGCAGGAGGCGAAGCGAATTCTGGCGAGCGCGCAGGTCGATATTCTGCTAACAGACATTCGAATGCCTGAGATATCCGGGGTCGATCTATTGAAATGGCTTCACGAACGCCAGTCGTCGTGCAAGGTAATATTTTTGTCCGGCTATTCCGATTTCGAATATACCCAAAGCGCCATTCGTTATGGCGCTGCCGATTATTTGCTGAAGCCGGTGGATAAGAATGAAATGGAGAAAACGATTGTTAGAGCCGTGCAGGCGGTTAAGAAGGATCGGCCAACAGCTGTCACCGAGCCGTCAGAGCTGGATGGTGCGGGCTTCCTGCTCGCCGTTCTCGCGGACAACCATCAGCTGCAGGATCGGCTTGCCGCTGTCCCGCAATCCTTGTCATCGGAGTCATTCGTCTTTGTTCAAGCTATACAGCCGTCTTCTGAATCGATGCAAAGCTTGCTTCGCGACACTTCTGGTCCCTTGAACCAACTGGTTTGGGTCGTCGATGGCATGTGTGCACGAATGGTGGCGCTGCTGCCTCAATCCTATGCGCAATCGCTCTCGGTGAAGAACGACACGCTTCTGATGTCGGGTCCTTTCCTTCTCCAGGAGAGGAATTCGGCTCGCAGCGAATATATGCGATTCTATTACAGGGAGAAGATTAGCCTGACGGACTCCATCTTCATGCGCAACCTACAGAAAGATTGGGTCTTGAAACCGGACGAATGGGAGTCGAATAAGAAGTCCATGCAGAAGCTGTTTCTAAGCTGCCAATCCCGAAGTCGACAGCTTCTCTTTCTCATTGAACTGGTCAGCCGTCTCTACGCGATATACCCGAAGTTGGCTGCCGATCAAGCCGCTTGCTGGTTGTTTCATCCGTTGGAAGCGACGGAGGCGATCTTTTCTGACATACTTGCCGCCGTTTCCCAGCTAGAGCGGCCTGCCCGGCAGTCCGGCCAGGACATCGTTACCGTCATACAAGCCTATATCCTTGACCATTTGGATAAACCGCTCAATCTGGAGGAGATCGCCAGTCTGGTGCATCTACACCCCGTCTATTTGTCCAAATACTATAAACAGGAGACCGACGAGAACTTATCCAGCTTCCTGCTCGCACAACGAATGAAGAAGGCTGCCCAGCTGCTGCAGGAGTCTGCGCTCCACATTGTCGACATCTCTCAGATGGTAGGATACAAGAAATCGCAGCATTTCATTAAACTGTTCAAAGAGGAGTACGGCATTACGCCTTATCAGTACCGCCGGATGCACATTGCGGATGGTTCGTAACATGGGATCAGAGAATAAGTCCCATCCCTTAAGCAACCGATGCATAAGAGATGGGACTATTATCGCTGAAGCAATTACAATAATTCCTTGACCCAGACGGTCATTTCGCCTTCGCCGCGATTCGCCCAAGCATAATAAGGGATGAATGTGGCGGTCACCGGCGTCGGCCTCCACTCCGCATCTTTACGATACAAAGCGCCATCCTGCCAAGCATCGGACGTATCTCCGCGAACAGCCTCCGTCGTAATGACGTGAACACCGCCTAGCAAATCCTTGCTCGACTGCGCCTGAAGCTCGCTGTCTCTTGGGATGTAGAGCTGATGCAGGCTCGCGCCATTATCCGCTTCCTCCAAGCAATAGACGAACGGGCCGCGCTGAAGTGCGATCCGGCCTGCCGTATGACGCACAAGCGGATGACCCTTCATCCGATGAATCGGCATTCCAAATTCCAGCTCAATACGGTCGTTCGTCGACCATACACGGTTAATCTCGATGTACCCGTTATCGCCGATAAACGCCGCATATGGCATTCCATTAAGCGTGATCGATACGCTGTCCGTCCAATCCGGCACACGCAGTGCCATTGTGAATGCGGTTGGCTTAGCTGCTGTGATTCGGAACTGAACTTTGCCTTCCCAAGCGTAATCGGACTGCTGTTCTAAGGTGATGCTGCTGCCATCAAGCTCCCACTCGGCGTGACCGCCGATATAAAGCTGCGTGTAGACCGTACGGTCACGGAACGTATAAATATAGCTGCCAAGCGAGGCAAGCAGACGGGCGATGTTCGGCGGACAGCAGGCACAGCCGAACCAGCCTTGACGCTGCGTTTTGATATGATGATAGATCGCATTGTTGTGGACAGCACCTGGATTAACCTCCAGCGGATTCACATAGAAGAAATGCTTGCCGTCCTGCGACATTCCACTTACGACGGTGTTGTACAGCGCCCGCTCCATCACGTCGGCATATTCGCTCTTCGGCTCTATGGACAACATCCGATGGGCGAAGAAGATAAGGCCGATCGAGGCACAGGTTTCCGCATAGACCGTATCGCCTGGCAGATCATAGTCCGAGGTGAACGATTCGCCGTAGGACTGGGAACCGATCGCTCCTGTAATGTACATGCGACGGCTCACGATATTGCCCCATAGTGTCTTGCATGCTTCCAGCAGCCTCGTGTCGCCGGTTAATGCCGCTACATCCGCCATCCCCGTCAGCATATAAACCGCTCGCACGGAATGGCCTTCCGCTGTCTGCTGCTCGCGTACCGGAAGATGCGCTTG
Organism: Paenibacillus cellulosilyticus; assembly: GCF_003182255.1. Taxonomy (GTDB): domain Bacteria; phylum Bacillota; class Bacilli; order Paenibacillales; family Paenibacillaceae; genus Paenibacillus_T; species Paenibacillus_T cellulosilyticus. The sequence goes on along the minus strand of NZ_QGTQ01000010.1, from coordinate 5,617 downwards.
GCTGTATGGATAGTCATGCGACATCCGCAGCTCCTTGAAATGAACGGTCCCACCGCGCTTCTCCCATTCCTGCTCATAGAAGTGAGGACGAGTGCCGCGCTGGTTCAGGAAAAATTCACTCAGCTTCAAATACCGCTCTTCGCCTGTCGCGCGATAGAGCTTCACAAGCGCCAGCTCGATTTCTTGATGCCCGTCATAGCCCTTCAGCTTCTCCGGTTCCGGACCAAATACGGAATCGATATGATCCGCGAAGCGGCATACGATGTCGAGCAGCTTGCGCTTGCCGGTCGCCCGGTCATAAGCGACCGCCGCTTCAATCATATGTCCTGCGCAATACAGCTCATGGCACTCTGCAAGATTCGTCCAGCGCTGGCCGGGCTCTTTGATCGTGAAATAGGTGTTCAAGTAGCCATCCGGCTGCTGGGCCAATGCAATAATGTCGATCATGCCATCAGCCAGGCTCTCGAGCTCAGGGTCCGGCTTCGTCTCTAGCAAATAAGCGGCGGCTTCCAGCCATTTGGCCACATCGCTGTCTTGGAACACCATGCCCTCGAAATTGCCGGACAATTGGCCGGCTGCGATCTTGAAATTGTGCACCGCGTGACTTGGCTCTGCCTCAGGCACCTCATCATTCAACGCCCGCCATTGGTAGGGCACAACAACCTCTCGTACAAGACGAACATATTCTGACCAGAATCGATCCTCGATTCTAATGTTGCGCAGCGGTATGAACTTCGTTTGACTAGTCGCCATGATCAGACTCCTTAAAGGTATGAATTCCAACGCCAGTTACAGGAATACAATTAAGCCCAATTCTTCATCTAAACGTTTAAGTAAATGAGCGAGAGAAAAGCGCTACTCCTGCCGAGGAGGAGCGACCGATTCTCGTTCCAGCAGCCTGCACAGCGGCTGTTCTTCCTGCTTCACTTCTTTTTCATTGATTAATCCAGTAAGCATGCTCATTGAAGAATACCCCATCTCATGAAGAGGCAGGTCCATCGTTGTAATACGAGGATTGAGGTAGTCACTGAATTCACGATTATCGAATCCGACGACGGACAAATCGCGTGGAATCTGGCATCCGCACTCGTCAGCTGCTCGAAGCGTGCCTACAGCCATGACGTCGTTCATAACGAGTACAGCAGTTGGCGGCTCAGACAGCGTCAGCAGTTCTTTGGTCAATCGGTAACCCGAATCAAGTCCCCAGTCACCAATCTTTATATATTGAGGGTTGAACGGCAGTTGAAACTCGGTAACGGCTTTGTAGTAACCATTGAATCGCAGCCGTGAAGGCGTTGAATCCATCAATCCGCTAATGATCGCAATACGCTTATGGCCTTGCTTCACTAGATATTGCATTGCATCGAAGGAAGCCTGCTCATCGTTATATTGGATTGAAACATTTTGATCCGTATAGCAGTACGTGTATACAATTGGCTTGCCGTATGTATTGATCAAGCCTGTAACATCGCGCGGATGAACGCCAATATAGATGATTCCTTCGACTTGCTTGGACAGCAGATCCGATACCGCGCTCTCCGCATATTTGCGATAAGCATCCACGTTCGAATAGTTATGACCTACCCGCCGGTGCAAACGCAAGTTCGTCAAAATGATATGCAGGTCATGCTTATCCGCAAATTCGTTAATCCCGTCGATAATCTCCGGTACGTTGAATACGGTCACGTCCTCCGCAATAACGCCGATCGTGTTCGTACGCCTGCTCTTCAGGCTCTTCGCAATATCATTGGGCCGATAGTTCAGTTCTTCAATAACCTTGACTACCCGTTCTCTCGTCTTCGGCCGAACATTGCGAGTACCGTTAAGCACATAAGACACGGTGGCCGTAGATACGTTAGCTTTGGCCGCGATTTCTTTGATCCCTACTTTGTTCACCACCGTCCACCCTTTCTAATCGTTTAATTCTCTTATGTCTGTTATATCACGTCCCCTTTGGCCGTACAAGTGAAAGCGCATAACTTATTCCTGACGACAGTACTCGATCCATTCGGCTTACCGTCATTCTTGCTAGCCTTTAATGCCTATCGGAGCTATTCCTTCTATAAAAATATAGCTGTCCGAACAATGCTGTCCAAACGAGCAGCATGATAATGAGGGAATAAACCGGTAACTATCCCGCGCTCTATCCATTAGATCGGGAACAAGAATAGAATCGCATTTTTCTAAACGATTAGATTTAATTGTGTATAAGCGATGCCGTGGCTTGCGTGTGATGTGCTCCTCTTTTTAGATGCTGAACGAAGGGAAAAGCCCTGGCATCGGATGCGAATCTCGCACGCTGCTGGGCTTCTGGCTAGGCGATTGCTGCAAAAGTGCAGTTTACGAACGGTTCCCAGCCGATGAATCCCCGATTGCTGCAATCGTGCATCTTTCTCACTCGATAGGAGCAATAGGTTATTCATTCGGGCTGAATACCTGCACTTTCGCAGGTATTCAGCCGAGGCACGGCTTGGAAGGGGGTTAATCCTGCACATCTGCAGGATTAACCCAAGGAACTAACGGCGTTCGGAACCATATTCCGTTCTCTACTCCCCCAAGAACACGATCTGAATCACAAACAATACGGCGAACAGATACAGAATCGGATGAACCTCCCGGTACTTCCCTCTGAGCACCTTAATAAGCGGGTAGGCAATGAAGCCTATGCCAATCCCCGTTGCGATGCTGTACGTAAGCGGCATTAGTACGACGATTAGAAAAGCCGGGAACGCCTCTTCGATGTCGGTCCATTCAATCTGGCGCAGCACGTTAATCATGAGAAATCCGACGATGATCAACGCCGGAGCCGTAATGGCCGGAATGTTGGCAAGTACTGCCACAACTGGCGAGAAGAACAATGTCAATGCGAGCAAAATACTCACGAATACAGCAGTAAGACCCGTTCGCCCACCCACTGCAACGCCTGCGCTTGATTCGATATACGCCGAGGTTGGGCTCGTTCCAAGCAGAGCACCACCTGTCGTCCCTACCGCATCAGCTAGCAAAGCCCCTCGCGAACGAGGAAATTTGTTATCCTTCATCAATCCCGCTTGTTCGGCCACCCCCAACATCGTGCCGGTCGTATCGAACAATGTAATTAACAAGAATGTAAAGACAACCCCGTACATCCCTTCTGAAAATACCGTTCCAATGTCCAATTGGAACGCCGTCGCGTTTAATCCCGAAGGCAGCGAGACGAGCTTATCCGGCAGCTCGATCAGCCCCATGATCCATGCCAGAACAGCTGTGATGAGCATGCCAATGAATAGAAATCCACGCACGCCATAGGACATTAAGATCAATGCGATCGTCACGCCGATCAGCGTCAAATAGGTCATCGGCTCCGACAACGAACCAAGTGTTAGCAGCGTGGAGGGCGAAGCGACGACGATGCTTGCTTTTTGCAAACCGATGAATGTAATGAACAAGCCAATCCCCGCCGTAATCGCATGCTTCAAGCCAACAGGGATCGCATCCAGCAGCATGTAGCGGAACGAGGTGAGCGAGAGCGCAATGAACAGAACGCCTGCGACAAACACGGCACCAAGCGCAGTCTGCCACGACACACCTTCACCCACAACGACGCTGTAGGCAAAATAAGCGTTCAGCCCCATCCCTGGTGCGATTGCAATCGGATAGTTCGCGAAGATTCCCATAATGAGAGTCGCCAATATACTCGCCAGCACCGTGGCGACGAACACACCGTGGAAATCCATGCCCGACTCGCTTAGAATACCGGGATTCACAATGACGATGTAAACCATCGTCAGGAATGTCGTCACCCCTGCCAGGAGCTCTGTCGACACCGTCGTCCCGCGTTCCTGCAGCTTGAACCAGCGTTCCATCTATCATCGCCTCCATGAATAAGAACATTCGCAATGTAAGTTAAGTTTGTCTTTTCCTTACAATGTCCCAAGGGAGGAAGAAATAGTCATGAGCGAAAGTGTGGTACTTCCCGCTTTACTGTGAGATATCTTCTTTGTGAAAATAAAAAAACGGATCTTTGTAAGATCCGATTCCTAGCTTCCGCAGGTTTCATTGTTGTTCCAAACCAAACATCTTGCTCACAGGTATTTGCAGATCATGGAATACAATGGACTGAATATGATCAAGTTCCGTAAACAGATTACGAACTTGATAAACACCATTCTCCAGTGTGTACACATGAACAGTCCGATTGCCCGGGTCTACGATCCAATACTCCTGTACGCCATACTTCTGATATAAATTAAATTTCTCATTAAAGTCCTTCAAAGCAGTCGCTGGAGACAAAACCTCAATAATGATGGTCGGGGCGCCCTGACAGCCGTTCTTTGCCATTTGGTTCTTACTGCATACAACCGATAAATCCGGCTGCGTGATATGATCAGGCGAGTCATACTGACCGCTTTCACTAAAAACACATCGAAAGGAGCCACGAAAACGAAGCAGCTGCGATTTTGAAAAAAAGTACGTAACGAAAAATGAAGTTCTCCAACGATGAACTGGTGTAACGAATTCGGGGCGGGTAACATGTTGTATGCTTTACCGTTAATCAACTCCCATGACCCGTCCCAAGTTAGCCAATCTTGATAGGTGTGAGTCTTTCTCTCCTCCGGTTTTGACACCATAGCCCTGCCCCTTCTAACCGTCCATTATTTCCTATCATTTTACCACATTCTCGATTAACCCAATCGGCTCAGTCCACCCAACGCTGCATCCGCCTCACGCAGTGTCGCTCCGATTGACTCATGGATGACGAGATCGGCGTAGCGATCCGTTGCCGTCGGCTCATAGTTAACGATGACGAGCTTCGCACCGTTCGCCTTCGCCTGCATGGGAAATTGGTTAGCTGGACTTACGGACAGCGAGGAGCCAAGCACGATGAACAGGTCTGCTTCTCGCATAAGCTGAGCTGCGAACTGCAGCGAGGTCTGGGATAACATTTCGCCGAACAACACCACATTAGGGCGGATAAATCCGCCGCAGCTGCTGCAACTGGTCGTCTCATGCGACGGCAGATAGATTTGTGAAGAATACTGCTCATTACAATTCATACAGCGCATGGTGCCCAGATCCCCGTGCAGCTTAGCGATTCTGCGTGTGCCAGCGAGGTCATGGTAGTTTTCTACATTTTGCGTGATGATGCCGTTGATCAGTCCCCGACGTTCCCAATCCGCTAGCATATGGTGCCCCTCATTCGGCTGGTGATTGTTCATCTCCTGGACGCGCCACTTATAGAATCGAATGAATTCGTCACGGTTCGTGCCAATCGCTTCAATATCCGCAAGCTCGATCGGATTGCGATTGTTCCACATCCCCCGGTCTGCCGACCGAAAATCCATCAGCCCGCTCTCCGTCGACATTCCCGCACCCGAGAAAATCACTGTCGACTGCGACACTTCAATCAGCTTCGCTAATTCGCTCATCTTTAATCACCACTATAGGTCGTTGATATGATTATTCTATCAAAATAATGGATGCGTTTCACTGCATCCTGAAGATGAAGGGGCTGTCCCAAAAGTCATTAGACTTTGGGACGGCCCTTGTGTTTCAATGAACTGCAAGAGCAGCTGCGCAGAGCGAATGTTCTTACGATCGCTGTTGTCACCGGATTGCTCTGAATGGGTAAGATCGT
>NZ_QGTQ01000009.1 GCF_003182255.1 Paenibacillus cellulosilyticus | reverse complement strand
TAACTCCATTGTTCCTCTAAGCGAAGTCTAACCGCCTCCAGCTTTGTTGCCTCATCATATCGAGTAAACGTTTGTCCCTTTTTCGCCATGAAAAATCCCCTCCGGTCAACAGTGATTAAGTCCATGATATCATGGATTCTTTTTTCACTGTCTACCGTAAGGGGATAATACCACTTCTATCGTATCTTCCCATTCTTTTTATTACTATTAGCATTCTAATCTTCATCTCGTTCTCGATTATGAACCAGCTCAACGTACGCAATGCGATTCAAGCGAATAACCTGACCGCCAAGTATGTGACCAATATGGTAGACAGCTCGCTGAAGAACATCTCGATCGATGCGCAGAAGCTGGTCGAAACCGGAGGGACGCTTCAGAAGTTTCTCGATGCGCCTTCGGACAAGGCGCTGGAGTTCGATATTTCCAATATGCTGAGCAGCCTTATGGTCCGTTATGGGCTCATAGATTCGGTTTATCTATACCGTGCGAAGGATGGCAAGGTGCTCGATCAGAGCACGATCCGTCCGCTGAGCCAATTTCCTGATGAGAGCTTTATTCGAAGCACCCTTGATAAGCCTTATACAGGCGTGTGGTCATCGCCGCGTGAACGTATTAGTGGAGGTTTAGGTTCGCCAACGAGCGTGCCTGTCACGTCGCTTGGTCTGAAAATTCCGCGCGATTCCGGCAGTCTGGGTTATTTGATTATTAATGTGAAAAATGACGCCCTGAAGTCCTACATCGATCAGATGATCGACCATACGATCACGACCGCCCAGCTGTACGACGCGCAGGGCACCTCGTTCTTCAACGAGGATCGATCGGTCTCGTCTTCGGATCGGCTGAGCGCCGATGTCGTCTCGAACTATACGGGCTGGACATATCGAATCAGCATTAAAGGCGGGCAGCTGCTCGACTTCCTGTTCCATGGCAGCACGCTGTGGATTTTACTCGGATTAAGCGCCATTGTGATGGCCATCGGCTCGACCTTCTATGTGACGCGAAGAAACTACAAGCCGATTGAATCGATTTTGCACCGGATCGAACGGTTCTCGTCGTTAGTGAAGACCGGGGATGCGAAGGCGAAGTCGAACGAGTTCGCCTTTATCGATCAGGCGATCGAACGATTAATTACGAACAATATGTCGTTCCAAGAGCAGCAGCAGGAGCATCTCGTTATACGACGTCAGCAGTTTCTACAGCAGCTGCTGAAGGGTGAATTCGGCGACGATCGCGGGGCATGGGAGCAGGAGTGGCAGCATTTTGGCCTATCAGCCGGCCATTACATTGTTGGTGTGCTGGAGCTGGACAGCTATGTGCAGTTTGGCCTGAAGTACAACCCGAATGATCAATCGCTGTTCAAGTTCATCATTAGCAGCGTGGCGGTGGAGACGGCGGAGCAAAACGGCCTTCGCGTCGTCGTCGAATGGATTGCGAAGAACCAGCTTGTTATGCTTCTCATCTCGGGCGAATCGAGCTTGCTTGAGCATCAAATCTTGCAATTGTCGGAGCAGATTCGCGCATGGGTGGAGGGCCATCTCGACTTCACCGTTACGATCGGGATCGGCATGCCAGCTGATGATGAAACGGCAATCGCGCGATCGTACGAGGATGCAGAGGCGGCGGTCAGCCGCAAGGTGTCGCTCGGCTCCAATCAGATTATCGATGCCGTCGAAGTGAGAGGCAGACAGGATGGCGAATGGTTCGACTATCTGGAGATGATTCGCACCATTGTGCGTCAGCTTCGCATGTCGGAACAGGATTGGCAGAACGAGCTCAAGCAGCTGTTCGGCGAAATGGCCGTTCATCGTCTGCGCAAAGGGGATGTCGACCGGCTGCTCCACTATTTGATTTTCCATCTGGAGTATGAGTTGGATGGGGCTTTGCCAGAGGTGGTTAAGCCGTGGCAGGAGGGGGTCAAGCCAGCGCTGGCGGCAGCTGTGGAGCATTCCGATACGCTGCGTCAATTGGAGCTGGACTTCCAAGCTGCGCTTACGCAGCTGGCATCGCATATCTGCGAACTGTCGCAGAGCCGGCGCCACAATACGCTCATGCGAGAGATTCGCGATTATGTCGCAGAGCACTATATGGACCCGAACCTGTCGCTGACAATGTTAAGCGATCGGTTCCAGATTAGCTCGAAGTACTTAAGTCAGCTGTTCAAGGAGAGCATCGGCGAGAACTTCAGCGACTTCTTGATCGGGCTGCGGATCGATAATGCGAAGCGGCTCCTGCGGGAAACGGATACGGCGGTGCAGGCTATCTCAGATCAGATGGGGTACAGCAATCCGACGTCGTTCATTCGCGTATTCAAGAAGATCGTTGGTTTGTCGCCGGGGCAGTATCGGGAATCGTTGACGAAGACTGCAGCCCGCGGCAGCGGTCAAGAGGAGCAGGAGCGGCTTGAGCGTATGTAAATCCATCATGCGCCTCATCAGCCAGGCGACGTCCATGAGAGAGGGTTGAATAAGTGATGCTAGATCGGAATAATCAGCTTCAACTGAAAGGCACCGTACACATCCATACGGCGGAGCAGCTTCCATCAGCCGTACAATATGCGCTTCGCATGCTGACAAGAGACTTCGAGACGGTGCTGGGCAGTAAGCCTGAGCTCGTATCGAATAGTGAGGCGGCAGAGCTGTGCATCCGCTTCGCCGCGGAGCAGGATCATTGCCCGCAGCGTGCGGAAGCGTTCGGCTTCCGTTTCTACGCGCAAGACAGCGGTACGACATCGCCATCTACTTCTATGCACATTGTTGGCCACGATACGCTTGGACTTGTTTATGGCCTATTGGAATTCAGCCGTATCTATCTTGGCATTCAGCCGTTCTGGTTCTGGGCGGATCAGGCAATCGAACAACGCAGCGAGATCCGTATTCCTTGCGAGAGCTATGATTCGCCTGAAGCGAAGGTTCGCTATCGGGGCTGGTTCGTTAACGATGAGGTGTGCCTGATCGGCTGGAAGAAACCATATCCGCCGTCACCCGAAGTGTGGGAGCCTGTATTCGAAGCGCTGCTGCGCTGCGGCGGCAACATGGTCATTCCGGGTACAGACCTGCCTCGCGACGGCATCCACTACAAGCTGGCGTCCGAGATGGGGCTGTGGGTGACGCATCATCATGCGGAGCCGCTTGGCGCCGAGATGTTCCTGCGCGCCTATCCGGGACGTAACGCCAGCTATCATGAAGCGCCGGAGCTGTTCGAACGGCTATGGGAGGAAGCGATTGAAGAGCAGAAGGACATGAACGTCCTGTGGGTGCTATCCTTCCGTGGACAGGGCGACAAGCCGTTCTGGATCGACGATCCGGCCTTTGATACATCCGAGAAGCGCGGGGCGATGATCAGCAAGGTTATACGCAAGCAGTATGACATGATCGGCAGCGCCGTTGCTAATCCAGTGTGCTGCGTTGCTTTGTATGGCGAAATCTCCGAATTATATAAAGGCGGGTACATCGACCTGCCGGATGACGTCATCAAAGTATGGGCGGATAATGGCTACGGCCGCATGGTTTCCCGTCGTCATGGCAATCTCAATCTTCGCGTCCCGTCGCTTCCGACGGCTGGTGATCAAGGCGAGCATGGTTTGTACTACCACACAACGTTCCATGACCTGCAGGCTTCCAACCATTTGACACTGTTCCCAGGATCAGCGGCATTCTTGAAGCAGGAGATCGAAGCAGCCTTCGATGCAGGAGCGGACCAATATTTGCTGCTCAACTGCGGCAACATCCGCATGCACCTGTATTCGCTTGATATCATTCGAGAGCTGTGGACGATCGGTGAGATTGACATCGAGCAGCATTTGCAGCGATTCGTCAGCAGCTATTATTCGGACACGGATCACTACCGCGAGCTTGCCGAGCTGTATCGCACCTATTCGGAAGCTGCGCTGCAGTACGGACTAAACGCGGATGATCTAGCGGGCGACGAATATTATCATCATCCAGCAAGACAGATGATCGGCCACTGGCTGCAAGGAAAGGTGGATCAACCAGATCCAAGGCTGTTCTGGGCTGTGGGGGAAGTTCCGTTCGATGCGCAGGTCAAGGGATTCGAGACACGGCTTGCTTCTGGCATGCAGCAGTGGAAGGCATGGCTCGACCGCTGCGATGAAGTACTCGCGAAGCTCGGAGAGGATGATCGGAAGAGAGCGATCGACCAGCTCCGTTTTCAAGGCGCGATCCATCTGTCCGGGTGCGAAGGCTTCTACTGGCTGTGCCGTGCCTATGATGATTTCCGCCAGCAGCGCTATGCGCAAGCGTTCGTCTGTGCCTCGCAATCGATGTGGTGCTACCAGGAAGGGCTCAAGGTTCTGCGTCAATCCGAGCATGACAAGTGGGAGCACTTCTACGAGGCAGACTGGCTGACCAATATAGAGAGCACAGTCCACAATGTCGATACGCTGAGACGGTTCATTCGCATGTTTGGCGACAGCCCGGACTTCTTCCTGTGGTACAAGGAATATCTCATGCCTGTAACCGAGAAATACATCTATCTGGAGAACACGCATCGCAACCCGCTGTCGGACGACGAGCTGGCGAAACGGCTGGGTGAATTTTTCAACAGTTCATTTTAAACCGGAGCTGCTCTTGAAGCATCTGAAGATAGATGCTAGGGGCAGCTTTTTTTGTATATAGCAGCGCTCATGCTGATAAGCGAGAGAGAGAAGCTGCATTTCGTGCATGTATTTCAATTGTCGGCTAGCCATGGAGACGGATGAGCGCGGGACAGGTTTTGTCGGACGTCTTGCTGCTTGCTACTAGGTGACAATAATTCTCAACTTCTTATTCATACGGTATAACTTGGTTTTCGGAGGTGAACAATGAAGACTGTGCCTAAATTCGAAAGGAGTGAGAAGAAATGGATACGACGTTGGGAGCAGATGAGGTTCTGCAGCTCATTAGAAAACTCCAATCAAGTGGCAGCTCAGTCAATAAGAAGCAAGTGAAGCAGAACAATCCGGAGTTGATGCGTAATGCGTTGTTTTATTTCCCAAGCTGGGAGCATGCGCTGAAAAATGCCGAAATCTAATCATCGTACCCTACACTATTCGTACTAATGAACGTACTATGAACACTACAATGCCGCATATGAGGCTAAGGCTGTCGAGACATTCTCGGCAGCCTTTTAGGAGTACTACATTTCAGCCATAAGGGTCTTGTCATTGGCTTCTCGTGGAAGATACTGCACTCAACCAGTTTCGCATGAACATTATTAGGATCACTGCCAAACTTATCAGGACAGGAAGCAGGTATTGTTCTGTGTTGTTAATTGTATCCATAACAAGCCACACCAACGAAAACGCTGCTAGTACGATAAAGCTGGCTTTTTCTAGAGGTGTTCTACTAATGAAATACCAACTGGCTGCATGGGTTATAAAAATGATCAACACTTTCGTTGCGATTAACAGATGGACGATTTGAAATGGATCATACCAAAGGACACTGCCGTCTATGCGTTTAGCTATTATACTAATAACGAGCATATAAACTAAGCATGCATTCTGGACCCTTTTGAATTGGCGTACATGGGGAGCCTCTGTACCACTACCAATTCCCCAAGCGGCCAAAGTATTTTCAATGATATTCGTTTCAGTAAGTAGAACCATCAATACTCCCCATAACGGAAAAGAAAATAACAAACTAACTGCGATCTCGAAGAAAGCTTGAACCACCATTTCATTGTAGATCATTTAGAATTCCTCCTCTGATGCTCTTTTTTTTTTTTCAAATACTATAATTTCATCTCCTCCAACCCGTACCATCCATAGCATGGACATCTCCGGTAGTAATAGCTCAATTTGAGCAAGTTGTTTTTAGATACAAAAAAGGCGTGCCGCCAATTAACTCTGACGACTACGCCACCTTCTTGCCTGCTTGATTCGAAATTGTGTCAAATACTCCAGTGGCGTGACGCCATGCTGCCTGCGCATGAAGCGGGAGAAATGCGCGTGTGGGTGGAAGAGAACTAATATAGAACAGCGGCAGCCTTGGACTGATAAAGTCCTAGACTGCCGCTGTTTGTTGCAAATATCATATCTAGTTAACCTATAATCAGCGCCGATATCGTATAACCGAACCGCCCCATGCTTGCACCGCGTACGCGAGCGACAGCCGTTACGAACAGATGCTTCGCGGTTTCGTCTGGCGTCGGCAGAAGCCGTACCTCACCGTTAATAAGTGCTACCTCACTCGGATTCCGGTTGAACGTATTGATTGAGTTCGGAGCTATTAATAGGGTGGAATTGCTAAGCGTTGCATCAAGGCCGAACAACAGCTCTACCCTGTCCTGCTGGATGGTGAACTCCACGGGAACGATGACAAGCTCGTCTTCGCGTGAGACCGCGTTCAGACCAAGGTCTACGACTCCACTTGCCGTCAACAGCTGCTTATTGTCAGGTAAGGCAACAGAAAAAGCATGCGAGCGCACGATATTCGTCGGAGGAATCGTAATCGGAGCAAGCTCGGTTACGATCTCGGTCCGTTTACTCGATCTGAAGCAAGCTGCCGAGCGTGGTCGTCTCTTAACGGACAGCTTCGTGCGATGCCGCTTGCGCGGCTTTCCTAATGTCGGCATTCCGGCATTCCCCTTCCAATGCAGGATGGAATACTGTATGCGGACTCGACTGCGCCCGTGAACGTTCCTCGTTATTTCAATGGCGTAAGTCCCTTTAAGGTATGCGCCATCAGTTTGTTGGCCAAATGAATCGCTTCCGTTCGATCCTTCGCTGGGGCTGTCAGCATCAGACCATCATTACCACCCCAATAGCCAGACCGGCCATCTTCCCCATGCTCCATAAGTGTAAGTGTAATATGGGAGAAGTCATCATCCGCATAAAGCTGGCCTAATGAAAAGCTGCCAATGGTTCCTTTCTCAACCCATTGATACACTAATAAGAAACCTTCTCCCTTACGAGCGCTAAAGGTGTGGTTTGTCATTTGTTCCTTCGGCACTGGCATTGACTCGCCTTCCATTTCTACTGTTCCTCGAAACAATCGATGCCCATTCAGTGCTCGACGGATGGTACCTTCGATATGAATGGTGGCGGATTCGATCTCAGATGTGTTGTTCGTGCCCAGACGGTATTTAACCCCTTCCAGTCGTACATCGACATCACGCGGTGTGTACAGCCAAATGCCAGCAGTTAGAGCTGTTAGAAAGACTCCGATTATGACTAGCCAGACGACTTTCTTCTTCAACGAAATCTATCTCCTTCTGGTCGATCATGATCTCATTTCCCGCTTTTCTTTGAAGCCAGCCAGAACACGATAATGACGATGGGGATTAAAATGATCCATGGAATGTTAATCGTGCTATGGGTGATAAAAGCCAATATAGATAATCCGATGAAGCCAAGAATAAGCCAAAGACAACCTCTGCCGAACGTTTCCATACCCGTTGATCCTCCATCGTTTGACGAAGTATGTTCACTATAATAGGGGGGACTTGTTCTCGTTACGACGGTCCCGCAATATTTGCACGTTAATGATCCGGGCACTAAATGTTCATTACAGTGCTGGCATATTGTGGGGCTTGATTTTGCTGAATAAACCTTATCCGCGTTTGGCGTTCCTTCAACTTGTGCATCTTTAAGCGAGCTGCCGCAAACCACACATAATAACGATCCTTCGGAGTTGGATTCCCCACAATTGGTACATACCTTTACGGCCATTACGCAATCCCACCTTTCATAACAGTTAAGTGTGGCTACCACATATTTGGATTAGTGGGTTCATTTTACTGTTATGACGTAGGAAAGCAGTCTAAAGTTGCGCGCCTTAAGATTAAAGGCAGCAGTGCCCTCTTTTTCACGGTATGATGTAACGCACTTATTGTATGATATGAATCAGGCTTTCTAATTCTTTTATTTCGTAAGTAGGTTGTATCCGTGTGTTATTGTCCTTGTGCTGAGGATTAAACCAACAAGTATCTATACCGTAGTTAATTCCGCCTTGAATATCTGATGTTAACGAATCACCCACGATCAATACGCTAGATTTATCGGTTATTTGCAGCTTCTCAAAAGCATAATCGAAAATCCCTGTCTGGGGTTTTTGGAATCCAGTAAATTCGGAGATAATCACATGTTCAAATCTACCTTTTAACAGGGAATTATTTATTCTTGATGTTTGCACTTCGGCGAAACCGTTCGTAATGATTGCTAAGCGTTTATGCGAGAGAGCGGCGATGACCATTTCGGCTCCTTGGACGAGGAATGTTTGTTGACCAAGAAACCCTAAATAATCGCGATTGAATGCAACTGCGTCAATTTCAAGTTTATGCTCTACAAATAATCTTCTAAATCGCTCTGAACCTAGTTTAGAGATGCTCATTTTCCCATTTTCCAAGTCACTCCATAACACTTTACTAATTTCTTTGTAACTCTTCTTGTATTGATGTATGCCGTTAACTAAATCATATTTCTCAATGACTTTACTAAAAGCTTCTTGCTCCGATTTAGTAAAATCAAATAGGGTGTCGTCCACATCGAAAAAAATAATATCGTAATTCTTCATTTCGTCCTCCAAAGTTTATATTGAACTTTTCGGTTTCCACGGTCTAATCCTTTATTAAAACACGATGGCGTTAAGAACCCAACCTAATCGCCGCTTTTTGTGAACAAAACACCAAAATAAAGAAAGCTCAAACATATGAAAACGCTTTTACCGCGGTTATACTAATCTGTAATACACATTGCGGAGGTCAACATTATGAATAACGATTCCTTATACGGTTATCTCTTTGTTCATTTCATAGGCGAGAGCGAGAAGGGCGAACAAATCTATATGGCGCTTAGCCGGGACGGGATGCATTGGCAGGACCTTCATGACAAGCAGCCGATCCTGCTGTCCAACGTCGGAGAGCAAGGGGTGAGAGATCCTTACTTGCTGCGGAGTGCTGACGGCAGCAGCTTCTACCTATTGGCGACGGATCTGTGCATTAATCGGCGGGGAGGCTGGCACAATGCTGCAGCGACAACGACGGGCAGCCGCTCACTCGTCATCTGGGAATCCAGCAATCTCATCGACTGGTCGGAGCCGCGAATCGTTGATGTTGCGCCTGCGGAAGCAGGCTGTGCTTGGGCACCGGAGGCCATCTATGACGAGGAGGCTGGGGACTATCTTGTCTTCTGGGCATCCAGCCTCAATACGCCAGACGGAGAAGGACAAGGCTTACACATCTACTGCAGCAAAACGAGAGATTTCCGCACGTTCTCACCAGCTGAGCTTTACATCACTCGCGGTGAAGCCCGTACGATTATTGACACGACGATCATCAAAGCCGGCAGTAAATATTATCGAGCTTCCGGCGATGGTCAGATTACGATCGAAGCAAGCGACAGCCTTCTCGGTGATTGGCAGATCATCTCGACGTTGGAGTCGCTTGGCCTAGGGCTGACAGGGAAGGACGTAGAAGGCCCGCAATTTTTCAAATTTAACGGGGAAGAGAAGTGGGGGCTTCTGGTTGACCAGTATGCGACCAGCGGAGGATACTTGCCGATCATCACGACGGACATCGGGGATACGACAGGTGAGTGCTGGCGTAAGCCAGAGCCGGGCGAGTATGCTTTCGGCGATTTGAAGAAGCGGCATGGCTCCATCCTGCCTATTACGAAGAGTGAATACGAAGCTGTGGCGAAGAAGTGGGGATAAGCCATATAGGGCATATAGTATACCGTGCACATTGGATCATTGTTTTGATTCCAATGTGCCTTTTTTTGACTATCTTTCATGGAGGCCATCATGCGAAACATTTTAAATAACATTAGTTTGATCAAGAAGTTGCTCTATTTGATCGTATTCATATTGATCGTTGTGCTTGTGTCGTTCACGGTATCTAACGCCGTCGCGCAGCGGACAGTCGAGAAGAAGGTGTCGGGTTCGGCCAACAAAATCGTCCTGCAGGTCGAAGAGACTTTGAACAGCTTCTTCACAGATATGGACGGCATCTCGTATTCACTGCTCTACAGTCCCATTCTACAGAGCTACTTGAGCACAGAGGATGCATTGACCAAAGTGCTGATGAATCCGGAAATCATCGCCGAATTCACAAGCACCTTAGCGCTCAAAGAGAACATGATGGGCATCCAGTTGTACGACAAAGAAGGCGTACTGACAGCAAGTGTAGGCAAGCCCTTTGCACCGATTGCGAAACGAACGGTCGATGAAATCGAATATGCGCTCGGCACGCCGGGTCAGACGGGTGACACCTACTATACGATAGCGGTTCCTGTCTATAATCTGCAGAATAACAGGATTCTGAAGGATTACAGAGGGATGTGCGTATTCTTTATGGATGTTAACAATTTTACCACCATTCTGAGCAAATCGAAGATTACGGAGCACTCGCAGCTGTTTCTAACCGATGCTGAGAACCGTATTATTACAGGCTCGGAAGGTATGAATGCACAGACGTTATCCGAAGCGGAGAAGCATGTCTCCGATAAGAATCATATCGTTCTTAAAGTGCCGATCGCGTCTAACGGGTGGATGATCGTGAGCGATATCCTGCGTCCGGAATTATTCAATGACATGGATTGGATAAAACAGCTGAACATTATCTCTTATGCCGTCATCTTTCTTATCTTCCTGCTGTTCCTGCTATTGTTCTACTCCCAGCTGTTAAGACCTGTACGAGCGTTAATTGATTTCATCAACACGTATGCACGAAGCGGCGGGCAAGCACGGTTCAATAGTGTTCATCGCAATGAAATCGGGGTGCTCGGTACGAGCCTGAACCGAATGCTGGATTCCATCGAGCAATTAAGCGAAGAGGTTCAGAGCGCTCAGCGCAAAACATACGAAGCGGAGCTTGACCGCAAACAGATGGAGATCGCCGCCTATCGTAACCAGATCAACCCGCATTTTTTGTATAACACGCTGGAGAGCATTCGGGCGCTGTCGTTGTATCACAAAGTGAACGATATCGCGGAGATTACCTCGTCTCTATCAAGGCTGTTCCGTTATTCGGTCAAAGGTGATAACTTCGTGACGATTCGAGAGGAGCTCGCGCATCTGAGTGAATATGCAAGCATTATTGATTTTCGATTCCGAGGCAAGATCGGTATCCGCTTAGATGCAGATGAAGAGCTGCTGGAGGTCAGGACCGTCAAATTACTGCTGCAGCCATTGGTCGAGAATGCCGTATTCCATGGGTTGGAGCCGAAGGTCGAACAAGGCGAGGTGAACGTCATCCTGCGTAAAAAGGGCGACAACAGCATCAGAGCCATTGTTGCCGATAACGGGATCGGGATGCAGGATTCCGACATACGCAGGCTGATGGACTCGTTCCGACATGAGGATGAAGCGGGATACCGCTCTGGCTTGTCTGGCCATGGCATTGGACTTGCAAACAGCTATCGCAGATTGAAGCTGTTTTATGGTGAGGAAGCAAACATGGAGATCGTGAGCAGCCCTGGTGAGGGAACAACTATTACATTGGATTTTCCAGCGAACATTCTAATGAATGACGAAGCAATTATGACGTGCTAATAAGGAGGACGACGATATGTACCGTGTACTTATTGTAGATGATGAGCCTTGGATCGCTTTTGGTATTGCAAACTTAATCGATTGGGAATCATTCGGTTTCCGTGTCATCGGGGAAGCCCACAATGGAACAAGCGCCTGGGAGCTGATCGAACGGGAGCGGCCGGAGCTCGTCATCTCCGATATCCGCATGCCGGGTCTAGACGGAATTAAGCTGCTGGAGCGAATTTGCACCAGCCAATTGCCGACGAAGGTCATTCTTGTGAGCGGCTATGCTGATTTTGTATACGCACAACAAGCGATTCGCTATGGGGCATTCGAGTATTTGCTGAAACAGATCGAGAAAACCAAACTGGAAGAGACCGTGCAAAGGCTGGCTAATGATCTTCAGTCGAGCGGACAAGCTTCACGTGAGTTGGACATGTTCCTTGATGATTTGTTTGACCTTCTCGAGCCGGATAATCGAATGACTGTTGGTACGTTTCTCGATCATCGAGGATTATCCACCCAGTTCCCTCATTATCGGTTCTTGAATTGCTTGTTCCCAGAGTCTACGAATGCACGATCAGGAATAGAGAGGAAAGGCCGCGATAAGCTTCAGCAAATTCGGTTTCGAACGGGACAGAATAAGCAATCGATTCTCCTCATGTATGATGAGTTGAATGATCCGCTTGATTTTCTAACCTATATTTCAGACAATCTCGCAGATGCGCAAAGCATTGGCATTAGTGGGCTTGGTGATTTGGACACGCCGTTGTCACGGTTGTATCAGGAAGCCGACATCGCCATGTACAGCACGCAGTTTTACGGCGAGGAGCGGGTTGCTCGGTATAAGCCGATGGAGCTTTCTCCCGATCTTCGCAAACATATCCTTCACCTAGAGGTTGCGATTAAAGAACGGAACCGGGAACAATTGGCTTCTTATATTAATAAGTTCGAAGAAGGCTGCAAACAGAACAAGGTCAGCATTGATCAAGTGGCGGTCATTTACAACCAAATCGTTGCCCTCCAATACAAATACGGCGGGCGCTCGGGAGTGGCCGTGCTTGAGCCGCTGACTTACGAGAGTCTAGCGCGTCTTCACCATACCACTGATCAACTATTCGCTTATCTCCATGATGCATTGGAGAACGTGACAGATAGTGATTCGGGCGTTCCAAGCGGATTAACGAAACGAATCTTGGATTACATTGACGAGAGCTTCACGCAGGACATGCTACTAAGCGATATCGCACGCCAATTCCGGATTAGCCTTGGTTATGTAAGCTCGCTCATTAAGCGAGAGACGGGCAGTACGTACACGGACTATATCGCGGACAAGCGATTGAATTTGGCCCGCAGCCTGCTCTCTGATTCTAGTCTGTCTATCCAAGAAATCGTGCAGCGAATCGGGTATAAGGATTACTTTCATTTCAACAAGCTGTTCAAGAAGCATTACGGCATCACGCCGAGCAAGTACCGGAAATTGTAGATGCGTGTACGACTTTATTTCCGTGAACAGAACACTAAAACAACAAACTGGAGCCATATGGCCGAATCGATAGAGCGTTTACAATTTGAAGGGTAAGGAGCAGCAGGCACTCATTCGAGGAGGGTTAAAGAGATGAAAAGAAAGAGAAGTTTCGTGCTTGGCGTTACGTTGGCTTTGTCGATGGCATTGACCGCTTGCGGCGGTTCTGGCAGTAGTGATGAAAACGCTTCCGACTCGACGACCCCTTCAACGACCGCGGATTCCACAGCAAGTGGTTCCGGACAACCGGACAAAGCGGTGTGGTTCTCATCGGTCGACTTCTGGAATCCGCCGGCGAAGTGGAACACGGATCCGAATTCGGTGGAAGGGGCTATTACTGCCAAGACGGGGTTGACGTTCGAATTCAATATTCCGGCGCAGGACGGAGATACGAAACTGAACCTGATGCTGTTGTCCAACAAGGAGTTTCCAGACGTGCTGACGATTACGAACGACGTCATGGTCAAGAAGTTGATCCAGTCGGGCAAGGTTTGGGATCTCGAAGAGTTTCTGAAGAAGTATGATCCAGACTCTCACATCCTGAAAGATTTCCCTGCCGATGTCAAAGCGGTCATCGAAGAGCGCGATGGCGGGTTTTATGCTTATCCGAGCCACATTAACTCCGAAGATGCACGTAAGGTTTATCCGCCGTCCGGGCAGTTTTATATCGATACCGTCGACTATGCTTCCAATGGTGGGATGCTCGTTAACACGAATATTTTGAAGGAAATAGGTATGACCTTGGATGACATCAAAACCGAGCAAGGGCTGCTGAACGCCTATGAAAAGGCTAAAGCAGTGAAGGTCAATGGTGCAGCGGTCATTCCTCTATTGGTGGATGGCAAAGGGTATCAGAACACTACGCTCTCCTTCCTGCAAGCTACCTTCGGTGCCATGAAAGTGGACAAGAACGGCAGCTATCGCGACTTGCTGCTCGCGCCGGAGACGAAAGACGCAATCGGTTTCTTGTACAAATCGATGAAGGGCGGATATTTCGAACCGGGTCAAATGACAGTCGATAATGCAGCAGTCAAAGCGGATATCGCTTCAGGCCGCGTATTTACCTTCATCGGCAACACGGCGGATACATCATTTAACCTGAATGATTACTGGACTTCTTCCGGACCGATTCTGTCCGACAGCGGCAAGACACCTACGCTAGAGAAATCGAAGCGGGCAGGCGGAGGCTGGATGAAAACGCTCATCTCCAAAGATACGAAGTACCCAGAGAAGCTTGCGAAATGGATCAGCTTCATGACGAGCAAAGAAGGCATGCTGCTCCATATCTATGGATTCGAGGGTAAAGATTACAACTTTGACGATAAAGGCTTGCTTGTCAAAACAGAAGAAGGACTCAAGAACGCAACGGATTATATGAACACCGGACTTAGTGCATTCTGGCCGTTTCATCACACAACGTTCTCTTATTCCATTCAGCAGCCTCCTACGATGGAAACGGATAAAGCCTCGGTTATTGCGGTACAGGCACAGTCTGCTTATGGCAAGGATTCTGCAACTCAAATATACACCAATGATGCGCTGAACCTGCCTGCGGACTATTTCGCTGCAGATAGCGACAACGCGAACATCGAGACACAGGTTAAAACGTACAAGGAAGCACAAATCGCCAAAATGATTATGGCAAAAAGCGACGACGAATTTAACTCGTTGTATGAAGAAATGATTGCGCAGCTCAAGAAGCTTGGTCTCGAGAAGCTTGATGCAGAGCGTAATAAGTACGTGCAAGAGAAGAGCAAGGAATACGGGATTGAAGTGAAAGGGATTAATTCCTAAGTCTAAGCGACAGACGAGGAGCGGAGAGCGGCAGGCATGACAGCCTGCTGCTGTTCGCTGGAATGGAGGGGGCCCGCATGGCGATGACCGAGAAAGAGTTGATTGTAGAGAAACGGAAAGCTCCCCGGAAGCTAAAGTCCTTTAAGCTTGGGTACGATTTTCGAACCCAACTGGAATTGAAAACGATGCTGCTACCAGCAGTTTTGTTCATATTTTTGTTTGATTTTACGCCGTTATTTGGATTGATTATGGCTTTCAAGAACTATGATCCCGTGATGGGGGTCAAAGGGATTTTTACATCCGATTGGAACAACTTCACTCACTTTAAGCGCGTATTTGAGAACTTTCAATTTTGGCCGATGATTCGTAATACACTTGGCATCAACCTCCTTGGTGCGGCCGTTAGCATTCCCTGTACGTTGCTGTTTGCGCTGCTGCTTAATGAGATTCGGAGTACCAAGTTTAAGTCTGTCGTCCAGACGATTACGTATTTGCCGCACTTTCTGTCGTGGGTAATCTTCGGCGGACTATTCATTACGCTGCTGAACTCCGACGGGATCGTTAACTATATGCTTGGGCGGCTGCATCTCATCGACTCGCCGCTGCAATTCCTTGCGGATCCCAGCTATTTCTGGGGAGTAGCGATCGGAACGGGCTTGCTTAAAGATATCGGTTGGGGCGCGATTCTCTACTTGGCTGCAATGGCTGGTGTTGACCAAAGCTTGCATGAAGCAGCTTCGATCGATGGAGCGGGGCGCTTTAAGCGAATGCTTCACATTACGATTCCGGGGATACTGCCGACGTTAATGGTGTTGATTATATTCGCCGTGAGCGGCATGCTGAACAACAACTTCACGCAGATCTATGTGCTGCAAAACTCGCTAAACCTTCCTGCAAGCCAGGTCATCGATACGTATGTGTACCAAACTGGTCTGTTGAACTTCCAGTTCTCATCTGCAACGGCGATTGGTCTAATGAAATCCGTATTCGCGCTCCTGCTGCTGTTCGGAGCAAATACACTATCCAAGAAAATTACGAAATCGGGTTTATTCTAGGGGTGAGATATAATGGTTGGAGGCAAACACTTCGGAGAGCGCTTCTTTAACGGTTTTACAATCGCGCTCATGATTCTCTTGATGATCGTGACCATGTATCCCTTCTGGTTCTCCATCATTAGTTCATTCAACAGCGGCGAAGACCTGCTTCGAGAGCCTGTCTTTCTATGGCCTCGTGAATTTACGGCTGCGAGCTGGAAGGCGGTTCTGAACGATCCGGGCATCCTTCATGCCGCAGGAATCACAGCACTGCGAACGGTTATTGTTACGGTATTCTCTATGCTGTACACGTCGATGTTCGCGTACGCTTTTTCACGGCCTTATTTGAAACGCAAAGGATTTTACGCGACGATTGGCTTTATCAGCATGTATTTCAGCGGGGGATTGATTCCTTCCTATATGCTCATGAACTGGCTTGGCATATATGATACGTTCTGGGTGTATATCCTTCCTTCGCTGTTCGGCGGATTCTGGAACGTTATCATATTCAACGCCAACTTTAAGAGCATCCCTGAGGCACTGTTCGAATCTGCCAAAATGGACGGGGCGAGCGAATATCGTATCTTCTTCCAGATCGTGCTGCCGCTGTCCAAGCCTGTATTGGCAGCGCTGTCGGTCTTTACCGCGGTTGGTGTTTGGAACGATTATGGTGCCACCTTGTATTTCACACAGTCACCGGACCTGCAGACGCTTCAATACGTCATCCTTCGGTTGATTCAATCTAACCGAGCGGTGGAGAACATGATGGGCTCTGCCAACGGCGTCAACTTGGCGGTTCAGAGCCTCATCAACCAGACCGGAGGGGTCGGTGCTGTTACGGCTCGTACCGTGGAGCTGGCTGCCATGGTTATCGCATCATTGCCGATGATCCTCATGTATCCGTTCGCCCAGAAGTTCTTCGTGAAAGGCGTATTGTTAGGTTCGGTTAAGGGGTAAAATCATGAAAGGCCAGGCCCGGAAGTCCTATCAAAGACTTCCGGGCCTGGTCTGTTTATTATTCTCCATTCATTTGAAAATGTTTCCTCATTATAAGTGTGCTTGAATCGCTTCGCGAATACGCGCTAAGGTAGGCAGCAGCTCGAGGTTCTCGATGACATGCTCGCACTGCTTGCGGTAGATAACCTCATCGGAATAGACGTTCAAATAGCGGTCAGCAATCTCGAAGGATACTCCCTTGGCTTCTAGCCTTGCTTTTACCGTAGCCTTGTCCGTATATAGGAATAGCCGGATGACGGCTGACCCATACCGCTTCTTAAGTGCTTCAGCCCCCTCGGGATTGACAATGACGTATGCATTACGCTTCGCATGGTACAGTGCGTTCTCCACATCTGCGCGGCGAACACCATATCGCTCATGATTGATTGTGACGGTCTCGACGAACTCGCCGTTACGCTCGAGCTCTTCGAATGCTTCGCGTGTAAGGAAATGATAGTCTCGATCCGGCCTCCCGGAGGCATCGCTTGCGCGCGGCGGCCTAGTCGTATAGGAAGGAACGGGGCACAGTCCAAGCTCCTCGCCGATCCGATTGCCGATTGTTTTGCGGCCAGATCCTCCTGTACCTGTGAAGATGAATAGAAACGGTCCCGCCATAGCGCTCTCTCCCTTCATCGCTCGCTCAATTTCATATTGTCGAAATATTCAGATGTGTCGCCATATACAAATTCGACATTGCTTGGCATATTCCTTTAGGGCGTTTCTGAAAACGCTGAACGGAGCAGGTCTAGTCGAATTTTCGTTCCAGGCAAGGCGCTTTTTCGCAGGCGTACCGGAGGTGCGTCAAGGAAAGACAACGCAGCATGGGGCGAAAAGGCGGCGAGAGATGCCCTTGAACGGTTTTCAGACACGCCCTAGGAATCATTCTTCTGATCTGGATGTTTGCGGCATATGCTGGTACTAAAGTGGGGACAACATCTGCAGCAGGAGGGAGGCGGTCATCTGTGGCACGATGGGGAAGGCGCTGGATGTGGAGCGGGCGAATTCGGACCGTCAAATTTCAATCTGGCAGCAGGCTGCGGCCTGCGAAGCAAGCCCGTCCATTCCGCGGAAACTCCTCGATATTCAGCAGCTTAAGCAGGCCGAGTGCACGGCCGAAGCGTTGGCATAGCAGCGGCAGTAAGCCTGTGCGTACGTCGATGTTAAGCGGTGGAGGCATGCGCGGTCAATCGGGCGGGTTCCGTCTGCGTAAGCGTACGATCATTCTTTTGCTGCTTGGTCTATTCATTGCCTCTGGTTCTCTTACAGCAGCCTATATTGATCGTCATCTTGGGCCTCCGCTTATGAACGTTGCTGAGCTGCGGGTGAAGCAGATTGCGACGCAGGCGATCAATAAGGCGATATCGGAGCAGGTGGCAAGCAAGTCGGATTTCGAGCAGCTGATTGATTGGAAGACGAACAACAGCGGCAAGGTGTCCGGCTTCATGCTGAACTATGCGGAGCATATGCGTATTACGAGCCAGACGATCAGCACGGTGCAGCAGACGCTTGACGATGTGGGCAGCATTCCGGAGCGTATCCCGATCGGTCAAGCGTTCGGCAGTACGTTCATCTCGTCGTATGGACCACGCGTTCCTGTCCATTTTGAGCCGATTGGAACGGTGAAGGTGGATTTGAATACGAGGCAGCAGGATGCCGGCATTAACATGATATTGGTCGAGGTCTATATTCGAATTGAAGCGGAAGTATCGATTATCATTCCGTTTGATACGCAGCCTGAGAAGGTTACGACAGAAATTCCGATCTCCTACTTGCTCGTCGTTGGCGATGTGCCAATGTACTATTATGACAACAAAGGCCAGCCGGTCGGTCAATCCGCTGCGCAGGCACCGAATATTGCTATTCCTAGTGCAGGCACTGGAGCATCGGGAAGCGGCGATGATGGGTCACATGCGGCGTCTGGCAATAGCACAGGTTCAAATGGAGATAACGCAGCCATCGGAGCAAGCGGATCGGTGGATGAGTCGAATTCGGATGAAGCAGGAGAGGAAGCCAAATAAGATAAACAAAGCCGCACGGGATATCGAATCGATCGTCCTGTGCGGCTTGTCTTATTTCTTCTTATTGGCGGAACGCATCCGATTCCGCTCATCGATTTCCCATTTGCGCAGCAGCGGATATGGATCGAACGCCCATTCAATGAGCCCACGATCCCGATAGACGCCATAATGCAGATGCGGCGGGAATTTGCCCGATGTGCCCGGTTTGCCGTACCCCGAGCTGCCCACCCAGCCAATGACCTGTCCTGGCGTTACGATGTCTCCCTGATTCAAGTTCTTCGTATAGCCGGACAGATGCGCATAATAATGATAATAATTGTTCAAGTCTCGAATTCCGATACGCCAGCCGCCATAAGGATTCCAGCCTTTCACCTCAACAATGCCATAGCAGGTGCTTCGTGCAGGAACGCCATGGCCGGCGAAAATATCGGTTCCTTCATGGACGCGTCTGCCGCCCCAGCTTCGTCCCGTCCCCCAAGTGCTTCGATAGGAGTAATTGCTTCCGACTGGGATTGGAAACGAATGCTGGAACAGATCGAGCATGCCGAATTTCGCATAGATTTTAGAGAATTGCACGACTCGTTGGACAGCGCGCGAGCTGTGGTAGTAGTCCCAGAGCGCAATCGCGAAGTCGTCTTCCGCATCCCCGTATTTCATCAGATGCGAGGCGCTTGTGAACAGCAGATCAACGTCGTTCGTACGGTCGGCAGCACCGTCTCCGTCGCCATCTTTGCCTTTGCCACCAAACCAACGAATCGAGGCGGGAATTACATCCTGCTGATTCGGATTTAGTTCGCCGGCCCAATCCTCCTCCGATAAGAAAATACCGGTAAGAGCGCCTAGCTGGGCTCTTGTCTTGGGACGGGCCTTCGTAATCGTTCTTTCATACTGGTCGATCGCGGCGAGTCGATACCACGGCACGTTTGTCCCGAGGCTGATTCGGTCGTACAGCTCTCTGCGCGCTTTGTAGATGTCTGCGTCAGACATCTTCTGCTCACTGCCACTCGTGTTGACGGTTTGTGCAATATGTGGTTTCTTGGCTGTCATAGCCCCTTGTACAGGAGCAGCGGCCGCCAAGACACAAGGAGCGGCAGCGGCGACGGCCGCGGTCATCACAACGAGCCGGTACGCGCTTCGAATGACATGTCGCATAGGGTAGGCGGCCACCTCCAACGATAATAACGATGTAAAGCATTGCCGGAGAGGGCCCGGCGTTCTTGCCGTTATCGTTTGCAAATCATTGGATTTTATTCGAAACGTGCTATAATGTAACGGAGAAGACCGTAGAAAGCAGGGAATCTTCATGAGCACGAAACGTAAATCACCCGAGAAGAAGCCGGAATGGCTCAAGATCAAGTTAGCGACTGGCGGCAACTATGCCGAGATTAAAGATATGATGCGCTCGAAGACGCTTCACTCCGTCTGCGAGGAAGCGCGTTGTCCGAACATCTATGAATGCTGGGCGAATCGCACAGCCACCTTTATGATATTAGGCGATATTTGTACACGGGCATGTCGGTTCTGTGCCGTTAAGACCGGTTTGCCAACCGAGCTGGATTTAGCTGAGCCGGAACGGGTTGCAGAAGCTGCGGAACAAATGGGACTGCGCCACTGCGTTGTTACCTCTGTAGCGCGTGACGATCTGGCAGATGGCGGCGCCATGATTTTTGCAGAGACGATTAAGGCTATTCGCCGACGCTTGCCATTGTGCAGCGTTGAAGTGCTTATTCCGGACTTCCTCGGCAACGAAGATTCGCTGCGCATCGTAATGGATGCGAAGCCGGATATTCTGAATCATAATATTGAGACGGTTGAACGACTGTCCAATCGCGTACGGGCACGGGCGAAGTACGCAAGATCGATCGAGCTGCTTCGCAGAGCGAAAGCAATGCAGCCATCGATTCCGACCAAGTCGAGCATCATGCTCGGCGTTGGCGAGCAATACGAAGAGATTTTGAAAGCGATGGACGATCTGCGTGCCGTCGATTGCAACATTTTGACATTGGGACAATATTTGCAGCCTTCGCCGGGCCATCTGGCGATCGACCGATATGTGCATCCCGATGAATTCAAACAGCTAAAAGAAGAAGGGATGAAGCGTGGCTTCAGCCACGTCGAATCAGGTCCGCTCGTCCGCAGCTCCTATCATGCGCATGAGCAGGTGAAGTCAGCCGAGCAGACAACCGCTACGGCTGCTACCTAGAGACTGAAGAGTCGACCTTCATGAAGGAGTGGGGACCATTCTTATCGGCGGCAAACGTTATGAACTAATCGTAGACCATAAGAACGGCTGGAATCCGTCCGCATTTCGTGATCGCTACAGCGACGTGCTTGAGCGTTACGATTATATTATCGGTGATTGGGGCTATAATCAGCTTCGGCTGAAAGGATTTTTCCGCGACAATCATCCGAAGGGCAGTAAGGATAGCTTTATTTCGGGACTGGTCGATTATATTAATGAGTACTGCAATTTCGGGTGCGCTTACTTCGTCATTCAGCGCCATGAGACGAGTGAGCAGGAGCTGGCGGCAATGAATGAACCAGACCTGCTGCTCACGCCGCCATCCACTGAAGGCGGTGGAGAAGACGCGGTAGTCGCGCTGGATGAGAACGGCGACCCGATCGTGCTTCGTGAGCATATCCGGAAGCCGCATCCGGTACGTAAGGAAGCACCGGTTCGGGCAGAACGCCCTGGCCAAGAGCAAGGCGCAGGTCGTCCGAACAAGAACAATGCACAATCGCAGCGCAAGGACGTGCGCATTAGCAGCGATCGTAAGGAATCGGATGAGTTCTTCATGGAGAGCAGCCTTGATCGTCGAGGCAGTGATCAGCGCGGCGGCCAGAAGGGCGAACGCCGCGGTTCCGATCAGCAGCGCGCGAGCAATGGTTCATCGCGCGGGAATGAGCGCAGTGGTGGCGAACAGCCACGCGGCGGCAAGCAGCAGCAGCGCGGAGGCAATGAGAAGAGCGGCGGCGAGATGTCCCGTGGCAAGGAGCAGCAATCCCGCGGCCAAGAGCAGCGCGGTGGTCAACCGCGCAGCGGAGGCCAGCCACCACGGGGCGGCAGCAACGGCCCACGCGGGAACGAGCAGCAGCGCGGCGGTCAGCCGCGTGGAGGTCAGCAGCGCTTTGACAGCGAGCTGGCTGCAGACGGTTTCCCGGCGGAAGGGCGCCAACAAGCGCGCATCAAGCATCGCAAAGGTCAGAAGCGGCTCCCGATTCCGCCACGTGAGCAGACAGTTGCCGCAACAAGCGAAGCAGCGCTCACACAGCGCCCTAAGCCAACAGGCGGCGACAACGGCGGCGAAAGCTAATATCTGTATCTCTAAATATAAAGAAGCTGTACAAAATCGTCGGTTTACCGTCGACAACTGTACAGCTTCTTTTTTGTAAAGGCTTTTATGAGGACTAAGCGTGGCACAACCTCTCTTATTCCATATAACCTGACCTTCGCCAGCCAATAAGTAATGCAAAATCGCACCTAAAGCGCCACATAGCACTAGCATCAGCTTTCCCAGAAGAAATAAGTAATGATTGACATCACTTAATCCCCTCAAACCTCCCCAAAAACAAAAATAAGCGCTGCTCCGCAACGCTTATTACACAACTTATTCTCATTGGGTTCTTCCGCCGCACAGTTCTTTCACGAACAACTCTATCCCTTGTAGCTCTTACTCGCACAGCTCTTTCCTTTACAGCCCTTCCACGCACCAACCAAAAGCTTGCCCAAAGGCACGCGACTCCCAGCACCCAAGCACGCGATCCCGCCTTTGTGCATCCCACGACCCCTTCCGGGGTCCAGGGGACGGGAGTCCCATGGGGTCCTCCCTAGCAGGGAGGATTTAGGTGAGTAGAAATTTTTAAGTAATGAAATAATCGGGGTCCAAGGGGCAGAGCCCCTTAACTATTGTACGTCGTACCCAATAAAGGCCTCGCGCACGCGATTCCAGAACGTAAACGGCCGATAGCGTGCAAACGAAACTTTGCGGTTCGCAACCGCGCATCGGATCGAACGAATATCATCGCGAAGAATCGTAATATGGTCGATCGCCAGCATAATGCGCTGCTTTTTACTCGAGAGAATATCGCAGTGATGATGCTTCGGCAGCAGCACCGATGAACCAAGCGTACGATAGACGCGGTTGTTGATCGATGCGATCTCAGCGATTTGCAGCGACTCGATGGACGGATGCACGATGGCGCCGCCTAAGCTTTTATTATAAGCGGTACTGCCGGACGGGGTCGAAATGACAATGCCGTCGCCGCGGAACATCTCGAACGATTCATCATTGATATTGATTTGTGCCACAAGCGTACCATCTACACCTTTAAGCGTGAATTCATTCAAGGCGATGTAGGAGGAAGTACCTTCGGATGTCTCCACCTCGATCTGTGCGAGCGGGTAGCTGACAATACGAGGCTCCTTCTCAGACATCACCTGCACGAGCTCCTCGAGTTCATCCGCCTTCCAATCGGCGTAGAAGCCTAGATGACCGGTGTGTACGCCGACGAACGAAACAAGATCGGCACGATGGGCGTAGGTGTGGAAGGCTTGCAGCAGCGTACCATCACCGCCGATGGATATAATGACACTGGGCGAATCATCGTTGCGCACCATTCCTCGTTTCGCAGCTAACTCATGAAATTTGGCTGCGAGCGAGCGCGATAGCTCGTCCCCGCGATCTAATACTGTATAATTCAAAATGGTAAAGCAGCTCCTTCCGCACTTTCAGCTTAACTGTTTAGATCATAGCTGAAAATAGTCGCCTTGACAACGTCAGCCACATCAATGAGGACCGAGAATTCCCCACAACGCGTAGACAAAAAGGGCGGCAAGTAAGCTGTGAATAAGCCTTGCCAGCACGAATGGTCTGTAGCGCAGACCCGTGCTGCTCAGAATGCTGGCAACCTGCGCATGAACGGATAAACCAGCCCAAGACAGCACCCAAGCTGCAATAGCCGCTTGATGCATA
Source organism: Paenibacillus cellulosilyticus (assembly GCF_003182255.1). Taxonomy (GTDB): domain Bacteria; phylum Bacillota; class Bacilli; order Paenibacillales; family Paenibacillaceae; genus Paenibacillus_T; species Paenibacillus_T cellulosilyticus. Next base: position 175,332 of record NZ_QGTQ01000009.1, on the reverse strand, counting down.
AGCACGCCGCCAGCCTCTCCGGCAGAGCGAGAACCAAGCGTTACCTCGAATAGACCAAAGACGACGGCGTCAGTGAGCGGCTTCGGCAATCCGATCAAACCGAACATGAGCTGAAGCAGATCGGTCAGCGCATGAATGGCGCCAGATTGTCGCAGCATCTCCATCGTCGTGGAGAAGAAGACGACCAGCCCACCAACGACGATCATAAGACGAAGCGCAGAGTGTACGGATTCCTGCAGCAGCCGACCGAACGGTCTGCCGTCCTGAAGCCGAGCTTTGTGCATCGCCTGGAGCGCTTGTACCAACCGGCTGCCGCGCTGCTGCGTTTGAGTAGGAGACTCGCTCATAGGCTCCTTCCTGCCATGGTATCGCATCAGGAGGCCGACAAGCAGGCCGCTTCCGTAGTGGGAAACGGCTAATATAGGGGCCAAATCAACGCGATGAAAGAAGCCGATCGACACTGCGCCAATTAAGAAGATGGGATCAGACGTTGTTGTGAACGCAACGAGGCGTTCGCCTTCGGTTCGCGTAACGAGATTCTGCTCTCTCAGCTTTGCGGTGAGACGAGCGCCTACGGGATAGCCAGACACATATCCCATTGCAACAACGAAGCCGCCTGAGCCCGGGATACGGAACAGCGGCCGCATGAACGGATCGAGCAGCGTGCCGAGAAAGTGGACGATGCCGAACCCGAGTAAGATTTCGGATAATACGAAGAAAGGAAACAGTGCGGGAAACAGTACCTCCCACCAGACCGCAAGACCGCGGGCGGAAGAGTGGAGCGCTTCCGTCGGGAAGGCGATGAGCAGCAGGCATAATCCGATCGTTGCCCAAGCGATTGCAGCATCAGGCCGTAGCCAAGCTCGAAGCATAGGGGATAAGTCCTCCTTCCGAACGCGTAGGCGTGTTTTCTTCAGCCCGTCCAACTCCTCCTTGAGCTATATGCGAATAGGTGTAAAAAGATGACGCTTAAATTGACAGAACATTATAAAAATTTATTTCGAAAACGCTTGCAAAGTGGGATGCTATTCACAAAAGGATGTGCTACAATGAAGTTAATTCCGGAATGGTTGGAGGGATGCTCAATGGTGAGTGTAATTGCTGGTATCCTTGTATGCGCTTTCGTTTACGTCATTCGTGAGTCGTTGTTAGCTCCGGGGGAAGAAGATTACGAAAGCTGACCGCTGACCTGACCTAAATTTCATATCAGACCAATGCCCGCGCTTGCGGGCATTTTTTTGTATGTGCGATAATAAGGCTGTGGGCATCGCTATTCACGAGTAGATTACGAATATTGGGACTTTAGACATATTTGGTTAATCGGGATTGCGAAACGAAATTTTTTCTATATAGTCTTAAAGAAATGATCCTAAAGAACTAAACTTTTGAGTGGAGGATGACGATGAAATCATATATAACGATTTATGAAGCGATTGGAGAAGCAGCCGGTGTACGGCGAATCGTCGAAGCTTTTTATCCGAAGGTGCAGCGCGACCCATTGCTTGGTCCTTTATTCCCAGAGGATATTCATCCTGTCATGGAAAAACAGATGCTGTTCTTAACGCAGTTTTTTGGCGGACCGCAGCTGTATTCAGACGAATATGGACACCCAATGATGCGTGCAAGACATATGCCTTTCCCGATTACGGTGGCACATGCAGGGGCATGGCTCGGATGCATGCGGGAAGCATTGGAAGAGATCGGCATGCCGGAGGAACTAAGAGACGTCGTACTGGAGAGGCTAAGCGGACCTGCGCATCATTTTGTAAATACGGAACAATGATGACAAGGAGACGTGGGACATATGGAGCCGTTATATCTAACAAAGGTGAGCTGTTCTTGCTGTGATACGAGCTTTATGACATCGCGCGTAAGACCAAGCTTCAAACGTCAATACAAGACGGACTCCGATTTTTGCGGTTATTACAAAGAGATTAACCCGGAATACTATGTCGTACGTATTTGCCCGGAATGTGGATTTGCCTCCACGGAGAATAGCACAAGTAAGCTGACTGAGAAGCAGCGTTCGGATTATTGGGAGCGGATCGGGAAGCATTGGAGTTCCCGTGATTATAGCGGTGAGCGGACCGGCCAGCAGGCGCTCGAGACGTACAAGCTAGCGCTGCTATGCGCGCAAGTGATCAATGAGTCCGCACGTGTGACGGCATCGGTGCTGCATCATATTGCGTGGTTGTATCGGGAATTGAACAATCAGGAGCAGGAAGCGCGGTTCTTACGCTTTGCGCTTGAAGCCTATATTCAAGTATATGAGACAGAAGGGTCCTCGCTCAATAACGCCAGGCTGATGTATTTGATCGGTGAATTGAATCGAAGAACGGGCAACGCGAATGATGCGGTTCGGTGGTTCTCTCGGGTCGTCAATGATAAACGGATCGTGGACTCGGCCATGATTAAGGCAAGCCGCGATCAATGGCAGCTCATTCGCTCTGAAGGTCTAACTATTGCGGACGAAACTGCATAATAAAGTTCGGTACACATTTTAAGATAAAATAGTCAAACAGCCTCGACCAACTCTCGGAGATAACGCCGAGTATCGGTGGAGGCTGTTTGTATGTTAGTACATATCGCTCCGCTGTACTAGCGCAGCTTCGTATCGGTCAGCAGATAGTCGCCATCGACATTAAGCACGGTCACTCTGCCATGGCAGCAAGGAAAGATGAGCAGCTTCTTCTTGCCGTCCTGGATATTCGGTATTTCCGATGGCTTGAGCGGTACAAGCACGTTGCTTGCATCGCAGAACGGGCAATCGGACACGTAGACATCACCGCGAATAATGTCATACGGCCAGGTGCGTTCGAATGGAATCATTCGGACTTTGGCTCTTCTTGCGATTGACCGGACGGGGATGGTGCTGCTGCAGAGGCATTGGCCAGCTCGGCCATCTTTTGGAGCAGGATATGACGCGGCATATGCATGAGATGCTCAACTGGCACCTTAAGCTGCTCAGCTAGCTTAATAGCGGTATCCGCTGAAATCTGTAAGGGTCGGGACATCGTAGTACCTCCTAAAATTAATGACTTGCTTCGTAAGAATGAACTCGTCATTGCGAATGTGCAGAGCGCACGGCACATCGGATATAATAAAGTTATACACTGCATGCTGCAATTGCGCAAACAAGAATCTGTTGGTGAGAGGTGGAATAATCAATGAGCCATACATATCCGATGACATGGGAGCTGGAATCAATCTATCCGGGGGGCTCTAGCTCGACAGCCTTCAAAGAAGAATTGGCGGGCATGGAGCGGGACATCGAGGCGTTGACGAAGTCGCTGAACGAGGCGGAGACGGCAGGGGAGCAAGCGCCGTTTCAGATTCAGGCGTTGTTGACGGCTTGGACGGAAGCGATTCAATCGATCACACTCCGGCTGCGAGAATCCGATTCATTCGTCGCTTGCCTCATGGCGCAGAACATGAAGGACGGAGGGGCAAACGGCTTGAACGATCGGGTTAAAACAATCAGTGCCCGCCTGCTCGGCGCACTGACGAAATTCGATGCGAGTATCGCTGCGGTAGCGGATGACGTGTGGAACACGTGGCTGGCGGAAGGTCCTGCTGGAAGTGCGGCATTCGCGCTTGCTGAGCGCCGCGAAGCAACGAAAGAGAAGATGGCGCCAGAGCTTGAAGCGCTCGCTGGCGATCTTGCCGTAGATGGCTATCATGGCTGGGGCGAGCTGTACAATACGATCGTATCGCGTGCAAAGTTTACGGTCACGGAGCCAGATGGCTCCACGCGCGTGCTGTCCGCGGGACAAATGCACAACCGTCTGTCCGACGGCGATCGTGCGGTTCGTGAGACAGCGATGGCGGAATGGGAGCGCGAATGGTCGGATCTGGGCGAGCTGACGGCCGATTCGCTCAATCGTCTATCGGGCTTCCGCCTGAAGCTGTATGAACGCCGCGGCTGGGCGAATGTACTGAAGGAGCCGCTTGCGATGAACCGGATGACCGAGGCGACGCTTAACGCCATGTGGTCGGCGGTTGAAGAAGGCAAGCCGCAGCTTGTTCGCTACTTGAATCGCAAGGCAGAGCTGCTCGGCATCGAGAAGTTGGATTGGCATGATGTCGAGGCGCCGATCGGCAGTGCGGCAAAGACAGTTCCTTACGACGAGGCGGCAGCATTCATCGTGGAGCGGTTCCGTCAATTCAGTCCAGATATGGCGGACTTCGCACAGATGGCATTCCGCGACGGCTGGATTGAAGCAGAGGACCGTGCAGGCAAGCGTCCAGGCGGCTTCTGTACGTCACTGCCGAAGTCGGAGCAGACACGCATCTTCATGACGTATTCCGGTACGGCATCGAACGTCTCGACGCTCGCGCATGAGCTGGGTCATGCTTATCATCAGCATGTGATGAATGACCTTCCGCCGCTCGCACAGGATTATGCCATGAACGTGGCGGAGACGGCTTCGACGTTCGCGGAGATGCTCGTGTCCGACGCTGCTGTGAAGATGACCGAGGATGGAGAAGAAAGGCTTGCGCTGCTCGAGGATAAAATCCAGCGTGCCGTTGCGTTCTTCATGAACATTCACGCGCGCTTCTTGTTCGAGACGCGATTCTATGCGAAGCGCAGCGAAGGGCTTGTAACAGCAGAGGAGCTGTCCGAGCTGATGGAAGCTGCGCAGCGCGAAGCGTTCTCGGATCAGCTGGGCGCCGTACATCCGAGCTTCTGGGCTTCGAAGCTGCATTTTTACCTGACGGATGTACCGTTCTACAACTTCCCGTATACGTTCGGCTTCCTGTTCAGCAGCGGCATCTATGCCCGTGCGCTGCAGGAAGGTCCGGCATTCGCCGACCGTTATGTGGCGCTGCTGCGTGACACGGGACGAATGACTGTGGAAGAGCTGGCACGCAAGCATCTGGGCGTCGATCTGGAGCAGCCAGACTTCTGGCGTGAAGCGGTTGCGCTCACAACAGAGGATGTGGAGCAATTTTTGTCCATGACGGCTTCCAAGTAGGGACATCCTGATCAAGCACTGCATATGCTATAGCATGAATGACGACGAGCAAGGGCCGCTTTCGTATCGGACGAGAGCGGCCCTTGCTTTGTTTTGCATACGAGTAGGGGGAGAGTCGATTAGTTAACGAACGTGTTGCGCACCCGTTTGGAACGGGTGAAGTAGCCAATCCATAGTGCCGATATAATGGCGCTGATCACGAGACCAGTGACGAGGCTTGTCTGAGTGATTGGTACGTCCGTAGCTGTCTTGAGATTGTCGATCTGCATCACGAGAATGAAATTGACGACCGAGAAGAGGAATGAAACCGCATAATAGGTAATCATGAGCTTCGGTAGATAGCTTTTCTTCCGATAGAACGAGATGAGCGTGAAGAGGACGAACAGGGTGAACACGGAGTAGAAGGCGAGCTGCGTAATGAGGACAGGCTTCCACATGGAATTATAGGAATCGTAAGCGGTATTGGTGAGCTTGTCCCACGTTGTTGCATTAAAGATCCCGTTGCCCATGACTTGAATGATGTCGCTCAGCAAAGAGTAGATGAGGCCGATTTGGATAAGGATGAGCCATCCGCCAAGACCCGAAATTTGGTGAGATACGGATGATTCATTTGCATTTACTTCTGAGAAACCGCTGAAAGTTGGCTGGTTGTCTGTGTTGTTCGATGGTTTAGACATTGCCGACACATCCTTCATTAAGATAGAATTATATGGATATTGCAGTTTGTCGCTGGTATGAATTCGACTGACTATCGGAGAAACCTTCCATTATAGGGTTAAAAATTATACTAAATTTACGTGTGTTTGAAGGAGCGTGCCGGATCGTGACGGAGTTTCCTCTTGATTATGAGCGGTTGAAGCAGAAGGCTTATCGGTATTGTCTGAACATTACTGCCGATCGCTGGGAGGCGGAGGATCTCACGCAGGAGGTGCTGCTGCGAATTGTACGCGCGCTTGAGATCGATGCATCCCGGAGCATCTCGAACGCTTATATTTATCGCATTGCGAGCAACGCGTGGAAGGACAAGCTGAAGGTAGATAAACGCCATCTTCATGTCTCGGACGATGCTCTAGCAGGGCATACGGTAGAGGATGATAGTCTAGCAGCTCGTGAGCTGCTGGAAACAATGGCGCATCGGCTGTCGCCGCGTGCGATGGTCATCGTCCTGCTGATGGACGTATTCGCCTTCACAGCGAGAGAGACGGCGGAGTTTCTACGGGCTGCCGAAGGCACGATCCAAGTCACGCTCGGGCGTGCACGTGCTCGGTTGAAGAAGCTGGCGCAGCTTGCCGCCGTCGGCCAAGAGCCAGTGAGCAAGCTGGAGGATTTGTACGGATCGGAGCATCATGGACATTTTGACCTGGATCAGCTAGTACGTGCTTTTAAGAGGCGAGATGCGAGAGCGATCTGCAGTGCCTACCTCGCTCTTGTTAAGCAGCGGATCGTGATCAGCAAGCTGATGACGATGAATGGAAAGTTAGCTTTTTATATGGAAGATCCCGATGGCAATCGGTTTATGATAACGGAATCGTAGATTTGGTACATTTTGATCCGAGTACCTGTTAGGTTTTGACGTTGTTCGTCGTTATTTAGGTGTAGTTCCAAACTAGGGGAAGAGTGAGGTACATAACGATGGGAATGTTCTACGGCGTCGGGATTTTCGTCCCGGTCAGCGATTTGAAGCGATCCACGGAATGGTACAAGAACATGCTAGGCTTCGAAATCACGTTCAACGATGAGCCCAAAGCGACGGTAACGATGATGAATGATGAGCGAATTATGTTCTGCCTCGTCCAGTCCTATGACATCGTACCGCCGAAGTTCCCCCGTAACGATTACGGCGTCGGCCAATACTATAACTTCCACACGACAGACGTTCAGGGCGCGCACCGGATGCTTCAGGAGAAAGGCGCGACCGTCGGCGACATCCACGACTTCGATGGCATGCAGGGCTTCTCGTTGACTGATCCAGACGGCAACCTTTATGGCGTTGTAAATTAGGGAAGAGTAATAACCCGTTAGATGGACACTTGGAACAAAGTGGTCTCTAGCGGGTTTTTATTTGTATAATTGGAGATATGAAACATGCATCCAGCGAGTTTCGTCTGAGACTATGCTTGTCATAGACTAATATGGCGGAGGTGGCTCTAATGAATAGATATGTACGTTTAAATGTAGCCCTGCTCACCATCAGTACTGCACTATTAGGTTGTGATCAATCTAAGCCAGTGGCTGCCCCAAGCACCGAAGCAAGTATAGATCTCTCCGATTTGCAAAATGAAATATCCGCCTTGAAGCAGCAGTTGAAGGAGAAGGACGATCAGATCAGACAGCTGCAAGACGCGACAAGCCAGACGAATTCTGTCGTCGATCAATTGGCCAAGCTGCAGGAAAAGGAAAACTCCTTATTTCATGCAGTTAAGTCGATTTCCAAACAAAACTTCCCGATCCTACTGGACTACGGCGACCCGGTTCGCCAGCAGATTCTGAACAGCATCGACTACGCCGACTTGGACCTATCAGACAACGAACTACTTCTCTACGCCTCGGTCGGCACCGAAGGCGAAGAGCTGGACCTGTCTGAGCCAATCAAAGTCTACTTCTTCGACTACATCCATGATGAATCTACGGAGGTCGTATCGTTCACAAAAGAATGGTCGCTGACGTTAGAACAGCAGGACGGCAACTGGGTTATCACGAACATCGCCAAGGGTAACTAGCATTTATAGTTAGAGGGCTCAGTACACCTCGCACTGAAGTACTGGCCTTTAAAATAAAACAGCAGAGGGCGTTCAAAACCCTCTGCTGTTCTAATTTTAAATATTTTATTTGCTGTTGTACTGTGATCTAATCCCAAGCAATAAACGCAGCAGGCGAATGATTCTGGAGAAGCGTCAGCGGTCGCCTTTGTATTCGGATTCCAACTTGGACCTCATTGTTCAGAGGAATCCGAATACAACAGCGATCGGAAGAACATTCGATTGCGCAGTTTATTTTGCAGGGGGATTTTGTTCTGTCACAGCGGCAAATCCCGCCGACTAAATGAAATAACTCCCGCTATGAAACATACCAGCCCGATGCCGAGCAGAACAACCGATGCCACCAACGGATTACCTCCACCAGCGGCAATCTCACCCGGCCGATACAGCGAGAAGACCGACACACACTTCAGCCACTCCACGCTGTCGCTCACCTTGGCGATCATATCAAGTCCGAACATGCCGAATACGATCGTACCCGACGTACCGAGCGCCTTCTTCTCATCATTCGCAACGGCAGAGATGAGGAACGAGATACCGCCAACCGCCGTAAACAGCATCCACGCAACAATGTTCAGTCGAATGAAGCGGGAGCCGTCGAACTCGAATTTGTCGCCGATGAACCACGCATTGCCTAGAAAACCCGATGCCGTCGTCACCAACATAATGATCAGCAGTCCGACAGTCAGCACCGCAGCTTGCGTCGTCGCGATATGCCGACGAGTGGTAGGCGTAGACAATAAATATGCCATTGAGCCTTGATCCACCAGCCTTGCGAGCAAGGCCGTCGAAACTATGAGCGAGAAGATCGAGAGAAGAATCGGAAGAATGAGTCCATAATATTCGCCAGAGATGAATGCTTCCATGCTGCCGAACCCGCCTTGAATGTTGAATGCATTGACGACGCCTTCGGGCATCGATTTCAGGAGATCATTAAGCGCATCCGTATTCGCCGCCATACGGGGGTAGAGCCAGAACATAAGTAGAATATAGAAAGCCGAGCCGAAGGCATAATTACTGATGCCCTTCATATTGGTCTGGAGCATTTGCTTGAACAGCGGCGCATTCATCGGGCGTTCTCCTTCCGATCGTAGTAATGCATGAAGACCTGCTCGAGATTTTGAGCGGTAATATCGAGAGAACGAATGGGGTACTTGGCCGTTTCTTGAATGAGCTCATTGTAATTGCCCTGCACCGCAACGGTAACCAAGCGATCATCGCGAGACTCCACAGGAATCCGACCAGACTTGGCAAAATGCTCCGCATCTTCTGCACGCTCGAACACGATAACGACGAGCTTGCGCTGCAGCGATTGGAGTTCATGTATGTCGTTTACGGCTACGATACGACCATCCTTAATGATTGCAGCGCGGTCGCAGGTCCGCTCAATCTCGGGGAAGCTGTGGGAGGACATGAGGAACGTTGTGCCCTTCGCTTTCTCCTCGAGCACAAGCTCGATGAACGTCTGCTGCATAAGCGGATCGAGGCCGGACGTCGGCTCATCCAGAATGATAAGGGCAGGATCGTGCATGAACGCAGCAACGATGCCGACCTTTTGTTTCATGCCCTTGGACATTTTGCGTATCGGCGTTGTGTCGTCGAATTGCAGCCTTTCGATTAAGCGCGCTCGCTTGACGGACGAATCCACTCGCTGCATGTCAGCTAGAAACGAGAGAAAGCTTCTGCCTGTCATTCCTTCAATGAATGCAATCTCACCAGGCAAATAACCGACCAGCCGCTGCACGGCACCTTGTTCCTTCCAGCAATCGAGACCATTGATTGTTGCGCGGCCTCGATCCGGCTTCATGAAGCCCATGATGTGCCGAATCGTGGTCGACTTACCGGCGCCGTTCGGTCCGAGAAAGCCGAATACTTCTCCTTGCTTTACAGTGAACGAAACGTCCATAATGCCTCGTCCGCTGGCAAACTGCTTCGTCAGCCCATCAACGATTAGCATATGCCCTGCCTCCCCGTCCACAGTATAGGAAGTTCCAAAAGTCCTCATTCCCGCTTGATCCAACCTTCTCGGTGCTGAAAACCGTACTTTTTGAATGTATGCTAGATATGAAATATTTTATTGTTATATTTCATAATATATGATAGGTTTAGCCATTGAAGAAGTCAATGGAGTTATGAAATAATAAGGCATAAAAATTTCATAAAATAAGGATGACAGGAGGGCTTAATGAACGGGTTCGAGAGGCGGAAGTCTGCAATTAAAGAGAAGATGATGAACACGGTATTGGAGATGCTGCGAACCTGCGAACCGCGGAATATTCGCATTGCCGATATTGCAGCGGAGGCGGACGTTTCTCAAGTTACGATCTATAACTATTTTGGCAACAAGGAAGCGCTCATTCGTGAGTCGATCAAACGGTATATGGACATGAATTATGCCCGATTCGAGCAGTTCTTGGATGGCAATCCGACGTTGAAGGAAATCGTCCGATATACGATTCAATTAGATAAGGAAACGTTCGAGACGTATTCACCGGCGATGTTTCAGCAGATGCTGACTTCCGATCCGGAGCTTGCCAGCTATATTGAAGTGCTGTACCGGGAGCAGGCAGCGCCGATGCTCGTTCGCATGATTGAAGAGGGCAAGAAGAAGGGCGAAATAGCGGAGTCGATGCCAACCGCGACCATTATGGCATACATCGGCATGCTTAAGATGCAGTCTCACACGCTGCTGGAATTGGCGCATCAGAGCGGCAGAAGCGGCGAATTTATGGAGGAGATTATTAATCTATTTTTCTACGGAATTCGCGGCGTCGAGCCAAGTGAATCTTAACAGGTTGTTCAAAAAGTCCGCTGTTGATCACCATGCACTACAAGAAGCGTTAGTGAAAGCAGCTATCAGACAACTATTAGGACTATTAAATCATTAATTAGTACGTCGTATATAAATCAATGGCTGCCTCTCCCAGTGTACCGATACTGAGAGAGACAGCCCTTTTTATGTTGCAATAAGTTCGGCTTATTGGATAACTTATATCGCTCTTGAATGAACATAGATGTTGCACAGCAACATCTATGTTCTACCCCACACGAACAAAAGCTTGTGCCCATAGGGCACGCGGCCCCAAGCAAGCAGCATCTCACACGCGCCTCTGTCCGCCACCGCCCCCTTCCGGGGTCCAGGGGACGGGAGTCCCATGGGGTCCTCCCTAGCAGGGAGGATTTAGGTGGGTAGAACTCCTGAGGATTTAGGTGGGTAGAGGACCAATGATTTAGGTGGGTAGAACTCCTAAGATATAGGTTGGGTTGATCATCTATCAGTTTATTTATGACATCTCATTAATATTATTTATTACACACTATTGGTTCAATGTGATATATTAAATGCAACTTAAGGATACAGCGAGATACTTAATGATGCAGAGAGGGGGAGAGCTTCATTAATCTCTCAGCAAGACAGTTGGAACTGGTGCAGCTCGTCAAACAGCACGCGCCGATTACGGGCGAGCAGCTGGCGGAGATGCTTGGGGTGAGCCGACCGACGCTGCGCTCGGATTTATCGCTGCTGGTCATGCTCGGCATGCTCGAAGCGAAGCCGAAGGTTGGTTATTCGATCGGCAATGCCTACCGAACAGACAACACCTCGCTTAGCCGGTTCCAGCAGCTAACAGTTGGACAAGTACAGGGTGTGCCGGTCAGTGTGCCGGAGACTTACTCGGTACATGATGCAGTCGTCACGTTGTATATGGCGAATGCGGATACGCTGCTCATCGTGAATGCGAGGCAGAAGTTCGTCGGGATTGTAACGCCGAAGGATTTGCTCAAGGTTACGCTTGGCAACCCGTCCGCAGGTACCATTCCCGTCAGTATGGTAATGACACGCTATCCGAATATTGTAACAGCGAAGCCGGAGGACGCCATTGCTGACGCGATCCGCAAGATGCTTGCCCATCAGATCGACTGTCTCCCGGTCATCGTACCCGATGATAATGGCGAGCCCGAGATTGCCGGGTGGATTACGAAGTCGAATGTTGTGCACCTCGTCGCAGAATTGACGGCGGACACGGAATAGGAGGAGCGGCTTACGCAATGCGAGATTCTGAATGGCAGACGCAAGGAATGATTATCGTATGCTCGGATGCTGTCGGTGAAACGGCAGAGGCAGTAGCGAAGGCGACGCTCCGCCAGTTCGCGTCTGATGGTGTCCGCATTAAGCGGTACGGACATTTGCGAACCGAGGATGAGATCGTCTCGATTGTGAACGAGGCGGTGCAATACGGCGGCTTCATCGCTTACACGCTCGTCCAGCCGGAGCTTCGCGAGATGATGCGCGAGGAGACGGTGAAACGTGGTGTACGCGCCGTCGATGTAATGGGACCGATGATGCAGGCTTATATTGATTCGTTCGGCACGTTCCCGAAGCGGCAGCCCGGGCTGCTGCACTCGATGGACGCGAACTACTTCCGGCGGATGGAAGCCATTGAATTCGCCGTCCGTTACGACGATGGCAAGGATGCAAGAGGATTGTCGGAGGCGCAGATCGTGCTTGTTGGTGTTTCTCGTACATCGAAGACGCCGCTCAGCATTTTCCTATCGCACAAAGGGTACAAGGTCGCCAATCTCCCGCTGCTCCCTGAGGTGAAGCCGCCCATGGAGCTGCGTTCTGAGCCAGGCAAACTAATCGTCGGTCTGACGATGCAGCCGGAGCGGATGCAGGAGGTTCGCGCTGAGCGCCTCAAGTCGCTAGGACTTCCGCCTGCAGCAGCCTACGCATCGTTTGAGCGGATTCAATCTGAAGTGGATTATGCGCAAGGATTGATGGAGCAGCTTGGCTGCCCGATCATCGATGTGACGCATCGTGCAATTGAAGAAACAGCAGGCATCATTATCGGGATGTTGAACGAATTGGAATGAATTAACACTCGTTTGGAAACTAATAACATTTGTCGGAGGGATTCGAGATGGAGCGTGAGCTTGCGCTTGAATTGGTAAGGGTAACGGAGCTTGCAGCGCTAGCAGCTGCACCTTGGATGGGCCGAGGCGACAAAAATGCAGCGGATGGCGCTGCAACAGAAGCGATGCGTTTGATGTTCGATACTGTATCGATTCGCGGTACGGTCGTCATTGGCGAGGGCGAGATGGATGAAGCGCCGATGCTGTACATCGGTGAAGAAGTAGGCAGTATGCAAGGACGTGAGGTCGATGTAGCTGTCGATCCACTCGAAGGAACCGAGATTGTCGCGAAGGGACTCAACAATGCGATGTCCGTACTCGCTGTAGCCGGCAAAGGCCAATTGCTGCACGCGCCGGATATGTACATGGAGAAGCTGGCAGTTGGTCCAGCACTGGCGGGCAAGCTTAGCCTAAACGATCCGATCCGCACGACTGTGGAGAAGGCCGCTCTTGCGCTAGGCAAGCCGATCTCGGATTTGACGGTTGTCATTCTTGACCGAGAGCGCCACGCGACGATGATCAAGGATCTTCGCAGCACGGGCGTTCGGATTAAGTTCCTTAGTGACGGTGACGTGGCAGGGGCTATTGCACCAGCGTTCCCGGAAGCGGGAATCGACATCTACGTTGGCTCCGGCGGTGCTCCTGAGGGCGTATTGGCAGCAGCGGCGCTGAAATGTCTAGGCGGCGAGATTCAAGGCCGGCTGATGCCGGAGAATGAAGAGCAATTTGAACGCTGCGTCGCGATGGGCTTAAGCGATCCTCGCAAGCTGCTGACCGTGGATGACATGGTCGGTACAGAGGATGTCATCTTCGCTGCGACAGGCGTAACGCCAGGCGAGTTCCTTGGCGGCGTGCGGTATACGGAAGGCCAGCGGGCAGAGACGCATTCGATCGTGATGCGCGCGAAGACGCGTACGATTCGTTTTGTGAAATCGCTGCATCACTTGCCGAATAAGCCGCTGCTTCGCTCGATTTAAACCGCGCCTGACACCGAATGTTCAAATTAACGCCGCCAATTATGATATTCGATACACCCCGTCCTCAGCCGTTTGGAATATAATGGACTTAATCTTGCTTACACAATACTTCAATTGGAGCTGATGGAGAGATGAACCGTACTTTCGTAATGGTTAAACCTGATGGCGTTGCGCGTAATTTGATCGGTGTTATTATGACGCGATTCGAGCGGAAAGGCCTTAAGCTGACGAATGCGAAGATGATGAATATTGACCGCGAGCTTGCGGAGAAGCATTATATTGAGCACGTAGGGAAACCGTTCTTCGAAGAGTTGATTGATTTTATTATGTCTGGCCCGGTATTTGCGATGGTATGGGAAGGGCAGGACGCTGTTAAGAACGCTCGGTCGCTTATTGGCCGCACGAATCCGTCAGAAGCCGCACCAGGTACGATCCGCGCTGACTATGCGTTGGATGTTTCAAGCAACATCGTTCACGGCTCCGATTCGGACGAGAGCGCAGAGCGAGAAATTACGAATTTCTTCGGAAAATCATTTGAACTGTAATTGAACATAACCAATGGGAGGGTTATTTGATGAAGTTCTTTCTCGATACGGCGAATGTGGATGAAATTAAACGAATTGCTAAGCTTGGTCTTGCGGATGGCGTAACGACGAATCCGTCACTTATTGCAAAGGAAGGCCGGGATTTCAAGACGGTTATCCAAGAAATTTGCTCGATTGTTAATGGTCCTGTCAGTGCAGAGGTTATCGGTACGAAAGCCGAGGACATGCTGAAGGAAGCCTACGAAATTGCAAAGTGGGCGCCAAATGTCGTCATTAAACTGCCGATGACAGAGGATGGGCTGTACGCATGTCACGAATTGACGTCGAATGGCATCAAGACGAACGTGACGCTCATTTTCTCCGTTGCACAAGGTCTCATGGCTGCCAAAGCCGGTGCGACGTATATCAGCCCATTCGTTGGCCGACTCGACGATATCGGCGTTGAAGGCATGAAGCTCATTCGCGAGCTTCGCACGGTTATCGAGAACTATGGCTATCAATCGGAGATCATCGTGGCAAGCATTCGTGGCATTGCGCATGTGGAACAAGCGGCAATCGCAGGCGCACACATTGGAACGATTCCAGGCTCGCTGCTCCCATCGCTTTGGAAGCATCCGCTGACGGATATCGGTATCGAGAAGTTCCTTGCTGACTGGAGCAAAATGAACAAGTAATCAAATAAAAAACCTCTTCAATACAGGAATGAGAGCACGGTCAGATGACGCCGAAGAGGCGCTGTCTGGCCGTGTTTTTTTGTGTGGTGTAGAGAGGATGGATTCTCTAAGCAAATCGTAAAGCAGCCTGCTGCTCTCACGATTGTATGTGTTAGCGATAAAAGCAAAGCTCCCGTCGTTGGGAGCTTTGCTTTGTTGGCCGTTGCAATTCAGCTTAGGGTGCAGCCTTTTCATTAATCGAAGTGGAGCACGATTTTGTCCGGAATGAGCCATTGCTCATCAGGTGCAGCAGCAAGAGAGATCGTATACGTTCCCCAGTTTGGAACATCAACCTCAACGGTGGCCGGCCGATACTTGGGATCAGCAGATGTTAAAGTGAGCTTCATTCGATTGGATAGAGTCACACTTGTTGTCTTTATGGCGTCGAGCTCCTGCTCCAAGGTTTTAAGATTCGTTTCATTGCCCGGGACTAGATTTAGGGTGGAGCGGAGTGCTTGTACAAGTGGGTTAGTCGTCCATGGATATTCATCGCTGCTTCGAGCGAGTCCGCCATTCGAGTAAACCGGAAGCTTGCTGCTCTTTGTCTCAAGCCAGTTGTCGTCTAGGTCGAGGATCGTTATCGAATGCTTGGCTGCTGCTGTGGGATTAGCCTTGAATGTGATCTTCATAATGTTTTGTATTCCTGAGTCTGCACTTGTCTTGGATATGACCTTATATGTCCCTAGATCCGGTACGTCAACATCGACGACGGTCGTTCTTGTTGAGGCATCATAGGGCTGACTTGTAAAGATGACCCCATTCTGGGTCGTTAACGTGAAGGACTTGCTGGCTGCGCCGCCTTGGATCTTCGATAACTGCTCACCAATGGTTTCGTCTTGTAGGTAATCGTATGGAATAAGGTTCGCTATGCTTAAAAACGTTCTTACGAGTGCATCGCCCCAAGTGACGCTGTGCCCTTCATTAAAGCTGTTCACCTCAGCCTCTGACCAATAGACGATGTTCCCTTTATGATAGGAGGGGATTGCAGTTGTTTTCGCATCGAATACTTGAGACTCTAGCTCGTAGATCGTAATTTCTTGCGTAAGGCGTTGCGAGGACGGGGATGGCTGATTGGTTGTGTCAGTGTTAGGTTGAGAGATGTCCGTTGCTGGCTTGAGGATGCTGGCTTTTTCAGGTGGATTTATACTGTCGGCAGCTGGTGGTTGAATGGTCAGCTGTTCGTTCTGAGATGAGTTGGTTTTCGCGTTAGTGCAGCCAGCCAGACAGAGGGTAAGAGCAGCAGCAGCGATAATGATTGTGCTTTTCAAGTTAGGACACTCCATTTCGACCGTTTGAGTACTGGACGTGAACTTTTCCATAAAAGTTACAATGGAGTCATTCTTATACTGAACGTTTCACCGATGCTCAGCAATTAAGTGTACTCGCATCACGCTTAAACGAACGCAAACCCCGCCCAGCAACAATTAAGTGTGTGGTACTTTCACACTTAGACCTCGTCATCGCCGACTAATGAGCTATATCTCGAGATTAAGTGTGGTTAAGCCGCACTTAATCGTACGAAAACCTCGCGCATTAATAATTAAGTGTAGCGCAACCACCCTTAGCACCTCGCCACCGCCCGCAAATGGGCCACGTTTCAAGATTAAGAGTGGTAGAACCACCCTTAAACGCCCGCTAACCCCTCACACGAACAATTAAGCGTAATAGAGCCGCTCTTACTTCCCCTCGCATCTAATCCTCCAGTTGCAGAAAACTAAGAAATTCATAGATTTACCCCGTATGCAGCGCAAACTCGATCTTCTATAATGAGGTGACGAAGTCTTGCGTGTGTGCAGGACACAACATTGTGCGTAGTAGATTAACCATCATAGAGCTCGTGACGCAGGGGGGATTGCCTTGAAATTGTTAATCGTGGACGACGAGCGGCGTACGAGGGAATTGCTGCATAACTACATTCCTTGGGATGCGATAGGGATCGAGGAAGTTGAGACAGCACGCAACGGACTGCAGGCGTTGGAGCTTGCAACGACACTGCAGCCCGATATCATCCTATGTGATATCCGAATGCCGAAGATGAGCGGCATTGAATTCGCGCAGGCGTACCGGAAGACGGATCCGGACTGTCAATTGATCTTCTTGAGCGGCTTCTCGGATAAGGAATATTTGAAATCAGCCATTCAATTGAAAGCGTTTACTTATATTGATAAACCAGTGAATTTGAACGAAGTACGCGATGCGGTCGAGCAAGCTGTCTGGCTGCGCCGAGAAGAACTGAAACGCAAGGAGGAGGAGTTGAAGCTGCAGGAAGGCTTCGATCGCAGCCTCCCGTACTTGAGACAAGAGATGGTACGGCGGCTCATCTCTGATCCAGACTCTCCTAATGTCGTTCCTGCGCTGAAGAGTCGGGAAACCTTCCTGCTGCCGCTCGAAGGACCATTCACGGTCGTTGCTTCCAGTCTTTATTGGAATCCATCCGAACTGTTGGAGGATCCCGGCATCACCCAGCAGCGAATATTGGAGGCGATCTCCGTTCAACCGCGGTTACAAGAGCTGCGGTCCCTTGCCGGCTTCGACTCCAACAATCTTCTTGTGCTGGTGATGCCTGGAACATTCGGAAGTGCATACAGCGACGGAAGAGCCGTCATTGAAGAGCTTCTCGCGGAGCTGAGAACGATTGCTGGTCCAGTGATCGATCTGCGGATGGGGATCGGAACCCCTGCCTCTTCTCGTGGGGGCATTCCGCAGTCTTACCGTCTTGCTTATCAAGCGTGTGCTTATCAATACTACGGCAGCGGATCGAAGCCGATCTTCTCCGATGCACTGCGAAACCATGCTCCCGTGATGATGAACTGGGAGGAGGTTCGCCTCCTGCGCGATCATCTTCGGGTCGGGCAAGTCGACGATGCGAAGCGAATCGTTCTAGAGTGGACCGCTTATGCGCGCAAACAGATGGACTTGGACATTATGCGGCTCAAGGACACGTACTTCCAGCTGCTCGCAGCGGCGATGGAGACAGCCGTACAGCTGGGGCTGGCCGAGATTTCCGAGGACACGGAGCGTCGTTATATGTGGAAGGAAATCGACCGAATTCCCAGCCTTGATGCGCTGGAGCAGTACGTGCTGTCGTTCCTCGATTCGATGGCGAAGTCGGATGATGAGGTAGGAAGCGGGAAGATCCGAGAGATCACCCGGTATATCCATGCCCATTTTCACGAGCGGGGGTTTACGATTCGGTCGATTGCAGATCACGTCCAGCTGAGCGAGACGTATTTGTGCGCCTGCTTTAAGAAGCATCACAAACAGACGATCAAGGAATATATCATGGATACGAGAATCGACAAAGCGAAGGAGCTTCTAAGCGATCCGAAGGTCAAAATCATCGAGGTAGCGATGCGGGTCGGCATCTCGGATTCGAATTACTTTACGATTTTCTTCAAGCGTAAAGCTGGCTGCACCCCTTCCGAATATAGGGAGCGTGCCATTCGATGAGATTAAGGCTGATACGTCCCGTTTACCTTAGCATCCGTTACAAGCTGTTCGCGACGTATGTGCTCGTCATTCTCATTCCGTTCGTGCTGTTATTGTTCATCCATATCAATTCGACACAACGAGAGAATAAGGACGCTGCCGTATATTCCTCTCACAAAATTCTCGATGAGACGAAAGCCTATCTGGAGTACAAATCCGAGGCTATTACGGAGGTCTTGAACTTCATCGCGTACAACGAGCTTGTACAGAAAGCTGTCGGCGCAGATTCGTCTCCCTATCAGAATATTGACCTCTGGCATATGGATGCGTTGCAGCTGTCGAGACTGATCAATCAATTCCGCTACAATGACGACATTAAGACGATTCAGATTTATATGAACCAAGGGCTCGCAGGTGCAACGGAGAATGAAGAGTTTCTGAACATGGAGAAGGTGCAGACGGAGCCGTGGTATGTTCATTTTGCCCAGACGAATGGGGTTGTCGCTTGGCTTCCTTCTAGTACGCTGGATGCGAATGCGGATAGCCGAGAATTGACTGTGCTGCGCAAAATACCAAACGACCACGATGTTCGCGAGTTCGTCGGCATCGTACGAGCAAGGGTCAAGCAGGATGCGATGGAGTCCGTTCTGAACCATGCGATTCTGACGCCAAATGCATCAGCTTTCTTGTTTAATGCGGAAGGCGATTTTCTAGGCGGCTCGGACCAATTCGAATATTCGGATCAGCTCGTAAAGAACGTCAAAGCGCTCTACTCGGCATCCGATGTAGTCGATACGTATTATAACGACCATTACTCGATTAATGGCAATCGGCAATTGCTCGGTGTCCAGATGATTCCACATACCGACATGCTGGTGGCGCTGGTCGTGCCTTACTCGGACATTTTGCAGTCGACGGTGAAGGCGAGGAATCGGATTATCTCGATCTTCCTATTCATCGTGCCGTTAATGCTGCCGCTGTCGTTCTTCGTGGCCGAGTCTGCGACGAGACGAATTCGTCGGTTGATCATTCACGTCCGCAAGGTGAAGCATGGGCATTTTCAGCTTGCGCCTCTGCCGGTGAACGAGGATGAGATCGGGGAGCTTACGCATAATTTCAACACGATGGTTCAGAACATCTCGGGGCTTATCGAGGAGCGGTCTTCGCTAGGCCAAGAGGTGAAGGACAAAGAATTGAAGGCGCTGCAAGCGCAGATTAACCCGCACTTCCTCTACAATACGCTGGAGCTGATCAACGTTCTGGCCATCGAGTCCGATGCGCGGGACATTAAGCGGGTCGTGGATGAACTGACGGTTTTCTATCGGCTCAGCTTGTCCAACGGCAAGGAATATGTGTCGCTGGAAAGTGAACTGAAGCATATCGAAGCGTATGTTCGGATTCAAAATATGCGGTTCGACGATAGCGTCCGTTTGGAGTTCGAGGTGCCAAGAGAGCTATACGACTGTCAGCTGCCGAAAATCCTGCTTCAACCGCTCGTGGAGAATGCGATTCTGCACGGCATTATGGAGAAGGACAGCGAGGAAGGCGAGGTCCGCGTATCCGCGTGGACGGACAAGGGCGATCTGCTCATCGAAATCGCAGACGACGGCGTTGGTATGGATGAAGAGCGGCTGGCCGCTATTCTTCACCTCCCGGAAGGAGAAGGCACAAGGGGCGGGTATGGCGTTCGCAATATCGAGGAGCGACTGCAGCTTTCATACGGCTTGCAATATGGATTGAAATATTACAGCACGGAAGGCGAAGGGACGCGTGTCGTGCTGCGGCTGCCTGAACGTCGAGAGGAATGACGGGAGGAAGGAGGAGGCTCACTATGAACCGGACGATGCTGCGAGGAGCGCTGTTGCTCGTGCTGATGCTGCTTCTTATCTTGGAGACGACGGCATGCGGCGGCAGCACGAGTGACGTTGCAACTGTTGATCAAGCGCACGAGAAGGAAGTCAGGCTCGTCGGCTATTTGATCGGTGAAGCGCCCAAAGGGATGCCGCAGGTGCTGCAGGCGATTAATGAGAAGCTCAAAAAGGACATTAACGCGACGATTGAGCTTAACTATATCGGTTGGGGCGATGCCGCCTCGAAATACCCGCTAGTGCTCGCAAGCGGGCAGGACGTCGATTTTATTTTTGCAGCAGAATGGATCTACTACGTCTCCGAGGCGACCCGAGGCTCACTCTATCCGCTAAGCCGCGAGCTGCTGGAGAAATACATGCCACGGCATATGAAGGCGATGCCGCCAGAAGCGCTGGAAGCAGCCAAAGTGAACGGCACTCCTTATATGATTCCGACATCCTCGCCGGATACGATGGTCAATGTTGCGCTGTTCCGCAAGGACGTGATGGACAAGGCAGGAATGAAGGAGATCAGGAAGTTTTCCGATATCGAGCCTTATCTAGCTGAGATTAAGAAGAGCTACCCCGGTATGACGCCGCTCAATCTCGATTCTCGGTATGACCTGCCCGTTCCATTCAGCTACCTGCTGTCCGAGAAGTTTGCTTGGTCCAGCGCTCCCATCGATTCGGGCGATCCGCTTGCAGAGGGCATCGCCGTTGATATGGAAGACAAGGCAGGCAAGATGTACAGTATGGTCGAAGAGCCGATTCTCAGCTATCAGAAGGAAGCCGCTCGGATCATGAAGGATTGGTATGACAAAGGTTATGTGAATCGGAATCCGTATGCGAACAACATCCGCTCGAAGGACAATTTCTGCAATGGCAAGTCGGGCATCGCATTCGGCAACTCGATCGATACGCAAAATGTATTTATGACCTGCAAGGAGCAGGGCATCGATATTTATCCGCTTCCGCTCTTGTATCCTTCCGGCAAGGCATCGAAGGTGAGCTTACTGAACAACGGGGCGGCAATTGCGTCTTCCTCCAAAAATCCAGAACGTGCGATGGAGGCGCTGGATCTACTGATGGATGACCCTTCGTATGCGTACTTGGCTTATTACGGCATTGAAGGCGTCAATTATGCGTTCACGCCAGACGGACGCATCGGGCTGCCGGAAGGCGTCACATCGGAGACGAACACGTATCCCCCGGATGCTGCTGGCTTCTGGTTCGTCAATAAGAGCTTATTCAAGCCGATGGCCAATTGGACAGACTCCTATACGGCACTGCAAGAACAAATCCGACCGCTGGTGGAGGCCGTTCCATACCGCAACTTCTTCTTCAACTCCGCTGAGGTGAAATCGGAGGTCGCTAATATGAAGAGCGTGTCCACGCAGTATGCGCAGTCGCTCTACATCGGCGCGGTTGACGATGTGGATGCGGCCTTCGATACGCTTGTCGGCCATCTGAAGAAGGCTGGGATCGACAAGGTTAAGATGGAAGTGCAGAAGCAGGGCGACCTATATTTAGCAAGTCAGAACGGCAAATAGCGTTGCAGCAAAGCCTGTCCGGGCGTATGACCGGGCGGGCTTTTTATTTGGACTATTGAGTGTTGATTGGTCAAGGATACATCGATTGGCCTAACGGTTGTCATAGCGGCTATTCCCATTAATACGCAGCATTAAAGCGCGTAACGGTTGCGAGAGCGGGTATTGTGGCAAAAACGGGCTGTTGTGGCTCGATTAGGACTAAAAAGCTCGCCTGCAACCGTTACAGCTTGCAAAGGTGCATATCGGAGTCAATAAGCTCATCTGCAACCGTAAGCGTAACAATACGAGGATAACGATCAGGCAGCCGTTCAAGGTGAGGGGCAGCGGTTATAGCGATAATTTGGCGATGCGATGCGACTGTCGAGGCTTTCCGCTGGTATGCCTTTTTTACATGGATGTACAATTGTCCCTTCGCAAGCTTGGATTATCAAAGATAAACGTAAAGTAGCCGTGTGGGAACTTTCTCTGGATTCCAGTACGATTACAGCATAGTAACTAGAGAGGTTGTTCAAAAACTCCGCTTTTGATCACGAAGCATCACAAGAAGCGTATTCGGCATCAGGTGCTGAAACCGAACTTTTTGAACACGTTTTTTGAGCACGCACTACTAGAAAGATTGTTACGGAGGTTGTTGCATGAAAGATATTCGCAGGCATTGGGTGCTCTACACGATGTTTTTGCCAGTCGCCATCTACTTTATTGTATTCGCTTACATCCCGATGGCGGGCATTGTCATGGCGTTCGAATCCTACACTCGCACAGGCGGCATGTTCTTCAGCAAATGGGTCGGGTTCGATAATTTCCATTATTTCTTTGCGTCGGGAAAAGCGTGGCTCGTCACTCGCAACACGATCGTTTACAACGTCATTTTTCTCGGCTGCTATACGGTGTTCTCCATTATTGCGGCAGTGTTCATGTCAGAGATTCGCAGCAAGTTTTTTAAGAAAATGACGCAGACGCTCATGTTCCTGCCTTACTTCATCTCATGGGTTACCGTCTCTGCATTCGTCTACAACTTCTTCAACTACGAGTACGGCATCGTGAACAAAATTCTGCATTACTTCGGCATGGAAGGCATCGATATTTACTCCAACACGAGCTACTGGTATTTCCTGCTTCCGTTCCTGTATGTGTGGAAATGGGTCGGCTACGGCAGCATCCTCTACTTGGCTGCAATCGTAGGAATCGACCAGGAAATTTATGAGGCAGCTACGATCGACGGAGCGAGCAGGTTCCAACGGATCATGCGCATCACGCTGCCGCTGCTGAAGCCAACGATGATTATTCTCATCCTGCTGGGGCTTGGCCGCATTATGCGGGGCGAGTTCGATATGTTCTACCAGCTTATCGGCAACAACGGGCTGCTCATGGATGCCACCGACATCATCGATACGTTAGCGTTCCGATCCTTGATGGGCTCTGCCGACTTCGGTATGGCGTCGTCGGTCGGCGTGTACCAATCGGTGCTGACGCTGATCATCATCCTTACGGCCAACTGGCTTGTTCGCAAATACGACAGGGACCATGCGCTCTTCTAGAACAAGTCGCCGTCTCCATCCCTTACAGAAAGCTGGTGTAACCATGAGCAGTTCGACTGCTTCAAACCGTAAGCTCAACTCCGCTCCCGTATTCACGGCGATTGCTTATACCGTCGTCTCGATCATCGCACTTGTATGTCTAATTCCATTCGTGGTGCTGCTGGCAGGCGCATTCTCCTCCGAGAGCTCGGTCATCAGTGATGGCTATTGGTTCTGGCCGCGCGATTTCTCGCTGGATGCGTTCAAGTTCATTTTCCGCTACCCAGGGGATGTGCTCTCCGCTTACAAGGTATCCATTCTAATCGCTGTAATCGGAACGGCATTGTCGCTCTTCTGCTCGACGATGGCTGCTTATGTGCTAGGGCGCAAAGAGCTCAAGCACCGCAATAAGCTCGCGTTCTTCCTGTTCTTCACGACGCTGTTCAGCGGTGGTCTGGCACCTTACTACATTTGGTTAAGCCGCAATCTGCACCTGAGCAATACGTACGCTGTGCTCATCTTGGTTCCGATGTTCAACGTTATGTACATTCTCATTCTGCGCAGCTTTATATCGTCCTCCGTTCCGGAACCGCTGATCGAATCAGCGAGAATCGACGGAGCGGGAGATCTTCGGATTTTCCTGCAAATGATTCTTCCACTCAGCAAGCCAGCACTCGCTTCGATCGGGGTGTTTACCGCACTGGCTTATTGGAATGATTGGTGGACCGCCATGATGTTCACGACCAAGGACCCGCTCATTCCACTGCAATATTTGCTGTACAAAATGCTCTCTTCGGTTAATCTGTCGTCCGCAATGTCGCAGCATGTGACGAACCTGGACGCGCCGAAGGAGACGTTCAAGCTCGCGATGACGGTTATTGCGACAGGTCCGATTTTGCTCGTGTTCCCGTTCGTTCAAAAGTATTTTGTCAGCGGCGTTACGATTGGCGCCGTGAAAGGTTGATATAAGTTCCGCAATCATTCGGGATTTATATAGATTTGCTTGCTAGGCTTGGCCACTACGAAAGGGAGGGATTCAAGTGCAAAGAAACAGAAAAAGAATGTGGTTGATGCTGGCGTTGTCCGTCATGCTGACGTTCACGCTCGCCGCTTGTGGCAGCAGTAAAGACAAAGAAACGGAATCTTCCGGCAGTACGACAGATACGACTAAGGCAACAGATACAGATTCGAAGACGGACGCTGCCAAGACAGATAAGGATTCGTCGACTGCTGCTGCGACGGATACGGGCATTGATCACTCCAAAGAAGTGAAGCTCGTCGGCTACCTGCTCGGCGAAGCGCCCAAGGGCATGCCAGAAGTGATGGCTGCGCTGAACGAGAAGCTGAAAAAGGACATTAACGCAACGCTTGAGATCAACTACATCGGTTGGGGCGACATCGCTTCCAAGTATCCGCTTATTCTCGCAGCGGGTGAAGATGTAGACTTCGTCTTCACAGCAGACTGGAACTTCTACGTACAAGAAGCAAACAAAGGCTCTTTCAAAGAGATTACGACGGATCTGCTCCAGAAGTACATGCCGAAGTATTATGAGAAGCAGGACGCATCCGCTTACAAGGCTGCCCAAGTGCAAGGCAAGCAGTACATGATTCCGACGACGACGCCAGACCGCAAGGTTAACGTGATCGTGCTTCGCAAGGATATTATGGACAAGGCTGGTCTGACGAATCCGACGAAGATTTCGGAGCTGGAGCCGTATTTTGCAGAGATCAAAAAAGACTATCCGAACATGACGCCGCTGAACTTGGATTCCCAATATGACCTGCCAGCGCCATTCGGTGCGTTGGTATCGGAGAAATTCGCTTATGCAGGCGCTCCTGGCGACTCTGGCGATCCGTCCGGCGTCGGCAACTACATGGACCTTGAGGATCCATCGGGCAAAGTGCTCAGCATTACCGATGAGCCAGTGCAAGGCGCGTTCAAATACGCTGCAGGCATCATGAAGCAGTGGTTCGATGCAGGCTATGTGAACAAAAACCCGTATTCGAACAAAGTACGCTCCAAAGACAACTTCTGCGAGAGCAAAGCAGGCGTTGCGTTCGGTAACTCGATCGACATTCAAGCTACGCTCGCATCTTGTAAGGAGAAAGGCATCGACACGTACATCATGCCGGTTCTCTCGCCGTCGGGTCACGCACCGGCTAACAGCTGGCTGAACAACGGTGTTGCGATTGCTGCCGGTTCGAAGAACCCGGAGCGCGCACTGGAAGCGTTGGATCTGCTCATGCAGGACGAATCGTATGTGATGACAGACTACTACGGTATCGAAGGCAAGAACTATGTTCTGACTTCCGATGGCAAGCTTGGTCTGCCGGACGGCGTTGCAGCAGCTGATAACACGTATCCACCGGACGCTGCAGGCTTCTGGTTCGTGAACAAAGACTTCCTGAAACCAAGCGTAAGCTGGACGGATTCGTATATCGATCTGAATAATAAGGTCAAGGATTACCTGATCCAAATTCCGTATCTCGGATTCTCGTTCAACTCGGATAAGGTGAAGACAGAGATTGCGAATTTGAAAAACGTCTCGACGCAGTACTTCCTGCCTTTCGCGATTGGTTCTGTGAAAGACGTAAATGCATCGTTCGATACGCTCGTGTCCAAAATGCAAGCGGCTGGCGTGGACAAAGTGAAGACGGAGCTTGAGACGCAAGCTTCCGCATTCCTTGCTGCTAAAGGCTAAATCGCAATGACAGCCGCCTCTCGCTGATAATGGCTTAGAGGCGGCTATTAGGTTGAGAATCGTTCGCTATTATTATAGTTGACGAGTATTTAGCAGGTATGATAAATTAATGGCAAATCTTTCATAGGATGAACGTGACGGAAGCACCGTCAGATAACGCCTTAGTAGGCGTCGTCTGACGGTGCTTTTTTTTGCGTTGCGAAAGGAAGGAGCAGCAATGAACGAGCAACCGATTCAACTCGTATTCGCTTCGATAGACGCTGACTATGTGCATCGAGTGGTGCAGTTTGTCAGAGATTCGCCGCTCGCGGC
The DNA here is from genome assembly GCF_003182255.1 of Paenibacillus cellulosilyticus. GTDB lineage: Bacteria > Bacillota > Bacilli > Paenibacillales > Paenibacillaceae > Paenibacillus_T > Paenibacillus_T cellulosilyticus. The sequence continues at coordinate 149,094 of NZ_QGTQ01000009.1, read as the reverse complement.
GAGATGGCAGCTGACCGCCTTCACCAATAGTGCTGCGCTTCGCCATTATTTGCGCAGCAGCTTTCCTGCAGACATGGTTGCATTGGACGGCACGATGCGGGCAGAGCTGGCGGCTGCCGGAGAATGGCCAGCCATTCCTACGGCTGCACTGTGCGATGGGCCGGGCGAGGCGGTGCCGCCAGAGGTGAAAGCCGTGAAGCGGCTTCAACCGCTGCCGCAGCTTTTTCATGCGTTATATGCAATCTATTCGGAGCAATCAATGCCAAGGCGGCGCGTTGAGCCAAGCGAGGGGGCGAATGTCGCAGCTATATGCTCCGCGGCAGGCGGGGCTGGGAAGACTACGTTGGCCATTCATCTGGCGCATCAGGCGGCGATTAGCGGCTGTCGCACCTTTTACTTGAATTTGGAGACATGGAACGGAACGGACGTATGGCTCGGTGGACAAGGGGAGCCCGATGGGGGAATGGACGGATTTGCACAGCTGCTGTACACGCTGCAGAGCGATCTCGAGCAAGCGGTTTCGCGGCTTCCCAGCTTCAGCCGGACGGATGTGGTGCTGCGGTTCGATTATTTTGAACCGTGCCGCAATCCAGAGGATCGAATATCGCTGAGTACGACTGATGCGCGGCAGATCATTGATACAATCGCACGCAGTGGATTATACGAGTTGATCGTGGTAGACCTGGACGGCGTAGCAGATGAGCTGCATATGGCAGTGTTCGAGCGATGCAGTCAGCTTATCTATGTGGAGGAAGGTTCGCCATCCTCTGAACGCAAGACGGATCGTTTCATGGCTTACGCTAGGAACAAATGGGGAGAGCCTTTCCGCATAGCGGAGCAGCGGATGCTCATGGTACGGCGAGCTGGGAGACCGGTTGAAGGAGTGCAGCAGTCCAGTGCACAGGCAATTTCATCAAAAGGCCGCGGCGTACATGCTCATGCTGCTGCAATCGAACTCCCGTTCATTGAGACGTGGCGGCTGCGAGAAGGAGGACGATTATTGCCGTCCTCACGGCTTCGTGGTGCGGCAGAACGAGTGCTTGGAGCAGTCGGCATCGGCGTGAAGGAGCATGCGCTGTGATGACAGAGCAGCTAGTGCTGGCGCTGAAGGAATCGGTGAGACAACGAATCGATATGAACGGTTCCGTCTCGGACGAACGGCTGCGGCAAGCATCGGAGCAAGCCGTATTCGAGTGGTGCATGGGCCGGCAGGTTACGGCGTCGGACAGAGCGTCGCTTGTCCGGCGGGTGTTTCACTCGTTCCGGGGACTCGACGTGCTGCAGCCGCTCATCGATGATCCAGAAGTGACGGAGATTATGATTAACGGTCATCAGCAAATTTTCGTCGAGCGGAAGGGACAACTGACACGCTGGCCGACATCGTTCGAGAGTGAGGAACGGCTCCACGATATGATTCAAGCGATTGTTGCTGGGGTGAACCGTACCGTGAATGAGTCTAATCCGATTGTAGATGCTCGGTTGAAGGACGGCTCTCGCGTGCATGTTGTGCTCCCGCCAGTAGCGCTAGGTGGACCATCGCTGACGATTCGGAAATTTCCGGACAAACCGCTCGACATTGAATCACTCATTCAGCTCGGAGCATTGCCCGCTGAGGCGGCGGCGTTACTGAAGCAGCTCGTCGCTGCTAAATACAACGTGTTCGTCAGCGGTGGTACAGGCTCGGGCAAGACGACGCTGCTCAATGCGCTCTCTCGATTCATTCCGTCGGATGAACGTGTCATTACGATTGAGGACTCGGCCGAGCTGCAGATCCGAACCATCCCGAATCTCGTTTCCCTTGAAACTCGCAATGCGAATACAGAAGGCAAGGGTGAAATCTCCATCCGCGAGCTTATTCGAGCGTCGCTGCGGATGCGGCCAAATCGAATTATTGTCGGCGAGGTACGTGGGGCCGAGGCGCTCGATATGCTGCAGGGCATATCTATAAAATAGGTAATCAATAAATGGAAACCTCAGCTAGTTTCCATTTCCGAAAATGTTTCGATTGAGTACAGTAGTTCGTCTTCTGTTGGCCTTCTACTAGCGTTCTCAGCCATCTCTTCAATAATGTCAGCCGTAAGATTGTAGTCTGCTGAGTTGGTAGTAATGATCTCACGAGCTTTTTTAGCGCTTTCTTTTAGAATCTCTCGTTCAGTCGTGCCCATGAAATTCCAATGGATTCTTAACGTATGCTTCTCGTATGGCATTCCACTAAAAGGGTCTTCTATCTCTTCTTCATGTGTTTCAGCAACAATACTATGGATGATCTTTCGTAGATTAACATTAGTTAAGTTATCAACATCGAGTTCATCAAGGAAAGTGGTGAACTGCTTGAATCTTAATTGTAGTTTTTCAATTTCATTGTCGATGTAGATAAGTTGGTTAAGTTTCGATTCTGCTTCGTAGAGTTGGGCGCTTAGTTCCTTATTTAGTTCATCGAAATCCTCTTGGGTGATGCTTTCTAATGCTACTTGTTTAAGAATGCCTTTTTTTATCGCTTTAGTTTCATCAATCTCATTTTGAAGTTGTTGCTTCCTATCCACAATATCTTTAGCATTGTACCTAGTTTTTAAGATAGTTTGAAGGTAGTACTTTCGTTTGTTAGGGGTATTACGGTACTTTACAATTTCTTTCTTAACGAACTTAATCAACATTTCCTCATGTTGAAGGTTTCTGTAGCCGCACTTATGTTTTCCAAATTGGTCATTGTTCCTGCAAAACCAGTATAGGAACGTGTTCTTGTGGTTCTTCTGAACTTTTCGTCTTAGGCTTCCACCGCAGTTCCCACACTTCAATAGATTCGAGAAGAGATGCTTGCTGGAATGTCTGCTCAAACCACGTTCAATACTGCGCTGCTTCTTAGTTACTTCGTTTCCATCATCATCTTCAATAGTGATGTTCTTGTATTTGAAGTCTCCAAACTGTTCGAAACGTTTTGCCTTTTCATCCTGCACAAGTCGGAACGTTTCATCGTCAATCATTCTTAGAGATTCATCTTGAGTTACGATTTGTTCTTCTAAAGGTATTTTCTTAAAGCGATTACGGTTGATGTCTGTTTTTTGTGTTCGATGTAAACGTATCTCGCCAGTGTAGACCGCATTCTTTAGCATCTTGGAAATTAAACTTTGATCCCAAATTGTCTTACCGCTTTTTGTAGGTACACCACTAGCGTTAAGTGTCTTGGCAATGTTCCGTTGACCCATGCTCTCGTTTAGGAATAGGTGGAATACTTCCAAAACGATCTTCTCTTCTGCTTCGTTCTTGACTAGTTTGCCTTCTTTGAGATTGTAACCATAAGGCTCTCGACCACCCCAAATGCCTTGTTTATATTTCACCATTTTTCCCCACTGTACACTTTTGCTTTTCGAAGTGGATTCTTCTTCGGCTAAAGAAGCAAAAAGTTGAATGCGGAAATCATCGTTTCTGCTAAGTGTGTTAGCTTTGATATTGTCAAAATAAACGCCTACATTAACTTCTTTGAGATCGCTAATGTATTTAAGGGTTTCCTGAGCGTTTCGTCCAAATCTCTTGATATCTTTCACGAAGATCATATCAAATTTTCTAGCTTTAGCATCTTGAATCATTTGTTGGAATGCTCTTCTGTATTTAAACGACTTTGCACCTGAAAAACCTTCATCAACATAATAGCCATCAGTTGCTTCGGCACTTCCGTCTCTCTTACAAAATATTCCACCGACTGCTTTTTGATGTTTATGTTCTTTGATATAGTCTTGAAAAAACTTTACTTGGGAATCAATTGAACTTCTTTGTTCTTCTGTATCAGAGCTTACTCTAGCGTAAAATGTTGCTCTCAAACGCAAGACCACCTTTAAGAAATGTTAGTTGCCTAATCAGAGATCAGAAGCACTTAAAATGAAGTAATGTGTATAATTCAATCTAGGACGGGATTTGTTAATTATAAAACAAAATTAAACAAAAGTCTTTACAATTATCTCGAATTAACATAAATTAAATTTATAAAGATGAAAAATCAAAAGGAGAGTGTTCATTCACAATGATTGGATTGGAGTTTATTTGTAAGGTACATAAAAAAGACCAGAAGGAAATAGCGGAAAAGTTAAAAATCGCAGCGCCTAATATAAGTAGTTGGCTAAAGGGAACAAGGGATATACCTTCAAAGTACCTGCCAATACTATCTAAAATATTCAGAGGGATTTCTTCAGAGTATTTCCAGAAAGAACTCACATATGTGGATGAATTGAAAATTCGAATTCACCGAATTGAAACAATGGAATTCGAAGATCGTCATGAGCCGTTTATTGTTCCTAATGGAGTAGATTACGATGACCTACTCATAGACGAATATGTTGATGACTACGAGAATGAACTTGCTTATCTCTACAAAGAGTTGAATAAAACCTTACAAGTTGATTCATATCAGAACCGTATCAGTTCTTTGATTGAACTATTGAAAGGATTAGACAAAGAAAATCAACAAACGGAGTTCCAAGATAGAAGTGCAGAAGAGCATATTTTAACTAAGTTGAATTCATATCTTGACTTTCTCCAGAAATTTAATGTCAAAGGTATTAATACTCTGGATAGCATTGTGACTTATTTTAATCTCTACGATGGTGTTGATCGTAAGAAGTGGTATACCCAGGAGATGTTCCCAAATGAAAAACAATTATCATTTTATAGTGATTTTAAGGACTTACTAATAAAGCATGGGGTAATGTAACCAACTAATATTTGAATGGAGCGTACACAATGACCTCGAAGGAAATGAAAAGAGAATATTCAAAACTTACAAAGACAGAAAAAGTTCTAGCAAAACGAATTAAGAACTACAATCATGCGATAAAGTATGTACTTCGTGATACTGGGATACTTGGCCCTCAACTCGATGAGAATGCTGAGAGCACGTTACTAAGACTGGTAGTGGAGAAAAGTAAGTTAGAACAGAAGGTGGTTTCAATTCAGTTTAGAAAACGTTTGATCCATGAAAAGATGAATGATGTACTCAATGAATGGCTCAAGCATTCTACGCTGGAAGAAATTATTGAACCTAGTAATGAGAGATTACGTGAATTTAAACTTGATGAGGATACTATTGTTAAATATCAACTTCCAACGAGTTTTCAAGAAGAGGAAGATAAGATTATGATTCACAAAGATGTCGTTTGACGGGTTAATATGGTAATTAAAAATACGGAAAACAACTCATAAATAATATTGTTTGACAAAGTATTACAAATATGATATAATAATAGTATGGTCATAAAGAGGGGCGCTAGACTTGGTGCGCTCTTTTTTGTGTTTATTCATATTAGAGAGAGGGTTCTTTCATAGAATCCTCTCTTCTTTGCGTTACTCAAATTTAGAAGTGGGGTTAGAAGAAATGCTAGATAGAGATGAATTTAGATTACTGAGAATCAAGAAACGGATTCGGTTAAAGGAACTTGCAGCTTTGTTGAATTGTCACAAGTCACACATTAGCAACTACGAGAACAACAGAAATGGTATGAGTGAAGAAAAGGTGTCGATGTATCGAAGTTATATCAATGAGAAGGTGTGTGCTGCGAAATGAGCCTATGTATTGCCGTCAACAATCCCAGTAATTTTGTCATCATTGCTGGAGATGGACGAACGATAAAGGGAAGTCAAGTAGTAAGTAACAATCATCAAAAACTGACCAGGCTAACCGAACACATCTCTATATTCATATCAGGAGTACAAAGCTATTGTGAGGTTCTTCGTTTCAGAATTGCTTGTAAAGTGAATGAACAAACAACCATTGATGAAGTAGCGAAAATTGTACAAAGCGAAAGCAAGGTTATACATGATGAGTTCATTGGTATTTGTCCGATGTTCTACGAATTAAATCCAAAAGGAGCAGCTCTTGCTACCGTTGTAGCATTCTTTGACACCAAGAAGAAAGAGAGTGGCTTTATTGAGTATTGTCATAGCGATGGATTCTTACCTCATTTCACGAAAATCTCTAAGATGACGGCAAGAGGGCTACGACAAGAAGATGTAATAGATTACCTGCCTAAGCATTTTAACCCGTCAGAATCGATACAGAGCATTCTGGGAGCCTTCAACCATATAGAGTCGCTTGACGGTCGAGTTGGTGGGACGATAGCAGTTCATGTGATAAGTGAAGATGGAATTGATGAGTATGTACAGGAGATGAAGACATGAATGTAAAAATGGGTGCTAATGCTTCATTAAGCTGGTCACAAGTGACAAACCAGCCCACCGCAGCTACATTAGGAGGATTGATGGCTAACTCAACTAGGCTAACACACATCGATGCTAATGGAGTTTATACGGGGACAATTACAGCTGATCAAATTATAGCTGGAAAGATTGATGCCAGTTTTATCAATACAACCAACCTCTCTGCTGAGCAGATCTACCAGCAAGGTTTTCCTAGTAATTTTGTCAGGGTGGGTGGTCAGCTTGGTGATCTACAGCTTCACTATAAAGGCCAAAACTACTTTACGATATATAACGGTATTGACTATGCCTCATTAATACATCTAGGAAGTGAGCATCTACGGTTTTCAGGGGCGACAAATATTGCAGTTCCACTTGGTACATGGGATTTTAGTGAAGCTAATATGATAGGCTTAACAGCTACGTTTGGATAAGAGAGGAAGAGAATTCATGACAAACAATAATCAGGAGTATTTCTATTGCTATTCTACGAACCTATTTAGGTTCTTGAAAATGGTGAAGAAGATAAATTACATTTGCACAGCATTACACGAAAGGTCGTTTCAGCAGTTTTGGCTTTTTAGAAGTGATGAACCATTGAAGGACGCATTGCGAGAATATAGAAACAACGGATTGAAGTAAGAGCGTTACACGTTAACGCTCTTTTGTTTTTTTTTCTAAGTTGATAAAAAATAGAAGGGGATTGAGAATTATGAAGATGATTGAATTGGAAAAGTTGCTTAGTGTATCTTATCAAGGTGAGAAATCACTAGCGAAGATATACATGCCTAATGAGATTTTTAGTGATCTTATTTATTGTGATGAGTTAACTCAGGGGAAGAAATCAAGCGATAAATTATCAGTTGCGTATTCCTATACTTATCTTTGTCACTGGTTGTATTGGACGTGTAAATGGAATGCGGATTACAAGATTACTCAAGATGACCTTAAACAAATATTGGGGTATTCAAGAGACAACAAGACATTGTTGCCGATCATAAAAGAGAATGGTGTAATTGATCAATTGGGGTACACATTGAAGACGACAGATTATCCAGTTGAATACACGTATGAGGATGGCTACTTAGACTTCATAACGATTGGGGATCTAAAGAAAAGTGGGTATGTAGATAAGAGCCACAATGATCGTAATTTTTGTATCAAGTATCCCTTAAAAGCTTTCCACAGAACCACGGAGTCACTAAATGTTGGGGATCTTGATGGAACTTTTTATGAGGTTGGCAATACCCACCATGTTCCGTTTGAGGTATTCCTGTATTGCATGTCGAAGGATGATCTAGGTACAATTGGTTTTTACCTTTATTCATTTCTTTCGCATAAATGTGACCTTTATGGAAAGGCACAATACTCAAGAGGAAGATTTGTAGGAGAGTCAGGTGTCAAGGAAACGTCTCTTAATATCTACCTCAAGGCACTAGAGAAGTACAATATGATTGATGTAGATGGTCAAGATTTTGTATTTGACTTACCAGAGCATCTTAGAGAAGCTAATGTTTACTCTGTAAATCACTACAATCAATTCGGGGCTAGATGGTATACACGTAAGCCGCGGGCAATCTTGAGTTTAGAAACGTACAACGAAAAAAACGGTGATAAAAAGGCAATAAAGGCAATAAAGGTTGACGAACTAGAGGCGCTACCCTTTTAAAGAAAACTCGAAGAATTAAACAGGTATGAATTACGGGGTTAATAAAATACATATATAGACCACTGATTAATTCATGAACAGAGCAACAGTATATCAACCAGTATTTAATTAACCCCGAATATCATACCTGTTTATTTTAACAAGTTTTGTTCTTCATTGTAACATAGGTCTTTAAAACCCTTTTTTTTGTAAGATGTCGCTTCGCTCCTGTCGTGCCGTTAGCGGCACTCCTACATAAACAGCAAGTGTTTAATGAGTTGCCATGCGTTTCGATGTTACTAATTTGCTTGTGTAAACACATTCAAGCGATCTTCGAGTTGTTGCGTCCATTTGGACAAGAGATATTCTTTATAATGAATCACAAACTCCTGGATGCATTCCCATTGCTCTTTCCAATTAAGAAATTTGAAAAGACTAATCGATAATAACCATTTAAGCTTCTGAAGTTTATCACCACTCAATTGACCATCAACTAATGCTGTATAAAGTCTATCTTTAACGAATTTGTGTAACTCCAGCTTACGGATGTCTTCTATATTGGGGAAGCTGCGTTTTCGTTCAAAAGCCAATCGTACTATTTCTTCAGGAATATCAGGATGAATGAGGTAATGCATAATATCGCTTTCTGTACATCCGAGTCTTTTTGCTATGTCCTTTTCGCTGATTCCATTTGATACTAGTTCATTTATTTGTTTATGCCTATCAATCCAAGTATTTCGTTCATGGTGAAACATGCGAGACAATAGTACTAGCCTTTGTTCTATAACGTCTGAAAGTGGTTGAACTCGAACAGGCACAATATCGACTGAACATTCCTTATACGCTTCAAACTCAGGGTAGCCAGCAACCAACCAGTAAATATCTTGTGTCATATCCTTCTGAATAACTAGAGGGAGTTCAAGTAACCTTCCCTGACGAATCAGTTTGCACTTTGTGAGTAATCCCTTCTTTGTAGTGGTTTCTGTATAAAGGGGTTCGATTAAGTTTAAACGAATGTCTTGGCACTTATAGTTTAAGTCAGGCATAGACAATCCCCTTTATGGTCTGGTTATTCAAATATATGAAGTGGTAAAATTGTCCTATAACTTTGTATAGCCATTTTAGAAGGAGTGACAGGGAAGGGAAATGCTGAAAAATTGAACAGCCATCCGCTATGAACGAATGGCTGTTTCATTTCATTCTGATATTTTATTTTTATCCCTATATCACCTCCACACCGATGGAAAAGGTAGAAGTGTACTTTCTTTGGTTTCCTAATCTGTCTTCATTGTTCTTTGATAATTTATATTTAAAGGTGTTCTCTTCCTCTTTCGATATTTTAGAAAAAAAGAGGAAGAGAATAGACTCGATTTTCGCTGAGCAACTACTACTACTTTTTCTTCTTACAACTGGTGATGGAATAGTTACGATTAGGCATGAAGATGTTTATCTGAATACTACAATGCACAACAGAAGCTTTTAAAACAATGAGTGAAATGCCCACGAATATTCCCATCGCTTATCGATTCTCCTTTCTCATTAAGATTCTCCCTACATAAAAATCATATGAGAGAAGATCTGACAATATTCATGAACATTGCAAATTACATGATGGTATATCGTTTGATAAACATAAAATATAGGTTTATCATTCTTAAATCAAAGGGCCTTACACAAAAATATCCACTAAAACCCTTGAGATTAGATGTGAAATATTGAAAAAGTTCAAATGGAGTACAAAGGGATACTGGCGAAATTCCCTAGTCCTTTGTGCTTGCCTAAGATATCAGTAAGGGGAGGGACTGTCTTCTGCGGAGTAAGCTTATTTTCGGTGCTTGCAACCAGACTAAAACAAAATATCTAGTTTGTGCAGCAAACAGCATCAAGGGGATGGGCATTTGGATCTGGAGAGGAAAGGGAAGGGACTTTTCGGATGGAGGATATTTCTGTTATTGCAAATTTGATGAGGAGATGCCAAGTGTCCAATTCTCCTGGTAGGTTTGTAATATCATTCGGAAGGGGAAGTGTCGTTAGCTGTCGAAATGAGATGATTATTGATAATTTTTCACTGGTGGGAGATGGGAGAATGTCGGATGATAGTGCGGATAATAAGAACATCCTTAAAGGTATAATATTTAATGTTACAATGCTGATCTTGATCTTCACGGTATTTTATTATCTTGTGGCATATCGTTTTGAAGCAGGTATGAAGGCATTCTATCATATCCCTGATAAGTTAATAGAAATAAACACTCTTACGCTTATCAGACCTAGTGTACCCTTTACTGTTGTGATGCTGATCGTTGTAGCAGCGCTTTTTGTATATTTAGTGCTTATTTTATTTATTCTTTTTTTAGGTGATAAGTTCATATTCAGCAGATGGACATCCAATCGACTCATTGGAATTAAAGATTTAACTTATGGCATGAAGTTCATTGTTGCAATTGTAGTTGTAGCGGTCATACTATCTTCCTACTCGCAGGCTTACACTTTAGGTATGAATAATGCTTCAAATGAGACAGCTTTTTGGACAGCCGAAATTGATAATTCTTTATATGCTGTCGTGGATACTTACAACAACAATTTCATTGTAGTACCTATAAATATTGAGGAGTTCACGTTTAAGTCTGAGTATAGATTTATCAATCCTGAAGATGAAAACGTACAATTTAAGAGGATAGTTCTAAATGAAGCACTTCATGAAGAGTAGATAAACTTACTGAGTCAAAGTCTTCAGGGTTCTTTTATTACTTATCTGACAAGGGGGAAATGATTAATCAATCCCCCTTTCTTCCCTTTTATACCAGTCGTTCGAGCGGCTCTTTCAAGCTTACTAAAACCCTTCGAAATGTGAGAGAATGCTCGACCAGATTAGCGAACACTACATGAATGGGTAACGAAACGATTTTGAAAGCAGCTATCCATCCTCAAATCTTCACATAACCTATACCAGAAATACTATATCCTTCGGAAGAGCACTCTCCGACAACTCTCCAAATAAAAATTCCATCACTACATAGAACACACTTATCCTTTGGTATTTCATTGCTAACGCAAGCCCACCAGTTTAGTTCTTCTCCGCTTGCCAACCGATAACCATCCAGGGTTGGCTCAGTTTGCTCAAACGTGAGAGTTAGGCTTCTTGCACGAATCACGACATTGTTATGTTTCAGAATGCGGTCTAGACCTTCGTGAGCGTAAGCGGAAATCATTTGTTCGTGGTCGTAGCTTAAGTTGCGTTTCAAGTCTCGGGAAGCGAAGTTCATTGAGATCACTCCTAATTTATGTGAATGTTGAAATGTATCCTTAGAGAAGTTATACTCTAGGCTGGCTGCTACAATATACCGATATCGATATATTGTCAAGCTAATATAATCAAAAAATTAGGGAGATCAATTCTGATGAGACTTCGTATCAAACTTAAGGAAATCCTTGTTGATAGAGGCATGACTCAAATGGAGTTGTCGGCGCTCGCAAACGTAACGCAATCTAAAATATCGAATCTTTGCAACAATAACATGAAGGAATTGAACATCGGGATACTTGAGAGGATTGCATCAGCTTTGAAGATTGAGGACATTTCTGAGCTTATACAATTTGAGAAGTGATGTGGTAGTCTGGATAAATAAAAAACCATCCGCGATAAAGTGGATGGTTTTTTATTGTGAGAATACATATTTTGGTTTTGAACCGAGTACACTCCTCCCTTGAAGAAGAAGTGCACTCGGATAAATGGCTATTACGCGTTATTTAATTAAGGTTTCTTTGAGCTTGATCGTCTTTTCTGTCTAATCTTTAGAACAATCAAAAATGGTGAAGTTTTAACTTTTAATTCTATCGTTCGTGAAATCAAAAATACTACAAGTGCAATTAGTGAATATAAAGAAATATGCACTTCAATTGAGAAATCTGTCAGAAAGATCGACCTCCCCTCCTTATAGTGGGAGTAACGACCCATTTATCCGAAATGATGCACCATACATAATAACACATGTGGATTGAATAGTCCAGCATATAGGAATAATAATATCGAGTTCAGATACATCAACAGTCCGTTATCTGTTAATTTTTGCGTTAGGAATAATGATATTTTACTCTGCAAAGACCAAATAAATAAGGCACATTCACGTTAGCTCCTTAACGGTAGCTAGTGTCATGTGCCTTAGATAAAATCTGAATGTTATGTATCATAGAGATATACAATTGAGTGTTTAGTTATTCCAACTGTTTGTTCTGATTCTCCTTAGTATCTCGCGTTTTATTTTTTCTTGATAGCTAGGGAAATCCCACTCAGGCAACTGCTTTTTATATGAACAATGTTCACATTCAAGCTTCAAAACGTTATATTCTCTTTCATTTAATACCAAGTAACCATCGCAGTTATTGCATATTGGCACTGGTGAATTAACATAGAAGTCTATTTGACCGCCGTAGGTATTGAATCGCCACTCCCACTTAACCCCTTCGATTACGTCACCCCTTCGATTACGTCGTTTGTGTAATTTAGGAATGCTGGTTTAATTTCACTCACTGGAATTGAACGGACGATCCGTCTTATAGTAAGAATAATAACAATTGCAAGTAAAACATACCAGATAGGGATATCAAAAGTTAGTATGCTTACAAGCCAGTTCCATATTGCTTGTAAGGATTTCAAAAATGAAAGTGATCTCGTATATGCGACAATCGGTGTAGTTATTGCCAGTGTGATAAATGCCGTTGTTGTTCCTGCTACAATAGGGTGCTTAAAGAAATTCCTCAACTACCGTACCTCCTAAGATAAAAGCTTGTGCATTTATTTATCGCTATGATCTCTGATGATCATAGCAGTAGATGCGTCCATTAAAGCGTTTGGGATTCGCTAGACAATAATCCTTTACCTTGTTGGTAACAGGCTTACCGCATCTTGCACAAATGAATAGATCATCGTCTTGTTTACGAGTATCATGAAGATGTTCAGTAGCATTTTCATCAATCTGCTCTGTTTCCTTAACAGTGATAGTCTGTGCTGCATTGATATTCGCCATCTGCTCGATCAAAATCTCTCTATCCCATAGCTTAACCCCAAGACGTTTGGCTCCGTCACGTGCTTGCTCTGTAAAGCCACTGTTGGTCACGACCCATGCTTCATGGCAGCTATATACATCTTTGCTCGTGTAGGCTTGCTGTATCGCTTCATAGCCTACGTTCTTCTTCCAGCGCTTCGCTTGAATGACAACCTTCTTAGTAGTTGAAATTAATATAAGGTCAGCTCCATAGTCTCCCTTGCCGCCAGTACGCTTAACCTGCCAGCCTTTACGCTTAAAGAACTGCTCAAGATAGCGTTCGAACATCGTACCACTCATTTTATCAATCTCTTGGATATTGGCTTTCTTTAGCTTCTCTTGAACGTAGTAAATGCGAAAACCAATGCTCGTAGTAAGGACTAAGATGATGACAACCAGAAGGGGATTCAGCCAAGCACCGCCAATTGATGCTCCATAATTGCTAAAGGTGATGTTAAAGGCTAATAGAAATGCACAGCCAACTGCGAGCTGCATTGCCAGATCAACAAATGTAGGTTCTTTCTTACGTCTGCGTGCCAAAATCTGTACCTCGATTCTGTTGGAATATGTTAGGATGTACTTAGGTCATTATAACTAGTAAATACATATACGAGAAGCATCTTTTCGCCAGTTATAAATAGCTATATTAAGAGGAAGGTTCTAAGGTAGTATTTAATTACTATATTAAGACAAAGTAAGAATAACTCAGTTGTAAGATTAGATAATAAAAGGGGGATGACAGGATGGATGCAGAGGTAATCAAAGTGGGTGTGGAAATATTTGAAAGAAACATAGAGAGAATTGTAACAGGAGTTTTTAAATTATCTAGAGATGGTTTAAATAGAGGTGAAGTTAATAGTGGTAAAGCATTTCAAGAATATTTAACTAACGCCTATTCGAAATATAGTAAAGTAAAAACATTACTCTATAATAAGGAAGCAGAGTTCTTAAAAAAATTCTATATAAGCCAGAGTTTATGTTTTAAGGAGAATGTAATTGCTTCTGATAGGATAGATAATATTTTAAGAATTGGGAAGTGCCTTTTGATTACTGGAGCAGGTGGTATGGGGAAAACATCTTTTCTTAAGAATATGTTCTTGAATGTCTTTTCAGAAAGTGATCGAATACCATTGTTTGTGGAACTTAGGGATATAAATGGTACAGAAATGAGTTTGCTAGATACTATTTATAAATCTCTTTTTAAACTGGGTTTTAATTTAACCCAAGATTATCTTCATAGAGCTTTAGAGTTAGGTAAGTTTATATTGTTTTTTGATGGATTTGATGAAGTTGATCTAAATAAGCGCGATAAAATGAAATCGGAATTAATCGATTTAACTGACTTATATAACGAGAACTATTACATCGTATCATCAAGAAAAAGTACAGAGTTTAGTGGTTGGACAAACTTTAGAGAGTTAGATATAAACGGATTGACACTTGCACAAGCAAAAATGATGATTGAAAAATTAGAGTATGACAAACAAACAAAAGAAGCATTCTTGATTGCGTTAGATGAAAATTTATATGAAGATCATTTGTCCTTTGCTTCGAACCCATTGTTATTAACGATAATGTTTTTAACTTATAACCAATATGCAGAAATACCAGAAAAGAAGTATGAATTTTATGAAGCTGCCTTTGAGGTGCTATACTCCAAACACGATGCTACTAAAGGCTTTAAAAGAGAAAAGTATACGAACTTGTCTTCAACAGAGTTTAAAAAAATATTGAATTATGTTTCGTTATCTAGCTATCTAGATAATGCAATTGAATTTAATAGCACTACATTAATCGAGTATATTTCTTTTGCTAAGAACATTGAAGAACTCACGTTTGATGAGGACGGATATAAAGAAGATTTAGTGAAATCAGTATGTATTTTTATTGAAGAGGGCTTTAGTTATAAATATTCTCATAGATCATTTCAAGAGTATTTCACTGCAAAGTGCATTGCAAGTTTAGATGATGATAGTAGAATGGGAATTCTAGAAAAAATCTTTGAGGAAAAGCCGCATAGTATAGAGCAGGATATGGTTTTTGTCACGTTGTTTGATATGAATCGTGCAATTCTCGAACGTAGTTTGTTTATTAAACTACTTGATAATCTGTTTTCAAGAATAGAGGCTCCTACAAAAGAAGAAAAGCTTTATAATTTCAACCAACTACATTTTAGTTCATTTGAGCTTGATTATGGACTCATGGATGAAGAGGGGGTAGAAGATGAGTCAAATGCTATTGCATTTTCGTTTACAGTAGAAGGTTTGAAATATCGTATGCTTTTTGATTTTTTAATCAATAATTACTCTAAAATAATAAAATTACCTGAGAAAGGGGAGTACCACAGAGAAGCGGTAGATGTCAGCATTATTAAACAGTATCATGAGAGCACTGAAGAAGAGATACAAATGGGTTGTTTCAAAGTGACTTTAGACACGGCTAAATCTATCCCTGAGTTATTTGAAATTGTATTAAGAAGATCGAGACATTTATCTTGGCAACTAGAGTGTATAGAACAGATTTATGAAAAAATTAAAAGTTCTATTGAAAATAGTAAATCTCTGCGTAATTTATTGCTGGAAAAGAAGAATAAATAGGTGACTCGGTCGGTTGTAAAGTATTAATAGAATGGTCGTTAGAAACGATATGAACGACACTCGATAACAAAAATCTAAAGACATAACTTTCCGTATAATCCCTTTAAGAATTTTATCTATGCCAGTCATTTGCCTACAAAAAGGTTAGATGTGTTCAATAAGTTATTTCATTCTAGAATGGATGAATTGTCGAGTATGTTGTTTATGATTGAATGAATTATGCAGGCCCCTCATACGAGGGGCCTGTTCTATTCCTCCGAACGCGATGTGTTACATATAGCGTTAAACTTCTAACGGACTTCTTTAAAAAGTAGACAACGACTTTTCAGAAACGGAATTAGGGAAGTTCATCGTTGTAGTGCTTACATAAAACCATAATTTTATCTAACCTTTAACAAACAAATTATCTGATTAATAGTCCTTTTCAACAGGAGTATTCAGATCAGTGAGCATTTTCACTATATACGAGTATTCCTCCTCGTCGAAAGGTTCATTATGCTCTAAATATAGGTCTTCACCATTTGCATTTATGTAAGATAAGAATGCTTCTTCGAACATAACATTATAATGTTTATTCGAACGCTTGATTTCTTTGAATGTGAGAGAATTGTAGCCAATATGCTGCCTGACGGTTTTAATGTTTGAAAAGTATGATCTCATTCCATCATACGCGTAAATTATAGCGATCTTATTAGAAAGTCCAAATGCCAGAACAACAAACATGTCCATATATCCTAGTAAATCAGATTGAGATAGGATTTCGTTTGCGATTTCTCTGTCTACATAGTGGTTCTTAACTACATCAACTACAGCGGGGAGCATCTTTGTTTCTTTCATAATAGCTTGATGTATAGTTGAATATAATTCAGTGCGTTTGTAGGCCTCAATATTTTCTGAACCAATATATTTTACAACAAATTCTTCGGTATAAGGTTCAGTCAATGTATCCCCAGCTCGCATATAGATTTCTTCATCCATCAATAAAACTGGAAAAGGGTCAATTGCAAGACGGAGAATTGAGACAGCACCAATACACCTTTCTAGAAGATAGATAAACTCATCATGATAAGGAGTCATGTCTTTGTATTTGTTCAACGGATGATTCCTTGAAACATAAAAGGTATTAAACCCCAACTTATGTACAAGTTTGTTGAGTCTTTCCTTTACCTCTTGAAGTTCTTCGAAGTAACTGGCCATATTGTTCCTTATGTCTGCGAAAGTTCTAGCGTTTTTATTTAAGAACTTTATCATTCCATTGAACATTGGGAAATCACTTTGTGCTCGCCACTTCATCAACGCTTCTTCTCGCTTATCTCCTTCTAATTCCATAAGATAAACAATTGATGTTGATACCTCAATAGATTGTCGTAAAGAGTAATACGCACAATCAAAGTAGCCAAACTCATATACACGAATTGCGTTGGCAATTAACTGAACAGCCTCATGTATAAAAGTATTTGCAATTTGAGCATCCATCCGCCCTGTCCAACTACCTTCAATATTGAATAGGTCACGATGGTATAGTTCCTTGTTTGGTAATTGGTATGGAGTAAGGTTCTGATTTTCTCTGTGATTAATTACAACTTGCATGTGTTTACTCCTCCTTGATTGAAATCTTACAAATAATTATTTAGGGTAGTGTACATTAGGAATGAAGGATGTATTTTCTAGGATTTTAGAAGGGATATTGTCTGTTTGTGTTGAAAGTAGAAGAATAACGAGAAGGAGTGTCAAATAATGATGAAACTTCAGAAAATAGCAATTCCCTTATTGGGCGCAGCACTACTTATAAGTACCACTAGTGTAGATGCGGAATCGGTGATTAAAACTATTAAAGCCCAAATAAATTATGGAATCACATTGGTGCTAAACGGAAAGCAGTTCGCGCTAAGAGATTCAAAAGGAAACGAGCTAAAACCAATTATATATGATGGCACGGCATACGTGCCATTGAAAGCGTTAGGAGAAGCTTTAGATACTGCTGTGACTTATGATGGTGTAAAAAAACAAATAGTAATTGGTGAGAAATCTGAGTATACAGACTTAATCAAGGCAAAGGCGTTTAATGAATATGAATCCCCTACGGAATATCAATATAGAACGTTTGACCCTGGAGTACTGACCGTCAATGGAACTACATATAAGAGTGGCTACGTATTGTACTTTTCGAGTGCATATTCGGATAGATCATTTCAGTTGAATCTGCTTAATAGCTACACAACACTTAAATTCAATATTGCTGTTGCAAATGAAACTAATGAGTTTAAGGTATCCGTAGTAGATAAATCCAACACTGTTATGCGAGAAACTACCGTTACAGGTGGAGAAGCATCAACGATGGAGGTTCCAGTTGGAGGACTAGATCGAGTGTATGTAGTTGTTCATCCCGTAAGTGGTAAGTATGACCCCAAAGTGAAAGTGGTCATAGGTGATATTGTAGCAAAGTAAGTACTGATTTCCAACATTGGTTATAAGAATTTATCCATTTAATGAAGATAATTTGAGACATATCTAGGGAGAAATAATTTCTATGAACACGCAGGAGTTAGTGCTTAAATATTACAAAGAGGACTTGTCAGCTTATCGCTTGATTTACAGTAAGATGGTAACGACGTATCTCTTCTTGACTGGAATCCCTGTATTCTGTATTGGAATTTATTTTTTCATTAGAAATCCCAATGTTAGCAATAATGACTTGTGGGGAGTTGCTTGCGTAATTTACTTTTATATGTTTACGCTTCTTCTTGATTCTGGTGCGAAAAAATATGTGCGAAAAAACTTTCACGATAGTACAAAGACAATTTCTCCACTCGGTTATGCAATAAAGGCAGAACAGAAAAGATTATTGAAGATTGAGCTTAAAAATTCGGGCTACAAGAGTTCTGAAAACGTGGATGATCTTATTAATATGTATGATAACAAGAACGAAAAGTCTAAATTAGAACGATTATTGCCTTTCTCCATTCTTGTATTGTTTTGGTTGCCAATCTGGAATGAGTATGTTGGATTTAGATTTAGTGGATTGTTAAGAGAGATTCAAGACAAAAGTGTCTATACTGAAGCGTTCAATTTAGTATGGAGGCTCATGGCTATCGGTGCGGTGTTATGGTTGTTTGTGTTCTTAGTTGTAAAAATGATTCGACTTATCTTTCTTAACAGTAATAATAGAGTTGAAAATCTGTGTGACATACTAAAAGAAATTTCCCATGAGCTTAAAAAAGTTGGGAAATAGAATCATTTTAATCAGTTGGAAGATCATTAAATCGCTTTGTATAATAAGAACGTTTATGAGTTTTAGTGTACCTTCTTCTACACAAGTTATATTATGCAGAGAAAGAGCCGAATCCCATTTACAACATGCGGATATCGGCTCTTTCATTTATGAGGATGGATACTTAAAGCGGAATTGAGTTTTTTGTAAGTCGATTAAGCATTAAGGTATGAATAATTATTCATAAAAAAAAGTAGATGATAGGCGTCATATGATTATTATAATGTCGCCAAATTGGGGTTTGGCGACATAGCTTCATCGGAGAACAATGCTTTCGGATTGTTTTGAATATACATGCACATGGTTGTATAAGTATTCGAGAATGTATGTTAGAAGTTATTGAGATGAAGAATGCTAGTAAGCTTTCTAGTAATGGTTATAAGAACCATAAAAGAAGAACCAGTAATGTGTGCCAAATGTAAATCGACGCAAATCACTGCTGGTAATAAGGGATTTGGTCTAGGTAAAGCTGCAACTGGAGGAATATTACTAGGACCTGTAGGGTTGCTTGGCGGAGTAATAGGTAGCAAAAAAGTAATAGTAACATGTTTGAAGTGCGGTCACCGATGGGAAGCTGGTAAAGCATAATCCTTAAAAAATCAAGTGTTTTGGGAGTTAGTATACGACCAGCCAATTTGTATAGGCAAAGCAGCCACATCTTAATGGCTGCTCTGCTTTTTTTGTTCCTCCGACCGCCGCGTGTTACTTCTAACGGACTTGCCAACGAAAAACATAACAAGGACATAGACTTTTAAAGCAACAAAAAGTCAAAGAGCATACTGTTTAGAATATGGAACTAATACCTTCTTTAGCAAAGAACCTACAGTAGATACATTGAAATGGAAATTTCAATAAATATCATTCTTTAAAGAGGTATTGGTGGAATAAGATACGAACTTATTATCTGTTAAGGGACGTGCAGGTGAGACAAAAGTAGCCTACCACTTCATAGAGTGGTAGGCTACTTTGTTGTATTAGGGACTTCAGAACTCATTTTCCCTTTTTTTTCTTTTCAATCTTTGGAGTTTTATTTACTTTGACAGGTATACCTAACGGATCAGCCACTAGCATAATATTGTTTAATATGCCATTTACTGAATCAACAAGATACTTTACATTTTCATCTTTAAATTTTTCTTCATGTTGGGTTACTCTTTTCATTGGGTCGCCAATTAAAAAACCACTATAAGTCATTTGCATTATGTAGCCTACTTCTGCGGTTCTCTTTAATAAAGTATCCCTTACTTCAACAAATGGTTCATATGTCAAAGAAAATCTACTTAATGTTCTTTTTTCGCCTTCTTCAATACCTTTGCGATATTCTATTTCCTTTATCGAATTAAACTCTTCTGTAAGTTTGTATTCTTGAACACCATCTTTTATTTGTGTTTCTATTGTCGCACTGGTCTCTAGATGCGCTATTTTTTTAATATTGTCATATCGGTTTTCATTTTGATATTTATTGTAGAAGGATGAAACAATGAATCCGACAATAAAACTAATGATAATACATAAAACAGATACAGTTAATGACATGCTAATTTTACTCCTTTGAATTTTTTATTTGTGTATCACTATATTTTATTCTGCAAGATTTTTCATTTTCCTTCATTAATCATAGAGCGGATATTCTCATAAACGAATGTTTGTGAGACATTATTAAACAAGAGTCGGTTCTTTCATATTTATAGCGGATTTTTGTCTCAAAACTCTTCTCTTTATCAAAAGCAAAAAAGACTGGACAAGTTAGCTTTTGAGATGTACAGTCTGGGCTGCACTTACGATAAGGAGGGAAATGTATGGCAAAAGTCGGCTATTCACGTGTGAGTACACTCGATCAATCGCTTGATCTACAAATTGATGCGCTCAACAAGGAAGGATGCATCAAGATATACCAAGAGAAGGCTTCGGGTAAGAACGATGATCGTGAGGAGTTAGCCAAGGCTCTTGATTATCTACGTGAGGGCGATGCGTTGGTCGTATACAAATTGGATAGATTAGCTCGTTCGACAAAGAAACTTATCGAGTTGAGTGAGCTGCTAGAGCAACGTGGTATTGAGTTGATCTCGATTCGTGATAACATTGATACAACTAGTGCGGTTGGCAAGGCTATGTTCAGGATGTTAGCCGTAATTGCAGAGCTTGAACGAGACATCATAAGCGAACGGACAATGGCAGGATTGGAAGCAGCTAGAGCAAGAGGACGAAAAGGTGGAAGACCTGCAGCTGACGTTAAGAAGGTTGCTCAAGCGATCAAGCTCTACGAAAGTAGGCAATACACGCTGAAAGAGATAACAGAGCTTACTGGCATCTCTCGTCCAACGCTATACAGGGAATTGGGCAAGAGGATTGAACAACAAGAGAAGTCTTCCTAGAGGGTTTAGGGAAGGCTTCTTTGTTTTGTATAGGGGTACGGGCATAGTAATTACTTTTTTCGAGTAATAAATTGTATAAACAGGGTCTGTGTACATCCGACCAGCGACCTTCGATTATAAACAAGGAGTGATCTTGAGATGGAGGATTATTGGTTTCACGTTCTTGAAAACCTAAATGCTGAGGAGCTAGGTGTACTTCGTATTCTTTTAGAAAATGATGCGATTGCCAAAATAAAGAGTATGTCTAATCCTCAACTACAAGAAGAATGTTGCTTGTCTGAGTCACGATACAGAACCACGATATCAAGGTTAAACGCAATGAAGTTTATTGAGGTGACTGCGGGTACAAAAGAACATACGGTGTTTATTAATAGTTATGGTCGAAAGGCCGTGTATCATTTTAAAGATGAAAGTTTATAGGTAATGAAGCAATCTTAAGTGGCAATGAAGAAGCTACTGGCTTGTAAAAATCAGCAGGAGGAGCGTAGGATTGAAACGCTGCTGCTAGATTTGTTCAATTAATAAACTAAAGAACCAGTGCAGATGAAGATGCACTGGTTCCAACTATTTTTTAAATATCTCAAACAAGATGGTCTTTGCTTTAGCCAATTGTTTGTTGTCGAGATTTATAAGTAGTTCCTCGATTTCATCGACTTGCTTAGCTTTAGCGGCGAGCTTTCTTTCAGAACGAAGATCAATAAAGAATTCATAAAGTTCAACATTAAGAGCGTTGGCTATCTTCTCCAGATTTCGAATTGACACATTATTTTCAGCTCTCTCAATCCCACCGATATAAGAGAACGTAAAGCCACATTCTTCACCTAATTTTTCTTGGGAAAGCCCCTTTGCTTTACGTATCTCTCGAATACGTTTTCCTACTTTTGTTAAAGCATCATTCACTGGCTACACCCCTTTTAATGAAAAGTGTAGACAAGTACAGGATGATACTACACACGGACATATTAGTCATAATAACATTACTTTTGATACATATATTAGTCACTATGTGCTAAAATGAATAGATGGAATGGTCTAAACTGGAAGATGGAGGTTTTTCATTTGAAGAAGTTAATTCTGTTGGTATTGATTGTGGTAACCCTAGGGGGATGTTCTGAAGGAGCAAAAGAGAGACCTGAAGAAATAAGTCAAGATGTATGGGATGCTGCTATCCAATACACGCTGATGATTGATATGCGGGATGCTGAAACTGGGGAAAATATTCTAAGTTTAAGTGAACAGGCTGCTTTATCAGGAAAGCTTAGTGCCATGAGAGAGTCTTCAAAGTTGTCATCTGAGGAGAAGGAAATAATCGGGTACGTTGATGATTTAGCAATGCAAAAACTATGCCAAGAGTTGGATGGGAAGGATTGTGCATCTCGTAGAAGTTATAAAGAAACTATGAAAATTATATCTACTACATTTGGAAATGAAGCATTACACCCTAAAAACTTTCGAGTTGATTCACTAGTCAAACTTAGACAAGAAACGGCTGAGAATCAAGGGAGTGGAGAAGAGACTGAATCTCTAACGAAAGTTGAAAAATATATGAAGAGTAATAACATTTCATTGACTGCAAAAGATGTTCAATTTGATATGGTAAACAACTTAGATAAAAACTTTGTATTGGCAGGTACTGCCGAACTGGATGACTATTATAATTACGGCTTTGACAGTGACATGGAAGCGGACTACTTTTGTGTAAGGGTAACTCCTGAAGATGGTTCATATTCCGATAGGTGGTATTTGTACTTCCATAGAGACAGCTTCAACGCCTTGTTCGAGAAACTTAAACAAGGGAATGTGAATGTAATTACAACAGCCGTAATTCCAGAGTTTAGATTTGAAAAGAATCAAGGGCTTATGGCGCAAGTTGTCAGAGTTGAATACTATTAAGGAAAAGGAGAAAAGAGTACGCGGCGCTTTCTTGAATATTTGAACCAAGTTCCCAAAATAAAATGTATACTTCTCAAGAATGTAAAAATACGGTACAATGTTCATAGCGAGAAGCACTCGCAAACAATGAGGAGGATTCCTCTTTGTTTGCTGAGTGCTTTTTTGTATTCCGAGTATAAAGGGAGAGTATATTTTATGAATGAAACTGTAATCGTGGAAACAAACCAGCAACTTGAAGTTTGTATAGGGAATAGTGTTGAAGTTGAGGTCTGGTTTCAGGGAGAGCTTGACTTGGTTTCTAAGGTGATAAGCTATAACGAGAATGTAGTTACGTTTGCAGAGGGTCACTATCTGAAGGGGAATGTAGTATTGCGAGTAGGAAAGAGTACTCTATTACTCTCATGAAAATTATGTTCGAAGTATTATTAATAAAAAGAGTTTGGACGAGCATTACGTCCAAACTCTTTTTATTACCTATTTTATAAACGTGTTACAGGCAATGAATACGGGTCATGACGGATCAATGTCGACCGGGCATGCCAATAGCGCTCGGGATATGCTGTCCCGGCTGGAGACGATGGCACTCGGAGCTGCAGCACTGCCGCTGCCTGTCATCCGCCAGCAGATTGCTTCGGGCATCGACATCATTGTGCATTTGGCACGGCTTCGGGATCGTACGCGGCGCATGACGGAGATTTGCGAGGTCATTGGCATGAAAGATGGCGAAGTCGAGCTTTCGCCGCTTTATCAATTCGTAGAGCGCGGCGAGCAAGCGGGCAAGGTTATCGGTGGTTTGGAGCCGACGGGACGTTCGCTGCTGCGAGATCACAAGTGGCGGATGGCAGGCATGGGCACGCTGCCTGACAGCGACAGTGTTCAAGGAGGAGCGGATGAAACCGATGGCATCTGTTACCGTTAAGCAGCAGAAGGCGAAGCGAAGTAGCGGGCGGAAGATTCCTTTTCACGAGATAGCGGTTTGGTTGGGGTGGAGCTTTCAGAAGTCGCAGCAGCAACAGCAGATGACGGATTACACCTCGTATGAGCTGTCTTCTAAACAGTTTTTTGGCTCGATGGCTGTTGGTATTGGGTTTGCGTTTGTGCTGTTCTATGAATTCTATCAGTCACTTGCTGCGGCGATTATTCTCGCTGCTGTTGGCGTCATACTGCCTCGCTTCTATCGGGCAAGCTTGCTTGCCAAGCGGCGGGATCGGTTGCAATTGCAGTTCAAAGATGCGCTCTACAGCGTCACATCCTCGCTTGCTGCCGGGCGTTCGGTGGAGAATGCATTCGTCGCGGCAGAGGCGGATCTGCAGCTGCTTTATCCTGGCGGGTCCGCGGATATCGTAAGAGAATTCGCAGCCATTCGTTATCGGATGATGAACGGCGACACGCTGGAGAACGGGCTGCGGCAGTTCGCTGATCGCGCGAGGCTCGAAGATTTGACGCAGTTCGTAGATGTGTTCTCTACATGCAAACGGACGGGCGGCGATCTTGTGGAGGTAATTAGGCGCACAGCCCAAGTGATTGGCGAGAAGCTGGATACGCATCAAGAGATCACGGTCATGATGGCGCAAAAGAAGTTTGAATCTCGCATCATCATTATCGCTCCGTTTGTATTCGTAGCGGGGTTGAATCTGATGTCGCCTGATTACATGATGCCGCTTTATAACGGACTGCTGGGTTATCTATTGCTGACAGGATTGATGATCGGGTTCGCTGGTTGTGGTGTGCTGATTAACAAAATCATGACCATACGGATGTAACGGTCGCTAGTACTTCAAACAGACACGGAGAGTGGTTCGATATGGTCAATTGGGCGCTGCTATTGGCAGTCGTCAGTGGATTGTTATGGGCTGCGACTGTATTGCTTGTCTGGAATAAGGATCGGGGACAGATGGATGCTGTTGGAGCAGGGCAGGCGCCGAGAGCAAAATCCTCGGCATCGATGCAGGAACGCTGGTTGATCGATGCGCCACTTGAGGCAGCACGCCGAACAGGCCTGCTAACGCGTCTCCAACTGCCGCTAGCAAGTCTGCATGGCAAGCTAATCGTGCTTCGGGGCAGTGGTTGGCAATATGCCAATACGGAACGGTTCGCAGCCAACATGATCGGAATCGGGTGGGCGACATGGACTGGCGGGGCGCTTCTAGCAGGCCTGGCACATGAGCAGATGATTCTTGGATTGAGTGCGTTAATCGGTATATTGCTTCCCGTATCCAAGCTGCGTGATCCGGCGATTCAGCTGGAGCGGCGGCGTCAGAACATGGTGCTGGCGCTCCCGGATGTGCTCAGTAAGCTGATGCTGCTCGTCGGTGCGGGAGAGACCGTGCAACGTGCGATTGCAAGATGCGTTGATGTGCAGTCGATGGAGATGAAGGCGCGCCTCCTGCAATCGCAGCGGCGCAAGCCAGATCCATCCGTTCCCGAGCTTCCGCTTCAAATCGAGTGGCTGCGAATGGTACATGCCTTGGAGAATGGAGATTCGTTCGCCAGCGCAATTGAAGCATTCAGCAAGCGTTGTGCGGTACAAGAGGTATCGATGTTTGCGACCGTTATGCTGCTTCATTATCGGAAGGGAGGTGAACAGTTATCGCTGGCGCTGCGCGAATTGTCATTCTCGCTCTGGGAGAAGCGCAAGGCCACCGCGCGTATGCGAGGCGAGGAGGCGTCATCGAAGCTGTTATTTCCGATGGTCGGCATCTTCTTCTTGCTGCTGATTGCAGTGGGTGCGCCTGCCGTCCTCATGATGCAGACATAGGGGTCTTGAATGAGAAACCACAAAATCAGATTTGAGAGGAATGGTTGTAATGATGAAAAAACTAGCTAATTTGGGAATGGAAATGGGAGCGCGATGGAATGCGCGTGCTGCTCGATTCAGAAAGTCAGAGGAAGGTTTGGGCACGGTGGAGATCATTTTGATTGTTGCAGTAATCGTTACGGTAGTTCTTATATTCAGGGAGCAGTTATCCACGCTAGTTAAAAAATTATTTAATTCGGCTGACACAGAGACACAACGCGTGTTTACACAATAATGAAACGCAAGAAGTTTACTAGTGAAGATTCCGGCAGCTTCACTCTAGAAGCAACGCTTGTATTCCCGATTCTTCTCCTTGTTATCGTCATCGTCATTCTATTCGTGTGCTACATCTATGAGAAAGCGGTGCTCTATGGCGCCGCTTCTGTCACATCGGAGCAGACGGCCTTCCTGTGGGATAACAGTTATCGCAATGCAAACACGGGATTAGCTGGAGAAGGAGATTATGACGGCTTGTATTGGCGCATTAAGGATGATGAGCTTGTACAGTCGTTGTTCGGACTAAGCGAAGGTGATGAAGCGGACGCGATGATCCCGATCGGTGACTCAGCCTCCAGCGCCCCTACCTCTTCGACTAGTGATGCAGGCTCACTCACGGAGCTCAAGTTGAAGCGTACGACACAGCATCTGGAAGGCGTAATGATAGGCGAGAATCGGTACAAACGGAAGCTGACGAGTCGATTCGTTGAGACTGCTCTTCGAACGCCGATGGAGTCGAATGTACTGAGCAGCCGGATCGATCATTACGAGCAAGCGTCAATGGCATCTTCAATTATTGTGGATCCTGCTGAATTTATTCGGACAGTAGATCTTGTTCGCTATTATACGAGCAAGCTGGGGTCAAGCGAGAATACTGGTACGGATACGAACAAGAAGCAGGAAGCGGGCAAGGTGCTGAGCAAGACGCTGGAGAAGTCGCCGCAGCCGAAACGTTGAGACGAAGGAAGGAGACAGCGTGATGCAACCAAATGCGCATAGCTCGCAGTTGAACCGACAGCCTCAGCCTTGCACATCCTATAGGTTTGTTAGAAGGCTATATCGGCGAAGCGAAGGCGCAGTGACCGTATTTTTCATCGTCGTGACGGCTATGATCCTGCTGCTCGGTACGATCCTGATCGATTATGCACGCATCGCTGCTTTCAATACCTTGACGGAGCATGCGGTTCGCACTTCAGTCCGCTCGGTGCTGTCTGCTTATGATGCTGCGCTGTATGAACGATATGGGTTGTTCGGCAGGGGCGGCACGCCAGGCGAAACGATTTTCGAACGAAGCCTGCGGGGGACGCTTGAGTACGATGGCGGTGGCAGCGGTTATCGACCAGTGGTGCCGCAAGTGGATGGGTTTACAGTCGAGGATGCTGCGTATTTGGGCAGATACGATGTGCTGGACCGACAGATTTTGGAGGAAATGAAAATTAAAGCGCCTGTTGATTTCATGATCGATATCGGGTCACGATTCACGTCCATGTCGCAGCTGATGAAGGAATCATCGACGACTTCGGATGCGCTATCGCGCGCAGGGAAATTGTACGATAAGCGTCAAAAGGCGCTGCTCGAAGCCCTAGATAAAATGCGTGCCATCGCACAGCTGGCAACTGGTGCAATGACGGGCGAACAAGCGTCGTCACTCGCAGAAGGGTATGCTAGCTACGATGATTGGAAAACGTCCATCGAGAGCATTTCTCTATCCATATCACGTGTCCAAGCTCAATTATCTACAGGAACGAATCTATCAGATAGTGAGAAAAAAGCGCTTAATGATTCGATCAGTTCAAAGAGGCGGCAGAAGCAGGCATACCAAGACAAAATGGATCAATACGAGTCGAGCATGCGCTCTATTGCTGCAAGCTTGAATCAGCAGGCCGCGCAAGCGCAATCCGAGCTTCCATCCTTGAAGCAGTCAGCACTTGAACTCATTGCACAAGCTGAAGGCTATAATCGGGAAATTCAAACAGCGGTGACACAAGCTGAATCGGCAACGGCCGCTGGTTATGATGAGGTTTCCAGCCAATCGGAGGATGCGGATCAGTCAGGCAATAGCATAGAACTGCGCAAGATCAGACAATCCACCGAGCAGCTTGTATTGGAAGATGAGTGGTTTGCAGCGTTTCGCAATGAGGTGGAGCAGCAGGCGGTTGATCTTAAGGCAGTAATTGATGCTGCTTTCCGATTCGCCTCAAGCGCTCAACAAGTAGGCTCTGGAGGAGGCGGCAGTGAAGCGTCGCTGGCCGCGGAAGCTTCAAGTATGAAGCAAGCCTACACTCGATTTTCTCAGCGGTATATATCGCCAGCATCGGTCATTTCGCAGCGGGAGAGTCTCATTCAATCGGCGAATGCGGTTGACGAACAGCGCAAGAAGGATGAGGCAGAGGCCAAGGAGATTATGAACGACACGAAGAACCTGATGCCATCCTCATCCACGAATGGAATGACGGATGAGGAACGAGATCTATACAAGCAGGTACAAGCCAGATATGATGCGAATCGGCTGTTCAATTCGGCTGCTGACGAGGCGGCAGAGCTGGCGGCACAGTGGGCGGATAATGTGGAAGGTCAGCAGGAGAGCTCGAATGCAATGATGGGTTCTTTGTTCAACGGATTAGCAGATATGCTCTCTGGCACGCGAGATACGCTCTATACAGGGGAGTACGTCCTTCATCGGTTCCAAACCTATGCAGCACAACTGCAAGCTTCTTCAGCAGGGGGCAGTGGCAGTAATACGGTTGGAAATGCAACGGCATTTGCTAACCAAGAGGCGGAGTACATCCTTTATGGTTTCGACCAGCCAGGTGCTAATGCGGCGGCTGCGATCGCGGAAATATTCGGTGTGCGGTTTGCCATTCGACTAATGGAGGGCTTCATCGAGTGCCGATCACTCGGACACCCGCTGCTTGTGTTGTCGGGCGCTCTGCTGTACGCTGCGCGTAATTCAGCGTTAGATATGAAAGATTTAATGCAGCGAGGCGCAACTAAGCTGTCCAAATTTGCGGATGTCGATGTCCAATATAAAGATTATTTACGGCTGTTTATGCTTTTGCATAGTGGAGGCGATAAACGCTTATCTCGTATTGCTGCTGTTATTGAAACGAATACCGGTACCGATCTATCGCGCACGCCTGCCGCTGTGTCGGCATCGGCTGATGTATCGATAAAGCTGCTGTTTCTACCTGGTGCGATGAGCGTATTGGGGACGTTCGGTTTGCTGCAAGGAAGGGTGACGGGCAATCGCTATGAGACGACTAAGCTGGCTGGAATGGCGTATTAAGCAGAGTCTTCCGTATGTAATACCGGCGAATAGAAGGCTGCGGAATCGCAGCGGGAGGACTAGACGACAGCAGGATCATGAAGCGGGAAGCATTGTGCTTGAAGCTTCCATCGTGGTGCCGTTATTCCTCATGTTTGTTATCGCGCTCATTATTCTCATTCGGACGACCTCTGTCCAGATGGCGCTGCAATCTTCATCTGTCCAGCTTGCGAAGCAGGTTGCAACACACTGGAGGCCAATTGTATTAGCAAGTGATTCGCTTGCCAATGCAGAGTCGACTACTACATCGGGTAGTTCGGCAGCATCAACGGATGCAGCTGATTCAACATCTCAGAAGCTGTCAGGATGGAGAGAAATTGCCGCGGATACTGCAGCTAAGCTGCCGGAGCCGATGGGTACGCTCTCATCTGCCGCGCTTCGGGGCGATTGGAATACAATTGAGGACTTTGCGGTCTCGCAAGCGGGTCGATCTGTACTAACGCCTGTTCTTCGCGAGCTAGCAGATCAAGCAGTGTTAGAGCAGGATCAACTAGAGCTGCACAAAGCGTTACTCCCATCCCTTTCAGGTGGAAGCAATGAATATGTAGAAATCGAAGCGGAGTATCCGTTTCCGATTCGTATTCCGTTCAGCAACCAATCGTTTGTACTTCGTGAGAAGGCAGTAGAGCGGGCATGGCAACCGGATCCGGTTCCGGCACAATATACGGCGAATAATGATGCAATCTCGATTCAAATTGTTTCCGTACAACCCGATCCCGTTCGTCCTGGACGCAAAGCGACAGTTGTCGTTCGGACCAATCCGAATACGGAGCTGAATCTATCTATTCAATATAAGAGCGGCTACAGTCAAGCGAAGAATGTTGGACCGGCTACCTCCGATGCTAATGGCTATGTACAGTGGACATGGTTGGTTGGCGGCAATACGACACCGGGTATTTGGCGACTGGATGTGACAGCGGCTGATGGCACTTCTGCGGGAAGAACGCTGGCTGTCGAGAAGTCACAGTCTTAGAGGTATGCGCAAGTTAAAAGGGGAGACGTGAGATGATCGCTTACTGGGGGGCATCGGTACTCATTGCTTGTGCCTTGCTGACGGATGTCCGCAGCATGCGGATCCCGAATGTTCTATGTGCTGGAGCATTCGCTGCTGCCCTGTTATACGGGGTTATCGCATCGGGCGGCCACGGGCTGCTTGTATCGATAATCGGAGCGGCAGCAGGATTTGTGCCGATGTTGGCTATGTATGCAGTCAGAGGCATAGGGGCAGGAGACGTGAAGCTGTTTGGCGCACTAGGTGCGTGGCTGGGCACGCAGCAGGTTTTGAATCTAATGATGTATTCCATTTTATATGCGGGAGCGATTGGTCTTCTGCTTCTAGCCGTCTGTCGGCTATGGGCATGGCCGGAGCGGCTGCTAAATCGAGAGTCTTCTACCAATCAGGACAACGTCAAGAAACGTCGCAGCCCGGTCAGATTTCCGTTCATGATTGCTGTTGCGCCGGCTGCTGTAACGTGCTGGTATATGATTTGGCTTTAATAGACTATTGAGTCGCGGGGAGAGGGGAATGAATGGAAGCATTTCGTGTGGATTTCGCTATGAATCGAGGTCATGAGCTGATTCTCGACCGAGAGCAGCCAATTAAGCGAGAAGAGCTTGATGCGATGGAGCTGCAAATGCTGCGCAGCAATCAAGTGCCGTTTCTGCTGCCGGTTGAGTGGATAGAGATCGACGGCTGTGTCACATTCCGATACAGCATCGAGGGTAGAAGGATGCTGTCGCATCAGCTGCAGCTGCAAGCTATAACGATGCAGCAGTTTTATATGTGTCTGCTGTCGATTACCGAAGCGCTGGATGCATGTAAATCGTATTTGCTAAGACCGGAATGCTGCATGCTTGAAGAAATGTATATTTTCGTAGGCGAGCGGTGGGATGATGTGTCGCTCTTATATGTTCCGTTTCGGAATAAGGAGCAGGCAGCTGACGAACTGGCCGCCTTCGTTCCATTAGTGATGCGGCTTGCGGCACATGTGCAGCAGCTGGATGGCGTTGGGCTGCAGACGATTCTTAGACAAGTCAATGATCACCGCAGTGTTCGTCCTGCTCTTATTCGTACATTGCTTCAATTAATAGGTGGAGAGAATGGGGAGTCGCCGCATTCTACAACAGCCTCTCTATCTACTGCTGGTATGGATCAGACGATGGTGGGGATGAACCAATGGAACGAGCTTGAACGGATTTCGCCAATTACTGCAGCAGGCGTTCCAAGCGTTAGTAAAGCACTAGTACAGCAGCAGTCATGGCAGCAAGCCTCAACAGCCAAGCAGCCTCAATCGATTGGGATGGGCAATGGCAGCAAAGACATGCAGGCACCTGTTTATCCAGCGTTGGAGGCCGCTAAGGTAAACCAATTGGTTCCATCCATTCCATCGCCAGCGGAACAGCCATCATTTGCAATACAGCAGCAGCACGAGCTGCAGCTGAGTACACTGGGAGAAGAAGATGGGGCGGTTTCGCAGCAGCAGTCTCGTAACAAATGGTTGATGATTTGCGGTGCTGCGATCGTTATCGCGTTAATCTGGAGATATACCTATGCGGATCGTCCATCGTCTAGTAATTTGTTGGTAGCGGTTGGCGCATCACTGTGTATGGCTGCGGTCTTGTTCTACCTGCTGAAGAGACAGAAGAATCATGACGTCCTGGGTCAGCCACCGCAGCATTTATCCGTTGCTGCCAAAGGGCAAGCAAACGACGCAGCAGACTTAAACTATTGGCCGGAATCACGATTATTAGAAGAAAGATTGAGCTCTGGCGAAGTAGGTCAATCGTCTCCTGCTCCATCAACAGGGAACTCCCTTTCTCGTGGAACGGTCATGTCGGCACAGCGTGAAGCGGCTAACCATCCTTCCGTTTCATCCGATGCTACGGTATGGATGGGCGGCAGTGCAGCTACTCAGAATATAGGAGCTGACAATTTAATAGAAGGAAAAGGGATGAAGCAGCCGAGATGGGGACTTGAACGAACGTGGAAGGGGAAGAGTGATCAGTATTTGCTGCCCTCCGATCATCCTTCGTCTGCTGTCCTCGTTATTGGTAGATTCTCTGAGAAGGTTGATATTGCGGATGAACACCCAGGCATCTCGCGCGTTCACGTGGAGTTCGGCCGCTCTGAAGATGGCTGTTCAGCGAAGGATATGGGATCACGGAATGGAACGACATTGAACGGCAGCCCGATGATCGCGTACAAAAGCTATAAGCTGAACAACGGGGATCAGCTGCAGCTTGCTGGAAACGCGGGTCCGATCTATACCGTTCGGCAGGTTGGATAAACAGGTAAGGATGTATGCGATGCATACCAAAAAGCACCGTTGAATGAATAGGCGCCAGCATTGCCTGCCTATCTTTCAACGGTGCTTTTGCATACGAGATGAATGCTTATTGCCGAGCTATCGCTTGCAGCGCCTCGTCTACGGTAGGATAACGATATTGGAAGCCGGCTTCCAATGCCCGCTGAGGCACGACATGCTGGCCTTTGAGAAGCAGGGCAGACATCTCTCCGAAAGCAGTCTGAAAGACGAATGCCGGAAGCGGGATCCAATGAGGACGCCGGAATGCGCGGGCAATGGCTCGTCCAAATTGGTCGTTCGTGGCTGCCTCAGGCGCGCAAGCATTAATGACGCCGGCTAAGCCTTCGGTATCTAGGCTGAACAGAATCAGCCTTACCATATCCTCCAGGTGAATCCAAGGCAGCCATTGGCGGCCATTGCCGATCCGACCGCCAACGAACAGCTTGTAGGGCAGCGCCATGAGCGGAAAAGCTCCGCCGAGGCCATCAATGACAACCCCGATCCGCAGCTTGACCACACGTTCGGCATCGATTGCCTTCGCGGCTTCTTCCCATTTGAGCACGACGTGCGCGAGAAAATCATCTGCACTTGGCTGCGGAACGCTCGTTTCATCGAATACAGCTGTCTCGGAGGAGCCGTATACGGAGATGCCGGATGCTTGTACGACAACGCGAGGCTTCTCAGGCTGTGCTGCTATCAGCGCCGCTGTACCAGCTGCCGCTCGAACTCGCGAATCGACGATGCGCGCCTTGCCCGCTGCAGTCCACCGCTGGTTGATCGATTCTCCCGCGAGATTGACGACGGCGTCTACTTGCCCGATCATTCCTGGCTGGGCTGCTTCTTCCCATGTAGCATAGGCTGCATCTGGACGCTGCTTCTCCGCAGGCGGTACGCGTCTAGTAATGATGACGACTTCATCGCCCCGAGCGACGAGCGCATCAACGAGCGCGTTTCCGATATAGCCTGTCCCGCCTGTAATTGCAATACGCATCCGTATACACACTCCCGACAACATCGATGATCGATGAACGATCATTTTCTGGAATTGATGATCTTACCTTATGTGTTATTGCACAACCTCAATCTTCGTCAACTGACGTGTGCCGTCGCTTTCGGTATATTCGATCTTCACTTTTGCATTACTCTGGATCGCCGAAGCCTGCTGCTCTGCTTGTTCCGTTAGTTGATAGACGAATATACCATCGTCTGTCTCGATCTCGGCAGAGTGGGAATCTGCAAGTCCATTGTAAGTGCCTGTCGCTTCTTTGACTTCGTTGTCCGAAGCAGAAGCGGTATCATCCACATTGCCACTATCGCCACTACCAGCCTGGGTCGACTGATCGCCAGATCCCGAATCGGAATCCGCGGGTGCAGTGCCCGTCTCTACAACACCTGTTGAGTCGCTTCCATTCGTCGTACTTTCAACGCCACTGCCGTTGTCCAGCGATTTGGATTTATCGCTGCATGCTGCAGTTGTCATCAGCGCTGCAAGTAGGATAGAAGCTGCAATGGTGCGTACGGTACGACTTTTTCTCTCACGAATCAATTCTTTCATCTGGTTATACCTCCTGGCCGTTCGATTCTTGTATGTATTACCCTGCTGGGGCCCGGACTAATCGCAAGCCTTACTTGTTCAGCAGATGCGTGAACGCGGAATAGTCGATGCCTCGTTTATTCAAGAAGCTGACGAGACTTCGATAATCGCGCTTTGGTGTTGCCCGAATGTAGCCTTCAATGCAGTGATCACGGGATACTTCCGCGTCGCCCTTCTCAATGGCAACCTGCGCGATTCGTGCAGCAATCGAATGCCGTGCAATATCGCGGAAGGCGCTCGGTACTGGTGATACGAGCTCTTCTAGAAACGATTTGGAATCGTCGCTCCACATGCCGCGGCTGCGGTCGACCCAATAATTTTGCCAATCGAGCTTCGATTTGCCGTCTCGCTTTGGCAGTACTTTTAGGAATTTACGGAACATCATGAAGCCGCCGATCGACATGAATCCGATCATGACGACAACCCAGAAAATAATGAAATACATGAACCAACTTTGTCCACTCATGGTTAGCATTCACCTCTTGATGAATTATACCGTATTCCTAGCTTTATTTCGATATTGCTTGTACAATAAGGGGTGATTCAAGGTGAAACGGCTGTGCCGTTCTTTAAACGGCGCTGTGCGTTTCATTCCGGAGAAATATGAGCTTACGTATTACGTATGAAACTTATAAAGTCTTATATTTAAGAAAGGGGCGTACAATCTATATGTTGAAAATAGGCTCCCATGTTTCGTTTTCCGACAAAGGACTGCTGACGGCAGCTGAAGAAGCGGTATCCTACGGCTCCAGCTCATTCATGATTTACACAGGCGCACCGCAAAACACCCGGCGTAAGCCGATTGAGACTCTATATATTGAAGAAGGACGCGAAGCAATGCGTAAGGCGAACATCGACGAAATCGTCGTGCATGCGCCGTACATCGTAAACCTTGGCTCGTACAAGGACGATACGTTCGAGCTTGCGGTTAACTTTCTTCAAGAGGAAATCCGCCGCACGGATTACCTTGGCGTAAGCAACATTGTTCTTCACCCTGGTGCTTACACGGACAAGGATGCGGAATACGGTATTAATCGAATTGCTGCAGGACTCAACCTCGTGCTTGAAGGCACGAAGGAGACGAAGGTTAACATTGCGCTTGAGACGATGGCGGGCAAAGGTACCGAGATTGGCCGCAGCTTCGATGAGATCGCAGCGATCATCGATAAAGTACGTGACAACGAGCGTCTGACGGTCTGCATGGATACCTGCCACATTCACGATGCCGGCTACGATATCGTCAATGATCTGGATGGCGTACTCGGAGAATTCGACCGTATTGTCGGCTTGAACCGCATTGCGGTCGTTCACTTGAACGACAGTAAGAACCCACGCGGCGCAGGCAAAGACCGCCATGCTCCGGTTGGTGCTGGCTGGATTGGATACGAAGGCATTCGCGGAGTCGTCCATCATGAGGCGCTCGCTGGTCGTCCGTTCATTCTGGAGACGCCTTGGATCGGTAAGAACGACAAGAAGGAGCGTCCAATGTATGAAGCGGAGATCGCGCTGCTTCGTGGTGACGCTGCTGAACGCTTCGGCGCATCGTATTTCGACGATGTAGAACGTCTGCAACGGTTCTTCTCCGATATGTCGATCGAGGCGCGTCCATATGTACTGAACGTATGGGACGTACTGAAGAACGACGCGAAGGCGAAGAAAGCCGATCCACGCGAGCCGATGGATCGGTTGTATGACATCATTATGGAACATAACGTGTTCCCGGAACTGTCCGAGGAGCATATTAACCACCGTCTGATCGGCTGGTTCGCAGGCAAGGCGGCGCTCGTAAACGCGTAATGCCTTGATTGAAAATAGTGATTTAGTAAGTGAGCGAGAGGATGAATGGTTCGCTATGCAACAACCTTATCAACCTCAGCAGTCCCAGCAGCGCAGCGACACAAGCAAGCGCGCGCGGATGCTGATTTCCTGCCCGGACCGTCCGGGTATCGTAGCGGCTGTGTCGCATTTCTTGCATGAACACGGCGCGAACATTGTACAATCGGATCAATATACGATGGATCCGGAAGGCGGCATGTTCTTCATCCGCTTTGAATTTGATTTGAACGATATGGAGCGCGAGCTCCCGATTCTTCAAGAGGATTTTACACGGGTAGCGGACCGCTTCGAGATGAAATGGCACACGTTCCGTGCAAGCCGCAAGAAGCGGATTGCAATCTTCGTATCGAAGGAAGACCATTGTTTGCTGGAACTGCTTTGGCAGTGGCAGGCAGGAGATTTGGATGCGGAGATCGCGATGGTTGTGAGCAATCACAACGATATGCGCGGCCTGGTCGAAGGCTTCGGCATTCCGTTTCACCATATTCCGGTTACGCCGGATACGAAGCCGGAGGCAGAACGCAAGCAGATGGAGCTTGTGGCGGACAAAATCGACCTCATCGTGCTCGCACGTTATATGCAGATCATTCCGCAGAAGTTCATCGAGCAGTTCCCGAACCGTATCATCAACATCCACCATTCGTTCTTGCCGGCATTCGTCGGGGGCAAGCCGTACCATCAAGCGTACCAGCGCGGTGTGAAAATCATCGGCGCTACGGCACACTATGTAACGGAGGAGCTCGACGGTGGTCCGATCATCGATCAGGACGTGCAACGTGTAACGCACCGCGACAACGTCGATAACCTGAAACGTATCGGCCGTACGATTGAACGCGTCGTTCTTGCTCGTGCGGTGAAGTGGCACATCGAGGATCGAATTCTCGTGCATCAGAACAAGACGGTTGTGTTTAACTAATTTGTGAAAAGGCTATCCGGATGGTCATTCATAATGACCTCTGGATAGCCTTTTCAATTTGCTGCGAGTAAACCGCCTCACCGTTTTGCTGATAAACCAGCGGGGCGCGCGCGTCGTTAAGATACATTAATGTGTGCTATCCCCCTGGAAGGCTGGCTTCGCGCCAGTTAGAGCACAAAAATGTATGCTATCCGGCCAGCAAACCGATAACCGTCAGGTTAAGATACGTTAATGTGCACTAACCACGGCGAAAGCTTTTTGCATCTCCTAGCTTCATTTACGATTAAATCATGCTGTGTCTGGCAACGCTAATATTGGCTGGTTCTGCCGGGGAAGCATGTTGTCCGGCAACCTGTTCACATATACATGGCTCTATCGATACGGCACTTGAATATTTTGCACAAGCGCCGATGTCCATAGAGCCCTTTTGTGTGTATATGTCAACAATCGAGATTATCGGACTTTACGAAAGTTTTTCATTAATTTTCGAAGAATGTTCGGTTTAAGCTTGAATTTGCGCGTCCATATAATATATTTTTATGAATGGCATCGGATATCGTAATCACTCCAGGCCGTATTTAGATATGGTAATGCACCTTGGAGAGTGGTACAATATTTCAAAGCCATTGCGCACGCTAGTACAAGCGCGCATTATCCATAAAGAGAGATAATAAAAGGCATTATAATGGGCAAATAGGAGGAATTAAGCAAATGACAGTTACGCAAAAGTCCATCGAACAGCTTTCGATCGATACGATTCGCACACTGGCGATCGATGCGATCGAAAAATCGAAATCGGGCCACCCGGGCATGCCGATGGGTGCTGCACCAATGGGCTACCAATTGTTCGCAAAAACGATGGTACACAATCCTTCGAACCCATCCTGGATTAACCGGGACCGTTTCGTCCTGTCCGCAGGTCATGGTTCGATGCTGCTTTACAGCCTTCTTCATCTGTCCGGCTACGGCCTGTCGATCGATGAGATCAAAAACTTCCGTCAATGGGGCTCCAAGACACCTGGTCACCCAGAGTTCGGTCACACAGCTGGCGTAGACGCTACGACAGGCCCACTCGGCCAAGGCTTTGCAATGGCTGTCGGTATGGCGATGGCGGAAGCGCAGCTCGGCGCTACTTACAATAAAGACGGCTTTAAAGTCGTTGATCACTATACGTATTCCATCTGCGGCGACGGCGACCTCATGGAAGGCATCTCCCATGAAGCAGCTTCCCTTGCAGGCCACTTGAAGCTCGGCAAGCTCGTCGTACTGTTTGACTCGAACGACATCACGCTTGACGGCGAACTGAACCTGTCGAGCTCCGAATCCGTACAGAAGCGTTTCGAAAGCTACGGCTGGCAAGTACTGCGCGTAGAGGACGGCAACGATCTGGAGGCAATCTCCAAAGCGATCGCAGCAGCGCAAGCAGAAGCATCCAAGCCAACACTGATTG
This sequence comes from Paenibacillus cellulosilyticus, assembly GCF_003182255.1. GTDB lineage: Bacteria > Bacillota > Bacilli > Paenibacillales > Paenibacillaceae > Paenibacillus_T > Paenibacillus_T cellulosilyticus. Next base: position 110,862 of record NZ_QGTQ01000009.1, on the reverse strand, counting down.
AAGTTAAAACGGTTATCGGCTACGGCAGCCCGAACAAAGGCGGTAAAGGCGGCCATGCTGGCCCGCACGGTTCCCCACTCGGTCCTGACGAGACGGTTCTGACGAAACAGTTCTATAACTGGGAGCATGAGCCATTCACAGTTCCTGCTGAAGTATCTGCACACTTTGGCGAAGTGAAGCAAGAAGGCGAGAAAGCCAACGCTGCTTGGGACGCGAACTTCGCTGAATATAAAAAAGCATTCCCAGAGCTGGCTGCTCAATTCGAGACGGCTGCCGCTGGCAACCTGCCTGCTGGCTGGGACGCTGACCTTCCGAAGTACACGTCGGAAGACAAGCCGCTGTCGACGCGTGTTGCTTCCGGTAACGCTCTGAACGGCCTGGCGAAAAACATCCCGAACTTCGTGGGCGGTTCCGCTGACCTCGAAAGCTCGACGATGACGCATCTCAAAGGATTGCCGGTGTACAAAGCAGGTCAATACGACGGCCGTAACATTTACTTCGGCATTCGTGAGTTCGGTATGGCTGCTGCAATGAACGGCATCACGCTGCACGGCGGCCTCAAAGTATACGGCGGTACGTTCTTCGTATTCACGGACTACCTGCGTCCAGCCGTTCGTCTGTCGGCTCTGATGAAACTGCCAGTAACGTATGTCCTGACGCATGACTCGATCGCAGTCGGCGAAGACGGCCCTACACACGAACCGATCGAGCAGCTCGCTTCGCTGCGCATCATCCCTGATCTGACGGTTATCCGTCCGGCTGACGCTAACGAGACGTCCGCTGCTTGGGCTTACTCGGTTGAAAACAAATCGAACCCAGTTGCGCTCGTGCTGTCGCGTCAAAACCTTCCGGTTCTCGAAGGTACGGCTGATAAAGCGCGCGAAGGCATCAAAAAAGGCGCTTACGTTATCTCCGATGCAGCGAACGGCCAACCGGTCGCTCAACTCATCGCAACGGGCTCTGAGGTTCAACTGGCTGTAGCGGCTCAACAAGCGCTGGCTGCAGAAGGTATCCAAGTTCGCGTTATTTCGATGCCAAGCTGGGATCTGTTCGACAAGCAATCGCAGGAGTACAAAGACTCCGTATTGCTGCCGAATGTTAAATCTCGTCTGGCAATCGAAATGGCTCACTCGTTTGGTTGGGAACGTTACGTTGGCGACCAAGGCGCAGTACTCGGCATCAACACGTTCGGCGCATCCGCTCCTGGCGACCGCGTCATCAAAGAGTACGGCTTCACGGTTGAGAATGTTGTCAGCAAAGTTAAAGGTCTGTTGAAATAGTCTTAACGCTAATGCATAAGGCGCAGCGCTACCCGCGCCGCGCCTTTGCTGTAAGCATATATAGCATCCATTCAAGCAAGGGAGAGTTGTTTATAATGTCTCAATTCGATGGCGTATCGGTAGTGAAGGAAGCAAATGTGTATTTCGATGGCAAAGTAACGAGTCGCGCAGTTATTTTCGCGGACGGTACGAAAAAGACGCTCGGCATCATGATGCCAGGCGACTATGAGTTCGGCACGGACTGCATCGAAATTATGGAGATCCAGGCGGGCGATCTGAAGGTGCTGCTGCCAGGCGAAACAGAATGGCTACATATCCAAGGTAAAGGTGAATTCACCGTACCTGCGAATACGAAATTCAAGCTTCAAATCGCAACGGTAACAGATTATATCTGCTCTTATATCCACGAATAACATCAAGTATTGAACTTGTACAGCGCGAGTGGAGGAAGACGCATGAGGTCGGATTCGACAGCGGACGAGAAGGCCGCATGCCTGTCGCATGCGGCCTTCTCGTTAAAAATATAAGACGCTATAAGTTATTTGCTGCGGGATTATCTTATTGCTTCTTTTCACCGATCGCTCGTCCAATCCACTGCTCGTACACTTTTGCAACAGCGGATAGATCAAGCTGGCCATAGCCGGCCGCATCGCCGACTTGGTACAAGCTCTTCGAAGCCTCGAGCAGAGGGGTTGGTACACCAAGCTTATCGGACAGGACGGAAGATAGTCGCAAATCCTTGAGCATCAGCTCGAGTGCGAATTGGACGCTGTAATCCTGTTCGAGCAGCTTGCCGCCCTTCAGCTCTGCTGCTCTGCTAGCGGCACCGCCTGATTGGATAAGTTCAAGGAACGAGCTGCCTTCAATGCCGCCTTTGGCTGCAATGGCGAAGCCTTCCATCAGCGCAGCTGTGTTGATGCCAACGACCGTGTTGTGTGCCAGCTTTGCGACAGCACCGCTGCCGCTTGGTCCCATCGGAATAACTTTCCGACCCATCGCGAGCAGTACCGGTTCAATGGCAAGTGCCGTCTCGGCGCTGCCGCCGACCATGAAGACGAGCATGCCGGCTTCGGCTGCTGGCTTGCTGCCAGTGACCGGAGCGTCCAAGAAAATGGCGCCGCGGCTTGTTGCATCGACCGCTAACCGGCGAGCGAGATCAGGCGAGATCGTGCTGCTATCGACGATTACCGTTCCTTCGGATACGGCGGAGAAGATGCCTTGTTCGCCATCGTAGACGTCACGGATCGAGTCATCATTGCTGACCATCGTAATAACGACTGAACGGCCGCGTGCCGCGTCAGCCGGCGATGCAGCGACCGCTGCGCCTAGTTCGCGAAGCTGTTCTGCTTTAGCGGCAGTGCGATTGTAGACGGTAACGTCGAAGCCTTTGTTCAGCAGATTGGCTGCCATTGCATAGCCCATCGTGCCAAGGCCGATAAATCCGATAGATGTTGTCATAACGATAACCTGCTTTCTAAGTGATCTAATCTAATTGTAACACATCCTCAAACCATGATTTGAATAGGGAGGCTTTACTAATGAGTAAAACAGTTCAATTTGATTACAGCAAAGCATTGACGTTCGTCGGCCAACATGAGGTTGACTACCTGACAAGCCAAGTGAAGCTTGCGCATGAGCAGCTGCACAATGGCACGGGCGCAGGCTCGGACTACCTTGGTTGGATCGACCTGCCAACGGCATATGACAAAGAAGAATTCGCGCGCATCAAGCAAGCGGCTTCGAAGATTCAATCCGATTCCGAAGTGCTGATCGTGATCGGTATCGGCGGTTCGTACCTTGGCGCTCGCGCAGCGATCGAGATGCTGTCGAACTCGTTCTACAACGTTCAGACGGACGCTAACCGTAAAACGCCGCAAATTTTCTTCGCAGGCAACAACATCAGCTCGACGTACGTAACGCACCTGCTGCAGCTGCTTGAAGGTCGCAACTGGTCGATTAACGTTATTTCCAAATCCGGCACGACGACGGAGCCAGCTATTGCATTCCGTATTTTCAAAGACGCACTCGAGAAAAAATACGGCAAAGAACAGGCTCGCGCACGCATCTACGCAACGACGGACAAAGCTAAAGGCGCACTCAAAACGCTGGCAACGGCTGAAGGCTACGAGTCGTTCATCATTCCAGACGATGTAGGCGGACGTTACTCCGTTCTGACGGCTGTTGGCCTCCTGCCAATCGCAGTTGCGGGCATCGACGTAGACGCGATGATGAAAGGCGCTGCTGACGCGCAAGCTGAATACAGCAACCCGAACCTGGCAGAGAACGAAGCGTACCAATACGCTGCAGTTCGTAACGCCCTGTATCGTAAAGGCAAAGCAACTGAAATTCTCGTAAACTACGAGCCATCGCTTCACTTCGTATCGGAATGGTGGAAGCAGCTGTTCGGCGAGAGCGAAGGCAAAGACTATAAAGGCATCTATCCAGCATCCGTAGACTTCTCGACGGACCTGCACTCGATGGGCCAATTCATCCAAGAGGGCAACCGTAACATCTTCGAGACGGTTATCCAAGTGAAGGAAGTTGCGGAGCACATCACGATCCAGCGCGATGCAGAAGACCTTGACGGTCTGAACTTCCTCGAAGGCAAAACGCTTGATTTCGTTAATAAAAAAGCGTTCGAAGGCACGCTGCTTGCGCACACGGACGGTCAAGTGCCGAACCTGATTGTCAACATTGCGGACATGACGCCATACACGTTTGGTTACCTGGTATACTTCTTCGAAAAAGCTTGCGGCATCAGCGGCTACCTGCTGGGCGTTAATCCGTTCGACCAACCGGGCGTTGAAGCATACAAGAAGAACATGTTCGCACTGCTCGGCAAGCCTGGCTACGAGAAAGAAAAAGCGGAGCTGGAAGCTCGTCTGTAATGCTGCCTAGATATCGAACGTTAAGACGCGAGGGCGACAAAGAAATCGTTATCCGCAAGTCGCGTTTTATCGGGTATGGCACGCCGGTCGCCTCCGAGGAGGAGGCGATCGCTTTTATCGAGCGGATTAAGAAGCTGCACCGGCAGGCAACACATAACTGTTCAGCTTATGTCATCGGCGAGCGGGACGAGATTCAGAAGGCCTCAGATGATGGCGAACCAAGCGGTACAGCTGGCAAGCCTATTCTTGAGGTCATCAAGAATCAGGGTCTCAAAAATGTCGCCATCGTCGTCACTCGCTACTTCGGGGGCATTCTGCTCGGCGCAGGTGGCTTAATCCGCGCTTACGCGGACGGTGCCGTTGCAGCGACGGAAGCTGGCGAAGCGATCGAGTACGTCCTGCATCGTGAAGTCATCGTCGATGTCGACTATACGTGGTACGGCAAGCTGGAGAATGAATTCCGCGGCCGCGAGCTGCGCGTTGAAGGCACTGACTTTACCGATCGCGTGACCGTAACCTGCCTGCCGATCGAGTCAGAGGCAGATACGTTCATCGCTTGGGTGACGGATCTGACGCAAGGGCAGGCCGTCATTATGAAAGGCGAGGCAGTCTATCGAATCGACGGTGAATAACGTTAAGCAAGTAACAGGATGCGGAAGAGCTGCTCCATTCCGATGCGCAATCGGATGGAGCGGCTCTTTGTCTACATAGATGTCTATTTTTTTACAAAGCATCAATTTTGTCGATAAAGGATTGACGGAGTGCCGATTCGTCTGCTAAATTAAGAATACCAAGTACTTTAATAGGAATTGTTATATCAAGAATGGCAAGCTACGTTGTCCTACGGCTCGAGCCGATGGTTTGGAGGTCTGTCCACTGATATGAATTTCAAGTTCCGCAGCCGATGGTGGAGTTTCGGCTTCCGCAGCACGGTCATGCTCTACTTCATTTTGTTGATCGTTATCCCGATTATTGGAATCTACACACAATCATTCTCGCTAGGATGGACGCCTTTCTACGAAAGCATATCCGATCCACTCGCTTGGAAGGCTGTGCTGTTAACCGTCAAGCTGGCTTTCATAGCAGCGATCATTAACATTCTCATAGGCACGATGATTGGCTGGACGCTGAACCGGTATAAGTTCGCCGGACGTCGGCTGCTCAACAGTCTCGTCGATCTTCCGTTCGCATTGCCGACTGCAGTAGGCGGATTAATGATTTTGCTGCTGCTCGGACCGAATAGTGCGGTTGGGTCGATTGCCGAGAAGCTGGGCTTCGAGATCGTGTTTCATGAACCTGCGATCGTCGTGGCGATGGTGTTCGTTACTTTCCCATTTGTTATTCGCGCCGTACAGCCGCTGCTGGAGGAGCTGGACAAATCGGAGGAAGAAGCGGCCTACACGATGGGCGCAACGAAGGCGAAGACGTTTATTCAAATCATTTTCCCTTCCATATTGCCTGGCGTATTGAGCGGAGGCATGCTTGCATTCTCCCGGGCACTCGCCGAATTTGGCGCAGTTGTACTGGTAGCTGGCAACATTCCGGGTAAAACGCTTATCGCTTCCGTCTATATCTACGGTGAAATTGAGAGCGATAATTCGCAAGGCGCAGCTGCGGTATCCATTCTTTTGTTAACCTTCTCTTTCCTCATTCTTTGGATCGTTAGCAGGGTTCAAGCGAGGAGGAGCAGCAAATGAAAAAAGTTTGGATTCCGATTACGTATATCATCTTTATCATTCTAATTATTATCCCGTTAATTCGGATCTTTACCGGAGCGATGGGCGATGGCTGGGGCGGCTTCGTGGATGCATTAAGCCGGCCGGAAGCACTACATGCGCTCATGATGACGGGACTCATCACGATCGTAGTTACACTCATCAATACGCTGTTTGGCGTTATGCTGTCGCTCTACCTCGTTCGAGCGGAGTGGCTGCCGAGTAAGCTGAAGCAGCTGTTGAACAGTATTTTGGACCTGCCTTTCGCCGTATCGCCAATCATTGGCGGTCTCATGATCGTCCTGCTGCTTGGTCCGAACACGGCGATTGGCTCTCTGCTTAATGATGCAGGCATTAGTATCGTATACGCATTCCCAGGGATGGTTATCGCAACGCTGTTCGTGACGTTCCCGATGATGGTTCGCGAGATTATGCCGGTGCTGCAGGAGATTGGTTCCTCCCAAGAGGAAGCGGCTTCAACACTGGGCGCTTACTCATGGTACACGTTCTGGAAAGTAACTTGGCCAGCGATCCGCTGGGGCGTCATCTACGGTGTCGTCCTGACGGTCGCACGATGTTTCGGTGAGTTCGGTGCGGTTCTGGTCGTTTCCGGTAACATTATTAATAAGACCCAGACAGCGACAACGCTCGTCTATCAGGATGTAGAGAACTTTAATGTGACAGCAGCCAACGGCGTTGCACTCGTATTGGCCGCTTTCTCTGTCGGCTTGCTTTTGCTCATGGAATGGGCGAAGAAACGAAAGGAAGTGCATTAGACGATGCATATCGAGGTGCGGAATTTAAACAAACAGTTTGGCGATTTTCATGCGGTGCGCGATGTCAGCTTCACGATTGAGAAGGGACATCTGATCGGTCTGCTCGGACCAAGCGGCGGCGGCAAAACATCGATTCTGCGCATGCTCGCAGGGCTCGAGACGCCGACATCTGGCGATATCGAGTTTCTCGGCCAGCGCGTGAACGATCTGCCTCCACAGGAGCGCGGCATCGGCTTTGTATTCCAGAACTATGCGCTGTTCAAGCATATGACGGTATTCGATAATATCGCATTTGGTCTGAAGATCAAGAAGCAATCCAAAGAGCAAATCAAAAAGCGCGTTATGGAGCTCGTCGAGCTGACTGGATTGCTTGGCTTCGAGCATCGCTATCCGCACCAGCTCTCTGGCGGTCAGCGCCAGCGTGTTGCATTCGCTCGTGCACTTGCACCTGAGCCGCAGCTGCTGCTGCTCGACGAACCTTTCGCAGCAATCGATGCGAAGATTCGTACCGAGCTGCGCACATGGCTCAAAGAGTTGATCGAACGTGTAGGCATTACGTCGATCTTCGTTACGCATGACCAAGAGGAAGCAATCGAGGTTGCGGACGAAATTATGATTATTAACAAGGGCCGTCTGGAGCAAAAAGGGACGCCTTGGGATATTTATAAAAGCCCTGAGACGCCGTTCGTGGCGGGCTTCATCGGTGAATCTACGATTATTGAAAATATCGGGGCGATTCGCGGTTTTGAAGAGGCTGCTGCATGGCAGGGCACAAAAGCTCTCATTCGTCCGGAATATATCGAGATCGGCAAGCCAGGCGAGATTGGTCTTGCATCTGCTGCAATGGAGGGGCGTGTGAAGCAGCTTCACTTCCGCGGCAGCGAATGGATGGTTGAGATCGAGGTGGGCAATGCAAAGCTGATTACGTACCGTTCGCTGGAGAAGGAAGTGCTGCATCCAGGCGACGCGCTTAGCGTACTTGTGCATCGCGCCTATCTGTTCAACGACAATGACAGCTGGATTATGGAGAACAAGCTGAAAGAAGATCCGATGCCGATTTTCATTTAATCTGGCGCGGTTTACTAGAATGCGGTCAGGGGCAATATTCATGTGGAAATGGATAGCTAACAAAGCTGCCCGTCAACGGGTGCAGATCGTATTGACGGGAATCAGCATACTCCTTCTGCTGACGGCCTGCGGTGGTGGTTCTGAGACGAATACTAGTGCAGATCAGGAGCAGAACGGATCGAATAAAGGCGATGTTACGCTCGTTATCGGGGCTTACTCGGTTGTGAAGGATGCCTTTGGTGATCTGCTGCCGAAGTTCCAAGAGCAGTGGCAGAAGAAGACAGGACAGAAGGTCGTATTCCAAGAGTCATATGAAGCTTCGGGTACACAGGCACGTTCGATTATCGGCGGCTTCGATGCGGATGTTGCTGCCTTGGCGATGTCAACTGATATTGAGAAAATCCAGAAGGCTGGACTTATCGATGACAACTGGGCCGACAATGCGTATAAAGGGATGATTACCGACTCTGTCGTTGTACTTGGTACGCGTGAAGGCAATCCGCTCGGCATTAAAAGCTGGGATGATCTGACCAACAAAGGTGTGAAGGTACTGTATCCGAACCCGAAAACGTCAGGCGGCGCACAGTGGGACATTAATGCGATCTACGGTGCGGGTCTGAAGAAGTCGGAACGGGAGACAGGTGTCAAAGATCCTGAATACGCGAAGCAGTATTTGAAGAGCATCCATCAAAACGTAGAGTCGCTTGATAAGAGCGGACGTGCATCGATGGCGGCATTCGAATATGGCGTTGGCGATGTGATCGTGACGTATGAGAACGAGCTTCGTGCGCGTATCCGGCAAGGTGTGCCGTATACGATTGTCATTCCAGATGACACGATTCTGATCGAGAATCCGGCTGCAGTCGTGAACAAGAATGCGAAGAAGCATGGCGTCGAGGAAGTGGCGCAGGCATTCGTGGACTATCTGGTGTCGGAAGAAGCACAGCAGATTTTCGCAGAGTACGGGTTCCGTCCAGTGAACGCGAAGACGGCTGAGAAGGTCAAGGATCAGTTCGAGCAGCCGAAGGGATTGTTCGATATCGAATACTTGGGCGGCTGGAGCAGCGTTCGCGATACGCTTTACTCCAAGAAGGGTGTATGGTATCAGGTACTTGCGGGTATCTAATGACCTGCCTCGACATGGAATTTAGATTTGTCATATAGGTATATTGAAAGCTCTGATGCTTGGCTTAAGCCGCGTCGGAGCTTTTTTGTCGTTCACAAAAACAGGGTATGGCCTACTGTCATTCCCCTACTCCATCGGCTAACCCTCCCCATATCCTATAATAACAGCATATAAAGGCGGAGGAGAGTAAGCGTGACCATATATGGAATTCAGCTGCGCAGCCGGTTAAGAAACCGTAAACGGCGGATGAGACGGAGCGGCAGCGTGCGGGCATGTGGACGTACGAAAGTGCACCGGAGGAAACGGATGGCGGCTCGACGGCTTAAGCCTTATGTTCAGCGGATCGTTCGTCATAGAAGAAAGGAATGCACGCTTATTCCACTCGAACAGATATTGTCATAACGACACCTGGCCAGCCAATTGGCGGCGCCATTGGGACGGTCTCATCGTTAGGTGATCTGCAGCTTTTGTTCAATACGCAGACGACGATGACGATTCCTTATTATTTTATAACCAATGTTGAAGTGATAGGGATGCCCTCGGTTGAATCGTAAGGATGGGATTGACGTTATCTGGACCATTTTATCGGAAGGGAGGTATTCGGATGGGCGTTGAATTCAACAACATGGCGGCTCAATCGGGTACAGCCATCTACAAATTGCTGCTCAATCATATTGGAGACACGACGGTCCTCTCCACGGCAGCCGTAGTCGTTACGGGCATTCTGGAGGCTGTACAGCAGTCGTATGCGACGATACGGAAGGCGGATGGCGATGCGGAGTATGTCGTGCTCAGTTATGTCGAGTCAGTGAGCTTCCCGAGCGCTTAACCAAGATGTGCACATTCAAGTGACGGCGTGCTACAATGGGAGGAACGAATGTTCTGGCTAGCTGCCGTTAGGAGCTGTGTATATCGTGGAGCAGGAGCAGGTTCATAACCTACCATCCGTGCAGCTGTCTGTTCGACAGCTCGTCGAATATGCTTATCGAAGCGGAGATATCGTATCCGGCTTTCGCTCAGCGGCTGCACTTGCTGAAGGAACGAGAATCCACCAAGCGATTCAAATCGAATATGGTCCTCAAGATGTGAAGGAGTACGAGCTGAAGACAGAGCTTGATTATGAAGGCATCCGTTTCCTTATCGAGGGCCGATGCGATGGTCTTCTGCACACGGATGACGGCATGATGATCGATGAAATTAAGTCGATGTCGGGCATGCTGCCAGAGAACGGAGAAGAGGCGCCTGTCGTCCATTGGGCACAGGCGATTTGCTATGCTTACATATACGGACTTGATCATCAGCTGGATGAGATGCGGGTTCGACTGACATACGTGAGCTCGACGACAGGCGAGCGGCGTGCCTTCGTACGGGTGCTGAACCGCAGCCGGCTGCTTGATACGGTTATGGACGCTGTGCGCCTCTATGCGCCTTATGCGCGCTTGATGGCTCAGCATACGGAGCGGAAGCTGGAGAGCGCGAAGGCGCTGGTGTTTCCTTTTCCCGAATATCGGGCGGGTCAGCGGAAGTTCGCAGCTGCGGTCTATCAGGCGGTGACGGGTGGGGCCAAGCTGTTCGCGAAGGCGCCAACTGGCATCGGCAAGACGATATCGACACTGTTTCCAGCGGTGAAAGCGATCGGTGAGGAGCGGCTCTCGCATTTGTTCTATTTGACGGCGAAGACGATTACACGGGTTGCTGCGGAGGATGCATTCCGTCTTATGCAGGCGGGTGGTCTTCATATGCATGTGGTCACGCTGACGGCGAAGGACAAGATTTGCTTCCAAGAGGAAGTGCGGTGCTCGAAGGAGCATTGTCCTTTTGCAGAGGGGTATTACGACCGAATCAATGAGGCGCTGCTCGATATGCTGGGCCATGAGACGATCATGACGCGAGCGGTTATTGAGCAGTATGCACGCAAGCATCGGGTTTGTCCGTTCGAAATGTCGCTCGATGCCGCCTATGCCTCTGATGCGATAATTGGCGATTACAACTACATATTTGATCCACGAATCAGCTTGAAGCGCATGTTCGAGGAGCGGAAGAAGCAGACGGCGGTGCTCGTGGACGAGGCGCATAATTTGGTCGATCGGGGCCGCGAGATGTACTCGGCAGCGTTGAACAAGGATGCATATTTGCAGCTGACGCGTGCTTATAAGGGAGTTAATACGGGGCTGCATAAGGCTGCGAAGGCGGTCAATGACTGGCTGCTTGAGCTGCGCAAAAGCTTGTCGAGTGACGGTAACGGAGCTCGTGTAGATGCGATTGAGGAACTTAGAAGTGGCGATTTGTTCTCGGAAAATAAGGCAGATGCATCGGACGATGCATCTGCTGCGAAGGAGAATGCGCCAGTCTCCTGGACGTCGCTTGGCAATGGACAAGCCGTCTCTCTGGGGATGCCGGCTGACCTAATCGGACGAGTAGAGTCGTTCGCGGAGGAGGCTGCGCAGGAGCTTGCCTCATCTTCTGGAGGTGCTGCATCCGCCGTCGCACCAGAGGCTGCAGCGCTGCTGCTGGATGCCTACTATGCGGCACAGCAGCTGGCTCGCATTGCGAAGCTCTACGATGAGCGATACATTACAATCGTCGAGCATTGGAAGAGCGAGGTGCGGCTCAAGCTGTTCTGTCTTGATCCGTCGCATCTGCTGCGGCAAGCGGGCAAAGGGTTCCGTGCGCACATTTTCTTCTCTGCTACTTTGTCGCCAATGCCTTATTACATTGATCTGCTTGGCGGGGATAACGAACAGGACTATTCGGTGTCTGTTCCATCACCTTTCACGCATGAGCAGTTAGAGGTCAAGATCATGCCGCTCTCTACGCGTTACCGAGATCGGGATCGAAGCTACCAGCCGATTGCGCGGGCGCTGTATGACTTGGTTAGCAAGCAGGCGGGGAACTCGCTTGTGTTCTTCCCGTCCTATGAGTATATGAACCAGGTGTACGAGCCGTTCATGTCGCTGCTTGCGGTTGAGCCGCCGCCATTACCCGTTCGAACGATCGTGCAGACTGGCGTAATGAGCGAAGAGGAGCGTGAGGCATTCCTTGCCTCCTTCCGAGTGGGCCGTACAGAGGCGCTGGTTGGCTTCGCCGTTATGGGCGGTATTTTCTCAGAGGGCGTAGATTTGGCAGGGGACAGGCTGACGGCTGTCGCTGTCGTTGGCGTAGGGCTGCCGCAGGTGGGGCTGGAGCGAGATATGATTCGCGAGTACTGCGAACGATCGGAACGGAATGGATTCGACTATGCCTATGTGTATCCTGGGATGAACAAGGTGCTGCAGGCTGGTGGAAGACTGATTCGTTCGGAGCATGATCGAGGCCGACTGCTGTTAATTGATGACCGCTATTTGGCGCAGCCTTACAATCGGCTGCTGCCGACGGAGTGGCGGAACTATACGGTGATCCGAGCAAACAGTCTAGTCTGAGCTCAGTTGCATGCATGTTGGTCTAGGAGGGCGATATGGGATGCGCAAGATCTACATTATCGGCATCGTCGCAAGCGGCAAAACAACGCTGGCAAAGCGGTTATCGAAACAGCTGAACATCCCGTGGCATGAGCTGGACTGCGTCGTATACCACCAGTCCGATGAGGGGCGTTACAAGCGGACGCCAGAGAAGCAGCAGGAGGTCATCGCGGACATCGATCAGAGCAGTGATGGCTGGATATTCGAAGGCGTGGATCGATCGTCATATCGCTGTCTCTACGAGATGGCGGATACGATCATTGTGCTTGACCCGCCGCTGTGGAAGCGACGATATCGCATATTCGCTCGTTATGTGAAGCAGCAGATCGGAATAGAAAAATGCCATTACAAGTCGGATCTGAAGATGCTTCGCAATATGTATCAGTGGACGAACGATTTCGAACGAAACAGAGCGGAGTTTGAAGCAAGGTTGAAGCCGTATCAAGGGAAGATTATGCGAGTGGCAGATTCGAAGGAGCTTGGGCTTGGTTAAGGTGTGGAGTTAAGTTAATAACTCCAAATCATCGAACAATCGTTCTTTTTCATTGTGGAATATAATGGTACAATAGCAAAGACAATTGAATCTTGGGTGGGCATGGTTTCCCTTCGAAAGGAGGTGAGGCCATGGAGGTTAAGGATGCGTTAACGATCATGTTTCTATTTGGATCGTTTATCCTTGCACTTTTAACATACATTAATTCAAACAACAAGAAAAAGTAAAAACCCACCCGAAGGTTGCCGCCCAAGGTGGGTTTCTTTTCTGGATAACTTAGAAGGGATATCCCATCCAAGCCAATTGTTATGCCGAGTGTACCAGCACTCGGCTTCTTCTTTAGTAGTATGATAACACAACTGGAAAAAGAAGTGAACCGGGATGTGTGTTGAAACCATACGCTTGGATCAATCCGCAAATTGTTGTTAAAGCCGGTCCCCCAAGGACGGGCTTTCTCGTTCTAAGAATGAACTGCTTCACGTTCAGCGTTCAACACAAACTTCTCAATGACGTGGCGGACGCCTTCCTCATTGTTCGTGAGCGTCACGTAGTTCGCGATTTCCTTCAGTGCGGGCAAGGCATTGCCCATCGCAACGCCGAGGCCTGCTTCTATGATCATTTCGCGGTCGTTCCAAGCGTCTCCGATCGCAATCGCGTGCTCGGAAGTGCTGCCAATATGTTCAGCGAGGAAGCGAAGCGCGTGGCCCTTCGTTCCTTCTTTATGTGTGAATTCCAAGTAGTGCGGTTTCGATTTCGTAATGTGTACACGTTCGCCCATGATCGGCTTGAGTTGTTCCGCTACGCGATCGAGCAGATCGGGATCGTCGATGATGAGCATTTTGGTTTGCGGCTTGTTCAGCAGTTCGTCGAAGTCTGCAGCGACAACGTAAGGGATTTTGGACAAATTCGAGTACATCTTCGCCTTGTCGTTGTCCTCGCGTACATAGAGTACGTCGTCTACATACAGCTGAAGATGGAGGCCATGCTTCAGGCAGTATTCATTCAGCAGCTTCGCATCGTCAGTTGGTACGCTGCGCTCATAGAGCACTTCTCCGTCGATGAGCGTCTTAATAAGTGAACCTTGGTACGTAATAATCGGCACGTTCAGACCAATCTGGTTCGCAATTTTACGCGCGGATGCGTACATGCGGCCTGTTGCCAGTGTAACGAGAACGCCTTGCTCGATGGCAGCGGCCATCGCTTGCTTCGTTCCTTCGGTAACAACCAATTCGTCGCTCAGCAGCGTATCGTCAATATCGATTGCAATTAGTTTGTACATCGTCGATCGGTTTCTCCCTCTCTACTTATTACGGTTACGGAGATTGTAGCGCATGTGCTGCGCTTACAGCAATAGTGATTCTCTGATCGGAGTGGAACTTCGTTGGTAAAAGCACCTATTAAACGGAATCTATTGACGATGATAACCGTCTCCGAAGCGATTCTGCGAATGCAACTGGATCGTCAACTGCGATATAGATGTCCCGAACCTCCCTTGGCTGAAAAAGCATTCCTTCAAGCGTCACGGAATTCCGCATCGTAATACGTACGTTAGGCGTAACCATTGGAGCAACAGCGGAGCGCCTACGCTCTTCCTTCGACGGCTGCAGATCCATGCCGGACTGCACGTTGGCAATCTCGGAATAAAGAATAGGACCGTTCAGCCGCAGCCCATACTTCAAATCCACACCATCCTGCGTCAGACGAATCGGCTCGAGCACGGAACGACGGCAGTCCGCCCAGAGCAGTGCGATGATCCAGAGAGAGCCAGCCGTCATGATCCATGCCGCATAGTCGGACAACATGCGAACGAATAGATGAACGACGATGCTCTCGATGACGAGCACCTTCGTCAGCATAGCTGCGAACAGAAATAGAGATGTCTGGCGATGATAGGTGAAAGTTTCATTCGATAGATGGACAGGTGCAGAAGCTGTAGAAAACGATCGTTCTTCCTTGCGTCCCCTCCACGAACCGAATAAATAATAAACGACGAACAGATCATGACGGACAAAGGCGGCAAGCTTGCCTGGACCTAGCGAACGCTGCACGGCTTCAGGGAATGAGCTGCCTTCACGCTTCATGCGCCGAACGCTGCGATAGACGGACAGCGCCATGCGAAGCTCCACGATCAAGAATACAGCCTCGATAGGCAGCAGCAGTGCCTCAGCTACGACAACAGCTCCTCGTAAGTGAGAAGGAAGCGTTGCATGAAGAAGAAGGCCGCCAAGTGCTGCGATCGGTAAAGCATGCATCCATGCAGCCGAGCGCTTCTCCCTTTTCCGTATAACAAGCGCATAATACAGCAAAGGAACGACTATCACAAAATCAAAGCAAATCGCCCCCACCAGCCATCGGTCGGATGATTCGGATGGAATAACAGGTACAATGCGGACGAGCAGCATGTCCACGACATAAATACATAAGGCTAACACGAAGAACAAGAGCAGGCTGCCATGTGAACGAGTGGAATTTGGATTGGATGCATGAGCTGTTGACACTTGTAATCCCTCACTCTCGACATCGATTATTTTTATTATAAATGGAAAATCCACCTATCGCTGTGAACGATTCGTTCACATTTTTATATCCGCCGATTGTCCTTTATAATGGAATAAGCCATTGGCTTTATCCGGTAATTGAACCGGCTTCATTCATATAGGAAAGGAAAGAGAGCTAGCAATGAAACTACGTTGGGGCGTTATTGGTTCTGCTTATATCGCTGTTAATCGTGTTATCCCGGCGATTCAGAAGTCGGAGCGGGGCGAGGTTGCCGCAATCGCAAGCCGCGGCATCGAGAAGGCACAGGAGACAGCAGCGAAGCTGAACATTCCGAAGGCATATGGCTCCTATGAAGAGCTGCTGGCTGATCCAGACATTGATGCGGTATACATTCCGCTGCCGAACCATCTTCATAAGGAATGGACGATTAAGGCGGCTGAAGCCGGTAAGCATGTACTGTGCGAGAAGCCGGCAGCGCTTCATACCGAAGAAGTGATCGAGATGATCGAAGCATGCAAGAAGGCGGGCGTCCTGTTCGTAGAGGCGTTCATGTACCGTCTGCACCCGCGTGTTGCGCGCGCGAAGGAAATACTCGCATCCGGCGAGATCGGCGAGCTGAGAGCTGTTAACAGCTGCTTCACGTTTAATAATGCGGCAGATGCCGGCAATGTTCGCTACCGTCAGGAGTGGGGCGGCGGCTCGATCTATGACGTCGGCGTATATCCGCTCACAGCAGCGCGTTGGATCATTGGCGCGGAGCCTGAAGCGGCTACGGTGCATGCGTTCTTCTCGGATGAGCATGGCGGTGTTGATATGCAGGCTTCCGGCCTTATCGAGTTCGCAGGCGGCGTCGGCATGACGTTCGACTGTGGCATGTGGGCAGCCTATCGCCAAGGCATCGAGATTCTCGGCACCGAAGGCCGGATTGAATTGAAAGGCGCGTTCACGGACGCGGATCCATTCATCGTACATACGAAGGACGGCGCTCGTTCAGAAGGTCCATTCGAGGGCATCAATAACTATACGCTGCAAGCGGACCATTTTGCACAGGCGGTGTTCGGCGAGGCGCCATATCCTTACCCGCCAGAGGATTCCATCGCAAACATGAAGCTGGTGGACGCGTGCCTGCAATCGGCGCGTATGCGTACACGTGTTGTCTTGAACGGTTAATGAGCTCAAAGTGTCAGTGTCATCGAGATCAGATATAGAAGAAAGCTGGTTTGACTTATGAAAATATTCGCATCACAAATCGCGCGTCAGCGCTTTGCGGTTATCTGTCTGCTCGGCGCAGTGCTGGCGGGTGCAGCGGGATTCGCGGGCGGCGTCGTATGGACGCGGGAACGCCATCCGATTCTGAAGGAAGCGACCTTCAACAACTTGTCGGCCTCTTACAATGAAATTATGAAGGAGTATTTGAACGGCGCAGAACCGAAAGCCTTGATCGATGGCGCTACGGAGGGTATGGTCAAGTCGCTCAACGACAAATACTCGAAGTATCTCATCGGTGACAACGGCGAAGCTTATGTGCAGAACTATGAGAGCGAGGTTGTCGGCATCGGCATTCAGCTTCGTCAAGAAGACAACGCATTTATTATTGATTCCGTCATTAAAGACTCACCGGCCGAGAAGGCAGGGCTGAAGGCAGACGATACGCTGCAGGCTGTCGAAGGAACCTCCATTAAAGGGATGGAGCTGGACAAGCTTATTGAGCAGCTTCGCGGTGAAATCGGTTCGAAGGTAAGTATTACGGTGTCCCGTCCTGAGCAGACGGAGCCGATTACCGTGACGATGACACGCGCAACGATCCCAGTCCTGACCGTCACGTATGAGATGAAGGACGATGGTATCGGCTATGTAGTCATCTCGCGATTCGCGCAGAAGACGGCAGATCAATTCAAGGATGCGATTGCCGACCTCACGAAGCAGGGAATGAAAGGGCTCCTGCTCGACGTTCGAAGTAACCCAGGCGGGCTCCTCGTACCGACGATTACGATTGCTGACCAGCTCATTCCGAAGGGCAAGACGATCCTTCAGGTCGTCTCTAAGGAAGAGAAAAGCACGCAGACGTACAAGTCGAAACAGACAGTGGAATGGAAGCTTCCGATCGTGGTGCTGACGAATCGTCACTCAGCAAGCGCTGCAGAGGTGCTTACAGCCGCGTTGAAGGAGTCGGCAGGTGCAACAGTCGTCGGCGAGACGACGTACGGCAAAGGGGTCGTGCAGCGCTTCAGCCAATTCAAGGACCTATCGGTGCTTAGTCTGACGGAAGCGCAGTGGCGTACACCGAAGGGGAATTGGATTAATGGCAAGGGCGTAGAGCCTGACGTGAAGGTATCGCTGCCGGATTATACGGAGCTGACGGCTCTGCCGACGGGTACGATCATGAAGCAGGGTGACTATGGGGACTCTGTCAAGACGCTCCAGCAAATGCTCAAAGCGCTTGGTTACGATCCAGCAGGGGCGGCGGATGGTGTCTATGATGAGGCAACGAAGTCTGCTGTTATCCGGTTCCAGAAGGCTGAAGGCATCGAACCAGCGAACGGCGAGACGGCCGATAGTACGATGAACAAGCTGATGGAGGAGCTGCAGGAGAAGCTGAAGAAGGAGGACTATCAGGAGCAGAAGGGTTCAGAGCTGCTGAAGGGTCTAATCGCTTCGATCACGGACTCAAGTGCGAGCCAGAGCAGCACAAAATAACGCAGCGAGCTATTCGCATTTGGCATACAGCATACAAACAAAAACGGCGGTGCAGACTACAATCTGCACCGCCGTTTGGCTTTTCGATATAAAGGTATTATTCCACGCCGGATTTCGTAATCAAGGTCGTTGTTGATTTGTCAGGGAGCTGCTTCACGTAACTGTCCGACAGCTGAAGCAGACGCAGCGCGTTCAAATACTGCTGTTCTGACGCCGTGTCTTCAGTCGTTTCCGTGCTGTCTTCAAGCTTGTAATCCGTACCGTCCTCGAATGCTTTGCCTGTGAGGAACATCGTGGAATCCGTTACGATGGAGCCAGTCGGCAGGAAGTGCCGCATCGGCAGGACGTTCGAATCATTGTTAAGCAGGTCCTGGCCGAAATGAATCTGGTTGTCATAAGAGATACCAAGCAGGTTTACAGCCGTTGGCGCGATGTCGATCTCGCCGCCGGTTTTCTCAATCGTCGCTTGCGAAGTAACGCCTGGCGCGTGAATGACGAGCGGGATTTTGAACATATCCGTATAGCCATACTCGTGTCCAAGCAGTTCCTTGAGCATATCTTTCTCATTGTTCTTCAGCGAGTAGAGGGACAAGCCCTGGTGATCGCCATAGAACATGATGACACTGTCATCCCACAGGCCGCTGCTCTTCAGTCCTTCAAGGAACTTGCCAAGCTCATAGTCCGCATAGTTCTGTGCATGGATGTAGTTGCCGACGAGCGTGCCTTCCATCTCTTCCGGAAGCGTCATGTGATACTTCTCTTCTGGAATATCGAACGGATGGTGCGCACTCATCGAGATGACCTGTGCGTAGAACGGCTGCTCGCTTTGATCCATCTCGGTCAGCTTCGCCAGCGTTTTCTCGTACAGGATAGCGTCGGAAGCGCCAAACGCTACGTGATCATCGTCACCGAAGAACGACTGATCATAATATTTCTCCCAACCAAGGGCAGGGTACAGCTCTTTGCGATTCCAGAACTCTACGCTGTTCGTATGGAACGTTGCGGTTGTATAGCCGTTCGCTTGCAGCAGCTTCGGCAAGCTTGGCAGTGCTTTGTCCACATAATGCTCCGTTGCAGCTTCGTGCTTCGGAACATACATCGACGTGTTGACGACGAATTCAGCATCCGATGTTGTACCTTGGCCAACCATCGTATAGAAGTGATCGAAGTGAAGCGTCTCGTTAACGAGCTTATTCATGTTCGGCGTTACTTCTTGTCCGTCAATCTTCAGTCCGATCAGGAAGTCTTGGAACGATTCCATCTGAAGAATGATCAGGTTCTTGCCTTTCGCAGTGCCATAATATTGTGGGTTGAGCGATGGCGCCACGCCTTTGAGCTCGTTAATGGCATCTTGCGTAATTTCGGATTGATCAACGATTTCGTCGTCTCCGCTCGTATCGGCGAAGATCGTGTACACCTCATAGTTGAGAATGCCCATTTCTTCAGCCTGCTTGTTCTCGTTCATGCTTGCACGGTTCGGCCAGATGTTGAACAAGCACAGACCAACCGAGAAGACGAAGACGTAAGTCAGTACTTTGCGGTTAACAGGCTTCGTGCTGATCGATTGACGAATCGACTTGTACTTCGGTCTGTAGACGAGAATAGCCAGAACGATAATATCGATGAAAATAAGCAGATAATAAGGATCAAGCAGCGAATACGTACTGTTGCCGACCTTCGTTACCTTGTCTGCCTGAGCGATCGCATGATACGTGACTATGACGCCGTAATACTTGTAATACATGAGCACTGTAAAATATAGCAGCGTCAGTAACAGGTTCGTTATCATGTAGTACAGCAGCTTGCGTTTGCCTGCTAACCATTCAATGACACAGAACACCGCCCAGAAGAACGGGATTTCCGTAACGAGCGTCATAATCGACGGACCTTCGTTGAACACGACAAACCAGGCGATGATGCTCTTGATCATAATGAGAATGGTAAAATAAAAAAACCTTCGATGCAGTATTCGATTTAATAAGGCCACTTGTATGCACTCCTTGCTCTTTGCCAAATGTCTATAGTGTATTTTACAACTCCGGCCACTCATGTCAACATTTTAAAACTACCAGTCCGGTACGGAATTGTAAGCAGACCTCAAAACTTGGTTAATTAGCCTAACTAAATTTATCATTTATGAAGCAATGATAACACTTCTCTTCATCTATGAATTTTGTCTGATTTGTGGCATTTTTCATTGTCGATTGCTGTTGGCATATACTATACTAGGTTCAAGCAAGCGCAAGAAAAGATTGGAAGGAGCTGATTCACCATGAAAGATACGTTAGTTGAAGCACTTAATGAGCAGATGAACTTCGAATTCTACTCTGCACACGTCTACCTGGCAATGGCAGCTTATTGTTCGGGAGAGAGCCTTGACGGATTCGCTAATTTCTTCATCGTACAAGCCGAGGAAGAACGGTTCCATGCGATGAAAATTTATAAGTTTCTTAACGACCGCGGAAAACGTGCGACGCTGGATGCACTTGGCGCACCAAAGAACGAATACGGCTCGATTATTGAGGCGTTCGAGGACGGTTACCATCATGAGCAGGTAAATACGCAGCGGTTCTACCGCTTGTCCGACCTTGCTTGGAACGACCGCGAGCATGCGACGATCGGCTTCTTGAAGTGGTTCATCGATGAGCAAGTAGAAGAGGAAGCGCTGTTCGACGGTATTATTCAGAAGCTGAAGCGCATCGATAAAGACAGCAATGCTTTCTATATGATGGACGAAGCATTCGCGGCACGCAGCTTTACGCCTCCTGCTGGTGAATAAACGTTAATTATACGTTAATACGTCCGGATTCTGAAGAGGTTCCTGATAGTTGAAGATATTGAAAAAAGCTGCCCGTAGGTCATGGGTCCATGGCCTGCGGAGCAGCTTTTTGTTGTGGAGCGATACGGTTATGCGTAACCTCTTCGAACTAGGACGGAATGCGGCGGGAAGCCATCATTCTCGACTTCAATCCTTGCAGTTGACGCTTCGTTAGCGGCAAGTTCTTTGCACCAGTCGAATCAGCACCTAGACATACACTGTCTTCGTTCATTGCGAGCACCTTTAGCAGATTGACGTAGCAGTTCGATGCCACCTCTGCGAAAGTACCTTCCTTCGTCAGCTTGGTTAGCTGTTCCCGCGTCATTGGTTTTTTTAGGTTGTAATTGACCCCGTGGAAGCTAACAAGTCCCTGCCTGTTGACTTTGAAAAATAAAATATCCCGCTCGACCTCAAAGTCATACAAATTACGAATAGAATTTGGCGCTACACGCATTCTTCCTCAAGCCCCCTCGTCGGAAGTATTGTCAGCGCTTACATTATAACACGGACAATTGCCCACGCATATAGGGATATCGAGCTATAGGCAGAAAAAAGGTGTGAAGCATTCGCTACACACCCATTTTTCTCCGATGGTTCTGTGGTTTCGCATTGTTCTGGCTTTTCATCGCCGATACGCCGCCGGAACCTTGATGTTGTTGTTGGCCGCCGTTCTTGCCTTGTTTCTTCTGTGCGAGAAGCGCCTTCGCTTTCTCTGCCTGCGACAGCTTCTTCTCTGCTGCTGGTTCGATAGGTTCGCTCATAAGGGTACTCCTTTGTCAACGTCTTAATAATGGAACGATAGCATGTCTTGAAGCGAAGGTCAAGGGGGACGATTGCTCTCCTTTTTGGGTTGAATATTTATTCATTGATATGTATAATGTATTCATAATAAGCCACGGAGGATGAGGCAATTGACTAAGCAATTGAAGGTGGAGCAAATGATGATGAATGCTTGGCCGGCGCTGCATACGGTCGATTTTGAAGGTTGGAAGGTCTGCTTCACGTGCGGGTATACGAAACGGGCGAATTCTGTATATCCGCTGCATGATCAGACGACGGGTGTGTCGGATTGGGCCGGCAAGATCGATGCGGTTGAGCGGATGTATGCGGAGCAAGGACTGCCATCGATATTCAAAATGACGGATGAACCGCGGCTGTCGCCGCTCGACCATCAGCTGTCGGCTAGCGGATATGAGAAGGAGGGGGCGACGGCGGTAATGACCTGCTCGCTTGCCAACGTCTCTGAGCCTGCGAAGCAGACCGTTGAGATGAGTTTGAAGCCAACGGATCGGTGGCTGGCTCGTTATGCGGAGATGAGCGGCAGCAGCAAGCTGGATATGGCGGTCATGCAGCAGATGCTGGCACGGCTGGAGAAGCCGGCATGCTTTGTTATTTTGTACGAGGGAAATCAGGACGTTGCTTGCGGCTATGCGGTGCTGGAGGACGGATACACCGGGCTGTACAGCATTGTCACTGCGCCAGCATACCGGAACCAGGGGTATGGGGAACAGCTTGTGCTGAATTTGCTGAAGTGGGCGAAGCTGAGCGGTGCAACGGAGGCTTATCTCGCTGTTGTGCTGGACAACGCACCGGCAGTTCGTCTGTACGGGAAGGTCGGGTTTGCCGAAGCGTATCGGTACTGGTACCGGCTGAAGCCTGTTGCAACCTTTTCCTGATTTTGGTCGTATAACCCTTTCATATGGAAACTAAATGAAGGGGGTGATACGTTTGAATGGTGGGGCATCGGCTGTGAGCGGAATCGGGAATGGCTTTGCATTCATGTTCGTGATCTTCGTGTTGTTCAGCTTGTTGTTCTTCGTGCTTCATATCGTCTCGATCGTATGGGCTTATCGGGATGCAGTTCGACGGGGGAATGAGCCGATTTATGCCCTTGGTGTAGCCGCGCTCATTTTCTTCTTCCCGATTATCGGGTTAATTGTGTACTTACTGATTCGATCTAACAGGTGAGGATGCTTGCGGGCAAAAAAAAGCGGTCCGAGCGGCGCATGAAGCGCTTGCTGCGGACCGCTTTGTTGTCTGGCACTAGCTTACCGATCGAACAGCGCCAGCTTAGCCGCATGGCTGTCCGTCAATGTAGTAGCTGTCCTCACGATACGTTCGGAACGCCACTTCGATCTCGGTCAAGCCGAGCTTGGCCAGCTGCGCGGTGACCGCAGCGGCGAATTTGTCGCGCACTTCGCTGCCGCGCTCGAACCAAGAAACCTCAACGAACGGGAATGAACGAGCTCCCGTTCCTCCGAATACAGAAGTCGTATGTAAGCAGTCCATCGTGAAGTTGTCGGTTCCGCAGTCGCAGATGACAGCGAGCTCCTCGGCAAGCGGTGCTGCTGCCTCACGAAGCTGCTCAGGTTGTAATCCACGGAATAATAGGTGTGGCATAGTGTAAGCTCCTTTCAAGTAGGCGCAGGCTGAAGAAGCCATTCCGCACGCCTGGAATGGCTTCATTGTAGCATGTACGCGTTAAGAGTGGAATTTGCGCCGCAATCTAGCGAGCGTAAGCAGCGGCCAAATCCAGTTGTTGCTTTCATAATGGACATAGACCATACCGGCTAGCCCTGCGCCTGTCGGATAGCGGTTCAGCTGTGCAGGCTGCACGTCGAGGGAGTGAAGCAGTGCGTCGACGCCACGTTCCAATTCCTTCGTGGGGGACGGCAGCGCTGCAATGAGTCCATCAAGCGCCCACGCGGTCTGTGACGGGGTGCTGGCGCCGAGCGGGATGTAATGGCGCTGCTGGTCGCTGTAGCACGACTCTCCCCAGCCGCCGTCGGCGTTCTGCACCGAGAGCAGCCAGCGCAGCGCCCGTGCAATGGCAGGGTGATCCGGCTTTACACCTACCGCTGTTAATCCGAGCATGACGGTGCCCGTGCCGTGCGTATACGTAATGCCCCAACGACCAAACCAACTGCCGTTCTTCTCTTGCTGGGACAGTACCCATCGGGCTGAGCGGTCCAGCCACTGCTGCTTGGTCGTCATGCCCAGATCTTCGCCGAGGAAGTGGAGCACACGAGAAGTGAGGTCGGCATGAGACAGATCGTTGACGATATCCGCTGTGCCGGAATAGTTGAACAGGCCGACAGGCAGCGGTTTGCCGTTGCGCTCGAAGGCAGGCCAGCCGCCATCGTCGTTGTGCATGGCCAACAGCCAGTGAAGACCGCGGTCCCAGTCGTCTGCCGGTATTGAGGCTGGTTTATGAGGCAGGGTAGCGGATGGGTCTGTCACGAAGGCGCGGAGAGCGGCTGCTGCACTGTCGCAGTCCGGATAGCGCGTGCTGACGTTCGAGAAGCCCCAGCCGCCAGGCGGTGTGTTCGGCGCACGAATGGCCCAGTCGCCGTAGCGAGTATGCTGACGAAGCCGCAGGTAGCGGGCTGCACGCTGCATCGTATCATGCGTAGAAGGAAGGCCTGCTTTGCCGAGTGCATAGGCCAGCATGCCTGTGTCCCACACCGTAGGCGTTGCAATCTGGACCATTGGCGGGTCGCTGCAGAGCAATGTCCGCGTGCCGCGAATGCCTTCATTCATGATCGGATCAGACGGCGAGCGGCCGATGGAGACGAGGGCAAGCAGCATAAGTACCGTCGCTGTGGAGTAAGTAAGCAGTGTACCGTCAGGTTCGAGCCGTTCGAGCAGGAATGATTCAGCTTGTCGGTACAGGCTCTCATCGTCTGGTGACAGCAAGCCGATCAGTGAACCGAACAAGCCGTTTAATACGGAGATGATGGAAGCATCGTTCTGAAAGCGGCGGCTTCCGTCGAGGAATAGGCTGGACAGATCCGGCGTATGTGCCGTGCGCAGCGCAAATCGTTTGTTCGCCATCATAATGATCGGCACGAGATGGACCCGGGCATGACCAGACATTTGGAACAAGGTCGGCAGTGGGCCGTCCTTTGCGAACATCGCATTAAGCGGGATGCGGAACGATTGCGGCCATTCCGCCTGTCCGGTCACGCAGAGTAGAGACTGAGTAAGCAGGGACTGAACGTTATTCAACCCTCCGCGTGAACGAATGAACTGCTTCGCTTG
This sequence comes from Paenibacillus cellulosilyticus, assembly GCF_003182255.1. Classification (GTDB taxonomy): domain Bacteria; phylum Bacillota; class Bacilli; order Paenibacillales; family Paenibacillaceae; genus Paenibacillus_T; species Paenibacillus_T cellulosilyticus. The sequence continues at coordinate 86,003 of NZ_QGTQ01000009.1, read as the reverse complement.
ATCGATAATGGGATCGCCATCCCGGTAGTGGCCGGAGATGAGCAGCGCAAGCAGTGCTTCCGTCGTTGTATCGAGGCTGCCTTCATGCTCGTCAGGGAACAGCTTCCAAGAGCCTTCTGGTTCGCGACGGGAGACGATCCGATCAGCTAACGCGCGGATAAGTGGTTCATCCCGAACATCCAGCAGCCTTAGCGTCGTTAGAAAATAGCAGTCGCTCATCGTACCACAGTCGATGCACATTCGCCAGGCGCCATCCGGCGACTGCATAGCCTGCAGCTGCTCGGACATGCGATTGATTCGATGGTTAATCGCTTGCCAATCCATTAGTGGCTGACCTCCTGTCCGTTGCTCTATTGCACATATATATGCGGCGATAGGCGTGGAAAGTCGGACGTGATCTGCCATAGATTCATTGGCGGCAGCCAAAATGCAACAAAGCCTCAGACCAATGGTCTGAGGCTTTGTTCTATGTTTGGTATCTATCCACACCAAAGTAATGAGAGCGACTTCATTACGCTTGGGTGCTGTCATCCGCCGTAGAAGTGGCGGTATCAGCCTTTGTTCCGCGTTTCTCATGCTGTTTTCCGTTGCCTGCAGGCAGTGTGACGTTTACAATTTTCTCTGCGATCGCAGAGAGTTGTTCGGACTGCTTATCATACTGCTCTTGCGTGATGGAGCCGCTGCTCAGCTCCGAATCGAGCTTTGCTTTGAGAGCAGTAACGATGGTTTGCTCAACCGTGTCTACGGCAACGCCTTTGCTGGCAGCAACGTCTGCAATGGACTGGCCGGATTGCAGCGCTGTCTTAAGCTCATCCTCAGTTACACCAAGTACCGATGCTACTGCTGCGGAATCGTATGCCGTACTGAAACCGAAGCCGCCATATCCACGATCGCCAGGCGCGCCGCCTTTGGCTTGCTCATCGAACTTGCCGTTAACGATTTTGTCCGCGAAGGAAGCGAGCTGTTCTACTTGCTTGTCATACTGCTCTTGCGTGATGGAGCCGTTGCTCAGCTCCGTGTCGAGCTGGGCTGTCAGAGCTGCAACGAGTGCTGCTTCGACCGTATCAACCGCAACACCTTTGCTAGCTGCTACGTCTGCGATGGACTGGCCGGATTCGCGCGCTGTCTTGAGTTCATCTTCGGTTATGCCAAGTGCCGCAGCAATGGCTGCGGAATCATATGCTTTACCGATTCCGCCGCCGAATCCACGCTCATGTCCGCCATCCTTGCCAGGGACGGAGTCAAGAATTTGGTCTGCAATCGCGGACGAGTCCCAAGTCGGCTGTTTCGTCGTATCGGCTGTCGTGCTATCCGAGTTAGTGGCAGGGGCAGTTGGCTTATTCTCATCCAGCCATGCAACGAGCTTCGCCTTCAGCGCGTCGCGTGTAACGCCGTTAGCTTCAGCGATCTCAGCTACCGTCTTGCCTGCTTCTTGTTCTTCCTTCAACTGGTCAGCCGTAATGCCGATCAGGCTTGCAAGCTCGTCGGATGCGATACCGAAGCCCGCTCTGCCGCCTTTAAAGCCTCCGCCTTGGAGGGCAAAGCCCTTCGAGTCAAGCATTTTATCTGCAAACGTAGAAGCATCAATTGTAGGCTTGTCTTCGCTCGAGGATGTCGACGACGACGTGTTGGTCGGCAGAGCCGCTTCAATCCAAGTGACGAGCTGTGCCTTAAGCGTGTCACGGCTAATATTAAGTGAAGCTGCAATTTCAGCGAGCGTCTGCGTTTTCTGCTTTTCACGGAGATCTTCCAGACTGAGATTCAAGTAGTCAGCGATCTTTTGCTCAATTTGTGGTGTCTGGAAGCCTTGGCCCTGGCCTCCGCGCTTGCCATTATTGTTGAAGCCTTTGCTCCACTTGTTGGTCGATTGCGACGAGGTTGCGTTGGAATCGTCAGAGGCTGCGAATACGCTGTTCGTAGCGATTACGCCTCCGCTAAGAGTGAGAGTGAGGACTAACGCACTAAGCGTTTTTCCATAGCGACGAATGGTTTCGGAACGTGATTTCATTGTCTACCGCCTTTCGTGTGGAAATGTTGTGATTGGTTAACCAACACAAGAAATAGGTTCATGAACATCCTTAATTTACCCTGTCAATATGAACGGGGGATGAACATAACCTTTAATTCAGCTTAAAATGTTGTTTCTTTCGCGTAAATTTTATCAGTCTACAAATTCTGGAACTTTCTTTTAATAAAAGAAGCTTATCGATAAGGGGGCAAATTGAAGAAATAAGCTTACGCGGGATAAGACAAGTGCGATGCAGGGGGCCGATCAAAGGCAGACTATGGACTTCCGGAATTGGCAGATATCCTTGATCCTTCAGATTTGTCGCCGTTGCAGCATGCGACGGAGCGGCTCAGCGTACGGCTTGAAGAGCATCTGCGCGCGAAGGAGTGCTGATTCATCGTTTCGCAAGCATTGAACAATTCGAATCGTACCTGGCGAGCAGGGTTTCGGTATAAAAAAAGGGCCTCATTTCAGCATGTATGCTTACATGCTGGATCGAGGCCCTTTTCTCCAATCCAATCGAATTAGAACGCCCAGTTGCCGCCGCGGAATACCGGCTCCACGGTACCGTCGTCACGGATGCCGTCGATGTCCATCTCGGCCGAACCGATCATGAAGTCGACATGCGTAATGCTTGCATTGACGCCTGCAGCTGCGAGCTCTTCCGAAGACATCGTCTTGCCGCCTTCGACGTTGAATGCATAACCGCTGCCGATTGCGAGATGATTTGAGGCATTCTCATCGAACAGCGTGTTATAGAACAAGATGTTCGAGTTCGAAATCGGCGACTGATGCGGGACGAGCGCTACTTCGCCGAGGTAGTGCGAACCTTCGTCGGTATCGACCAGACCTTGGAGAATATCCTGACCTTGCTCAGCTTCAACCTTCACGATACGTCCATTCTCGAACGTGACCTTGAAGCCGTCGATAATGTTGCCGCCGTAGCTGAGCGGCTTCGTGCTTGATACATAACCGTTCACGCCATTGCGATAAGGAACGGTGAACACTTCTTCCGTTGGCATGTTGGCCATGAACGGAATGTCGTTCTTGTTCTCGCTCGCTGCGCCAACCCACAGATGCTTATCCGGCAGCTCGATCGTCAGATCGGTGCCCGGCGCACGGTAGTGGAGCTTGCGATATTTGCGCTCATTGAGGATATGAACCTTCGCATGCAGATTCTCGTTATGTGCCTGCCAAGCTGCAACGGGGTCCGGCGTATTGAGTCGCACGGATTCGAAGATCGCCGCCCACAGCTTGTCGACTGCTTCATCGGGAGAGGCATCCGGGAACACTTTGGCCGCCCATGCTTTGGAAGCACCTGCAACTACCGTCCAGCTGTTCTGGTCGGATTGGATGGCGCGGCGATAGTGCTTGAGACCTTCGCCGGACGCTTTCTGGAACGCTGCGATCCGTGCTGGGTTAATGCCCTTGAGCAAATCTGGGCTTGCCGATACGACCGCAACGAACGCGGCACCACGGTCGACGAACGTATTGCGCTTTAGCTTCTCATACTCCGGATATTCATTGAATACAGAATCGGCTGCCTTCTCATATTTCAGTCGAGCGGTTGCGTCGTCTATCCAGTCGATATGAACGTTCGATGCGCCTGCTGCATAAGCCTGCGCCGCGATTTGTCTGCCAAGCTCTACGAGTTCAATCGAGCAGGTAACGAATAGCTCCTGATCTTGCTGAATGTTGACGCCGACCTTGACGATCAGCTCCGCGTATTGTTCCAATTGTTGTGTTGTAACTGGCATTCGTATTCCTCCTGACGTCTGGATCTTTGAGTGGAGCTCAAAGTCACGCTGCATAATAAGGTTATTCGTTATGTAGGTACTATCTTGCCAATAGCTCTATTGTAACGCGAAAGGCGGCAACAAGCGACCTGACCGAGGTCGTGAATGCCATGAACAAGCTTGAGTCTTCCATAGTATATGGTAAAATGCGCTAATCATGCGATAGAACCACCAGCGGGAGATGGATTGCCGGCAGAGGGCAGACAGTGAATAAATGGACTTACGGCGTGAGGCATCGTTTGTCAAACCATGCCGAGGAGGGGGACAAAGGTTGTAATGGTTGCAGCAGTGCTTATTGCGGTTTGTCGGCCGTCTTTTGAATTGTAACGGTTGTGGCAGAGGCTATTTGGTTTGAAGGGCGTTATTTTCTCGACAATTGGATCAATAAGCTCGATTGCAACCGTTAGCGTCCGGATCAAGGCAATGTAAGCTGAATAAGCGCTGTGGCAACCGCAAGCGAGACAGTTATCGTATACTTGCAGCCGGAATTTCGGCCTTGTTGGCGTATGATAGGATGGCCAATGTAAGCGTAGCATTCGTTAGTCAGAATCAGCTATCCACTGCCATCAAGGATCGTCGTTTCTTGTCTCATCCGCCGTATTCCTGTAAACTCAACAGTGTAGACATAGGCAACGGGAGATGGAATTATGGGTAACAAAATATTAATCGTAACCGCAGTCGATGCTGAACGGGATGCAGTATTGCGCGGTTTGGAAGGCGACGAACGATTCGTCGTAATAGCTGGCGGCGTTGGCCCTGCTATCATCGCAGCAAGTACAGCGGCTGCCTTAACGTCAGCGGCTGGGAGCTATCGGCTCGTCATTAGCGCCGGCATTGGCGGCGGCTTCGACGGACAAGCGGATATCGGCGATATCGTCGTCTCGACGGGCATTACCGCTGCTGATCTGGGCGCAGAGACGCCGGACGGCGAGCGGTTTCTTAGCGTGGACGAGCTGGGCTTCGGCTCTGCGCGTGTAGCAGTGGATGTGGCGCAGGCACACCGTCTGACCGATGCGCTGTTTACGGCGGGCATGCGCGCGATTGCTGGACAAGCACTGACGGTTTCGACTGCAACGGGCTCTGCAGAGCAGGCGGCTCGACTCGCAGCACGCGTGCCGGGAGCGGCATCTGAAGGTATGGAAGGCTACGGAGTAGCGGCGGCTGCACAGCTGGCGGGTATTCCGGTATTAGAGCTTCGCGCGATTTCGAATCGGGTTGGTCCAAGGGACAAGTCCGCATGGCGAATCGGCGAGGCGCTTGGCAGATTGGCACAAGCGAGTGCCGTATTGAAGGAGGTATTCTAGCATCATGACGACGATGAACATTGCTTATTCCCCATGTCCGAACGATACGTTCGTTTTCCATGCTTGGGCGCACGGTTTAGTAGAAGGCGCACCAAGCTTGAATGTGACGTATGCAGATATCGATATTACGAACAAATGGGCTGCGAAGGGCGAAGGTCCCGAGGTGCTCAAAATCTCGTACGCGGCACTTCCGTATGTACTCGATGAGTATGCGCTCATTCCTTGCGGCGGCGCATTGGGCCGCGGCTGTGGACCACTCGTGCTGACGAATGGCGGCAGCGCTGATCCAGCCTCGCTCGCAGGCCGCACGGTTGCGGTACCAAGCGACCGCTCGACCGCTTATATGTTGTTCCGCCTGTGGGCGGCAGACAATGTGCCAGGCGGCGGCGCGAGCTTGAACATTATCGTTATGCCGTTCCATGAGATTATGCCAGCCGTTCGCGATGGGAAAATCGACGCAGGTCTCGTTATTCACGAGGCGCGATTCACGTACCAGAACTACGGGCTGACGCTTATGCAGGATCTTGGCAGCTGGTGGGAAGCAGACACAGGCCTCCCGATCCCGCTTGGCGCAATCATTGTGAAGCGCTCGCTCGATCGCGAAGCGATCACGAACTGGGTTCGCGCATCCGTTGAATATGCGTGGGCGCATCCTGAGGCGTCGAGCGAATATATTATGTGCCACGCACAGGAAATGTCGCCGGATGTTGCGAAGCAGCACATCGAGCTGTACGTGAATGAGTTTACACGCAATTTAGGCGAAGATGGTTACGGCGCGATTCGCGCGCTGCTCGGCCGCGCAGCGGACGAAGGACTCGTTCCGCGCATCGATCCGGAGAAGCTGCTGTAGTATACGGATAGCTATGCATAAAGACCAAACCTTGCATATCCAACTCAATGAGGGGGATACGGAGGTTTGGTCTTTTCTTATTACACTTAGTTCTACCAAAATGTGCTATATTAAACAGGAATAATATAGGAGATTGTTGTTCTGAGATTTGGAATAGAGGAGGCGCTCGCTTGAATCATTTGCGAGAAGGGTTAGCAGTCGAATATTTGTTTGATGGAGGCTCGGAGGATACGAGCGGACAAGGTCAACATGGTCGGATAGAAGGCGCTGCTTTAACCGTGAATCGGTTCGGCGAAGCTGACCGTGCGTATGCTTTCTCAGGTCAAGGGGATCATATCGTGCTCGATCCGCCGGCTGCGCTCAATCCGGAAGCATTCTCCGTTTCTGTCTGGGTGAAATATGATCAGAACGCTGCACGCAAGGGTTGGAGTAATGCGATTATTTCACAAGACGACCATGGTCTTGAGGCAGATAAATCGCGGCGAGTGTTTCAGTTGAGTACCAAAGGCGATCGATTGGTATGGCACCGAATGGGCAGAGGACGTGATGCATTCGGCAAATATCCGATTCAAGTAGGCGTATGGTATCACGTAGTTGCCTGCTTCGATGGCTGCGAGCATAAGCTGTACGTGAATGGTGAGTTGAATGACAGCCAAGCGGGTACATTCAAGCCGAATGCCGATGAGCCAATCTATATCGGGAAGAAAAACTCGAATGAGCCGCGCTTCTGGTTCAATGGAGCAATAGACGATATTCGAATCTATAATCGGGCACTGCTCGAACAAGAAATATCGGAGCTGTATGCCGAGCATGGCTATGAGGGCGATCCGAACCTTATCCCTGTTCCACAAGGGGCGCCGCGCAAGAAATGGTCAGCGAGAAAGAAGGGGGCTGTTCGGAAGTTGCTCGAACGCCAAGCCTTCAACTGGAATGACTGCTATAACTCGCTTGCCTTAGCGGTGTACGGTGCTATGCAATATTCGAACAAGTCAATTAGCCTGCCGCAGGCATTGGTCTATACCGGACAAGCTTTTGTTATAAACACAGACGAGAAGCAGATCGTGCCGATGAATGTATTCGGAGACGGAAGTCTGCTTCGTGCAGCGCTCGACAATCTCGGCTACGACATGGACGTGCTTGCGGGAAACATCTATGGCGGAGACTGGACGGACAATACGATCGAAACTGCGCTGCTGATGGTCGGAGAAAGCATCCAGCGCGGCTGCGCCGCTATCGGCTGGAACCTCGACAACTATGAGCACGGCCTGATTTATGGCTTCGACGACAAGCGTCAGATCTTGAACATTCATGATATTAATGCGCGTGAGGGCGACGAGCTCGCTTACGATGATTTTGGGAAGCGGCCTTTGAATGGAGAACCTATCAATCCTGAGATGTTCGTGCTTGTCTTGAAGGATAGGGAGGAAAGGCCGCATCTTAGTGCCACGCGATATACCGAGGAAGAGGATGTCAGCTACCGTCGAACCTTATGTACGGCATTATCGTTAGCCATCCGGCACATCAAGAACGAGGGTATGGAAGACTCCTCGCGCTGCAATGGCATTGCCGCCATTGACGCATGGATCGAGGCATTCGAATCAGGATCGGCAAGGCCGTTCGATACGAGCTATAACCTGCTGTGGATCACGTCGTCGAGGCAGTACCTCGCGCCGTTCTTCATGCAATCGGCGATAACGCATTGCATGTCGATTCAGGACATCACCCTTCAGCAATTCATGCTGAAGGCGGCAGAGGTGTATATGTCCAGCTACCGGGCATGGGTGGGTCTGCGAGAGCTGTTCCCGTTCCCGCATGGGGCGGATACGACGAATCCACAATTGAAGGCGCAAGCCATTCGGCTGCTGCATGACGCGAGGGAAGCCGAGGTGTCAGGACTGGCTGTCCTGCATGAGATCGTGAATCACCTTTCAAGTGCAGCCCAGTCACAGTCGGAACAAAATGTGCTAGTTTGATCAAATAGGTAGGCGACAGAGGAGGGCGATCCATATGCGGATCGCTCTCCTTTTTCGCAACAACAGTATCTCCTTACGCAATCGGCGTCCCGTTGCTCACCGGCATATCTGGGCGCAGGAGCACAACATCGCCTTCTTCCGGAACGCCGCCGAGGACGAGCACCTCAGACTTGAAGCCGGCAATGCGTCTTACCGGAAAATTGACGACAGCGGCCACTTGCGTGCCAATTAACTGCTCGGGCGTATATCTTCGCGTGATTTGGGCGGATGACTGCTTGATGCCAAGTTCGCCAAAATCAATCGTCAGCTTAATCGCTGGCTTGCGTGCTTCAGGGAAAGACTCCGCCGCGATGACGGTGCCGATACGAATGTCGAGGTTCATGAACTCCTCAATCGTTGCCATGTTGAGTCACTCCATTTCTGCTTATTCCCCTATAACCTTACTATACCGCTTGTACATGGAGAAGAGAAAAAAGATCGGTGCAGCTAAAGAATACAGGACTAAGAAGTTTTTAAATATTCCTTTACAGGAATATTCTTTATGGGGTATATTATAGCCACAGGAAGTTAATCCTCACAGATGAAGGGGATGATTGCACGAACGATTCTTAGTATAACGAGGTGAACAGCATGTCAGACGGAAATCCAGGGATCGATATGGCAGCGCTCAGCGCCTTGGCTGAGCCGAATCGGATGCAGATCGTGGAGCTGCTGCGCGAGGGTCCTCTGACAGTAGGGGAAATTGCCGAACGGTTAGGGCTGCGCCAGCCCCAAGCTTCGAAGCACTTGAAGGTGCTCAGCGATAGCGGGGTGGTAGAGGTGAAGGCGGATGCGAATCGTCGGATTTACAAGCTGCGATCAGAGCCGTTCCTAACGTTTCAATCGTGGGTGAAATCGTTCCGTCACGTATGGGAAGAGCGTTTCGATAACTTAGACAACTACTTGCGAGAACTGCAGAGCAAGGATAACCAATAAATAGAGCCTAGGGAGGCAATTGCAATGACTAATCAAACTATTGTTTCTACGGTAGAAAATGATCGCGTGCTGGTGCTGGAGCGGGAGTTCGACGCGCCGCGTGAGCTCGTGTTCCGAATGTTCAAGGAAGCGGAGCATCTGAAGCATTGGTGGGGACCGAGAGGCTGGGAACTGCCGATTTGCACGATTGATTTTCGTCCGGGCGGCGTATGGCATTACTGTATGAAGTGCGTCGATAAGAACCAAGGCGATTTCTTCGGTATGGAGTCCTGGGGCAAAGGCGTGTACGGCGAAATCGTTGAGCCGGAGAAAATCGTGTACACGGACTACTTCTCGGATGCGGAGGGCAATGTAAACGAGTCGCTGCCTTCAACTGAAATTACGCTCGAATTCATCGATCTTGGCGGTCGCACGAAGCTTATTAACCGCGCGGTATATGGTTCGGCAGAAGCGCTGCAAACGGTGCTCGATATGGGCATGCTGCAAGGCATTACGGAAACGTGGAACCGATTGAGCGAACGTTTGGATTCGCTGAAATAATTAGCATCAAACCAATAAAACCTACAATATTAAGGAGTGTATCGAACAATGATCAATAAAGTCGGTCAAATTATGCTGTATGTCAATAACCAAGACGCTTGCCGCGATTTCTGGACGGAGAAAGCTGGTTTCGAGGTGGTATCCGAAGTCAACATGGGCGAGATGCGTTGGATCGAGATTGCACCGAAGGGGGCTGCAACCACGATCATTCTTCATAACAAGGAAGCCGTTGCGAAGATGAACCCGGGCATGAACCTCGGAACGCCGTCCCTCATGTTCTTCACGGACAGCTTCGATAACCTGTACAGCGATTTGAAGAATAAGAACGTGAAGGTTGGCGACATCGTTAATCTTCCATCAGGCCGCGTGTTCAACTTCGCAGACGACGAAGAGAACTACTTCGCTGTGATGGAAAGTAAGTAACGCTATGACGATCAACGCAGAGGGCAAGGATTTAGTCATTACGCGTGTGCTTCAAGCGCCGCGCGAGCTTGTGTTTAAAGTTTGGTCCGAGGCCGAGCATCTGAAGCACTGGTGGGGACCCAAAGGGTTCGAGATCCATGTGAAGGGGATGGATTTCCGTCCGGGCGGTTATTTTCACTACAGCATGAATGCGCCTGACGGCACGCAAATGTGGGGAAAGTTTGTGTACCAGGAAATCCACGCTCCCGAGAAGATTGTTTGGCATAATTGCTTCTCGAATGAGGCAGGCGATATCGTCCGCTCGCCATTCAGCGAGTTGATTCCGTTGGCGATCCGCAACGAGGTCATCTTCACGGACAATTCTGACGGTACAACCAACATGACCCTTCGCAGCCAACCGTTCAACGCCTCCGATGAGGAGCGAAGCTTCTTCGAGGGCATGTTTGATTCGATGCAGCAGGGCTTCGGAGGTACGTTCGATCAACTGGAGCAATATTTGGCTGAGAACGATAAATAAGCGAGTGCGAAGTGATTCGTTAGAGGCATTATCATGAGGCATGTCCCCTTACACGGGGAGCCCGTGGTGATGCTTTTTTCTTGTGTGCAAGCTCCAGCATGTAAGGGGCCTGACTAATGTCTCTTACTTAGTGCATGGTCAGCCTCTTGATACGTCCATTCGCCAGTGCGGTGAACATAGCATGATGAAGTTGTTGTGCAAGCGCTAGGGAACGCTCATAATAAACGCGCGCTTCGTTTTCCTCTTTTCTGGCTAAGCAAACATCGCCGACACCTAAGAGGGCAGAAGCGAGGGCTCCTTTTGACCCCAATTGTTCAGAAATGGAGACGGCTTCTCTTGCATGGTGGAAGGCCGTTTCTACGTTTCCTTTCTTTAGGTAGATATCACAAACCAACCGATGATCTAAAGGCAGGTAAGATTTTAACCCGCATTCTTCGCGATTAGACAAGGCTTGAAGAGCATAGACGAGTGCCTGATCCAAATCACCGTTTGAAATAGAAACAACGGCCAAATGACGCAATGGCTCGGTTCGTTCATATCGGTGTCCGTGCAGTTCTGCTACCTTAAGAGAAGCTGCATGTTGCTCTAGCGCCTGATCTAGGTCCTGCAAACGCTCGTATATTTGGCCGATATAGAAGCGCGACTCGCTAATTCCTCTCGTATCTTGAATATCCTCCCGAATTTTAAGAGCCTTGTGCTGCAAACCGAGAATGATAGCCAACGATTCCGAAGCTTCCAACGACTGCCCCTTGTTCAACATCTCAAAATAGCGTCCCTGCCCAAGCAAACTTAATGTATCGGCAAGACTGTGCAACTCGGACTCGGACTCAGCCAGCTCCTTTGCTTGCTGCAAAATAGAGAACATAAATTCTGAATGTTCATTCGTTAGAAGGTAATCCTCTACGAGGACTCTCGCATATTGAAGATATGATTTAAGACGATCGAGGGGACGCACTTCGTTTGTCTCCGACAATTGCAGGCAAACACGAGCTATACGATGTGCTTCTTCCGTTTCTCCTTTCAGGTGGTGTGCTGCGGTGATGTCGCAGAGTGCGAGTATCGCAGTCGCGTAATTGTGAGACAGAGTTTCGGGATGTTCCGGTAAAGACATTTCAAAGTGCTCCTTCCTGTTTATACAATTCATATATACAATAAATACTACGAACGGTTAGCCCGACAAGCAATGAACAAATTTACCATAATGTTGAATATCGAACGATATGAGAAAACGGTTGTATATGCTTAGGAGGAAGTCGATGAATGACTTGGAGAAAGGAAAGGACCGGCAAGTTCAGCGTACGCGTCAGCTGCTCCAACAGGCATTCATTGAAGTTGTTCGGGAAAAAGGTTTCGAGGCGACGCGCATTCAAAATATCACCGATCGGGCAAACGTAAACCGGGGAACTTTTTATTTTCACTATGCCGATAAATACGCCCTATTGGATGCAGTAGTTCGAAGTCATTTCGGACGGCAGCTCGCGGAAGTCCTTCCCGCTGAGCCTAGATGGGATCGATACACGTTAAGGTTGCTTGTCTTGGCCGTATTAGAACGATTCGAGAGCAAGTATCAACACAGGCACCCATCCTCCCGTATCCCGTCAACCCTCCTCGAAGGTTCGGTTCAAGATGAAATGACTCTTCTCCTAATAACCTGGTTAAAAAGACGCGAACATGCTCAGGACTCTGACATGTTGGAGACGTCGGCCCGCGTAATCAGCTGGGCGATATTCGGGACAGCCTTACAATGGAGTCAAGAACCGTTAACCATTTCAAGAGAACGGATGGCAGATACGATTTGTTCTATTATTGCAGAAGGAGATTCTTGGCTTTAAAACTTTCCGATATGGAAGCTCCTTCATTGATCGAGAGGCCGAAGAGGAAACCGGATATAAGGTAGACAAAATACAAAAAATCGGCGGCACTTCGAAGTGCTGGAATATCCCTTGAGCAGGCGCTCGAGATGATTAAAACAGGAGAGATCAAAGACGGAAAAAACCGCGCTTCAGGTATACGAGGCGGGCCATATGCCTGTGTTAGGCGAGTGGTATGCACTTCCACTCATAAGGAAGGCCGGGTCGCTGAATATTGGAGACGATATTTTCAATCACATTTTTCACCCATCCTCTATTCGACTCTTGAAGCATTGCGATGCGGTTCTGCGGATCGGAGGACCTTCCCAAGGCGCTGATGAAATGGTGAGAGTCGCGCAAGGAATGGGGAAGATCGTCTATAGCAAGCTAAAGGATATTCCTCGAATCGTATAGGAGCGTCTGTAGAATGGAAGATAACGAATATTGGACGACAGGACAGATCACGAAATAGGGTTCTCAAACATGACGGCTTGTTCTATACCTCTACGATGAGCAAGGCCCACCTTCAGGAAATGGAGCAGCTCGCGAGGGATTTCGCCCCGGATCTGCGTGTGCTGGACGATGTAATGGAGAGGTTCCATCTGGACAACGGAACGGAGATCCTGTCGCCTCACTTCTCGGTTATCGATCTGCTTCGGTATGAGGTATATTACGATGGATTCCGGGTTTTCCGATCTAGGAAGATAAGTTTATGATTAGGTGAATGAAACGGACTAGCGTTATTTCGAACGCTAGTCCGTTTCTGTTTGTTCATTATTCTCTTTTTTGAGCTGCTTTCGCTCGACATGGGCCTTTCCCCATTGATGTAAGGTTTCCAGAATCGGGGACAGGCTCATGCCGTATTCCGTGATGGAGTATTCCACTTTCGGCGGGATCTGCGGATAAATAACTCGTTGAACGAGCTCTTCCTCCTCCAATTCGCGCAGATGGAGCGTAAGCATCCTTTGCGTGATATCGGGTATCAATCTTCTTAGCTCATTGAACCGCAGAGGATTACCTTGAAGCAAATGATAAAGGATAATCGGCTTCCACTTGCCGACGATCGAATCCAGCGCCGCAACGAATTGACATTGGACAGGGCTCTTTTGCATACGTTGGCCTCCCGTTACAGTACCTTTTTTAATACTATACCACATTATTGTGCCTACTTTAAATAAGTAAGTTCATAATATATGATCAGTTTAGAAAGTGAACTTAATCGAATTACAGAAAGGAAGTTTTGATTTATGGCAACTGTACTGTACATCACCGCACATCCCCTTGATCCTCAGGAATCGTTTAGCCTCGCGGTAGGTAAAGAATTTATTGAAGCGTACCGCGAAGCTAATCCAACAGATGAAGTTGTTCATTTGGATCTGTACAAAGAGAACATTCCGCCATTCGATGCAGATGTTTTGCGTGGTTGGGAAAAGCTGCGGTCGGGTTCGTCTTTCGATCAACTGTCCGAAGCCGAGCAATCAAAAGTAGCTCGTCTTGACGCAATTGTCGATCAATACGTGGCTGCCGATAAGTACGTGTATGTTTCCCCCATGTGGAATTTCTCGGTCCCGCCGGTTTTGAAAGCATACACGGATGCGACTTCAATTCCAGGCAAGACGTTCAAGTATACGAAGGATGGTCCGATAGGTCTGTTGTCCGGCAAGAAAGCCTTGCACATTCAAGCTAGCGGTTCTGTTTATTCGGAAGGTCCTCTTGCTGAAATAGAAATGGGCTACAGCTATCTGAGAAAGATTTTGCAGTTCTATGGGATTCAATCTTTGGAGGCTATTTTTGCTGAAGGAACGGCATCTTCAGAGCGAGCTCCAGCCATTAAAGAAAAAGCAATTGCGCATGCTAAAGAAGCTGCCACGCGTTTCTAATAAGGAGGGGTTACCATTCTTGGACTCCCAAAAGTGAAGTAATGTTTTAAAGCTGATTAGGCTGAGGGCGCTCAAAAGAGCGCCCTGTTCTGTTTTAGACAATACTTGCAATTACGACTAGCGTAGGGGGCTGTATCCTGTGATACAATTTTTTTGAAGAAAAAACTAGCGGTGCTGCGCCGGCGGGGAGTAAAGAAAGGGGTCATTCATTATGAAGAAAGCAGTCATTTTCGGAGCAAGCGGGTTTGTTGGATCAAATCTCTTAGACGAGTTGCTCAACCATTCCTCTTATGAACAAGTAACGGTCATAGTCCGGAAACCTTTGTCTATCCAGCATCCGAAGCTAACCATGCTGGTAGGGGATTATTATGCTTTGCCTGATTTGAAAGATCAGATAGCGGCGGATGATGTGTTCATTGCGTTAGGAGGAACTACGCCAAAGATTGATCTAGCCTATCCCGTTCTGGCTGCCCAAACCGCCAAAGAAAAGGGAGCCAAGTCAGTATGTGTGATTACCGCGGTCGGCGCTAGCCTTCGTTCGCGTTTGTCCTATTTAAGAGTCAAGGGCGAAATAGAGCAGAAGTTGATTGCGTTGGATTTTGAACATACGCATATCTTTCGTCCTTGCATGATCATGGGAAAGCGAAAGGGAGTTCGTCTGATAGAAAAAACGATTTTGACGATCTGGCAGTTGTTAAACCCATTGTTCGTGGCGGGAATGAGCCGCTACAAAGGTATGGATGCCAGAAACATCGCTCGAGCAATGCGCAATGCCGTAAATCATCAATCCGACAAAGTCATGATTTATCATTGGAAAGAAATGAACGGTCTATTGCAAATTCCGGCTCGTTAATCTTATCGAGAGGCTGGAAGGCTCAAATGAAGATGGTTTTGCAAGTTATGATAAGGAAATAGGCAAATCAATTAAAGTCTGGGGGAAGAATCATGGTGAAAGTTTTTAAGAATGAGATTCGAAAAACTCAAGTGCTGGACTCCTATAATCGGATCCTTGAAAAGTGGTCCGTAGATTTTCAAGAACACGATGTTATTGGAAGGTTTGGAACGACCCACTGTATAACTTCAGGAAGTAGGGAGAATCCGCCCCTTCTTTTATTTCATGGAGTTGGAGATAACTCTGCCATCATGTGGATCTTAAATATGAAGGAGTTATCTAGGTCTTTTTATTGCATAGCCGTTGATACTTTGGGTGGGCCTGGAAAAAGTATTCCAAACGTAAATTACAAGAAGAAATCATTTAACCAAGTTGAATGGATTAATGAAATTGTTAATCATTTTAAAATTAATAATTTTAATATCGCGGGCGTATCTAATGGTGCATATATGGCTTACAACTTTACGACCGTTAATAGTGAAAGGGTTAATAAAGTGGTTTGTATGGAGGGTGGAATGGTTACCAAACCCCTCAAAACTATGATACAGACCCTGCTATTGATGTTTCCTGAAATACTGATTCCAACGCATCAAAACCTATTAAAAGTCATTAAGAAGCTAAGTTCGCCTAACTCCGATGTTTTTCAAAAACACCCCTCACTTGCGGAACACTTAGTTCTTTTAATGAAAAATCATAATCAACAAGCGATGTTTGCTCACAAAATCGAGAAGTATGATAGTGAAAAAGCAGCCTCTGTAAGAGATAAACTGTACTTCCTCATAGGAGAACATGGAATTAATCACAAGAAGGATTTCATCATGATTCTGGACAACGGCGGCTTTCAATACAAAGTGATACCTAACGCAGGGCATGGCATCAACCATGAACAGCCGGATGTCATTAATAATGAAATTGTTCAGTTTCTGCTAAAATAAAATTGCTTGATCATAGCTTGCCTTGAGCCGCACCATAAGTACACATAAAGCTCATCTCAAAGAGAAGCATCAAGAACAATTCCATGTCCTTGACGCTTCTGTGGTCTGATAGCTTCGGTTATTTGTTTCCTTTGCGCACCTTTAACAGCTTGCCTTTAATCGTCGTATCCTGCATCAATGCAAGCACAAGCGGACCTTTGCCGTTAAGAATCTCAACATCGGTTACATGATCGAGAATCGTAATAATGCCGATATCGTCCGCGGACACGCCATCAAGCTTAGCGATCGTTCCGACAAAGTCTACGGCTCTAAATTTCTTCTTCTTGCCGCCGTTGAAGTTGAGCTTCATAATCTGCTTATTTAATTGCTCGCGTTTATCTTTCTTCAACTCAGGCACGATGTTTAATTTGCGCTCGAATGCCTCTCTGCGCTGATCAACAGCCTCTTCAGCGGGAGCCTTGACTCTCGGAATGGCAAAACCAATATATGCTTCAATATCGGCTAATCGATGTCCGTCCTTGGATGTAACGAGGGTAATCGCTTTGCCCGTCTTGCCAGCGCGTCCCGTACGTCCTGTGCGATGCACATAGCTTTCCTTCTCAAGAGGAATATCATAGTTAATGACATGGGTGATATTCGTGATATCAATACCCCGTGCGGCAACATCTGTCGCTATCAAGTAACGGAATTGCCCTCTTCTGAAAGCATTCATCACCTCGAACCGTTCTTCCTGCTCCAGACCGCCATGAATACGATCACACGGATAGTCGAGATCAGCCATTGCCCGGAAGAGTTTATCGACATGCTCCTGCGTACGGCAGAAAATAATGCAGCTGTCCGGATTCTCAACGATGAGTACATCTTGCAGCACAGCGAGCTTGTCCGCTTCCGTCACCTGAATGAGGGAGTGTTCGATCGTTGCTGTCGTCAAGCCGCTCGCTTTGATTTCGATTTCAACAGGATGGTCCATATACTTACGTGAAAGCTTGGCCACATCCTCAGGAAACGTAGCGGAGAATAACATGGTAACTCTCTCGCCAGGCAATGCTTGAATGATCGATTGCACTTGCTCGATAAAGCCCATATTCAGCATCTCATCGGCTTCGTCAATAACGAGATAGGCAATCCGATTCAACGGCAGCGTGCCTCGCTCAATATGGTCTAACACACGGCCCGGCGTACCTACGACCACATGCGTTCTCTGCTTTAACTCCGCTTTTTGCATATGAAAAGGATGTCTGCCGAAGAGAGGCGTCGCCTTGATTCGCTTGTAGCGGCCAATATTCATGATGTCTTCGTTGACCTGCAGGGCGAGCTCACGGGTTGGCGTAAGAATTAAAGCCTGCGGTTTATTCTCGTTCCAGTCGACTAGCTCGCAGAGCGGAATCCCATAAGCGGCTGTTTTGCCGCTGCCGGTCTGCGATTTGACAACGAGATCCTTCTTCCCGAGCGCAACAGGAATAACTTCCGTCTGAACCTCTGTTGGCGTCTCATAGCCTAAGCTGCTTAGAGCCCTTACGATCTCTTCGCTTAGTTGATAATCTGTGAAATGCTTCGTACTCATTTCTAACCTCATCTACACGATATTTGAATGGTATACCTACCCATTATTCATTACCTATTATACTCTGTATCCTTCCGGATTGTAGTATTGGGCCTCACTTGGTAAAGTAAGTCATGGGAGGCGATTCAAAGTGATGCAGAATGAAGAGAAAGTGTATAATACGGCGGTTGAAGCGACGCTCGAAGTGATCGGAGGCAAATGGAAGCCGGTCATTCTGTTCCATCTGACATTCGGCAAGAAACGCAACGGTGAACTCATGCACCTGATTCCGACGATGTCGCAAAAGGTGCTGACTCAGCAGTTGTCCGAATTGACGAGGGATGGAATCGTGAACCGTATCGCCTATAACCAAGTGCCTCCGAAAGTGGAATACGAGTTGACGGAGTATGGGTGGAGCTTGAAAGAGATCCTTCATCTGATGTGCAGATGGGGAGATGTTCATGTTGATAAAGTATATGGCGAGAGAGGCAAGATCCTCTTTGAGCCGCCGCCGTTATCCAATTAAACCATTAAGGAATGACTTTGCGGCGGCGCAAGTCTTGGAATATGTCGATAAACATGTTCTCTGTATCGATAAAATGATGGAATCCGAATCGACGGGCTTTCGTCCCATCCGCGAAGAAGTCATAATCCCATGAAAATACGAAATCCCCGAAACGCCAAGACGACACGTCTGCGTAACTATTGTTCTCCAAACCATAGTTCTCAACCATGCTATTCCAGAGCGGTTCTTTATCCGCCATGACGACATCTAATGACATTTGTAATGGAGGGGCGGTCTCAAGCCCGAAGAACGCGCCGATCTTCGGCCACAGCTCGTTCCAGCGGAAGAGGTCGCCATTGGTGATGTTAAATGCCTGATTGGCACAACGTTCATCGGTAGCTGCCCAGACCGTCGCCTGCGCGAGCAGGTTGGCGTCGGTCATCTCCAGCAAGCTGTTGTAAGCCCCTGGCTTTCCTGGGAAACGAAGCGGCAAGCCCAGTTCCTTCGATATGGAAGCATAGATGGCGATAACCATCGCCAAGTTCATCGGATTGCCTAATGCAAAACCGCAGACGACGGAAGGGCGAAGGGCAGACCACGTCCAGCTGCTGCCCGGCTGGCGTCTTTCGAGAAATTGCTGCTGATCGATGTTGAATTCGGGCGGCATATGATGAGCGTCTGTTTCTCGTGCGGGCGTCTTGAAGGGACCCAGATGCGCGCCATACACCTTATAGCCTTGCATTAGACTAATATGCTGCAGATTCACAGCGATGGGCTCGATTGCATCGACGACGTTCACAAGCATAGCCAGGTTGGGGGCGACGAGCTCAGCCCATGTAGGACGATCCTGATAAGCTGCGTAGAAAATATGGGTAACGGTCGTTAAATGACTTAGCTTCGCTCGGGTATCTTCTCTATTAAGCAAATCCACTGTCAAATAACGTATTCGGCTCGTGTCTTCTCCTCCGCGCCGTGAGACCCCGATAATTCCCCATTCTTCGAGCGTCGACAGATGCTCGATTAGATTCCGTCCGATTACCCCGTTGGCTCCAATGACAAGTGCTGTTTTGCGTGCTTGATTTTCATTTCGATTCATCCTGCATTCCTCCTCTTCTTCTTGTTCCTAATTGTGCAGCAGGGAAGAGGAGCTGAGAAGTACGCACTTTGAAGTCATATAAGCACCTTGAGGTAACGATGGAGCAGGCAGTTGCTGTTGTACCCACGTAATTACTCCATAACAAGTCCGCCGGTAACCGGCGTGTAGGTTCCCGTCAGGAAGCCAGCGCTATCGCTTGCGAGGAATGAAATAACTCCCGCCACATCTTCCGGCCCGGCGATCCGGCCCAGCGGCGTAAAGCTGCCGATCACGCGGCCTTCCTCCTCTGAGATCCCACATGACGCATCGGCTCTAACGAAGCCGGGAGCGACGATGTTTGCCGTAATGCCATAAGGACCAAACTCCTGCGCAATATAGCGTGCAAACGTATCGAGCCCGCCTTTGGCCGTACCGAATGCGATATATTGAGGGGTAGGATCTTTGCCCTCTGTGCTGGAAAGGTAGATGATCCTACCGAAATGCTGTGCCTGCATGGTAGGGATGACGGCCTTCGTTGACTCGAATGCCGCCTTCAATTCATCTGTCAGCCGCTGTTCGAAATGTTCCCAAGCGAGCTCCGCGAAGGTCGCTGCTTTAGCGCCGTGCGTCGAGTGGCAGACGAGAACATCGATTCGACCGAACGCGTTCTTTGCGGTATCCACGAGCAGTTCCATTTGTTCCCTGCTGCGAGCATCCGCCGGAATTGCAAGTGCCTCGCCGCCTGCGGCAGCAATCTCGGAGACGATGGCTTGGAGGGTCCGTTCATTCCCGGCGTCGGTGACAACAACCTTGGCACCCAATGAAGCCAATTGTATACTTGCTGCCCTCCCAATCCCCTGAGCGGCCCCGGTTACAATGGCAACTTTTCCATGCAAAGACATCATAAGCAATCCGCCTTCCCTGAACTTACTCTGTATCCAATCCGCCATATTGCCTTGCAATATCTAACGCAGTTGTCTTCACTTTCGCAGCCAGATCGGCAGGCTCAAGCACCATGACATCGGCCATATAGTGGAGCACCATCCGTATCAACCAACGTTCGCTTGAATAGGTCGTTCGCACAATGAGCTGTCCATCCGGCAGCCGTTCAATATCTTTATGGTCAAAATGGTCCATGACGTTCACGGCAGCGGATGCTTTAAATCGAAGAACGACTGAGAACTCCTCGTTCCGCTCGGGTGTCATCCACCTGTCATTCAGCTGCGCAAGCGACTCCGCACGACGAATGAAAGTCTCGGACCGTATATTCAATTCCCGTATACGTGTCAGCTTGAAAATCCGATAATCGTCACGTAAGCGGCAATAGCCGTGTAGGTACCAGGCATAGTTCTTGAGCACGAGCGCCATCGGCTCTACCTCTCGTTCTTGTTCATCGCCTGTTCGGCTCGTGTAGTTGAATCGGATGAGCTTGTGTTCATTTACAGCTTGACGAAGGGCATCGTACCGGGTTTGATCTTCCTCGCTATTCTTCCAAGGGGTGAAATCAACATGAATGCGGTGCCCTTCTCCTGCTCGTCCTTGCTCAGCTTGCGCGACCATCGCGCCAACTTTGCTGAGGAGGAGATCCATATTTGAAGAATCATAAGCTTTCGTAGACTCAAGTCCACGAAGTGCAGTGGAGAGAGCGGTCAGCTCGTCGAAGGACAACAACTGACGGTCCAGCCGGAAGCTGTCCATAATCTCATAACCGCCCTCCATGCCGGTATAGGAGACGATGGGAATGCCTGCTTGACCAAGCGAATCGAGATCGCGATAAATGGTGCGCAGAGATACTTCAAGCTGATCTGCCAATTCCTGCGCCTGCACCCGTTTGCGATTGAGCAGCAATATCGTAATGGTCATTAATCGTTCAAGCTTCATGTTCATGTCTCCTAGCTCGGCATGCCGCGGCTCGCCGTTATATGATTTAATGTGCGGTTGCTACTTCCTCGCCTTCGACAACGGGTTCCATTTTATCCTTCGTCATCAGGAAGGCTGCCATCAGCGCCAGAACAGCAGGGATAAGGCTCCAAGCAAACGTTGCTTCAATCGATCCCGACAGCCCAGCCGTAACGGTATCCAGAAGCTGAGGATCGATAGACTGACGGAACGCTGGGTTCAGCAGCGAATGAGGATCGCTTAAGTTCAAGTCGGCCGGTACGGCTATGTCGCCTTTGCCGAGCGATTCGGTAAGCTTCGAGAGCATGCTGTGGCTTTGGATAATGCCGAAGATCGTAATGCCAAGCGCCATGCCAAGCGAACGGTTGAAATTGAGCGTCGAGTTCGCTGCTCCGCGTTGTGCCGGAGGGAACGAATGAAGCACAGAAGTGCTTAATACCGAGAAGGAAGCGCCGATTCCAAGTCCGATTAGAACCATAATTCCCGTAATCGAAAGACGAGAAGATTCTACCGTAATCTGCGAGAGAAGGGCAAGACCTGTCAGCAGCGTTGCCAGCGTCCCGATCATAATGGTCCGATATTGCAGCTTCGTCATCAGAAACCCGCCAAGCGTCGCGGTAATGACCGAACCGAACATCATCGGCAATAAGGTCAACCCTGAATTGGAGGCGGAGCCGCCAAACACGCCTTGCACGTAGATCGGAATAAAGATCGCCGCTGTCATGTATGCCGCACCGCTCAGCATAGCGACAAGGTTACTCGTCGTGTACAATCTGCTGCGGAACAAGCCGAATGAGATGATCGGTTCGGAAGCCCTTTTTTCGACCACGACAAGCAAGAAAGCTAGCACCACGAATCCGGCGAACAACCCGAGAATTTGCGGCGAATCCCAGGCGTACGTTTTGCCGCCCAGTTCAAGCGCGAATATAAAGCAAATAACAGCACCTACGAGAAGAATAGAACCCGCCCAGTCGATTTGCTGCCGCGAATGCGCAGCCGACTCCTTATAGAACAAGACAATCATCAGCAAAGCAATGCAGCCTAACGGCAGGTTGATGTAGAAGATCCAATGCCAGTTAATATGATCGGTTATATACCCGCCTAGAAGTGGGCCAACTACGCTCGACAAACCGAACACGGCTCCAAATGCCCCCATCATTTTCCCGCGATCCTTCGGCGACACGACATCGAATAGAATCGTGAATGCAATGGAAACCATTGCTCCGGCTCCGACCCCTTGCACAGCTCTGAAGATGCTTAACTCGACGATCGATTGCGCGAATCCGCATAATGCGGAACCGATCATAAACATGATGATGCCGAAGACGAAGAAGCGTTTGCGCCCATACATATCGGACAGCTTGCCGAAGATCGGCATGCAGGCCATCTCTGCCACCATATAAGCTGTAGTAACCCAAACGAACTTGTCGAGTCCGCCCATCTCTCCGACGATCGTCCCCATTGCAGTCGACACAATCGTGTTGTCCATGGACGCCATCAGTATCGCAAGCAGCAGTCCCCCAACGATCGCTGGTAATTTGTTAGTCATATCATTTCCATTCCCTTCTTGTACCTGAATTGATTGCTGAACAATCATCTGAGACCATCATAAGGTTTCGTTGTTGACAGCTGTGTGTCAGGGAAGAATGGGGGGATGGATTTTTTTTTGAAAGGATTTGTTAACGCTTAGTGTTGCTTTACCTGTTAAGGTAACAGGCAGTTTTGTGCGGGTGACTTACATAACTTTACATCAACACTTTACTGCGATAATATATTAGAGAATTAAAGCAATAAAGGATATAGTCTTAATTGAATTCATTCGTCTATCAATACCAGAAGGCAATACCTCAGTTAAGAAGGGAGTTTGTTAGGGTGCGAGAGGCATTGATTAGCAGAAAAACAAATGAAACAGCTATTAAACTGGAGCTAAATCTCGATGAATACAGCGAAGGCAGCATCAACACGGGAATCGGATTTTTTAACCACATGCTCACGCTGTTTGCTTTCAGGGCAGGCATAAAACTAAATGTGGATTGCAAAGGTGATTTAGAGATCGATGGGCATCACACGGTTGAGGACATTGGAATATGCTTAGGGCAAGCAATCAAAAAAGCTGTAGGGGATAAAAGAGGCATTAACCGTTATGGCAGTTCGCGTATACCTATGGATGAGAGCTTGGCATTAGTAGATTTGAGTATATCTAATCGTTCTTTCTTAGTGTTTAACGTAGAGATGCCGTCAACACGAGTAGGCGAGTACGAAACGGAATTTACCGAAGAGTTTTTTCACGCTGTAGCGAATAATAGCGGGATAACCATACACATTAATTTGGAATACGGCAACAATACACACCATATCAATGAGGCAATTTTCGTGGCGTTCGGCGATGCGTTGAAGAAAGCAATCAGCATAACAAGCGATGTTATTCCGTCTACGAAGGGTACGTTATCATTATGAAAATACGATGATGAATGCCAAGTACGACAAAAGAAGTCGATCCATTCGTTGATCGACTTCTTTTTATTTTATTGCGCGGTCAAAATTTGTGGACCTTCAGCCGTGATAGTTCAATCGTGAACACCATACCTTCCTTGATACGGAGGCCTTTCTAACGCGCATCAACTTCTCGGGCGTCGGCGAGACCTGTCCGAATGCATAACGCCAAGCCATTCGTGATGACTCGGGTATCTTTTCACTGGAAAACCATTAGAAAAAATTGATGACTAGACTATAACAGGTAAAGGCAATCGCCTCTACCTGAATCATTGAGCTATGCTCATTTTCCGTACTTCTCCCAATATTGATCTAGGGAGAGTTGCAGCTCTGCGGCAAGATTACCGCCTTCTTTTGCCTTTTGTTCAGCATCCATAATTGCTACTGCGAGCGGTCCACTCAAGCCACGATTGCTCCCGCCTATACCCAATTCCGGGAACCACTCCATTTGAGCGTACCAGCGCTCCCGCGAATCGCTTTTCCCGCTTGCATTTTTTACAATATAGACCCTGTGTAGTTTTTGTGATTGATCTCGATAATCATAGAAATAGTAGCCTTGATCTGATAGCTCCTTTGTTATGTCCAATGTGTTTCCATTTACAGTCAACAGTAGCTCACTGTCTTTTTCTTTTACAAGCCATTCACTTTGATTACCCGTGATCCCTACAGTGATTTTGTTATCATCAGTTTTTTCAACAAGGGTAGAGTTGCCATCGGCCCAAAAGATCCGAATCACTTCTTCTTTAATGGCGATCATGATTTGGTTATTTGTAGCGGCATAAACGGATGTTGATAGCACAAGCGCAAGGAGACATACAGCTATTGAAGTTATAATCCTGCGACCACGTACCTGGGCAGGTCGAGTGCGCTGTTTATTTAATTGTTCTTGGATTCCTTGTAACATTTTATTTTTTTGAGTCTCACTCGGCGTTAATGTCTCAATGGCATCATTTATTTGGTAATGTGGCATATTGATCCTCCAAATTAAGTTTTAGCCGTTTTCGCCCCGTGGCCAAATGAGTTTGTATAGTGCTTTCCTTTCGTCCTAGCATGGTAGCGATTTCTCTGACATTGAAGTCTTCATAGTAATAAAGGTATAGTACGGTTTTGTACTTTTCTGGGAGCAAAAGCAGGTTATCTAGCACATTGGAAGTTGTCTCTACTGCAACTCGAAATTTAAGTTCCGGCAGTGTCTCAAGTCTAACACGGCGAGATCTCCACCAGCTCTTCAATATATCCTTACAATGATTTCTTGTTGCGACAATGAGCCAACTCTTAACATGCTCATAATCAGAGAACGACTTTTCACGACTAATTAGTTTAAAAAATATGGATTGAACGGCATCTTCTGTATCTTCGACATTACGTAAATACATGAAACAAAGTCGATAGACCGTATTCACGTAGCGGCGATAGATCTCTTCCCATTCGTAATGGGGCATTTCATCCATTTCTTCACCTCCGTTTATAAACACGAATAACCACATCGGAATATCCTAATATTTGAAAATTATTTTGACGTGTTTACTTCATCTAGAATCTCACCGACCAGACAAATGCGAAAATGGTGCTGGTCCTTCAGTAGAGTCTGCACTTGGCACACCTTTGGAAATTGCACAGCGCCATAGTTTCCCTGAAAACCAACAAAATGCTGAAGAGATTGAAAAATTACTTAAATCTACTTGGTGGACAGGCTAAATCATGAAGTGCGTTTTAATTTGCAGACGGCAAGGATAAGCAGTTAGTATAGCTCAAAAATCGTGTAAAGTTTGGAAGTGTTAAATCTGGAAAAGAACCATTTGTCACATCATTCACTAATAGCCGTTCAGTCCATTGTCTCTGCAATAAATTACCACATGATAGATAAATATCCTATAGTAGTGTCCTTGGATGGGGGAAGCGGGGCAGGCAAATCTACACTTGCTGCTAATCATGAATGTAGAGCTGAAGCGCAAGTTACAGTACTAGTGGAAATGAAATGAAAAAGGCAAGCCCCGATAAATATCGGAAGCTTGCCTTTCGTAATGGTTGAGCAATTAATTCACCGTGAAATTGTCGATGTTAATGCGGCTGCTGGACGTGCCGGCTACGACGACCTTGAATCGTACAGCTACCGTCGAATTGACGGTAATGGTCTGCTCGGTCAGCGTTGTTGTCGCAGTTGCTGCAGTCGTAACATCGGTCCAGGTCGAGCCTGCATTGGTCGACTTCTGCAATTTCCAAGTCGCGCCCGTATCGGTGCTGAAGTTGGCAACACTCAGCTTAACGGTTGTCGCTGTTGCGACGTCGAAGTTCATGTAGATGGAACCAGCTGATTTAATGCGTGCGGATTGCGTTCCAACCTTCTTGTCGGTGCTCAAGTCGCCGATCAGGGCGTTGTCGAATGTCCAGGAGCCGGAGCTGAGCGTAACGCTCGCAGCTGTATATGCAGCTTTCGTGCCAGTCTCAAAGGTTTCATTTATCGTTGTGGATGGGGTCGTCGCAGTGCAAGAGTCGCCGCCATAAGAGCCCGTCTTGAACGTGCAGCGATCCCACCATTTGTAGCCAGCCGCTGGTGTTGCCCATGGTTCGGATTGCGGTTCTGTCGAAGCAGCCGGATCTTCCATTGCAAGCAGGGAGGTTGCTGTATCCAGCGTCAGGCCGCTTACTTGGCTTAAAGAAGTGTAAGATTCTTGCGTGGACAACCAGTTGGCGAGATTGACGAGCAGCGTACCATCATTTTGCTCCTTGAAGCCGTCGTAAGTCGTCTTCGTGGAGCCGTCTTCTTCACGTTTATACTTCGGCGTAGCGTCTTCAACAGGGGAAGAGTCTCCGATGAAAGCTGCTTTGCCGAGGCCAACCTTCGCAACGGCGACGAACGGTCCTTCACTTACGCCGCCGCCTGCATAGACGCCTTGGTCAACGGCACTCGACCATTTGGTCGTCGTGGAAGGAAGGTAGACGATTCCTTTTGCTTTGGTCGGATCCATAATGGCAAGCGTAGAGCCAGCATGCATAGCAACTGTCGATACACCTTGCGTAATGCCGAATGCTTGCGAAGAGGAAACAATATTGTTCGCTGTTACATCGCCGATGGCGTTATAGCGGAACCGAACGCCGAAGTTCGTACCGAGCCAATCCGAGCTGACGACACCTTGCATAGCGTCTGAATTGGCTTCTTCTGTGCTCATCCCTTTGGCAGGGTTTGTCCATGCTCCACGGCGGTATCCATTGAATACTTCCGAAGCATCCCAACGATTCTTATTCCGGTCCGCATTGTAATGGTCACCGATGAAGAAGATGCTGCCGCCGTTCTGAACGTATTGCAGCATCGCGGCTTGCTCGGACGACTTATAAGGAATGTTTGCTTCGCCAATGATGAGGACGTTGTATCCGGACAGATCGCTTAGCGTGATCGGAGTCGTTTTGCGCAGCTCTTTGACATAATACCCTTGTCCAGCCAAAGCTGTCGCGTAGTCGGAGAAACCGCCGTCGATGACCCAGTCTGCAGAACCAGCCGTTTGACCATGCGTATTGTCGAACAAAATTTTCTTCCCATTGGCTGTTACAGTCGGCTGCAAGACAGGAGCAGTATCGGCAGGCCCTTCGCCAAATACAGACCCCGGAATACTGAAGATACTAACAAGAATCGAACACGCTAATAGATAAGTGCCTACAGTACGGGTCCACACGAATTTGCGCTTGTTCATTAATTTCTCTCCTCCAATAATAAGATTGATTAGCTTTCCGAACATACCTCTCCTCTCCTTAATGTTCCTCCTAACTTGTCTGAATGATTGTGGTTACTTGCCTATTAGAACAGAACATTATTATGGAATCGTCATGGCATCCCGAAGGATTTGTAAATATGTAGGAAAAAGTAGTATTGCTCTTTTTATGGATGAGTAAGGGAAAGGTGGTTCCAAACGTGTCGCGGAGCTGCTGGAGCGCTGTCTAAATTCACATCTGCTGTTGAAACCTGCAAATATGCAGGAATGACAGAGCGGTTGCGTACTAGTTGGAATAAACCTGCGAATGTGCAGGTATTTCGACCAAAGATAGAGTGTTGTAGTCTATTACGCTTTGAAACCTGCATATTTTGCAGGCTTAGGTTCGTTCAGTTTCATTTTCACTCGAAAAAGATGCATAATCGCAGGTATTCCTGCGTTTCTACGGAATATCTCCCTCCGAATGGGAAACTATCCATAAGACATCTCTCTCGGCAAAAAGGACTTCAAGTTTCACTGTACAGTGGAACTTGAAGTCCTTTCGTTTCCTTCTTACAAACCTTCAATCAGCGATTGGATCGAGCTGTCGCTCTCCAGCGCGCGAATAATGAGCGTCACGGCTTCTGCACGAGTAGTCGTACCGTTTGGTGCGAATTCGGAGGAGGACACGCCTTGTACCAGGTTAGCCGAAGAAGCTTGTTTAATTGCATTCGATGCCCAGTTGCTGCTGCTTACGTCCGTGAAGTTGGTTGGTTCGCCAGCTGCCAACACGTCAAGATTCATCAAACGGGAGATGATGACGACCATTTCGGCACGGGAGATCGGTGCATTCGGCTTAAAGCTGCCATCTTGATAACCCGTAATGATGCCTTTTGCAGCCAGCGTGCCGATGTAGCCCGCAGCCCAGTTCGAGCTTGTATCGTTGAAGTTAGCAGAAGCTGCATCTGGCGAAAGTGCGAACGCACGAGCGATCAGTGCAGCGAACTCTGCTCTTGAGACAGCTGCATTTGGTTTAAACGTATTGTTGTCGTAGCCTGTAACGATGCCCAATTTGACGGCTTTCTGAATGAAACTGCTGCCCCAATGGTTGCCGACGTCGCTGAACGATACATTAGCGCTGCTCGCAGCGGAAGCGGCGTCAGTTACTGCTTTCACAACTGCATCACGGTCCACTACATTGGACTGGAACGGATTCACAGTTGGTTCTGGTTGCTGAGTATCGTCAGTTCCTTGGTTGTCCGTGTTCGTGCCAGTAGATGTATCAGTGCCAGTACCTTGCTCAGTGCCCGTCTCCGTACTTGTATTGGTTTCGGAGCTAGAGCCGGAGCCTGTACTCGGAGTAACGACAGTACTTGTTGTTGGACGTGTGATGTTCAGAACAATTTTGTCGGATTGATAGATAACATTAGCTTTATACGAGCTTGGCAGACCATCCACCTGTACCGAGGAGAATGTTCCTGTGCGTACATTTGCAGCATGTTTGATCAGCGTAATAACACCCGTACCTGGCGCGTAGCCATTCGTGAAGGAAACATGCAGCTTGCCGTTTACTTGAACTGCGCCGCTCGTCTCGAGAACATCGTTTGCACTCGCCACATTCAGCTCCAGCGTACCGTTAGCAGCTTGGGTTAAATCGCCGCCGATTGTCACCTTACCGATAACATCCTCCGTAAGCGTACCACCGTTATTCACGACGTCACCACTGCCGAAAGCTGTAGCGGTTTTGCCTTCAAGCGTACCACCATTCAGCTCCGTACCGCCGGCATACGTATTGCTGCCAGTGAGCGTAAGCGTACCTGTGCCTTCCTTCGTCAGCTTGCCTGTACCTGCGATATTGTTCTTCCAGCTGTCATTGGCATAGAAGCCGCCTTTGCTTGCGTCCATCGTGACGGTTACGTCGTTGTTGAAGGCGCCATAGCCGTCTGCAGCGACGAACAGATTCAAGCGTCCCCAGCCTTCTGGATCGTCCAGCAGTGGATACCCGGATGGGAGACCAGTCGTTGCGAGTACTTCGCGGCGCTGCTCATTGCTCAAGTAAGGCTGACGAGTTTCGAGCAGCACTTCAGCGCCCTTCGGAACGACTACCGGTTCCGTTGTGGAGGCAATTGGCGTGAAGCCATAAGTTAAGCGATCGGTGAAGTCCTTTTTATTTTGCTCATAATTGCTAAAGCGATCTACTGCCGTGCCTGTGCTCGTCAACAGCACCTCATGTGCTTGGTCATATGCAGCTTGCTTCAGAGCAGCATTATCTGGATCAGCCAGTGTAGCAGCTGCCAGTGCTGTTGCCATCACACGTCCACCCATGACATCGAGCGGTGAATGCATGCCGGCTACGATCCGGTTGTTGCCAATGTCGGAAGCGCGCGTCAGCATTTCTTGGAAACGCTCAGGCACAGCATACGCTAGAGCGAACGAAGCGAGGTACGAAGCATTCGTATGACCGCTTGGGAAGCCGCCGTCCGTTTCCGGTGTAGTCGTATTTCTTGCAGAAACTAGCGTTGGCACAATGACTGACGTATCCACCCAGCGCCATGGGCGCTTATAGCTGAAGAAGTTTTTAGCAGGTGTAGTCGAAGCATAGTTGCCGCGCAGCGTGCCGATCAAGTCGACCATTTTGCCGAGCTCAGAATCGGAGCTGCCGCCTTTATTGGTACCGTTCGTGTCATCGTATTTCACGGTCGCAGCATCATCAGGAATGCTTGTAATGCTAGTTGTCGTGCCGGATTTCTCACGGTATACGTCTGCGAGCGAGCCAAGGCCGTCCACAGCGCTGTACGTTTGGTTGCGGCGATCATCATAATAAGCAGCGTCTTCCATTTCCTTCGTACGGGTCTGGGCCAGATTCGCTACATATTGAATATTGTAGTCCAACACTTCGCTGTTCAGCTTGGTGCCGTTATCCCACGAAGTACCTGGCGTCCACAGCTTCAGAAACTGAGACAATACGCCGATCGTCGGATTGGACTCGACTGTTTTATTCGAAGAGATGTTGTTCTTATAGTTGTCGACGAAATGTCCCCATGCTGGAGCTTCAGGCAGTGGAACGGTAGTACTGTCTGCTGCGGAGGCCGTGAGGCTGCCAGCTACCGGATTGATCAGCAGCAGCGTACCCATTGTAGCGGTTAACAGCTTGTTTTTGTTTTTGATTTTCAAGACGAATCTACTCCCTTATCTCGTATGGTTTCCGGCTGATCTCTCCGTGATGGTGTGTACGGTCAATGCTTGTCCAGCACTGCCGTGCCTTACGTGGCCGGTTGATCGGTCTCAATGTAGCATCGGGCCGCTGCGAGCAGCAATATAACAATTTCCCCTTTCTATCAGTTTGGGAGGAATGGGGGGATGATTTAACATTCACCTAATATAACGGGGGCATTCGTTTACATTCGACAAATAAAAATGCCGGATAATTGAGATCAGTGATCGAAACCATGATCGAACAACAACAAGAGAGAGGGGAAGCAACAAGATGCGGAAGTGGAATTCTGTCTTTGCCAATCTGGCTATTTCTTATATGTCCATTGTGCTCGTCATCGTGCTGCTGCTCTGTTCAACCTTCTATATTTATTTCTCAGGAAATTATAAGGACGAGCTGCGCGACCGAAATCAGCTGATTTTGAACAATACGGTCCAGACGATCGAGACCACGGTGCTGCAGAGAGCCCAGCAGATTTATTTGGATATTTCCCTCAATAAAAATGTAAATGTACGATTGTTCGCAGACTCCACGTATCAGAGCAACCATAGCAAGGCGATCGACCTGCAAGAGCTGCTCAAATCGGAGGTCATCAGCAATTCGGATATTGTGCAAGCCGTGCATCTCTATTATCCGAAGAACAATATGCTGCTCTCGTCGCTCTACGGGCTGAGGCTGAATGCCGATCAAGATCGCAGCATGACCTATCTGGCGGATTGGATTCAGGGGATGCAGCGCAATCAAACGAGCAGCTACTGGACGCCGACTCGATTTGTTCCGCAAGATATTTACGCCAGCCTTTCTGATGATGGAAGCAATGCCTTAATCACTTACGCACACAGTTATCCTTTTCAAACCTCAGGCGAGGATAGCGATGTCATCATTGCGGTCGATGTGAAGGAAAGTGCGATCCGCGAAATCATACAGAATATGATGCCCTCCCAATATGAAGGAACGTTTATTCTGGACCGATCGGGCAGCACCATATCCGATGCGGATGCAAGTAAGCTGGGCCAGCAAGGCGGGTTTGGCGACAGCGCACTGAAGGAGGAAGCGGGGAGCGATAGCGGAACGATTGACCAGGACTCCCATGTCGTCTCCTATCAGGTGATTCCGTCGACCGGATGGGTCATGTACAGCGTGGTGCTTTCCAGCTCCTTTTATGAAAAATCGATCTTCGTCCAGAAGCTGATTCTAGGCATCTGTCTGCTCGTCATCTTGATCGGCATCGTGTTATCCGGCATTCTCGCTAGGGCGAATTCCAATCCCATCAAGCGGTTGGCGGCTAAGATTCGAGGCTTATTGGATCATGCGCCTGAACACGGCACCAATGAGTACAGCCTCATCGATACGGCTTTCGTTAAGTTGAAAGATAAGGTCGATAGTTTAGAAGAAACACTGGAGGCCAATAGTGCGGTCATTAAACATAATGTGGTTCAGAACCTATTAAACAGCTGCTACACCTTAGAGGAATGGCAGGAAGAGCAACCGTTCCTAGGTTTTACGACGGAATATCATCATTACAGCTGCTTGGTTCTCGACTCGAGCGAAGCGCTCGGTCGGTTAGATTCAAGAAATATGCAATACGCGGTGTACCGGATCATTAATCAGCTGGAAACAGCGGCCCTGCCGGATAGTCGGATCATAGCCGAAGCGTTGCCGGACAAGAAGGTTGTCGTCATCGTGTGTACGAATGAAGCGAGCGGCGAACTATTGGAGCAAATCTCGCAATTCGTTATATCGGAAGGGAAAGAGCAGTTCCAATTGGATGTCCAGATCTCATGGGGATGCTGGGTACCGGAGATGACCGATGTTCATAGGAGCTATAGCGAGGCTCAGACCAAAATGAAATACGCTTATTTCCTGCCGGATACCGCTATACTGAACGATCGCAGGCTGCTGGACCGTGAGAATAGCATGGAGGAAATTCCGCAGGCGATTGTGGCAAAGTTCAGAGATAAACTGCAAGCTCGACAGCCACAGGAGCTCGAGATGGCTGTGGAACAGATGGTCTTGTTGATGCAGGAAGGTATGTATTCCGCGGATCACTGCCGTTTTATTCTCGGGAATATCGTGTTCCTCTATTCGGATTATTTGAAGAGCGTTCAATATAAGCATCCTGAGCAGGATAATCGTGAGCTGCACAACCAGTTTGTACAGCTGCGAAGTATTCGTTCGTTCCAACAATGGCTGATTAGCTCGGCTTCTGGGCTTATCACTTACCTAGAGAAGCGGAATAGTGAGCGTGCGGTTTCCAGTATCGAAGTGGTCAAGCAGTACATTCAAGACAATCTCTCCGGGGATCTGTCGCTTGATGCGGTGTCAGCCCAAGTGTTTCTGAGTTCGAAGTATCTCAGCAAACTGTTCAAGGAAGAGATCGGTATGAATTATACCGAATACGTGACCAGTCAGCGGATGGAGAGAGCGAAGGAATTAATTGAGATGAACAACATGACGGTCGAACAAATTGCGAATACGGTCGGCTACGGGACAGCGGCTTATTTTATTAAAAAGTTTAAGGAAATGCATGGGTGTACGCCGGGGAATTACTTGCGCAACAGCGCGAAGGAAGCATAGCCGTTCGCTCGTGGTTTGAATGGAAGGAGGGTTAATGGTTATGGTGGTCAGTTGGTTATCGAAAAAGGGATTTCGAAAGAGCGTGGCTTTACCGCTTATGTTCGCAGTTATAGCCGGCATCATGAGCAGCTGTGGCGTAAACTCGAGCTCAACACATACAAATGCAGATGCAGATGCAGGGATGGCCTCATCAGCTTCGGATGCCACTCACTATGATATCTCTTGGACGATGCATCAGAATCTTCCCGTCGCTGAGGATGCGGAGATGGTTCAGTATATCGAGCAGAAATTCAATGTGAATTTGGCATTCTGGAATGTAGAGAACAACAAATATGAAGCGCTTCTGGACATGAAGCTGGCGCAGGGAGAGATTCCGGATCTGTTCCGAATCCGGCAGCCGCAGGATTTGCTCAAATATGAACAGCAGGGCGTACTGGCCGAAATACCGCAGGAGATGCTGGAGAAATACGCGCCCAATCTAATGAAGGCGATTCGGGAGAATGCGCCTGACTATCAGAACTATGGCGTTATCGATGGCAAGTATTACGGTATTCCGGTCATTAATCCAACGAATATTTATCGTATTCCTGTTGTTTATCGGAAGGATTGGCTGGACAAGCTTGGCTTGTCCGTGCCGCAGACGCTGGATGAGTTCGAGAAGGTCATCTATGCCTTCACCAATGATGATCCAGATGGCAACGGCATCAAGGATACGTATGGGTTATCCAGCGAAGGAATGAACGTTGTATTTGGCGCTTTCGGGCAGATCGTATTCGCCGATCAGCTTTATTTTGGCGTAAAGGATAAGGAACTGGTGGTCGGCGCCTTACAGCCGGAGATGAAGGAAGCGCTGCACTATCTCAGCAAGTGGTATAAGGACGGCGTCATTGATCCAGCGTTTATTACCGGGGAGAATAAGGGCGGCTACAAGCATCTCTCGCATTCTTTTATTAATGGAACGATCGGGATGACCTCTATGGGCAACTACTATCACTGGATTCAAGATGGTGACTATTTGACATGGAATTCGAATGGCGAAGAGGTTCCGGTAGAAGCGACCTTCAACATGGAGGAACTAACTGCGGTTGACCCAAATGCCCGAATTGTGTTTGGTCGGCCCTTCAGCGGACCAGATGGGAAGCGGGGCTCCAAAGCGTACGATATGCTCATGAGCTTCACGGCGATTGGTGCCGATGCTGCTAAGGAGCCGGGTAAAATGGAGAAGATTCTTCAAATGCTGGACTACATGAGCGCCAATCCCGACCCGGATGAGGCTGCAACTATGAAGTATGGCATCCAGGGCAAGCATTGGCAGTGGGCCAGCCCTACCAAGGAGGATGTCATCATCCTCCCGCCGTATGACCAGAAGTTCAGCTATCAGAACACGATCGGCACTGGCTTAGGGATGACCGTACCTATCATGCCTACGGAACGAAGAGAGAAATGGGCGGCGACGTTAGGGCTGGATCAGGACGGCATCTACAATGCGCTTGAGGTGTCGACACCATCACTAATCAAATACGGACCAGAGTTAATCAAGCTCAAGAACAAAGCTTATATCTCGATCATTACAGGCGATAAGCCGGTGGACTACTTCGATGCGTTCGTGAAGGAGTTTATGGCGGCGGGCGGGACGCAGGTGCTGAAGGAAGCGAATGAGTGGTATGGGGAGCATGAGGTGAAGTGATGAAGTGTTGAAGATTAGGCTGGGAGAACCGTATGGCAAAATGCCCGACCTCATGTGGTCGGGCTACTCGTGATGGAAGAGCGCACATCCATAAGCAAATCGAAGAAGTGGTTCAAGGTCAGCTTGCTGTGGAGAATAGGGGGATAGGCTTTTAGGTTCCCCGGTGTTAGGAAATACTTTATGGCGTTCGGACGCTGGCCATGATGAGGGGCAGTGCCTGCTCTGCGAGTGCTTCTACTGACTCACTCCGGGTTTGTTCGCTCCATTGCAAGACAATACCATAGATCGACCAGCTGATCACCGTCGATTTGATCTCCTGGCTCCTGGAATGTCGGGTGTCGAGGGGCTCGAGCTGCTGCAGGCAGGCCAGGATGATCTCGTAAAGATTCTTTTTGGCGTTTGCTTCGAGAGAGGCAGACAACGTCAGCTTGCGATTAAGGCGATGCGTCGTCTCCAGATGCCAGTCGCATACGGCCAGCATCAGGCCGCGTACGAGCGCAGTTCCGTCGTTGCCAGGATCAGCGGGAATGCGCCGACGGATCGCTTCTTCCAGCAGTTCGCCTAGCGTCTCATCGAGCAGCTCGAATTTATCCTGAAAATGGCCGTAAAACGTCGCCCTATTCAATTCGGCCCGGTCGGTGATATGTTGAATCGTAATCGAAGAAAACTCTTTCTCTGCAAGAAGCTCGATCAGCGCGTTTCGCAGCGACCTTCGCGTCTTTTTGGCGCGGGGGTCTTCTTTGTTGACGAGAGATGTCATTTTGCATCGCTCCTTCCATAGCAGCTCCGTTGCGATACCCGTAAATCGCCAATCTGGCGAAAATGTTGCCTAGCCGACAAATCGACTTTTTTGCGCATGGCTTGCTCGCGGGTTGTTGTATATGATGCTAATTGACGGGTGTCGTATAGTCAACATCAACAGCACTCGATTTATGGAGGTACGGGCATGAAAATAGCGATTTTCGGTGCTTCCGGCCGGACGGGACACTTCGTGATGGAGATGGCTTTGCTGGGAGGGCACGACGTCGTAGCCTTCGCGAGGCGGCCGGAAAATGTCAGACTAAGCCACGAGCGGCTCACTGTCATCGAAGGTACGATTGCGGACCGCGAACGGATCGAACGGGCAGTGGAAGGAGCGGATGCGGTCATCGAATTGATGGGAGCCGTTAGCAAAGGGACGGAGAACATCATCGCCGCGATGAAGAAGCACCGGGTGCGGAGGCTGATCGCTGCTTCTGCACTGAGCGTGAGTGATCCGAAGGACAGATTTCAATTGGGGCGCCAGTTGCTTCTTGCGATGGTCCGTATGATCATTCCACGCAACGTAAAGGAAGTCCGCAGGGCGGCGGAGCTTGTTCGTGCCTCCGACCTAGAGTGGACGCTAGCGAGAATTCCGATTCTGACCGATAAGCCTGGCGGATTTCCTAAGGCCGATTACTACGGCCATGGTATGATCGGAATAAAGCTGACGAGGGCGGACCTGGCTGCGTTCCTTTACGGCCAACTGATGGACACGAGATTTATCCGCCAAGCTCCCGCTGTCAGCAGCGGGCCGTCAAATAATTGTTTATAGGAGGTTTCCGATGAACCTTACCATTTTCGGAGCGTCTGGAAAAACGGGTCGGTTGTTGGTACAAAATGCGCTGGAGCAAGGCCATAAAGTCACAGCCTTCGTCCGCTCGCCGGAGCGGCTCGGGCTTTGGCACGAGCGTTTATGCGTGGTAGTCGGCACATTGGAGAACGACGAGGCGATCGAGCGCGCGGTCATCGGAGCCGACGCTGTTGCGGAATTGGTCGGTACCGTCAGTGAAGGAATCGAACGGATTATTGCAGCGATGAAACGACACGGCGTTCGCCGCCTGGTCGCGGCATCCGCATGCAGTGTTTCGGATCCAAATGATCTCCCGGATTTCGAGCTATCTTTGTTGGTTTCGTTCGTGGAAAGCCGTCGTCCAGAAAATATTCAGGCCGTTAGGAGAACGGCCGCAATCATTCGCGACTCGGACCTAGATTGGACGCTAGTCCGTATCCCGGTGTTGAACGACCGACCAGGCGGTGGCGCGGTGGCGGTCGGCTATCCTGGACACGGCGAGGTGACGATCTATTTATCGCGGGCCGATCTCGCCTCTGCGGTACTGAGAATAATGGAGTCCGACGATCAGATCCGGAGAGCGCCGGTTGTCAGCAATTCGTTGCAGCCGGCAAGTGACCGTTAACTCCATTCTCGGTAAACTCCACAGAGTTCGGGCATTCTTTTGACGACTCATGTATCCATTATTAGCTGCAACTTGTACGAGACGGATAAGAGACCCCTTACGGAAGGGGTCTTTGAGTGTTCCAAGGTCATAAGTAAGGTGAAATTTTGATTGCGAAGAGCTGTTTTTCTAATATCCAATAACTATTTGAGCTATCGCAGTTCGAAATAGGGTAAAATGGTACAGACTATAAGGAATGAGGACTGAAACCATGGATAAAGATGAAGTAATATTGACGCAAGAGGGCTTGGAGCAGATTGAGGAAGAGCTCCGCGAGCTCAAGACGGTCAAGCGTAAGGAGTTAGCGGAGCGGTTGAAAGTGGCGATCAGTTATGGCGATCTTAAAGAAAACAGTGAGTACCATTCTGCCAAGGATGATCAGGCGCACATGGAAACTCGAATTTTGGGACTGGAGCGGATACTAAAGCGGGCACGAGTCGTGAATGCGGACAGTGTGGACTTGAATGAAGTCAGCGTAGGTTCTTATGTGATCTTGAATGATATTGAATTCGCCGAGAGGATCGAATATCGCATTGTCGGTCCGGCTGAAGCCAATGTAGCGGAGAACAAAATTTCTTACGAAAGCCCACTCGGAAAGGGTCTTTTGGGCAAAAAGGTAGGGGACATAATTAACGTAGAAGCGCCAATGGGCAACCTTCAATATGAGCTGCTCGAAATCAAAATTTGAAAAGTGTCTCATGTGAAAGGCACCCGGTTGGGTGCCTTCTTCGCTCTTTGGATGTTACGGTGAACCGTTTCATAAGTAAAGGAACTGTTTAATCCCGAAAAATTCGTGGGGGGCTGTTACTGCACGAACTTCTCGGCGAAAGCCTTAATCCGATCGACGAAAATCCCTTGCAACTGATCGGTGCCTTCCTTTGGTGCCTTGTATGCTTTATAGCCACCGAATGATTCGATACAGAGCGCCGCTTCTCTTAGGGCGGCTGGAATATTATTCTCGATAATCTCCTCCGTCTCCTTCGGCTTCTCGTTGCAAATAAAGTACCCCACGGTTTTCTTTAGGAGCTCGTCATGATTCTTTTTAATAAAATCCCGAATCGGCTTGTATATTTTCCCGTCTCTTACTCCCGCCCCCAGAATGATACGGTCGAATTCCCCGATGGCAGGCTTGTCCGTCTCCAAGTTGCATGTCATGCAATTCGACAGTTGCTCCGACAATACGTTTACGCATTGCGCCGTTGCTCCGGTTTTTGTTGCGAATAGAACGAGCACAGCCATTGTTTCTCCCCCTTATCTCGTTATGATTTGTTGCGCGCATTCGAATGAAGATGATGGATCTGATCCTCCAGGACCGAGCTCGCTTGGCCAAGGAATTGCGTTATGAGCGCGAGCTCTTCATCCGAGTAGGAAGAGGCCAGCTTCACTATCTCCGCATGAAGCTGAAGGTAGATGGAGCTGACGTCCTCTTTGTTCTCGTATAGCGGGACGATAATCACCTTGCGGCGGTCTTGCGGATCGGGTTGCCGTTGAACAAAGCCGTTCTTCTCTAATCGATCGATTAACGCAGTAACGCTCCCTGTCGTAAGCCCGGTCAGCTTCGCGAGTTCGCCTGCCGTGACAGGGCCTTTCTCATTGAGGATATCGATGGTTAAGAAGTCGTTATTGTTTAACCCGAGAGCGGTCGCAACGCTTTGCTGGTAGAGCACCGTTCGGGCTCCTAAGCTTCGCATGCGTAACGTGAGAATCTCCTGCTGCTCCGTTGATTGTATTTGCCGATCGGTTGACAAATGGAGTCCTCCTTTTAGGATGCATAATATCTTGACAATCAAGATTCTTTATAAACAATATACTTGATGGCGTAATATAAATCAACTTTCCTATAGAAGGCAAGCAAAGATGGCAAAGGGAAATAAGATGGCATCATCCTTGGAGGATTGCTGTCAGCCATTCTTATGGCATTGATGAATAATACCATCGTTGCAAAGGCAATTGGCACGATCGTCGGGGATCAAAAAAGGCTGTAGAACCTGCTTTCGAGCGGTTCTGCAGCACCATTTGGAAACGTTTTATATTCGGACTTACAGTGGACGCGATCGCCTCTCTCGGGTAACATAAGTAACGGCAAGTTTCTGTTGTAAAGGATTACGTTTCAAAGGGGCAGTCAATGAACAAGACAGATCGTTTGTTGGCCATCGTGCTGGAGCTGCAAGGCAGGAAAGTGGTGCGTGCCGAAGATTTGGCGGCACTATTCGAAACCAGCGTGAGGACCATCTATCGCGACATTCAGGCGCTAAGCGAAGCAGGCGTCCCGATTACAGGCACTACAGGCGCAGGGTATTCCTTAATGGAGGGATATTTTCTACCTCCTATCCGTTTTACAATAGAGGAAGCCGTGACTTTGCTTATCGGAACGGAATTTATTGAGCAACGATTTGATGATGATTATCGTAATAGAGCGAATATGGCTAGGAGGAAAATCGAGGTCACTCTATCAGACAGTGTCCGCAGTGAGGCCTCCCGTATACGCAAGTCGCTGCGATTGCTCGCTCCTGGCAAACAGGCAGCTGAGTCAAACGAAAGGGAAAATCTCGATAAGATCCGCCGCGCTCTGTTAGATGGACGAAAGATCAGTTTCCATTATTCAAAAAGAATTGCGGATTCCACGGGGGGCCGCCATAGCGAACGTACCGCCGCTCCTTACGGCCTTGTACTCGTTGAAGGGTCGTGGATGCTTGTTGCCCGGTGTGATCTACGCCAAGACATTCGCCATTTCCGTTTGTCCCGAATGGCTGAGCTTATCGAACTAGACGAACGATTCGAACTCCCGCCGCATTTTGACTTAAGGGAGTATACCCCTTTAGACGATCGCCACTTGCGAGTCTGCCTTCGATTTGACCATGACATTGCAGATAAGGTGAAGGAATCGAACTATCATTACATAGAGGATGCGAAAGAGCATCAAGATGGATTGGATGTGGTCTTACGCGTTCGGCTGCAGGATGAAGTGCTGCAATGGGTGCTTGGCTGGGGAGCGGGCGTAATCGTGTTGGAACCCGAATCATTCCGAAATCGGATTCGCGAGGAAGCCCAAAAAATGCTAAAACGCTACTGACATAACGTTGTCAGTAGCGTTTTTTATAATGGGACATGTAAATGTAAAGGCGATAGAGAAGTGAAAAGTATGTTTTGCAACGGCTGCGGGACACAGCCGAACCAATGATTACAGGAAGGATGATAGCTTGTGAATTTCGCTTCTGTACGCATCATTACTGACGACGTGGATCGTCTCGTCGAGTTCTATGAGAAAGTCATGGGGGTTTCGGCGGAACGACCCGCGCCCGTATTTGCCGAACTCGTTGTGCCATCATTCACCCTTGCAATCGGCCACTCCCAGACGGCGCAGCTATTCGGCGCCGATTCCGTAGCAGCGGCCAATAATCGGACTGTCATTATTGAGTTCCGCGTGGACGATGTCGAGGCCGAATATGTGCGCTTAAAGCCGTTTGTCGATAATTGGGTAAAGGAACCGACCACGATGCCGTGGGGAAACCGTTCCATGCTGTTCCGCGATCCCGACGGCAACCTCCTTAACCTCTTCGAGCCGGTGACCGAGGATGCGATTAAACGGTTTAGAGGAAGACATTAAAGGGCAGTAAAGGTGTCGCCCCGGGTTATTGAAGAAAAAAGAAGCTTTATGCTATTTAAACGCGGCCAGATTCGTTGTCCCCAGCGTCCGAGTCAGTTGTACGAAGCTTTCCAAGACGTCGCTTACTCGAGTACGAACCTCTTCGTCCGCCAGAACGCCGTCCGCGTCGAACGCTTGGGTTCCGAATCCGACCGAGATCCATTCGGAACAGTTGATGCCGTGCAGATTGCGGACTATCGTCTGCAGGTGGGTAAGCGAGCTAACGCCGAGCGGACCGCCTGCGGAGCTCACGGAGAGGACGGGCTTGCCCGCTATCAGAGTAGGATTCACGTAATCCAGGGCGTTCTTGAGCACTCCCGATAGGGAGCCATGATATTCCGGCGTTGCGAGGACGATTCCATCCGATTCTGCGAAGGTATCCAGCATGTGCTTCGCGTTCGGGTGAAAATCCCAGTTATCCGGAGTGAAGAGCGGAAGCGGCAGCTGCGCAAGATCGATCAAGGTAACCGTGATGTTCTGAGGCTCCAACAAGCCCTGCATATACTTCAGAAGATTCGTGCTCGCCGCATTCGCGCGGTTGCTGCCTGATACTAGGGTTATTCGCATCATAAACAACGCCTTCCCATTTGAATTGTTCTGTGGAGAGATGTGGTTCTCAGTCTACTCGACCTCATTCACTCCATGAACGAGCGTTCGTTCGAAATGTCATATCTTTGAATGTCCATTCTCATCCTGTTTCCCCACTTCATTAAAAACGGCGCCGATTCATGTCGTTCTACATGAGCGGTAAGCGATTCTTGATCTTCCCACCGCTGAACAGTCAGCATGCGCCCCGCGCTTTCATCCTCCAAAGCAAAGGCATAAAAGAGGCATCCGGTTTCAGTTCGCGTGCTGGAAACGATGTCCTGAACGTCTGCAGTGAACTCGTTTACGTCAGACGGATTTAGATGTACGTAGCCCATGAGTAGAATCATTGATGCTCATCCCTCCGCCGTGAGTACGATCTTGCCTTGAATGTGCCCACCTGCGGCTCGTTCATGCGCTTTGCGAGCATCGGCAAGCGGAAACATGCTGTCGATGGCGACGCGAATCGTCCCGGCATCGAGCAAGCGCCCTAATTCCGCCAGCTGCGGACCGTTCGAGCGCACTTGGGTCATTGATACCGTGACGCCCTGCTTTGCGGCCTCCTCGGCGTCGGAGAAGCCTAAGAACACTGGGAACAAAGCGCCGCCACGCTTGATAGTACGCAAGAAACGACCGGTAGTGGGCCCGCCGAGGGTATCGAGGACGAGATCAACGTCATGAGCGATGTCCTCAGGAGGACTCTTGGTGTAGTCAATGAATTCGTCGGCACCGAGATCGCGAAGGAACGACTCATGCTTGCCCGATGCCACTGCGATGACGCGAGCACCTTTCCATTTAGCCAGCTGCACCGCTAAGTGCCCAACGCCGCCCGCGGCACCATTAATGAGTACAGTCTTGCCGTTTAGCGGCAACGGGCGATGCATCTCCGGTTGAAGCGGGTTCGGCTCATTGTGTCCCAGCTCAATTAGGAACTGCCATGCGGTGAGTCCTGCCATCGGTGCCCCTGCTGCGTGCACATGATCGATGCCTGCCGGCTTGCGTGCAAGGTCCGACGCTGGCGCGGCGACATACTCGGCATAAGCAGCGCTCTCTCCAAAGCTAGGAAAGCGAACCATGCCGAAAACTTCATCACCGACGAAGAAGTTCTGCACATCCGTGGCAACCGCTTCGACGACGCCCGACACGTCCGACCCTAGAATGACAGGAAAGGGCACCGGCGGCCGCCACTCAGGAGGAAGATCTCTATATCCCTCGCGCAGGTACCAGTCGGGGGGATTGATACCAACCGCGTGAACGCGGACAAGCACCTCACCCGGCTTCAGCTCGGGAATCGGCGCCTCCTCGTAACGCAGTACCTCAGGACCGCCGAACTCATGCTGACGAATCGCCTTCATTGTATTTGTAGACATCTTGTTTTCTCCTTCCATGCAGATGAGTTATACTTACCTGAGCAGTGCTCCATATAAAAGGATCACTGCTCCGTTTTAATTATGCGGAGCACTGCTCCGATTGTCAAGGAGGATTTCTATGCGAGCTGATGCAAAGAAAAACTATGAGCACATACTCGCAGTCGCGAACGTCGTTGTAGCTGAGCACGGCGTCGATGCATCGCTGCGTGACATCGCTCGCAGAGCTGATGTCGGGCTTGGCACGCTGTATCGCCATTTCCCTACGAGAGAGGCGCTGCTCGAAGCCCTTCTCCGTTCAAGCTTTGACGAGTTTACGGCAAAAGCACGCGAACTCGAAACTGCGAGTAAACCAGATGATGCACTCGTGTCGTGGCTGCGTGAAGTCGTTGCATTCACGGGCAACTATCAAGGTGTCGTGGACGTCATGATGGCAGCCAAGGAGGACCCGGAGTCCGCGCTCCACGCTTCATGTGTCACGATGCGCTCGGCGGGCACGCGACTTCTGGCCCGTGCTCAGGCTGATGGTCTAGCGCGTACTGACATGGAAGGTGATGACCTGTTCTCGCTTGCTGCTGCGCTTGCGTGGCTCAGCAACCAGCCGTCGTCCGCGCCAAGGGCTGACTATCTCTTCAGCATTATCGCGAGCGCGATCCTGACGAATATACAGAGGATTGAACCGAGGGATGGGGAACTATAGCTCCACCACAAACGAAGGCAGCCGATCATGAAAAACGATCGGCTGCCTTCGTTCAACGAGCAGGATGGTTCAGGACGCTGAACAAGCCAGCGCAACACGACCTGAGCGACGGACTTGTTGTGTTTTTCTGCGATCGAAGCGAGCACTTCGTTGCCGAACATGTTGCCCAGCCAGCCCTTCGGCGAACGGGGCCCACGATTGGTGCTGCACGCTCTGCTCTTTCATAAAAGCGGCGTTCTCGATCTGCTGGTAGAACGGGTGTGTCTCGACCTGGTTGACGGCGGGCACGATGTCGTTATGCACGATGAGGTCCATAAGACGATATTGACGAGCGGGCACTTAAGGTGTTCGCTCTTTTATTTGGTCATTACTGCACGTAATTAGAACAGATTAAGGGACAAGAGCCTGCTATGGCTATTAACGTAATAGTCGTTATGATATTGACAATGCTGAAGTTAGTGTATAATATAAATTAACGTAATGATCGTTATGATAAAATCCGATCAACGGGTAGAGAACCAAACACTAAAAAATACGCAAATTAAGGGGGAAGGATACATATGACTAGCAAATTTAATGCAAAGTCAACTGCCGATCAGGTGCTATCCGCTGTTAATCTTAAGGGGAAACGATTTCTCATTACAGGCGCATCATCGGGCATTGGCCTCGAAACCGCCCGCTCACTGGTCGCTCACGGCGCAAGCGTCGTCGGCACAGTGAGGGATCTAGTAAAAGCGGAGACGTCCATC
Source organism: Paenibacillus cellulosilyticus (assembly GCF_003182255.1). Taxonomy (GTDB): domain Bacteria; phylum Bacillota; class Bacilli; order Paenibacillales; family Paenibacillaceae; genus Paenibacillus_T; species Paenibacillus_T cellulosilyticus. The sequence continues at coordinate 42,079 of NZ_QGTQ01000009.1, read as the reverse complement.
GCGTCGGTCCTTAATGCCGCGGCGCAGGAAGGGGGCAGCCTGGAGTTGCTCGAACTAGATCTCGCATCTTTGCAAAGCGTTCGCGCCTGCGCGGATATACTGTTGGCGGACGGTCGGCAGCTCGATGCTATTATCGCCAATGCCGGCGTCATGGCAACCCCGTTCGGCCGAACGATCGACGGCTTCGAAGTCCAGTTTGGGACAAACTATCTTGGCCATTTCGCTTTGATCAATCGGATCGAGCCGCTGCTCGCCGATAATGGACGTTTAGTGGTCCTGTCATCCCAAGCTCATCGTGCCGCTGATGTCGATCTTGTGGATCCAAATTTTGAGCATCAGGAATACGACCCATTTGTCGCCTATGGCCGATCGAAAACGGCTGCTTCGCTCTTTGCTGTGGAATTCGATAAACGGCATCGTAATCGGGGTATCCGAGCTGCGTCGGTGATGCCCGGGAATAGTGCTACCGATCTTTCGCGCCATTTCTCGCAGGAAGGCTTGCAGGGTCTTCTCGAGAATGTTGGCAAAGCTCGCGCCGAAGCAGGACTGCCGCCGGCGGAACTCAAAGAAATCGCGCAGGCAGCCGCTACGTCGGTTTGGGCCGCAGTCGTGGCTGACAAAGACGAAATCGGAGGACGTTATCTCGAAGATTGTGCAGTCGCGCCGATCGATGACACACCAAACCCGTTTGCCGACGGCGTAAGATCGTATGCACTCGATGCGAACAAAGCGGAGCAGCTCTGGGCAAAAAGCGAGGAAATGATCGGCGCGAAAGGTGCATACTTATGACCGTAATCGGCATCATTGGCGCGGGCGAGGTCGGCAGCCAGATCGCGCGTGCGGCTATCGCCAACGGGTATGAGGTCGTCATTGCCAATTCGCGAGGACCCGAGACGTTGAAAGGCCTCATTGATGAGCTCGGCCCGTCAGCACGCGCTGCGACTGCGGCCGATGCAGCCGAGGCTGGCGACTTCGTCGTCGTGGCCGTCCCCCTTAAGCTGATCAACGACATGCCTGTGGAGCAGCTTAAAGGTAAGATCGTGCTTGACACGAACAACTACATGCCTTGGCGCGATGGTCATTTCCCCATGATCGATTCTGGCGCGATGACCGTTCATGAGCTCCGTCAGATGCAACTTCCTGCGTCGAAGGTGACGAAGGCCTTTACCCATATCCAGGCCCCCCGTCTCTTCATTTCGAGTAGACCAGCTGGCGACCCCGACCGCCATGCATTATCGGTCTCGAGCGACTTCCCTGAGGCCACGGAACTCGTAACGCGGCTGTACGATCAATTCGGTTTCGATACGGTCGACAACAGTCCATTGAGCGAGTCATGGCGCAGCGGTCCCGGCCAGCCGGCTTGGGCCGCGCATATGCATCAGACTCGTGCCGAGCTGATCGCAAATCTCGCCAGGGCGCAACGGATCAACTCGAAATGAGTCTATTAATTTCTGTACAAAACAAAGAAGCTCCCACTTATCGGGAGCCTCTTTGTTTTTTATGTGGTTCTTTATAACGATATTCCTTTGTGCAAAGGATTAGGAAGACTTTCCGGAACGCGTAGAACTGCCGCAAGGCCAGGTGGAGAGCGCTTGCTCGGCAACGGCCTCCAGCATGTTGCGGCTGAAGCCGGCCTTGGCTTGAACAGCCATACCGTGGAGCACGGCCATCACATAGGCAGCTAGCGCAGCACAGTTCGTATGCTCCGGCAGATCTCCCTCCCGTTGTGCCCGTTCGAAACGATCTCGCAGCGAAGCCTCTCCATCCGCGCGTGCATCGATCAGTGCACGCCGAATAGGTTCGGATTCATCTGAGCCGGCTAAGTCGCCGTGGACATATAGACACCCCTTGTGATCAGGGTAACGAGTTTGCAATTCGGCCGCCCCGCGAAAGATGCGTGCGACTACCTCCCGCGAGGTCGGCAGCTCCAGCGCCGCCGGAAAGAAATCATGGTAGTGCTCGTAATAGCGCTCAAGAACTCGGCGGAATAACGCCTCCTTGTTGCCGAACGCGGAGTAGAGCGCGGGGCGTTCGACGCCCGTAGCTTGCGTCAGATCAGCATACGACGCGCCCTCATAACCTTTTTGCCAGAACACGCCAAGTGCTGCGTCCAGTGCCTGATCGATATCGAATTCGCGGTTGCGTCCCATTTGTTAATCACCTAGCCTTTTTGTGAAGTTCGAATTTCCATCCGACTTCACGTTCCATTTTCTATCCTTTATCATAACACGCGTTACGGAATTCTGCGAGTCTGGACAACATCATCATTCAGGAACATAGTGCGATCGTAGTCCATTAATTAAGCATTACGTTCAAGATGAACTAACCCCCACTGAGCCATCGATTGCATGACAGGGATAAAGGTCTTGCCGTATTCACTGAGGGAGTATTCGACTTTCGGAGGAACTACCGGGTAGACGGTCCTCACGATCAAATTATCGCTCTCCAGTTCTCGCAGTTGTTCCGTTAACATCTTGCGGGTAATGGGAGAAATTGCGCGTTGGAGTTCGTTAAACCGCATGGTACCGCGTGCTAGACGCCATAGAATAACAATCTTCCATTTCCCTCCGATCACTGACAGCGTTGCCTCCACAGGACAGCCACTCATGTACAACATCTCCTAACCTTACAGTTACTTTTTGGGTACTATGTCACGAAAAAGTGCGTACTTATGCGATTGAGACTTAGAAAAGTATACTACATCAAGAAACGACACAATAGGGAGGAAATTGTTATGCCGATCGATCCTCAAGTTCAAGTTGTCCTTGAAAAAATGAAGCAGCTGGGTGTTCCGCCTCTGCATGCGTTAGCCGTGGAGGATGCGAGAAAAATCAACTTAAGCGCGATGGCTGAACAGCCGGAAGAAGTTTGGAGAATTGACAATCGAATAATTGCAGGTCCGATCGGCTCCATTCCGGTGCGGATTTATACCCCTCGAAGCGAAGCGCTTTTACCGGTTATCGTTTATTATCACGGTGGAGGTTGGATGGTCGGTAATCTTGATGCAGCAGATGTGTTGTGCCGTAGGCTGGCTAATGGTGTGAACAGTATAGTGGTCTCTGTGGATTATCGCTTGGCACCGGAGCATAAATTCCCTGCTGCAACTGAGGATTGCTATGCAGCGCTGGTGTGGGTTTCAGAACATGCTGCCGCTCTCGGTGCGGATGCCGATCGTATTGCGGTTGGTGGAGATAGCTCAGGTGGAAACCTTGCCGCAGTTGTGTCATTAATGGCTCGGGACAAAGGGTTCCCATCCGTCAAGTTTCAGTTGCTGTTCAATCCGGTTACCCATTACTCGTTCGATACGGATTCATACATAGAGAATGCAGAAGGATACGGTCTAACAACAAACACAATGCGGTGGTTCTGGAACCACTACTTGGTGAAAGAAACGGATGGACAGAACCCTTACGCTTCACCGTTATTGGCTCCAGATCTTAGCGGTCTGCCGCCAGCACTCGTTATCACTGCCGAATTTGACCCTCTGCGTGATGATGGGGAAGCTTACGCCGAGAAATTGAAAGCAGCCGGGGTTCCAGTAGAAGCGAAGCGCTATGCTGGCATGGTCCATGGCTTCATGCTCCAAACAGGCGCCTATGACCAAGGAAGAAAAGCTGAGGAACAAGCCATAAACGCATTGCGGAAGGCTCTACATAATTAGCAGCAAATGGGGAATCCGAAGTAGTGGTCAAACAGGAGGGTCCTACTTGTGTAGGTATTGCCGAATGTCAGGGAAAGTAATGATCGAAGCTGATTCCGATTACTTTAGGGCGCTCAGAAGAGCGCCCTGTTCTGTTTAATAGAAGAGCAGTGGATACACGCATCACATGGCATCGAAGGCCGGCTTCAGAACAGTTGCTGCCCACTGGCGGAAGCTGGTGGGCGAGGCGGTTTCCGACGTGCGCCGGAGCGCATTGTTGATCCCGTCCGCTCCGGCAATGTCCATGTCCACCATGCTCTGGGCCATAGCCTCCGAGTAGCCGATGCCAAGAAATAATTGCTTGTAGCTGTCGAGCGACATCTGCTCGAAGCGGATCGGCGTGCCGAGCACCTCGGTAAGGGTCTCTGCCATATCCTCATAGGAGAGGTCTTCCGGTCCGAGCACGGCCAGACTCTTCTGTCCAATCCACTCCCGGTCGAGGAGAAGCCGGGAGGCTGCTTCGGCAATGTCACAGGTGGCTGTCGTGGGGTTCTTCTGGTTGCCCGGGATCGTGAAACGAATCAAGCCCTCGTTCTTCATGAAAAACAGTTGTCCTAGCATGTTGTCCATGAAGGAAGGCATCGTTAACGCACGAAAGTGTACGCCTGTGCTTCTCAACAGATCTTCCATTGCCAGCGATGCCGAGATATGACCCGCGTAGCGCTGCTGACCGCGGCCAAGCGCGGAGATCGCCACGACTCGACGGACGCGATGACGGACGATCGCATCGGCTGCCGGGATACTAAACCGAACATAGGCGTCATAGACGCTTTCCGCTTGCTTGTCGGCCGGCACGAGCCAGAACACGGTGTCGGCTCCCTCGAACGCCCGATTGACGACGTCACGGTCGGCATGCGAACCCTGAATGACTTCGACTCGCTCACGAATCGCCTCAGGAAGGCGCCGCGGATCGCGGGCAATCACGCGGATGTCCTCACCGCTTTCAAGTACGCGTTCAAGCACCTGACGCCCGATTTTACTCGTTGGTGCAGTAATCACTATCATTTGCAATCATCCTCCCGTTGCTATTCGACAGTGTTGCTTACGCATCAGTATTGCGTATACTACACTATACGAGGGATATTATTGTAAACCCGCAGTTTCAACAACCAATAAAGGGGGTCCAATTGTCGCGTAGGCAACATTCCAGCTAATTTGTTGTCCAAGGGGGAGATCGATCATGCCGGTTAATCTGAATGATCCACGCGTCAGCAGGACGCGTCTACTGATTATGCAGGCATTCACGGAACTCGTGGAAGAGCAGAAGAATGTATACTCGATTTCGGTGCAGGATATAACGGCTCGCGCTACCATTAACCGTGCAACCTTTTATGCTCATTTTGAAGACAAGTATGCCTTTCTGGATTGCTGGATAAGCAGGAAGTTCCAGATTCTCTTGAAGGAGGCCTTACCAAAGGGGAGGATCACAGGGACGGGTAGTCTGCGCACCGTAGTCCAGACCGTATTCGATGTGCTGGCGCGATTCCGCCAGTACATGACGCACCCCGGCAACAGTCGGTTCGAGCCGATGTTCGAGATCGCGATGCAGAAGGAACTTTATAGCCTCCTGCTCGAATGGCTAAACGAAGAAGCGACGGTTTCGCCCGACAAGGTAGAAACGACAGCGCTCGTTGCCAGTTGGGGCATCTTCGGTGCAGCCGTGCAGTGGAGCAGAGATCCGCGGAACCTCACGTCGGAGACGATGGTGCATCGTGTATTGGAGGTTGCAGCGGCGGCCTTGGCACCAGTCTTGGGGGAATGACCCCATCTTTTGAAAGCTCAACTCAATTGCAATTGGCAATAGATCACGAGTTGGATTGCTCCCACAAAGTATTCAAATTAAAGGCTGCAACCTCGATAACGTCTTCTGCCATCGATTCCAATGAGCGGACCTGAGCGTCTCTGCTCCATTGCAAGGCGGATCCGAATATGCCCCAACTGACGACAAGAGCCCTAGCTTCCAGCTTGTCTTGAGATAGGCTTTGAAGGGGGGCCAATTTAAACCAATGGAGCAAGAGACGATACAATTCTCTTTGCATGGCTTTTTCAAGCATCGGCTCGAACTGCTTGTCCCCCGGCGTGAGGTACTGACGAAATCGCACTAGAAATTGAAAAATGGTTTGAACAAGGGTGCGCAGATTGTCATTGCTAAAGGCTGAATCGTCAGGCAGTCTTTTTCTGATAATGATTTGAAATTTCTCCGTCATCCAATACTCGAGAAAGTTAAACTTATCTTCAAAATGGGCATAGAAGGTTGCGCGATTCACGGATGCTCGAGCTGCAATGTCTTGCACGGAAATGGAATAGAGGTTTCTCTTTTCATCAAGAAGATCATTGAAAGCTTGCATAAACAACTGACGGGTTCTTTTTACACGGGGATCGTCGGGATTTACCGGCAAACTATATCACCCTTCCTTATGGCTTTCAAAAACAAACAAAACGGCCATTGTGTCGGGAACCCAACGAAACCGGCGTTTTGTTGATTGTTTACGAGGCCCAATCCTTTTATCTTGTGAGTATGACTATATGGTTGCACAAAACCATATTGCAAGCAAATCTCATATAGAGGGAAAGGATGGAGGCAATATGATTATCGTTACTGGAGCAAATGGAAAATTGGGCAGAGGTGTGATAGAGCAATTGCTGAAACGTATCCCCGCCGAACAGATTGGGGTCAGCGTCCGGGAAGTGAGCAAGGCACAGGATTTAAAGGATCGCGGGGTCCGTGTGCGTCATGGTGATTTCAGTGATGCGGGGAGCTTGCTTGATGCTTTTGAAGGGGCGTCGCAGGTTCTTCTTGTTTCGTCCGGTATTTTGGGAGAGGCGGGTATTCGCCAGCATGAAACGGCAATCCACGCAGCCAAAAAGTCTGGCGCCGACCGGGTGCTGTACACCAGCCATATGGGTTCTTCTTCGACGTCGTATTTTCCGCCAATGATTCATCATGCGGCGACAGAAACATTGCTGAAGGAATCGGGTATACCGTATACGTCGCTTCGCAACGGTTTTTACGCCTCCTCGTTGGTTGGATTAATAGGCGAAGCGATCACAACGGGCGAATGGATTGTTCCCGAGGACGGTCCGATTGCCTGGACAACCCACGCGGACTTGGCGGAAGCCACGGCAGCCCTTCTAACCGGGCAGGGATGGGACGGCCCGTCCCCGAACCTAACGGCCGCTGAAGCGACTGATATGAAGGGGGTTGCGGCGATGTTATCGGATATCGTCGGACGGCCTATTCACCCCAAAGTCGTATCGGACGAAGCGTATCGGGAATATTTAGTCGCTCAGGGGTTTCCGGAGCCTCGCATTGCGATAACCCTGGGTTTATTCCGTGCCAGCCGCAATGGGGATTTCGAGCAAACGAGCAACGCTTTAGCTGATTTGATCGGCCGACCGCCGATGAAGCTAAGAGACTTCTTACAAGAGTCTTTGCCAGTATAGACAGGTGGAGAACCTTGCCGCAAGTAAAAATAGAGATGTTGGAGGGGGCCGGAGAGCCCCGTTCCAACACTGAAACCAATCATTGACAAAACGAAAAACTGAATCTATAGTGTAGTCATCTACATAATTCAAGGAGATACCTATGCCAAGTGTTTTCGACAAGTACCCCTATAGCCTATACATTAAAGTCATCGCGCAAAGAGTGAAGGAAATCATCGACCAGCTTCTGAAGGAGCATGGCTTGAATAGCTCACAGGCGATTCTGCTGTCGCATATTCATCAATCCATTGAGGAGAATATTGAGATTAACCGCAAGTTTCTTGAACAAACAATGGCTTTAAGCGGTCCGTCTGTGACCAACTTACTGAACGGTCTAGAGAAATCCGGATTCATTACACGCAGCAGCAACCATGCCGACGGGCGCAACCTCCGTATTGATGTCACGGCCAAAGCCAAACAATTCTTTAGCGGGAGGAGTGATGCCTTCACCGAATCGGAAGAGTTGATCACGCAAGGGATGTCGGATGCCGAGAAAGCGATGTTTGCATCTCTGCTGACCCGTGCTTTTGAAAACGTTGAGAAACAGCTGTTGAAGTAAAGAACTAGCCAGAGGATTGTGTTATTTTTTTAACCAAATAGGTAGACGGCTACACATTTTCTTGAAATGATAATCGGGAGGTTGTTAGGATGAATAATCAACAAAACAGACTGGAGCTTTCCAGAATCGGACTTGGCTGCGGTCATATGTCTAATGTCAATGTGGCTGTCAAAGACGCGGGCATTGCCGCCATTCATGCCGCTTTCGAGAGTGGAATTAATCATCTCAACACGGCGGATTTCTACGGTGCAGGTCGAAGCGAGATGACCATCGCGGAAGCGTTGAAGGGGTACAAAAGGGATGAATATTATATATCGTTGAAGTTCGGCGCTTTAAATACGCTAGACGGCTCTTTGTACGGACTGGATGTCTCCCCCCATCATGTGAAGAACTATCTTGCTCATTCGCTCAAGCGGCTCAATCTTGACTATATTGATCTTTATCAGCCTGCAAGAATCGATCTGGGCATCCCAGTTGAAGAAACGATCGGCGCCATCTCCGAATTGGTTCAGGCCGGTTACGTCAAGCAGATCGGAATCAGTCAGGTCGATGCGGAGACGTTGAGAAGAGCGCATGCCACGCATCCGATCAGCTTAGCCGAATTCGAATATTCGCTATTCAACCGAAGCATTGAGAAGGAGATTTTGCCGACTGCAAGGGAATTGGGTATCGACGTTGTTGCTTTTGGGGCGGTGGCTCATGGACTTCTTGCCGGCAGCTGGACAGAGGACCGGATCCAAGCAAATAAAGGCGGTTACATCCCGCTATTTTTTGAAGGAAATATAGAGAAGAATGTTTCGCTGGCCAAGAAACTGGGTGCGATTGCCGCAAGGAAACAAATGACGTTATCCCAACTGGCGTTTGCCTGGCTATTATCCAAAGGCGAGGACATCATTCCGCTCATCGGCACCGTATCGCCGACTCATCTTCAAGAAGCTGTGCGGTCGCTTGATATTCATCTGAATGAAGATGATGTCAGGGAGATCGAAGAGGCGATACCGGAACATGAGATCGCAGGCGCTTCTTTTCCCAACATGCAATTCAGAAACGGTAAGACTGTTCGGGGATAACGCGTATAGGTCACGCCATCATACGAAACGAAAGGGTGTTATTGTCATGATTATCGTAACCGGAGCCAACGGGAAATTAGGCCGGGCCGTGGTTGAGCAATTGCTCAAGCGTGTACCAGCCGAGCAGATCGGTGTCAGCGTCCGCGATCCGAATCAGGCACAAGCGCTTCAAGAAAGAGGCGTACGAGTTCGTCGGGGCGATTTCGACGAAGCCGAGAGTCTGCATCACGCCTTTGAGGGGGCGTCGCAAGTTCTCATCGTTTCGACCGGCATCATGGGCGAGGCTGGTATCCCGCACGGCATTCGGCAGCATCAAGCAGCGATCGACGCGGCCAAGAAAGCAGGGGCTGGCAGGTTGTTGTACACAAGTCACATAGGTGCATCCCCGACATCGCACTTCGCTCCCATGGTTCATCACGCGGCTACCGAAGAACTGTTGAAAGCATCAGGTATGCCTTACACGTCGCTCCGCAATGGCTATTACGCAGCAGCGGCGCTCATGTTGATCGGCGGAGCCATGACAACAGGGGAATTGATCGCTCCCGAGGACGGTCCGGTTGCCTGGACAACGCACGCGGACTTGGTCGAAGCTGCGGCTGTGATCATAAGCGAGCAGAGATATGATGGCGTTGCCCCCAATCTTACGGGATCCGAAGGCGTTGACATGGAAGGGATTGCGGCAATCGCTTCCGAGCTCTTGGGGAGGACCATCCGTCGAATCATTGTATCGGACGAAGAGTTTCGGGAACGTCTGATGTCCCAAGGGGTATCGGAAGCGAGTATAAATATGCGGTTGGGAATGTTTCTAGCGAGCCGCCGTGGCGATTTTGCACAAGTCGATTCCACTCTAGCTCATTTGATCGGTCGACCTCCGGTGAGTATTAGAGACGTGCTGAAAGAATCGATTTCTCACAGACAGCGTTGATTCTGCTGGCGAACCCGGGTTCGAGGAGTTAAATTTTTATGGTCGTTCGTTCAATCTGAGATTCTAGAACATCATAGAGTGCAAGTTTATAATTTATTTTGTCCAAGTTAAAATATAGTTCCTTTATGCTCTTCTCAATATCTTTTTTATGGTGAAGCATCATCGTTTTTCGTTCCGCAATCGTCGAGTCCCCTTCTTTAAACAAGGACACATACTTCTGAATTTGAGCAATCGGCATTCCTGTGGCTCGAAGCGCGGTAACAAAGGATATCCAGCTTAAATCTTCTTCGTCATATAGCCGCTTTCTGTTTTCATTCCTTTTCACATAGGGAAGAAGCCCCTCCTTCTCGTAATAGCGAAGGGTGGGCGCCGATATTCCTGTCATTTCAGTAACTTCTTTAATAGTCATCATCAATATAAATTTCACCGCTTTCTATTAAAGTATGCTTTAAGTGAATATGGGATGACATGAATCGTTTTTATCGATTTTATGCTCTAAAAAGTAGAGGATTAGGAATGAATCAACGCTTTTTAGTTCGATTATGTGCTTATTATTATAAATAAAATAGCCTTGACTTCAAGTGAACTTCATCTTCTATGATTGCATTGTTAGTTCAAAATCATAGCTGAAGGGATGAAGTTACAATGGCAAATATCTCAATCGTCACTGGCGGAAGCCGTGGACTTGGTCGCAACACGGCCATCAGCATTGCGCGTCATGGCGGCGATGTCATCCTGACCTATCGCAGTCAAGCAGAAGAAGCAAACGCGGTCGTTGCTGAAATCGAAGCGCTGGGGCGTAAAGCAGTCGCTCTGCAGCTCGATGTTGGAAAGAGGTCCAGCTTTGCTGCTTTTGTCGAGACCGTTCGTTCGACCCTGCAGTCAACTTGGAATAGCACAACTTTCAATCATCTGGTGAACAATGCCGGCCATGGAGAAATGATCGACTTTACCGAAACGACAGAAGCTCAGTTCGATGGCCTGTTTAATGTGCATGTTAAGGGCGTATTTTTCTTGACGCAGGCCCTTCTGCCTCTGCTTGCGGATGGTGGTCGTATCGTGAACTTCTCATCGGGTCTTACTCGTGTCTCTTACCCTGGCTTCTCCGCTTACTCTGCGGCAAAGGGGGCTGTCGAGATTCTAACGATCTATATGGCTAGAGAACTTGGTCACAGGGGGATTACCGTTAATACCATTGCGCCTGGTGCAATCGAAACCGATTTTCTAGGCGGCGCTGTACGCGACACGCCTGCTTACAACGACGCATTCGCCGCGATGGTTGCCCTTGGTCGTGTCGGCGTACCCGACGACATTGGTCCCGCAGTCGCCAGCTTGCTCGGTTCCGACAATCGTTGGGTCAATGCGCAGAGAATCGAGGTTTCGGGCGGTCAGAACATCTAATCGCCAACATGGCCGCAAGATACCATCCTTCTTGTTGTCTGAGGTCGCCGCATGGAAATGCGGCGGCCTTATTAGAAGGGTCGATATCGTTTGTTGACTCACTTCTGCTCATCCGCATAATACTCGATAAGGAAATGCTGAAATTCGCGCGCAGCCTCAGATAGATATCGTGTTTCATTCCATGATAGGAAGAAGGTATGTTTGTTATCCGAGTCTTTGATTGGAAGCAAGGAATATTGCGATACTTCATTCCATTTGCATTTTGGTACGAATGCAACCCCTAGACCTGTCTGTACCAGGCTGTGCAAAGCGGCGGGTTCATCGACCTCGCAAATAATGTTACGTTTGATCCCCGCTCTGCGACTGATTTCGTCATTAACCTGGCGGAAGGGATGTCCGATCTTGTATTCGATGAACGGAGCGTCTGCTGCCTGCCCCAAAGTAATGCTGTTCTGCTTCTCCAACCGATGCCCGCATGGCACGGCTAAGAAGACCTCTGACTGCAGCACGGATAACTCACGAAGGCACGAACTCCGCAAAGAAACGGGTCCAAAACCGAGATCTGTATGACCCTGCTCCAAAAGCTCACCCATGCTGTACGTCTCGGCAGGTGCAATCTGATTGATGCGGAAACTGACATCCGGAAACCTCTCGCGAAATGCCGCTACAGCAGGCGAGAGACAGTTTAATGTGTTCGTAGCGATGCTGATCGTTCCCCGTTCCAGCCCTGCCAGTTCCATCACTTCCTTCGTTCCTTCTTCCAGTAAGGATAATGCCGATTCCACTTTGGATAAAAAGGCTTTGCCAAATGCGTTAAGACGGATTTGCCTGTTTACGCGATCAAACAGCGGAACGCCCAAATCCTCTTCCAGTCTGGAGATCGTCCTGCTGAGAGCAGGTTGGGCGATATGAAGCTGCTCAGCCGCCCTTGTCATATGCTCCAGCCGGGCAACCGTGCGAAAATATTTCAATTGCAGAAGCTCCAATGGATGCGCCTCTTTTCCATATAACTAATGTAATGAATGGAGGAAGAAAAAGTGATCTTCCTATATTATCCTTTATGCACGATCGCTTGTAAAATAAGGGCTAACGAAGGGAATATGGAGATGATCTTATGGAATTTTATAAATAGGGACAATGACCAAAGGTTATACAATGAGGGAATAAGACCGTTTTCTATCGAGATTCCGCAGGATGAGCTAGACGACCTTCGGGGTCGGCTTCTCCGAACCCGTTGGCCGGATGAATTGAAAGAAGAAGGATGGAATTACGGTGTGCCGCTCGACTATCTCAAGAAACTGGCAGATTATTGGCGCATTTCGTACGATTGGAGAAAGCATGAAGCTTGGTTAAACAGCTTTCCGCAATATACGATGACGATCGATGGGGCGAACATTCATTTTATGCACATCCGCTCACCGGAGCGGGATGCGCTGCCGCTTATTCTCACTCACGGCTGGCCGGGCTCGATCGTCGAGTTCCTCGATGTGATTGGACCACTTGTTGACCCGAGGTCTCATGGAGGAGATCCGGCCGATGCCTTTCATTTGGTCATTCCGTCGATTCCCGGTTTCGGATTTTCGGGTCCTACCCAGGAGTCCGGATGGAACGTGAACAGGGTCGCCCGGGCATGGGCGGAGCTGATGAGACGGTTGGGTTATACAAGATATGGTGCCCAAGGCGGCGATTGGGGAGCCTTCATCTCCAGGGCATTGGCTGAAGTGGATCACGAGCATATGTGCGGCGTGCATTTGAACTTCCTTCATACCATTCCAGCCGACGATTTCGATCTGAACGCATTGTCACAGGAGGAGCGAGACAGGCTTGAGAGGTCTCAACAGCACCGGTCCGCTCCCGCAGGGTATATGAGACTGCAGGCGACAAGGCCGCAAACGTTGTCCTATGCGCTCACCGACTCTCCGGTCGGGCAACTGGCATGGATCGTCGAGAAATTGTGGGAATGGACTGATCCGGCATGTCGGGTGGATGACGATCGAATGCTAACCAATGTCATGCTGTATTGGTTAACGGGAACCGCGGGATCGTCCGCCCGTCTGTACTACGAGAATTTCAAATCGAAAGATGTTTTGCGCTCGTGTCCTGTCCCAATGGGCGTGGCGGTGCTTCCTTACGAGCTAGCATTGCCTGTGCGTTCACTTGCGGAGCGCGAACACGCCGTTGTTCACTGGACTGAATTTGAGCAAGGGGGTCATTTTGCAGCTATGGAGGTTCCGAATCTGATGGTTCAAGATTTGCGAATCTTCTTCAGGCGATTTCGAAGGTAGTATCAACCTAGGGTCAAATCATCCTTGACTAGATTATTGGTCATTTGTTACTCTTCCTTCAGGAGAGTAATGAAAGGGGATTCAACTCTATGCCAACAACTTTGTAATGGATGCCTATTATGAGACAACTTTTCTTTTGGCTGTTTTTTAACCAAGGGAGTAGTTTGTTCATTTATCCATTACAAGGATGCAAGGTATGGAGCGTTATTAGCCATCCATGCAGTTACCTTTATGGTTGCTGCATTTTTTGTGCTCATTTTCTCCAATAACCTCGGTATTTTGTTTCCTTCCACTTTAGGAGGAATTGAAATGAGTATCCAATTTGATGCATCGGAATTTACTATTATTAGTGACTATAAGAACGATGAGATCCTAAGGAAAAGCTTTAATCAATTAGCAAATGATGTGTTCGGAATCGACTTCGAGCATTGGTTTCAGAAAGGTTTCTGGGATCACAATTATATTTGCCACTCCGTTGTCATAAACCAGCAAGTCGTGTCTAACGTTTCGATCAATAAAATGAACTTAATCATTGATGGAACAAACCAAAGAGCCATTCAGATCGGGACCGTTATGACGCACCCCGACTATAGAGGGAACGGATTGTCCGGCGCATTAATGAAGCATGTTCTGGAAGCTTATCAGGATGAATGTGAAGTGTTCTATTTGTTTGCGAACGACAGCGTGCATCAGTTTTATCCCAAATTCGGGTTCGCTCCTTATACTGAAGCGAACTTCAGCATGAAAGCTGCTCCAATCTCAATCGTTAATAACGGATTACGACAAATAGATTGCGCCAACGAAGAGGATCTACAACGAATCAATAAAATCCTTCGAACGCGCACTCCTGTTTCCAATCGATTTGGCATTAGCGACAATCAGGGAATTTTTATGTTCTATGCATTAAATGTCTTTCAAGATTCGATTTATCTTATGGAAGACGAAGAGGCTATCATCGTTTATCGCAATGAAGGCAATGTCCTTCACCTGTATGATGTGGTGAGTAAGTACAAGGTCGATCTAGCCAGATTGCTTTCTCATATTAGCAACCGTGATACGGAAACGATTCAATTTCACTTCACGCCGGATCGTTTTACGGACAATGTGAATGTTGAACTTAAGGGTCAAGGCGACTTATTATTTGTTAAGTCGAAGACTGATTTGAACTTAAGCTTCGCATTGTGCGCCCCTCTGTTATCGCATGCTTAATCTTCAATATACCTAATTAAGCTAAACCGCTCAAAGTCCAATAAGGACCTCGGGCGGTTTAATCTTTTTAACAACAATAATGGGCGGTTACGATCCAAAGGCTTAGTTTTTTATGTCCAAAATAGTGCTTTGAGGCATGTTCGAAAAGAGAAAAGAAGTGGTAAAATTTAACTTGTGACACCGCTTACAAACTGAATCGTAATACAAGGCATCCAATGAATGAGCGCATTTGCTATGTTCAATCGCTTGGAATTCGGGTGTACGATGAATGGTAGCCCATCGGCGATTGGTCCTGAACCTTAAGGATTCTCTTGTATCGCCACAGTGGGTTATTTTTCTATGTTTTTTACTTGGAAGGGGGTGGTCAGCAGCTTAATTAAGCTTCGCTTTTTGTACAAATGCAAGCGGTTTCGAATTCGGGCGGTTTGCATGTTTGCTCAAAAGCCAACAACAATTGTAGGAGGGATTATGATGTCTAAACGTATGTCGAAAGGTAAAAAGAAGCTAGCTTCAATGGCGTTGTGTGTTTCCATGCTGATGTCCGTCTTCTCTGTTACGGCCGCATTTCCCCAATCTGCATTCGCCGCCACTCTTGACTGGAGCACGATTTTGGCCCATTCCGACTCTTGGTTTAGCGGCACCGACGGACTTGCGCTAGCAGATCAAATTGTCGCTAACCAGAATTCCGATGGCGGGTGGAAGAAGGATTATGCGACAACCAGTGGGGATTGGGCGCTATCAACGATCGATAACAAAACAACGACTTCGGAAATTACGGTTCTGGCTAAAACGTATAAGCAAACAGGCACCGCTAAATATTTGACCTCCTTGCAAAAAGGGATTGACCGTCTGATCAGCGGACAATATTCCAATGGCGGATGGCCGCAGATTTTCGGATCGCCATCCGATTCATACCATACCCATATTACTTATAACGACGATGCCATCGTTCACGTGTTGACGCTGTTAACGTCTGTTGCCAATAAGTCCGGGGACTATACGTTCATTGATTCCACAAGGGCTGCGAACGCTAGTACGGCAGTTACGAAAGGCATCCAATGCATCATTAATACGCAAATCACGAACAGTGACGGTACCAAGACGGCCTGGGGCCAGCAGCATGACAAAACAACCTTGTTGCCGGCAACTGGAAGAGCCTATGAGCTGCCTTCTGTAGCTTCAAGCGAAAGTGCGGGAATCGTTAGTTACCTCAAAACGATCAGCAGCCCAAGTAATGATGTCAAGAACGCCATCAACAACGCGATCGGCTTTTTTACAAAAGTAAAAATCACGGGTACGAAAGTAACGAAGGTATACGATTCTTCCGGCACATTAACGGACGTGGTCGTTTCTAGCGACTCATCCGCTTCTCCAATCTGGACACGTTTCTATGAACTTAACACCAACAAACCGGTATTCTTCGATCGCGACGGTTCGACTCACTATGCAATGTCCGAGCTCAGCCAAGAGAGAAGGATCGGCTATGCATGGTATGGCACTTGGCCGAGCAGCCTCGTTACGGCTGGATACGTAACGCCGGCAGTACCTACCGGTCTTGCAGCTGCAGCGGGGAATGCAAAGGTTACCTTGTCTTGGACCGCTACTCCTGGAGCAAGCAGCTACACCGTAAAACGTGGAACGGCCGTCGGATCCTACACGACAGTTGCAAGCGGCCTGACAACAACCAGCTACGCCGATACAGGACTTACAAACGGCACTAAATATTACTATGTTGTAACAGCTGCGAACGCAGCCGGAACAAGCGGCAATTCTAGTGAAGTAAATGCAACGCCTACTGCCTCGTCTACTACATTGTTCTCCGATAACTTCGAGGACGGCAACACGACAGGCTGGACATCAACTAGAGGCACGTGGGCGCTTACAACATCCGCAATAAGTGGAACATACTCTTTGAATCAGACGGATACGGTTAATGAAGGCCGTATTTCTGCCGGCACCTCAACATGGGGGAATTACAGCGTTAGTGCGGATATCAATGTCAGCAACTATAACTCGGCGCGGGTTATGCTGTGCGGAAGATTCACGGATGCCAACAACTACTACGCAGTATCGCTCTATAATGGCGTTACCCTTGAAATCAGGAAGAAGGTAAGCGGCACATCGACTACACTTGTTTCCAAGTCCTTAACGGTTGCAACAGGAACGAACCATAATGTAAAGCTTGAAATGTCAGGCTCGACGCTCAATGCCTATGTTGACGGCACGCTGCAGCTGACAACAACGGATTCCACCTTTACAACCGGAGTTATCGGCTTGATTACGCAAGGGAGCGCAGCCAAATTTGACAACTTTGTTGTTACTTCGAACGGAGCATAAACGTTAGGCACCCGATTTTGGGTGCCTTTTAGGTGCGGCTTAGGTTGTATATTAGTTCCGATCTTTACGAAGAGATATAAGATGCCCTTTGCGGCGAGCCAAGATCAGCATTGGGATGGCGATCAACAGACTGATTATGACGGGTATTATCGAAGCTTCAAGGCCAAATTGGCCGCCAGTGAGAAGGGCGGGACCCTTAACTTCGACCGTGAATAGACCTGAGGAGGAATGGCCGGAGACGGGAATGCCTAAGAGTCCCTCTATCGCATTCCAAAAGAAATGCAGGCTAACGATAAACCAAACATTGCGCCGCCACAGGAAGGCTGCACCCAGCAATACGCCAGCTTCAATGGTAATGGAGAGGGCTCCCCAAGCTGTAGCTCCTGGGTTGCCGAGATGAGCGATCCCGAAGAAGAGGGAGGTTAGGGTCAGTGCAAGTAAGCTTCCGCCCATTTTTTCAATTGCTTGAAAAGCAAGTCCCCGAAAGATCAATTCTTCTACGAAGGCGGCGCCAAGCGATGTGGTGATGATCGGCCAAACGACAGAGCTGGCGTTTTCAGTTGACCACTTGAAGGAATACCCATCGAGTAAGACGATGAGGGCTGTTGAAACGCTGATAAAGATAAGGCCGACGACAGCGCCGAGAATAACTTCCGATCCCGCACGCCGCTGGAGCAGAAGTTCAGGAACCGGACGGCGCGCTAGAAATTTCATCGCAAGCCAGTAGATAACGATGACAACGGCGCTTCCGACAAGTGTCAGAATGATGGATCCTAATGCACTTACATCTTCTGATAACGAGTTGAATGTCACGTTGGCGAGAATAATTCCAAGCGTTCCCATGAGCATCCAGACGAGAGGGAATTGAAAGAACGCAACCAATTTAGAACTGCTCTTACCGCTAAGTACCTCATTGCCTTGTATATTCGTCTTTCTCATGATAAGTAACCACTCCTTTTAATTCACACTATACTTGAAAAAAGTCACACGTCAGCAGTACCGTTTAGTCATATCTTGGTCATATGACGTTAGCACAATAAAAGCCGACACCCGTTACGGTGTCGGCTTGTGTGTTCTTTACTGATCTATAATTCCTGTTTCCCTAGCTTTATAGGCAGCTTCTCTTCTTCCTTTTACATTCAACTTCGAATAAATATTCGAGATGTAATTTTTGACCGTACCTTCACTTAGATATAACGCCTTAGCGATATCCTGATTGCGCAGGCCTAACGCCAGCTTGTGAAGAACTTCGACTTCGCGGGTGCTAAGTCCGAATTCATTGTTTTTCTCAAGTACATCGGGTTCAACGGTCCTTGTATCCATAGTCGATGACCTACCGCTCTTCAGCATGCTTTTAATCATTTTGTCTGCCATTTCCGGCGAAATGAGCGTACCCCCCGTGTGAACCACTCGTATGCCGGCGATAAGGTTTTTGGGATGGATGGCTTTGAGCAGGTAACCTTCAGCGCCATGGCTTAACGCCGCCAGAACATATTCAACTTCTTTGTACGAGGTTAGAATAATAATTTTGGCTAACGGGAATCGGGGTTTGATCTTCTCTGTAGCAACGACGCCATCCATAATAGGCATATTTATATCCATGAGGATAATATCCGGTGGGGCTATTTCACAATAGTCGATAGCTTCTTGACCGTTCTTAGCCAATCCCACAACCTCGATGTCGGCTTCCATCCCTAGTACGATATTTAGACTTTCAAGGATTAACTCCTGATCATCCACGATGAGTACTTTAATTTTCGGCATAGAGCTTATCTCCTTTCAGTGGTATTTCGAATCTGACTTCAACGCCAGTGACCGCCAAGGAGGAGATTGACCAGGTACCATCCAGCATCTCAATCCGATTCTTCATTGTTGCCAGGCCGAAGCCATGCTCCATCTTACCCAAAGGCGCTCCATTATTTCGAATGGAAACTCGCATAGTTGAGGGATTAAAGTGAAGATTCAACTCAATTTCCGTTGCCTTTCCATGCTTGAGTGCATTCGTAAAAGACTCTTGTATCACCCGAATGATCGATTGCTGCACATCGAAACGAAGGATCTCTTCTGTTCCGTTCAGCGTGAGACGAATGACTGTCCCGGTATATTCTCTAAAGTTGTTGACGAGTTTCTCGACGCGGTCTACTAAACTTATATTCTCTTCCTCCCCCATCTTGTGCACGATGTCCCGCATTTCATCCAAGTTTTGTTCGGTCAGACCTCTTATAGTAATCAATTTCTCTTTGGCTAAAATTGGATTTTTGTCTAGAAGTGCAATGGCAGCATCGAGGCTCATAATAAGGGAAATAAAAGAGTGGCCTAACGTGTCATGCATCTCCTTGGACATCCGACTTCGTTCCTCCAGCAGCGTCATCCTTTCGATCTCGGCTGCATATTGGGTTAACAATTTATTTTGCTCATCGATTTCTTTCGCTAATTTATTTTTCTCGTGATAGGCTTTGGCGATGAAGCTGACCCATAACCCGATAAAGGAGAAAAGAAAGTTATCCGAGCTTGAACCGAGCGCCACGTCCCATGTAACTGCTCCGAATAACATGCTGGTAAAGGGCATCAATAATAGCGCCGGCATAGCCCAGGCCGTCTTTCGGGTCAATAAGTAACCGATTGTAAGACTCGGAATAAGATAATCGACACTTCCCAACTGTTCCGCGTGCATGAACGACTTAATATAATAAGATCCTCCTAGCAATAGTTCAAATAAGATGAACCATTCCTTGTTCTTTCTTAGCTGCGGGAACCAGCATAAAGTCGGAATAATAAAGGCCGCTAAGAGCCAAACGACATTCACGAGCAATCGAGGCGACAATTCATTCGCCATTACAATATGAACGAGCAGCAAAATATAATTATAGGAGCGGAGGCCAAATATCCCCCAGTCCATGATGTGAAAAACTCTCTTCATAGGGATCCTTCCTTACTCGGGCATGACCAATGGTTTTCCTTGATTATACATGAAATATGGAAACTAGTGGTGTGGACGCCTCTCTATTAGAAGCGGGCATACATTTCTCCTGTCGTTCATCATGGTTTGGAGGGTTCTGGGATTATCTTCTCGAATATATCGAGAAATAGATTGTTTGAGGAGGAGTTCCTAATGTTGAAAAACTATCGGCTGACCAAATCAGACAAGCACGTTCTGAGTCGCTTTGATCCGAACGAGACGGGCGGCTTTGCAAGCAAAGAGGAAATTCAAGATGAGTTCGAACAGATGGAACGGAAGCTCCGCAAGCTGCAGGACAAGTTGTTTGCCTCGAAGACGAATGGCGTGCTCATTTTGTTCCAAGGGATGGATTGCAGCGGTAAGGACGGGGTTATTAAGAAGGTATTGTCCAACTTGAATCCTCAAGGCTTTCGAGCGGAAAGCTTCAAGAAACCGACGCCTGAAGAGTCTGCTCATGACTTCTTGTGGAGAACGCATAAGGTTGTCCCTGCCAAAGGGTATATTACCGCATTCAACCGCTCTTACTATGAGGATGTGCTCATTACCCGGGTTCACGGCATGATTCAGGACGAGGAAGCCGCAGCTCGGATGAAAAATATTCGGCATTTCGAAAAGCTGCTTACGAACAGCGGCGTGCTGCTGATCAAAATTTTCTTGCATATTTCGCCCGAATTTCAGCTGGAGAAAATCCGCGAACGACTGAGCGACCCGCAAAAATACTGGAAATTCGATCCAAGCGATCTGGCTGAGCGGCGCTACTGGGATTCATACGTTGATGCCTATGAAGATGCCTTTCGTCACACGGCAACCAAAGACTCCCCATGGCATATCGTCCCGGCCAATGAGCGATGGTTCCGCGACTACTTAGTGCTCCGCATTATTATAAATGCGTTGGAGAAATTGGACCTCAAGTATCCGGAGCCGGACATCGAGACACAAAAACTTCTGGAGCAGTTTCATTCCGAGGACCCGTTGTCTCAATGAATCCCGCCTCCTATAGGGCTAAAAAGTTATCCCTTCCGGGAAAAAGAAGCCGGCCATCCGATTACGGATGTGCCGGCTTTTTGTCAATGAGTGCTTCTTTCCGATGATTCATAAAACGAATTTAGAATAAACCAGGTCTGCCGTGTACTTTGGCGAGTGCTTCGATAAAATAAAAGTCCCCATAAACGATCGGTATGTTTACATGTCTATTGTCAGGATAAGATACGGTTCCTTTTGTCAATATGGCATCCTGACTATCGGAGAAATCGGAGTATTGCGCGTAAAGCCTTTCCAAAATAGCGAGGGCGTTGTTGTAATAAAATAACTGTTCTGTGTGGTCGTCCAAAAGGCTGCTGAGCTCGAGCAGACCGCTGGCAGCACAAGCTGCTGCCGATGAATCTCGCACATGCTTATCCGCATCCGAAGTTCGGAAGTCCCAATAAGGAACCCTGTCATCCGGCAAGTGGGAAATAAAATAATTCGCGATATTTTTGGCCGCAGTCAAATATTCGCTCTTCCCGGTTTCGCGGGCAGCTATCGAAAAACCGTAGATCGCCCATGCTTGTCCTCTCGACCAAGCGGAGTCCGGTCCCAAGCCCTGGCCGCCGAGATTTTCGATTTTGTCGCCGGTTTCAGGATCAAAGCTGACGATATGAGGGACGGTCCCATCATCCCTTACGAATTGCTTAAGAACGGTATCGGCATGCGCCACAGCGATATGTTTGAAACGTGGATCATGGTCTTCTTCGGCTGCCCAGAACAGCAACGGCAAGTTCATTAAGCAGTCGATAATAGCCCATCCTGTGCTGTCTGGATCGACGCTATCCGTCCATGCACGAATGAACTGCCCTTTAAGATTAAAACGGCCGGCCAGATGGCTAGCGGCAATAAGCCCCGTTCGACGGGAATCTTCATTTCCGGTAACTTTGTAATGATGGACCGCAGTGGGCAGGTACATAAAACCGACATCATGATGAATGTCGTAAAATTGATGCAGCGGCTCATTTAACTTTCGTTCGATTTGCTCCGCCAGACTCCGCAGCGATTTCTGTTGCGTCTCCCGATAGGCAAGCCATAGCAAGCCGCCCCAAAAGCCCGAAGTCCAGAAGGACACATCTTCGGAGTTGTATCGACCGTCCAAGCAGACGTGCGGAAAGCTTGCGCCAATTTTATCGCTCGTTTTCACAATTTTGTGCAAGGATTCCCTATAAGCAGTTGCTATCCAAGCTGGTAGTTGTCCCATTTGCAGATCCCTCTCATTTAAGTCATTTATTATAGACAAAATGATATAGGGAGCAGGGATGCGAGGCTATCTTTATTATTTGCGTGAATCGACATTAAATAGCCTAATCCACGAATACTACAACAACTCAATATAGCGGCAAAAAAACGAGATCGGTTAGTTCAGGCTTTTTAAGTATTCGCCGGGCGAGACGCCTGCAAATTGCTTGAATATACGTATAAACGTGTTCGTATTATTGCAGCCTACCAGACTGGCAACCTCCTGAACTTTGTAATTTCCTTGTTTAAACAACTCTTTGGCCCTGTTCACCTTCAAGGTGTTGACATATTGCTTGAAATTGATATCAAGGGCATTTTTCAACAGCTTGCTAACATAACTGTCAGACAAGTTGAAATGCTCCGCGATTTCCGACAGAGACAGATCTTTATCGAAATGCTGATGGATGTAAATAAATATTTGCGATGCCATCGAACTCTCGAGGCTGAATCGGTCCTTGGTGGAAAATATGAATATCATTTCGAACAAGGTAAGCGTCTTTTCTTTAAATTTTGAAGCAGATACAGCCATAAACTCGTCCACCATGTTGGCGTATTCTATGGCGAACTGATTTAACGTTTTCCCGTTTGAGTTGAGGCACCGCTTAAATGTATTCAATATTGAATGCTTCAAATTTGTAAATTCCGAAGGGCTAAGCGACCTGTTTGCACGATCTTGCAACAAATGAAGAAGTAATTCATTGGCCTTATCCATTTCATTCGTATTAACGTAATGAATAAGATTTGTTTCCAATTCAATTGGATAATGAAGGATCAATTCTTCGAGATCCTTTACATTTTCGGATGTCAGAACTTTATCGGAAGCAACATAATGATAACTACTTAAGTGAAGCAGCTCGTGCAGCGCCAAAGTCAGTTCCTCAAGCCTGTAAGTTTGAGAGATTGAGGCTGACAATTCCAGCGACAAGTCGTTTTGGATCTTATTGATGATGCCGTGCGCCACTGACATCAAAGCATCGGAGGATGACGAATGGAAAATGACGCAAAGCTTAGTTTTATCCAGCGGCAAAATAAAGAAATCTTCGTAATGTTCTTCAAACGTTTGGATGATGGCTGCGATATATAATGTCAGATTAAAATGGGACATGCTCGTTTCAAGGGTGCCCATGCTCTCCCCTTCAATGAGCATAAGCGTTAACTCGTCCTGAAACCTTTCCATGCCTAAAATAGATAGGTTATGGCGAACCACTTCCTCACTGGCAATACCGTAAAGAGCCTTGCGGAAGAGATCCTCCTTTAAATGCACATAAGAATCGTTCAATCGATGCTGCAAGGTATGATTAACCATGTAGATCTGCTCGATTCTAGAGCGGATAAAAGCAATCTCGTGAGTCTTAGTATCGTCGTATGTATGTTCCGTCGGCTCGTTATCTCTTTGCGACTGGAGGTAGTGAAGCAGTTGTCCGATAGGCTTGTAGCTAGAACGGGCGGCGAAATAGGCTAACAAAGCGCCGAGCAGTAAAAGAAGCAAGCTGGGGAGAAAAACGGTTTTCCAGATTTCTTTCATTATGGCATTAAACGAGAAGGCCTTAACTACATACACAAACTTGAGATTAGGGATAATCTCGGAATAATAGATATAGTTTACGGTAGAACCCGCGTTTATATCGTGTATGTTTTTGTCGTTTTCGACGGCATTGATTTTGGACCTTATTTCAGGGTCCAATCGTTCTTTCTGTATGAATGCGGTTACAATGTCATCGGTATAAAGATATAAACTCCCTTCGGAAGTGTCGGCTGCTTCAGGCAATAATGATCTCCGATCGACAACGATAAAAAAGTACAAAGGGGGCAGCACCGAATTTATAGCTTTATGAATAATAACGATTTTATTAGATGAATCCATCATGGTTTGAGGGACGACATAGGTTTTCGAAGCTTGGAATGGTTTTTCGTCCGATTCCCCGTCTAATTGCTTAAAGTAATCCAACGCTTCTTTATGTATCCCCATTTCTTTCAAGTATTCCCCCGTACGGAATGTTCCGCCTGGTGTAATCACGATATTATCGGTTAGTTTAGTTACGTTGATGTTAAAGCCAATTTGCCCGAAGCCTTCAAGCTGGTCCCTAAGATCATTATAAACGCCGGTCACAAGAATCGGGTTTGTATCATTGCTGTATCGGTAATCAATGACGCTTTGCAACGTGGCGGTTTTGTAAACAAACGAGAGTGCAGTCTTGAGTATGAAGTCTGCATATATACTATTCTGTTGAATGAAAAGTTGTTGGCTGTTTTTATATTGTGTATCCGATAACTGATGACTTTTGTAAAGAATAATGGAGGATACAGCTGCAGTGTAAAACAAAACAATGATAAGGAATAAAGATAATACTTTATACATGAATTTTCGTCTGATCTTCATACCGTTAGCCCCCTTTTTTATGTGTATCCTGCTGAACAAGTTTGAAAGATCAACTTATGTATTACATTTCGACAACGATAATATTGAGTTCATTTTAATGGATAGTTTCCTCTTCGAATAGATGAATGTTTATCGAATTGTAGGGAATGTTTATTTTTTGACTTGCAAAAACGTTGATCGGATGCGGGTTCTCTATCGGTTTAAGTGCTCGAGTATCGATTTTTTGAATGGACCGGCGAATGCCGATGGATTCAATTGTTTAAATCTCAAAGGCTTTTCCGAGATAGGGGCAAGTATTGGAGATTTATTTTTAGGACCGTTTGTTTTATGGTTTCCTCAGGCTGAACAACTAATTAAGAGGGGGTGAAATGAATTGCGGCGATCCTATTTTTTAGAATTGAAAAGAGATATCGCGAGAGACCATCTTCTTTACTGCTTACTCATACCGTTTTTGCTCTGGTTCTTTGTATTCAAATATATACCCATGTGGGGCATCCAGATTGCTTTTAAAGACTTCAGCCTATTTAAAGGAATTGGGGCAAGCGAGTGGGTTGGATTTGAATATTTCAAAGAGTTTATTCAAAGCAAATATTTTGGAAGAGTTTTCATTAATACAATTGCCATCAGTTTATACGGACTTGTCATCTGTTTTCCGGCACAAATAATAGTGGCCATTATGATTAGTGAAGTCACTAGAAAAGCTTTCAAAAAAACGGTGCAAACACTGACATTTTTGCCGCACTTTGTTTCCGTTGTCGTTATTGCCGGCATCGTAACTACGTTTCTTTCACCAAGCAGTGGGCTGATCAACTTGGTTCTTGAAAAATTCGGATTCGAAAAGATCTATTTTCTTGCGAACCCGGATTATTTCAGAGGCATCTTTACGACTATGAATCTTTGGAAAGAAACAGGTTTTGCTTCGATTGTTTTTATTGCGGCGATTGCTGGAATTGATACGCAGCTTTACGAAGCTGCTAAAATGGACGGCGCCGGTAAGTTTAAGCAGATTTACTATGTGACGCTGCCCGGCATACTGCCTACAATCATGGTCATGCTGATTTTGAAAATTGGCGATCTGCTTAGAGTAGGGTATGAAGCGATCATACTGCTGTATCAGCCGGCAACTTATGAAAAAGCTGATGTCATCAGCACTTATGTTTATCGTTCGGGACTTATTGACGGAAGATACGATTTTGCTACGGCAGTCGGTTTATTTAATTCCATCGTAGCCCTCGTGCTGGTCGTGACGGCTAACAAACTTAGCAAGAGAGTAACTAATTCGGCTTTATGGTAGGTGGGCGTATGATAGAGTCACGTGGCGAAAAGTTATTTAAAATAATCAACGCTGGTTTGCTTGCGGTTTTCTCCATGCTGTCGTTGTATCCTTTCCTCTATGTTGTGTCTGCATCCGTCAGTCTGCCGCATAACGTCGTGACGGGAAAAGTGCTTCTATGGCCGAAAGGATTTACTTTCGATTCCTACAAGGAAGTTCTGGGGAACAGCGATATATGGATGGCTTACTCTAATACCATTTTCTACACGGTAGTCGGAACAGCGATATCGATGTGTTTTACCATATGCGGCGCTTACGCATTATCTAAGAAGCGGCTTAGAGGGAGAACGTGGATTACGATTTTCGTAACATTAACCCTATGGTTCGATGCAGGGATGATTCCGTTCTATCTGTTGCTCAGAGACTTGGATTTGCTGAACTCGCGTATGGGCATCGTTATTGCATTCGCCTGTAATGCCTTTAATGTGATTTTGCTTAGGACCAGCTTTGAAGCGCTTCCGGATGAACTGGAAGAATCGGTGAAGGTGGATGGGGGCAATGACTTGCAGGTACTGTTGAAAGTATATCTGCCTCTCATCAAGCCTGGGCTTGCGACAGTTGGTTTGTTTTATGCGATTGAGCGCTGGAATGGTTATTTCTGGTCGATGATTATGCTGACCGATATGGACAAAATTCCGCTGCAGGTATTATTGAAGAAAATGATCGTAGAAAACGATATTCAGTCTGAGTATGCTGCCGCCTTAAACTTTTCTTCCACGTTGTCGGCAGAAACAGTAACATATGCAACGATAGTCGTTTCGATCCTTCCAGTCGTTATTGTCTATCCTTATATTCAGAAGTACTTTATTAAAGGCATGTTGGTCGGAGCAGTAAAAGGGTAATTCAATCCTAATGATGGAGTGATAGATCATGAAAACGACAATGCACGTTCTATTGCTGGCGACAATGTTGACTGCAACGGGAGTTATGGCAGGATGTTCTTCCAACAACAATGAGTCTGAATCCTTACAGGTTGCGGGATCAGAGAAGCAGCAGAACGCAGACGAAGCCTCAAGCGCCTCAACAAATGACAGCGGCAGTTCGTATTTGGCATCGGACAAGCCACTGAAGCTGACTGTCCACATGGGGACGAAGGACTCGGGCGTATTTAAAAACGATTGGCCGATCTTCGTGAAGGCGGCAGCATTGACCAATATTACGTTGGAGGGGACGCTGCCGTCTACCGTTACAGATTTCACTGAAACGTTCAATACGGTCATGGCTTCGAATAATTTGCCGGACATTATGGAAGCTTTGGATACCAACTTTTTAAAATACGGCAAGGAAGGCGCGTATTTGAAGCTTAACGATCTGATTGACCAATATGCTCCGCACTTGAAAAAGTTTTTGGATGACAATCCGGATGTACGCAGCGCTTCATCCGATAAGGAAGGGAATATTTGGTTCATTCCGTTTATTCAGGATGGATTAACGCAGAAGGGCTGGTTCATACGCGAGGATTGGCTAAGTAAACTTGGCCTGCAAGAACCTAAGACGGTAGAGGAATTGCATAACGTCCTGACAGCCTTCGTTACGAAGGATCCAAACGGTAACGGTCAGAAGGACGAGGTAGGATATTTCTCCCGCGATACGAATAAAGGCTTGGAGGGACTTCTGGCGCTCTGGAACGCTTACCTTGGCTACAGAGTCTTTGACGACAAAGTCATATACGGTCCGCTTCAGTCGGAATTTGGCACCGCTTTGGAGAACATGGCCAAATGGTACAAAGAAGGTTTGATCGATAAAGAGATTTTCACTCGGGGAGTAAAGGCAAGAGACATCCTTCTTGCAGAAAACACGGGAGGGCTTACGCACGATTACTTCGCTTCGACCGGCAATTATAACGACCAGCTTGCCAGCAAGATTCAGGGCTTCCAGTTCAACCCGATGCTTCCGCCGGCAGACGTGAATGGAGTCGTTAAAGAGCCGACCAGACGTCCTCGCGCGACCAACCACGGCTGGGGTATTTCGTACAGCAATCCGGATCCGGTAGCGACGATTAAATATTTCGATTTCTGGTTTACTGAGGAAGGCAGACGTATGGCGAACTTCGGCATTGAAGGCGACACGTATACGATGGTCGATGGCAAACCGATCTTTTCGGATAAAGTGATGAAATCCGACATGGCTCCGGTCGAAATGATTCGCGCGACGGGAGCTCAATCGGAATTCGGCTTCCAACAAGACTATTCTTATGAAGAACAGTGGACGACTCCCGTTACAGTGGAAGGCATTAAGAAATATACGGATAACAACGTGTTTATGGACCTTTACCCTACTTTGAAGTTTACTGACGAGGAGCAAAAGGAAATAGAAAAAGTTGCCGTGAAAGTGGAAACCTATGTTACGGAAACCATGCAGAAATGGCTTCTTGGAGGGGAGTCGGTGAATGACGAAGCATTCGTAAAGGAATTGAAAAGAATGGGTGCCGATCATTTAGTTGAAATTAATCAGGCCGCATACGACCGTTATAAAGCTGAACTCAAATAACTAACAAATACGAGATAAGGTTGCAGATTAACGCACATAAAGCGACTGCAGCCTTATTTGGTATAAAGGGGATGACAACATGGGCTTGGAGGTTATTTTAAAGGAGCCGATCACGACAGGTGAACTACTGGCAAATCTTCGTTCCCGGCTGGAGCCTATGCAACGCAAGGGGCAATACATTGCCGAACATATGCCAGAACTCGTGCGAGAGACTGTCGATAAAGCGGCGCTTGCTTATCTAGGAATGCTGAAGCTTCCCGGTACGGGCGGTGTTCATGAACATGTAGGCAATCCGCCTTGCTGGCTCGAACGCAGGCATAATGACAATGAGTTTTTATGGCAATTGAACCGGATGACGCATTGGCAGGATATGTTGGAAGCCTATTCAATAACGAAGGAGGAACAATACGGTCGCAAAGTGTTGGAAGAAATGCAGGATTGGATCGATAAGGTCGACATTCATGACGATATGATCCATTATTCCGTCGACTTCTTTACAGGATGCCATCCGTTGCGAGCCCTTGAGATCGGAATCCGGAGCTATAAAACCTGGCCGCTCGTGTTGGAGCATCTGGGACCAACTGAGATGTTCACGGAACAAATAGTTGAAAAGTATGTCTGGGCCGTCTATAAGCAAGTGAAAATTCTACGACAAGTATCGCCGATTTTATGGCCTAACGCCGATCATAATCATTATCTGATGGAATGCTTGGGCATTTTGACGACGGCGCTTTATTTTCCGGAGCTGAAAGATGCGGAGGAATGGAAAGCTTTTGCCATTAATGGGATCGAACGATGCGCTGAAGCGCAGTTGACTGAAGACGGTGGGCAAATTGAAGGCTGTCCTTCCTATCATAATGGCTGTATGTTCTGGTTTGGCCTTGCCGTCGTATTGGCTAAGAGGTTCGGGTTCAGCTATTCAGACCGTTATATGGCCTTGTTCAGAACGAATCTGGACTATTCCATTTACTCGATGCGTCCGACGGGCAAATGCGTTCCGGTGGGAGATTCCCATGCGAACTATGAGGCCGTTATGGCAGGCGTTTACGGTTATTTAGCGCTGGGGGATTTATCGTGGACCGAGATGGCGGCCAATTGGATCGACAACCAATGGGTGAAGCAGGAAGCGAATAAACATATTTGGCGGGCTTTGGATGTAGAGGATTTCCATCGCCGTTTCGAATCGGTTCGACGCAATCGCAACGAATGCAATAAGCTGAAGACGACATTTTGGAATCGGACGCTTCAGCAGGCGATTATTCGGAGCGGATGGGACAAAGAGGCGTTCAGCCTCTTATTTACTTGTCGAAGCCCCGTACAGAACTTCCATGGTCATATCGATCTGATGAGCTTTGACTTCACGGCTTTTGGTAGAACGATGGTAGGCGATCCGGGCATTTTCTGTTATCGGGAAGATGAGGATCGCCGGCAATTTAAAAGCGCGAACTATCATTCCACTCTACTCGTAGACGAGCGGGACCATTTTGAATATCGAGGTTCGTTTGGGTATGGTCCGCAAAAGCCGGGTGAAATTTATAACGTTGAAGATCGAGGGTTCTATCAAGTCGGAAGCGCTTATCACCTGAATTATGAGCCGATCGTTCATCACCGTCATATTGCGCTGGTCGACAACCGGCTGGTTATTGTTGTCGACCGTGTTACCGGGCTGAGCGGCGAGAGTGTTCAGCGTTATTTTCATCTGGATTATACAGATGTTCAATTGTTGCAGGGATACGAAGCGATAATTGCAAAAAGCGATATTGCTAATGTGGCTTTATTTACGAGCCCTTATGAAGAAGCGGATCTTCTGTCAGGCAGAATGTCCGACGTTAACGACGTGGCAAGGCCGTCCACTAGAGTCCGGTTTAAGGGAACGCATGAAGGTACGACCGTCTTTTTAACGATTCTCGTTCCTTATAAAGGAGATCAGATTCCGAAGGTCGAGGTGCAGCCCCGAGATGGCGAAAGCTTTATTGTTACAAGCGGCAGCGACCGGTATGAAGTCAAGGTTATGGAACGAGATCTATCCATTCTCAAATAAGGATGAGAGAGCAAGTGAACATGCATATAAGAGCGAAGAATGAATTAGATGCTTTTATCGGTATAGATTTGGGGGGCACTAAGATCTCTGCCGTTCTGTTGGATCGAGGAGGGCATATTGTGAGGCGCAATGAACGCCCGACTTATGCTGAAAGAGGGGTCGATGCCGTCATACGGCAAATTACGGATGGGATCGATTCATTGTTCTCTGGCAACGGTCCAAGCTTCCATCCTTCTATCATGGGCATCGGTGTAGCCACCGCCGGGGTGCTCGATTCTGCTAATGGCATAGTTAAGTTTGCAGCAAACCTGAGATGGAAGGAGGTCGCACTTGGCCCATTCCTGTCAGCGAGGTATAGATGTCCGGTTCGCCTGTATAATGATGCCAATGCGGCCGCGTTTGGAGAATGGCAGATGGGAGCTGGCATAGGCACTGATAACTGCCTCTATGTGACCGTCTCAACCGGTATTGGCTGCGGCATCATTAGCGGAGGTAGGTTAATTACTGGCGTAGAAGATAGTGCTGGCGAGCTAGGCCACATCTCGATCGATTCTAATGGTCCACGCTGCTCCTGTGGTAACTATGGTTGTTTGGAACGGTACTGTTCTGGCACGGCTATCGCGCGTATTGCCTCTGAACAGGTTCGGCTGATGAAGGTGGATGCAGCGCTTATAAGCAAGCTAGCCGGAAACGATCCCGAGGCTGTAACGGCACTTACCGTGGCCAAAGCGGCAGAACTTCAGGACCCATTGGCGCTGCGTTTGTTAAGGGAAGCCGGAACTGCACTTGGTATAGGAATCGTCAGCGTCATTCATCTTTTAAATCCAGAGGTCGTAATTATTGGTGGAGGAGCTGCTAATATCGGTGAGCCGCTCCTCGAGCCTATGAGAGCGGTTGTCCGGGAACGCGGCATATCTTCCATGACAGCTAACGTAAAAATGGTTTGGTCGGCTCTTGGGAAAGACGCAGGCATGATTGGAGCAGCAGCTCTAATAATGGGAGAGTAACCAAGCTTGGGAGGAACTAAAATTAGCGGAACCGCAACCCAAGCCTGCTTCGCCTGCTGAGATGAGTAATTTTTCCGAAGCGGCCGGAGTGGGCAGTCCGCCGAACGCCATAAGGTAAGCTGGAAGAGATGCTTATTGACTTTTTTCTACAAGTCAGCGATTATTGGGAAATGCAACGGTGGTAGCGAATTGGTCACCAGGTGGATCATTTATTCGATAGACACCATATCAGCTTTCGCTTCTGCCGCTACATAAGTCGGATGTCGTGTGTCAGACAGAATAGGGAGGGAATGTTTTACAATGGAAGCTGCAAATCAAGCTGCGATGAGTGCAGAAGGGCCGGATTTGAGCAAAATCAAACGCGCCCCGATTGTTATTGCGCTGATCATCGGCGCATTCGTTGCAATTTTGAACGAAACGCTGCTCGGTAATGCTTTTCCGGATTTGATTAAGGCGTTAAATGTAACAGCATCTACAATTCAATGGTTATCAACTGCCTACATGCTGGTAGTTGGCGTGCTCGTGCCGGTGACGGCGATTTTGCAAGAATGGTTCACAACACGGCAAATGTTTATTGGTGCGATGACATTTTTCTTGATAGGTACGATTATTGCGGCGTTTGCACCGGGGTTTGAAGTGCTGCTGGTAGGGCGTGTCGTGCAAGCTCTTGGTACCGGATTGATGCTGCCGGTTATGATGAACACGATTCTAGCGATTTTCCCGCCTGAGAAGCGCGGTGGAGCGATGGGACTAATTGGTCTTGTCATCATGGTCGCACCGGCAATCGGACCGACGGTATCAGGGCTCATTCTCGATTCGCTTGAATGGCGCTGGTTGTTCTACTTGGTCATTCCGCTTGCGGTGTTCTCGATCATTTTTGCTTCTATTTATATGAAGAACGTATCGACGATTACGAAGCCGAAGGTGGATATTCTGTCGATCATTCTCTCGACGATTGGTTTCGGTGGCGTCGTGTACGGATTCAGTAAGTCCGGTGACCTGGGCTGGAGCGATCCGGAGGTGTATTGGATGGTTACGGCAGGTGTCCTCGGTATTCTGTTATTTGCTGTACGTCAGCTGACGCTCAAAAGTCCTGTCATGGATATGCGTGCGTTTAAGTTTCCGATGTTCTCTCTCGTTACGGTGCTCATGCTCGTGATGATGATGACGTTGTTCTCAACGTTGACATTGCTGCCGATGTATTTGCAAGGTCCGCTCATGCTGACGGCTTTCGCTTCGGGTCTTCTTATGCTGCCGGGCGGTCTTGTTAACGGGTTGATGGCGCCGGTGGCTGGCATATTGTTCGACAAGCTCGGTCCACGTGTACTCGTTATTCCGGGACTTGCGATTGTGGTCGTTGCGATCTACTTGTTCACTGGTATTGATATGGATACGACGAAAGGTTACCTCATCATGGTGCATATCATTATGATGATCGGTATTTCACTCGTGATGATGCCTGCTCAGACGACGGCGTTGAACCAACTGCCGCGTGCGCTGTATCCACACGGAACAGCGATTATGAACACGCTTCAGCAAGTTGCAGGCGCAATTGGCGTGGCGCTGTTCATCAGCATCATGTCCAACGGCTCGAAGGATTACCTCGCGAAGTCGAGCAACCCGACCGATCCGCTTGAATCGTTAAAAGGCATGGTTGAGGGCTTGCACAATGCTTTCTGGGTAGGCCTGTGCATGGGTGTTCTCGCGCTCGTGATCGGTCTGTTCATTCGCCGTACGAAGCCGCCTGAAGGTGAAGAACCACGTCAAGGCATGGGACATTAAGTTCGTTTAAAATCATGTGCACAATTAGCGAATGAATGATAAAAAAGGGATTGTCCTTGCAAGATCGCGCCTCGTGTGGTCTTACAGGGTCAATCCCTTTGCTTTATGCGTGTGTCATTCCGATTGAGCGTTATGCAATGTTACTTTAAACGATACTCGACCTATTCCTCAAACGATGGAAAAGTTATTGTTAGCTTAGATTAGATTAGATCAGATCAGATGCGCGCGTGATGAAATCAAGATGACAGGTTCAAAGGAGCAATGGGCCATCCGACTGACGGATGGCCTTTAAGCATATCCAAGTCGCTGCTTAATTCGATAGCAAGAACGCCAACACAGTGCGGAGGAATTGGTCTGGGTACTCGATATTCGGCAGGTGAACGGACGGCATCAAGACGAGTGACGCGTTCGGGACCGTGTCGGCAATCAGCTCGCCATGGCTGGGAAGGGTTACGGTATCATATTGGCCAGCAATGACTAACGTTGGGCTATCGATGAGGGAAACCGTCCGGCGCATATCCATGTCACGGATAGCCGCCCAGCTTCCTGCGATTCCTTGGGGACGAGTAAATAACACCATCTGTCTGAAGGAGTCCACTAGTGCATTCTCAGACTCTAGCATATGCGGAGGAAACCAGTTTTTGATGAATGTATCGGCGACTTGGGGAAGGTTATCTGGCTGCAGCACAGAGGTAATTTGGCCTTGCCATTGTTCATAGGGTCCCAGGTAGGAGGAGGTATTGCTTAATACCAGCCGATCGACTCGCTCGGGCGCGTAGATGCCAAGCCATTGGCCGACAACACCACCTAACGATAAACCGAGAAAATGCACCTGTTCAATGTGAAGCACATCTAGTAATTCGATGACATCTCGTCCCAGTCTGTCGAACGAATAAGGGCCATCCGGCGTATCTGAGCCGCCATGTCCTCGGTAGTCGTAACGAAGCACGCGGAAATGCTTGGAGAATTCAGCGATTTGGCCGTCCCACATGTTCATCGTAGTGGCAATGGAGTTTGCGAGCATTAATATAGGCTTGTCGGATGATCCATCGATTCGATAAACAATCCGAACGCCATCAATTGTCGTGAAACTGTTTAACCCATCAATTTCTCTTGTTTTGTTTAACGTCGTCATCGTATCGACTCCCTTACTGGTTATAGTGGAATTTTATTCAATTTGGCTTACAATCTAAATAGGATTATGAAGAAGGATCGGGTCTGGAAACTTAATTCTATCGTCGTTTATGGAACCTAACTTTAAAAAATGAGGTGCGCTGATGATGGATCAGATAGACAATCAGATCTTGTCAATTATGCATGAGAATGCCCGCATTACGGTTTCTGAGATGAGCCGAACCATTGCGATGTCACAGCCGGCCGTCACGGAACGGCTCCGCAAGCTGGAGGAACAAGGCGTTATTAAGGGCTATAGGGCCGTGCTTTCACCATCTAAACTAGGCAAGTATACAACTGCGTTTGTTCTGTTTAAATCGAATAACTGTAAGGAATTCGAAGCGTTTGGTGAATCGGCGCCGGAGATCATTGATTTCTACCGAACAAGCGGGGAGTATAACTATTTATTAAAGGTTGTAACCGCAACAAGCGAGACTTTGGAAACCTTTCTGGAACGCTGCAACACCTTCGGCTTCTCCTCAACGCTAGTTGTACTGTCTACGCGATTCGAAGATAAGAGCCTTGTCACGGATGTATGAATAAACGAGTGAATAAGAATAGGCCATCCCCCAAAGGATGGCCATATCACTTCCTATTACTCCACGAGCTGCCCATTAACCGCAATCCGGTTAGTGCCGTTAGATTTGGCGAGATACATCGATTGATCGGCCTCGCGAATAAGATCGAGCTCCGTCTTGTCCACTGCCCATAATGTACAGCCGACGCTGGTGGACATTGGCAGTTGCAGCTCCTTAATCTGCATGGGCGACTCTAGCTGCGCGGTCAATCGTTTGGCAACCTGTATCAAGCCGTCGCAGCCGTTCTGCAGCCATGCCGCCACCACGAACTCATCGCCGCCTACGCGTGCGATTAGATCGGATTCACGAACCGCTTTCTTGATGCGATTCGCGAATTCTACAAGCACAAGATCACCGACCTCATGTCCGTACGTATCATTGCATTGCTTGAATTTATTCAAATCGAGGTAGAACACACCGAATAAGCCTTCTTCTCGGCTAGCCCGATTCATCCAGCCTTTGATACGTTCGCTGAAGCCTCGACGATTCAGCAATCCTGTCAGAATGTCGCGTTCTGTCAGCTGAATAAGCTCGCTCTCTAGTTCTTTACGTCTTTCAATTTCGG
Source organism: Paenibacillus cellulosilyticus (assembly GCF_003182255.1). Lineage (GTDB taxonomy): Bacteria > Bacillota > Bacilli > Paenibacillales > Paenibacillaceae > Paenibacillus_T > Paenibacillus_T cellulosilyticus. Next base: position 6,537 of record NZ_QGTQ01000009.1, on the reverse strand, counting down.
CTCGCAATTGGACCAATAATTGCTCGTAATCGTTCAGAATCCGAATTTTGTCGTCGTAGTTAATTTGCTTGCCAAGCTCCGAGCCCAAGGCGAGCGATAACAATTGCAGCGTCTCGATATCGCGGTTGGAGAAAGCATTTGGGCGGCCAGAGATGACCTTCAGCACGCCGACGGCGTTGCTAGATTCGAATAGAGGAACGCAGACCATGCTCCGCGCACCGACTTTCAAAGTCGCTGCTTTGTCGACACGATCGTCCTGCTGAGTATCCTGCGAATACAGGATTTCCTTCTCCGTTACGCACAAACCCGACAAGCTGCCGTTCTTCTTGATTCGAATGCCAAGATGAGGCTGCAAGGTGCCGCTGACAGCGGCATACACCATTTCATCGCCCGCCAGCATCTCGATGGTAGAACCGTCGGCATCGGTTAATTGGCACATCCGATCGCAGATCGTCTGCATAAACTGCTTCAAATCAAAGTTAGATAACAACATCTGCTGCTGAACTTCCATTATGACTTTAAGGTGACGGTTCTTCTCAGACACTATCCCAATTCCTCCATGCTCCGCATCGTAATCTGTCAGTCATCATTAGGTAACATGCTAGCATGTTTGATTAGGTTTGTCAGCAGAGCTCCGAACTTAGGAGAAATAGAGGGACGTTGTATCTCTTGTGTCTGATATTTGAAGGAAACATTAGTTTGCAGGTCTGTCGATTCTGCTTTAAGTCGTTCGTCGTTAAAATAGAGGCAAAAATGATGTTTCAATCCTTCATTAAAGGAGACATGTACAATGAAATTCTTATGTTTAGGTTACTTGGATGCTGAAAAAATGGATGCCCGCCCTAAGGACGAGATTGAAGCAATCATGCAAGAATGTCCGCCTCACCTAGAGAACTTCTATAACAGCGGCCAAGTCCATATCGATGCCGGTCTTTCCTCCGAAACGAAATGCTTACGGAAGGCGCATGGCAAGGTGAAGGTGACGGATGGTCCTTTTATCGAAACGAAGGAAATGATCGGCAGCGCTTTTTTAATAGAAGCACAGGACATGGAGGAAGCAATACGAATAGCTTCTTTGCATCCGGCCGTCCAGGTTGGTGCAGGCGAGCAGTTTGGATGGGGGATTGAGATTCGCCCGATTCACTACTTTAAAGAGGGATAACTGCGTTATCCTTTGCGACGTCCTAAAAACTCGTGTTGGTAAATCGCATGGACCCTTTCCAAAACATGCCGTGCTTGATCTTTAAATTTCAATTGTGCAGCTTGACCTTTCAGCAAAAACACGCCGGTTTCATTCCGGTGTTGCCCGAGGGCACCTTCATACAGCCTGTTGGCGCCGTGGGTTGGCGGAGAAAAGAAAAGTCTCATCAACAGGGCAACCACTAGGGGAAGTCCAGTTTTCTTCCCTTTTCTTAACGTATTGTTGCTGCCCGGGTCAACGCTGCGGATCTTGATATCATCTTTGGCAAGCTGCGGCGCAATAGCCTGGGTCCACAGCGAGAGCGCTAGCTTGGAGGTGGCATAAGGACCAAGCAGCTTGCGGAAGACTTTGGGACGCTCCAGGTTTTCAATCGTAAACTCTTTCGTAAATTTCAGAGCTGATGATGAGGTATTGATCACCGTTTTTAAGCGACCACTTTTGATGAGTTCCTTCAATTCCATCAGGATGATATACGGAACGATCGTCATCAGCTCATAATGGTACTCGCGTCCTTGTTTCGAATAGCTCAGCTCGGACAAAGATCCGCCGGCGTTGTTGAACAAAATATCGATCCGCTGCTCCTTGCTTTTGATTTCTTCTAGGGTCCGTTTCAAGCTGGCATAATCGGCAAGATCATCCGTTTTATAAATGCGGAGCCATCCTCTCATGATTGCTTCTTGGATTCGCTTATCGTCTGACGGAAAGTCGGAACGGTTCAGCGCAATCACTTGCCAGTCCTCCGACAGCAATTTATGGGTTAATGCCAACCCGATCCCTGCGTTTGCGCCCGTAATCGCGGCGATATTTTCACGTTGTTCCATATTCATTGTATGTTTCCTCCAATAGCTAGATATCTCTCCTGTTCACGCTCACTCTATAACTTGGAGTCGACTTCAAGTCAAGCCCGAAAAAACGAAGTTCTGCCCAACAGGATAAGCAACTTGACTTGGAGCCAACACCAAGATGTATAATGCTCAAAAAAAGCTTCTGGGAGGGAATAAGATGAAGGAAGAACACACATTTACGATAAAGCAAACCGCTAAGAAAACTAACATATCGGAAGATACGATTCGTTATTATGAGAAGATCGCGCTGCTTCCTCGGGCTGAACGGAAGGATAACGGGCACCGCATCTACCGGCAGGAGGACATCGATACGATCCTGCTAATATCTTGTCTCAAAAAAACGGGGATGCCGCTGGATGAAATGCGGCCATTTTTGACGGTGTCTACGGATGCCGATCCCGCAGAATATCCCGAGCTGGTGGAACTCTTAAAGAGTCACCGAGAAAATATCGTCAGCCAAATCGCCTCTCTGCAGCAGGTTGTCGATTTCATCGACGTGAAATTAGAAAAGGGGAAGTATCGGCGGGACTGCTCGGAGGAAATTGAGGACGGCTTGTCCGACAACAGGAAGGAAGAACCCGAACCAAAGCCGCTCTCAACTAGTCAGAGAAGTTATTTTCCCGTGTCGGCTGGAACGGATAAGTGACCGACTCCCGAACGGGAAGTTGAAATTTTATCAGCGATTGCAGATGGCATGTCAAACAAAGAGATTGCCGATCGGTTCGGCATCGCGGAGACGACGGTTAAGACGCATTCATCCCGAATTATCGGCAAGCTTGGTGTCAAACGGCGTGGTCAGGCTGTTGTCCGTGCCAGAGAGCTGCATTTGATAGAATAAAAGTGAGAAGGGCACCCGTGACGGGTGCCCTTCGTTTGTTCTCTATAGTAGCGGCTTACTTAAACCAGCCCTTATCCTTAAAATGCTTGATCGCCTCGACGCGGTTGCCGACGCCAAGCTTGTTGAGAATAACGGAGATGTAATTGCGGATGGTGCCGGGCGTAATGTACAATTCCTCCGAAATTTCCTTCGTACTTTTGCCGTCCGCAATAAGCGTCAGCACGGCTTTCTCTCGCTCGGTAAGCGGGTTCTCCTCGCCATACGCCTCATCCATTAATTCTGGAGCGAAAAGACGCCGACCACGCACGATCGTACGAACCGAATCCGCGAGCTCCTCGCTTGGACTGTCTTTGAGCAAATAGCCGTGCACGCCAGCCTTGATCGCTCGCTCGAAATAACCCGCACGGGCAAATGTCGTAAGGATGACAACCTTGCAATTCAGCGACAGGGCGGACAGCTCCTCGGCAGCTTCCAAGCCTGTCTTGAGCGGCATCTCGATATCGAGGATGCATACGTCCGGTTGATGAAGACGCGCCAGCTTGACGGCATCCTCGCCGTTGCTTGCTTTTGCGACGACCGTCATATCATCTTCCAGATCCAGCAACGCAGCGAGAGCGCCGAGAATCATTCGCTGGTCTTCTGCAATTACGATTCGAATCATCTTCAAGCCTTCTCTCTTGGTTGGGTATTAGGTATCGTCATGATAAGGGCAGTACCCGGACCTTCACCCAGCTCCAGGCTCCCATTAATGAATTCGAGTCGTTCCTTCATCCCAATAAGACCGCTGCCACTAGAATAGGTGGCTGGCTGTGACATTCCGATCCCGTTGTCCACGACTATGACGACCAATGCCAGGCGATCCGGTCGGATCGTGATTGTACAGATAGAAGCTCCGCTATGCTTCACGAGGTTCGTAACGGCTTCCTTCAAACACATGCAGAGCACGTTCTCGTTCATCAGTGACAGGTTCTTCGGTTCAAGATCACCTTCGACAATCAGCTCGATGCGTGCAGTTCGGAGCATTTGCTCGATACGGGCTATCTCTTCGGTCAGCCTCGCGCCGCGCATTTGCGTTACGATCTGACGGACTTCCTTCAGTGCATTTCTTGCCGTCTGACGGACTTCCTTCATCTCGACCATGGACTGCGCCGAGTCTTTGTTCATCAGCTTAAGGGCCAAATCGCTCTTCAATCCAATCAGCGAAAGCTTCTGACCGAGCGTATCGTGCAGATCCCTTGCGATACGTTGGCGCTCTTCCAGCTTAACTAATTCCGATATCCGTTTGTTCGCGTCGTTCAGCTGACCCTGCAGCTGCTCGTTCTTATTGCGATTATAGTTAGAGATGGGGAGCAGGATGACCATAATCAAGCAAATCATGACGAAAGGCAATTGGCTGATAACGACCGGATTTTTGACGATGATGGCATAGTCAATAATGATGATCGTTATGGTAAGGTGAATCACGTACAGCGTAATGAAGCCCTTCTTACTGACGATGTTCCCGATGACGAAGGTAAGCAGCAGCGAGAAATATACGAATCCGAACAAGACGGTCATCGCAATAGAGATAGCAATTTGAACGCCCGACCAGACATAGACCTTCCACCCTTTAGTAACAAAGACGAGCACATAAGACACGAAGAATAGGATGATTAGTCCTATTCCCACTGCCGTATGAGCTCTAGTCGAGGTGCGGAAAATATAATAGAAGGGCAGAATGAACAGGATCACCCATATAAAAGGATTAAGCCCAGTTGTCTTGTACAAATTTGAACGCCACTTTAACATGCTGTTCCACCTTTTGGGACTCAACCTGTACGACCGATCCGAGCCTCCTCGTTAAGCGGCAGCTTCGGCTTCGCAGCCAGCTTCCTTCTTGCATCGCTTAGCTCGCGGAAGCCGATAAACGTCTTCGCGTCCTCGTCCCATAACCGGAATCGCAGCGACTGCAGGCTGGTGCGAATATTGATCGTTGCAGCCTTCTGAAGCGGAGGAATTGCCAGATGAGTCTTCTCTAAATTGTAATTCGGCACCTTCGGGTTCAGGTGATGGACGTGATGGAAGCCGATATTGCCCGTAATCCATTGCAGCAGCCGAGGCAATTGATAATAAGAGCTTCCTTCGACGGCAGCCTTTACATAGCTCCACTCATCGTCATTCTCGAAGTACGAGTCCTCGAATTGATGCTGAACATAGAATAACCAAATCCCCATCATTCCTGCAACCCATAGAATCGGAACTTGTACAAGAAGCACGCTTTTCCACCCTAACAACGCGCATAATCCTGCATAGAGGGCCACAATCGCTACATTCGTCATATACGTATTAAGCTTCTCGCGGCGCTTCGCTCCTGGGCGGTTCTTGCGGTAGGTAACAAGAAAGACGAGCAGAGGACCCAGCAGCAGGAATACTAGCGGATTCCGGTAAAGCCGATACGCCAGCTTGGTCCGCGCCGGGGAAGCGATATATTCCTCCACGGTTAAGATCCACATATCGCCGACACCCCGTTTATCGAGGTTGCCGCTTGTCGCATGATGAATATTGTGAGCATTCTTCCATTGCTCGTAAGGAAAATGCGTCAGAATGCCGGTAATGTTCCCCAGCCAATCGTTTGCCTTACGGCTCTTGAAGAACGACTGATGACAGCAATCGTGAAAAATAATAAACGTTCGGATTAAAAAGCTCGCCGCGACGATCGCAATCGGCAGCGTAAGCCAATATGAGACGGACAAGCTTGCATAGGCCGCCGTCCACAGCAGTAGAAATGGCAGCAGCGTATTCGCCAGCTGGCGCAAGCTAGCTGAGATATTCGTTCGTGCATATGGAGCTGACTGCTTTTTCAATTCTGCAATGTTCATCGGATCCAAGGGGACTTCCTCCTAATTAAAGCTAGCTCGTTATTTGTCACTTCTAGTCATTATATATCTACATTATAAGGAGCGGTCTGTGGCTGCTCACAGTCATAAACGTCAAGACGAGAGTATGATAAATATCATGTATGGGGCTGAAAATTTTTCAACACTACGAAGTGGAAGAGGGGTTCTTTTACGGTAAAAACAACAGAATAACGCAAGGGGCTGTCCCAAAAGTAGGTCAGCTTACTTATAATTCAGCCCAATTTATTGAAAAAAGCAAGAAAAGACGGTTCAGGGTGGTCATTCCTGAACCGTCTTTTCTATTTTTCTATCGGCTGCCACCTTCTTGAGCAGATTATGGGCAAGCGAAAGCCACCCGACCTCAAGGTTTACTTTTTGCAAGCCTCGAAGCAGAAACCGCCGGAATCCTCGGTTATTTTTTATTTGCCCGAAAACACTCTCTGGCTCGATCATTCGCCTGACCGATAGCGCGTAGCCTTTCTCGCTTCGAAGCTTTTCCCGTACCTGCTCTTTGTAGCGCAGGTATTGGAAGCTAACGCTAATTTCTCGGTTTCCTTGAGCTTTCGTGCAATTCGCCTTGAGTGGACATCCTTCACAGCTTTCACTTCGATAGTGACGCCTTCTGATCTCATATCCACTTTCTGTCTTTTCTTTGCTTTCGTAGCGATACAACAATTGACGTCCAGCCGCACATGTCCATGTATCTTGAATTTCATCGTACTGCCAATTGTCTAACTTGCTAATGTCATTCTGCCAGCTTTTTGATTTTTCCTTGTG
>NZ_QGTQ01000008.1 GCF_003182255.1 Paenibacillus cellulosilyticus | reverse complement strand
CTTCATTTCTTCTCTGCTCAATGTAATTGTCTCCTGTCCCATAGTGACATTATCTCAGAACAGTTATGGGGTGACATTATCACAGCAGAACAACAAACCTTCGAGAATGAAGTTGACTTCACCAACGAAGGCGCTTATACTCCATTTATTAAAACAGTTATAATAAGTATTCGAATATAGGGGTGTATACATGCAGCCTCATACGTACAACACGATCCAAGTGAAGAAAATGAACGTCGAGCTTGTAAAGAACACTTTAAAGGCACAGGGAGTAGGCACGAAAGCATCTATTGCTCAATTAACGAAGTTAAGTGTCGCTACATGCGGAACGATACTCAATGAACTCGTCGCATCCAACGAAGTCATCGAGATGGAGACCGAGGGAGCAAGCGGCGGTCGCCCTGCGAAGCAGTACAAGTACAATGCCGACTTCGGCTGTGTCATTTGCCTGCTCATCAAGACGGAGGGAGGAATATTGTCTATCCACACCAGCTGTGTGAATCTGATCGGTGAGACGTTGAACGAAGCCGTTCACGTGCTGGAGAGAATCGATATGGACGTCATCGATCAGCAGATCGAAATCCTGATGAGCGAGAACAGCAATGTCCAAGCAATAGGCATTGGGATTCCTGGCATCGTCCATCGTGGCGTTATCGGCGTCTGTGACGTGCCGGAGCTGGTGAATCAACCGCTGGGGCCATTTCTGGAAAATAAATACGAGTTATCGATTACGATCGAGAACGATATGAACATGACGGTGTACGGCTTTTACCATATGTTCAATTTCGAGGAGGATAAGACGTTCGCCGTTGTCACGTTTCCGAGAAACCATTTTCCAGGCGCGGGTTTTATTGTGGATGGGCGCATCTTGTCCGGCAACACGAAATTCGGCGGAGAAGTATCGTTCTTACCATTCGGTGTCTCGCGCGAAGAGCAGCTGCGTCTGCTCCATACAGAAGAAGGTTTCGTACAATTGGCATCTCACACGCTGACATCGGTCATTGCAATTATTAACCCGGTGACGATTGCGATTACCGGTGATCTCCCACAGGAGTCGCAGCTCGATGACCTATATCAATACTGTCTGAAGGACATTCCGGAGGCACATATGCCGCAGTTGATTGTGAAGAACGATACGAACCGCGAATATATGACGGGTCTTGCGACTGCAACGCTGGAGAGCTTAACGTACCGGCTGCAGATTATAGAGAAAAGATAAGGATAAAGGAGACAACGATAGAGTGGAGACATCAACTGCTGCTAAAGGCAAAATCAACAAGATGTACGCCATGCAGCTGGCGACGATTTTTATCGGATTTATTATTTTCGGCTTTTCGGAAAATATTAAAGGGCCTGCCATCCCGCGCATTCAATTCGACTTCAGCTTGAATGAGTCGCAGCTAGGTACTTTATTATCGCTCAATGCGCTAGGCTATCTGATCGCCTGTTCGTTCACGGCCTGGCTGACGCGGATATGGGGGATTAAGCGAGTAACGGTTATCGCTTTTGCCTCGATGGCGATATCTGGCGTCTTCATCTTTTTGTCGCAGCAGTACATGTGGTTCTCCGCATCGTACTTCCTGATGTACATAGGGAACGGGATGCTGGAGATCGGCCTAGCCGTACTAGGTGCGCGAATCTTCGTTAGAAATACAGGTACAATGATGAACTTAAGCCATGGCTTCTATGGCCTAAGCTCGACAGTGGCGCCGCTCATTGCAACGGGTCTGATGAAGGTTACAATGTTCGGTCATACGCTGGACTGGCGCGGCATGTATCTCGTCATGCTGATGTTATCGGCTGTACCGATCGTATTCGCGCTGCTCAGTAAGTTCCCGGGGGATGACATTAACCATGAAGAGCGTACGCCGTTTCGGAGCTTGCTGCGGGATCCTGTGTTGTGGCTTATGGTGTTCATTCTCACCTTCGGCGTCGTATCGGAGCTGGCAGTGGGAGGGTGGCTCGTTAACTTCTTGGAGAAAGCGTACGATTGGGATACGGTAAAAGCATCGGGGATGCTGTCTGCATTCTTCCTGTGCTTCGCGCTAGCCCGACTGCTGCTGGGACCCCTAACGGATCGGCTTGGTTTCACACTCTCATTGATCGTGTTCTCAGGCTTGTCTGCTCTATGTACATTCGCTGCCATTCTAGGTGGAGAAAGCTATGCTTTCTTATTCGCTGCTGCTGGTGTAGGCATTGCGATGATCTATCCGACGGTTATGGCCTTCATCGCTAAGCGTTACCCGAACGGAAGCGATACGGCAATTACGTTCACGGTAACGTTGATGGGGTTAGGCAGTGTCATTGGCAACTATGTCATTGGTGGCGTCATCGAGTTCGTCAAAGGTAGGGTTGGTTCTGATTCGGCGAATGGATTGCTGCGCGGTCTTCAAGCAGGCTACGGCTTTATCGGACTATGTGCGGCATTATGTGCAGTAACCGGCATTGTTTTGTATATCCTTCTGCACAAACGTAGAGAAATCATATAATCGAGGTGAAGACCGCCGATCTGGCGGTCTTTTTGTATGCATCTGCAGCGCCATGTGTTTATAAAAGTTATTATGAGGTCTACCATAAATTCCCTGAACTCCTGTATCATAGAACTATCTTGTAATTAAAGAGGGTATGCAAATGAAATTGAAATTATCCCGAGATGACTTGGCATTCCGGCTACATAACCGTGCGGATACAAAATTGATCGTTGCGATGATTAACAAAGATCAACATCATATGCTGCATGGCTATACAGCCGAGAAGTTCGAACAGGATCTAGACGAACCAAGTGAGCGAATTCGCGAGAATACGTTCATTGTCGAGCTTGCGAACAAGATGGTTGGTTATTTCTCTCTCTGTTTCGTTGAACGCGAGACGCATATCTCTGTCTATTGTTACGCGACAGTGGACATGGATTGGCGGAGACGCGGGATCGGGTCGGCGATGTTTGCTTACATATTTGATCATCTCCAGCATGCAGCGCAGCAAGGGAACAAGCCGATTCACTTCATCCATCGTGCATTGACCAGTATCCCAGGCGAAACTGCGCTTGGTGTTAACTTGGACATGGAAGTGCAGAATTGCTTGCAGATTATGTGCCTCGACGACTGGAGTCGAGCGATACAAGACATTCAACCGAACGGATTCCGTTTCCGATCGCCGCAGCTTGAAGACGCAAGCAGCTGGGCTGAGATCTATAACGATGCATTTGGTGGTAACAAAACAGCAGTGAGTGTCATTCATGAGTTTCAAGGAGTAGAGTTCTCACCTGAATTATACTTGATGGGAGTGGACGAGAAGGGTACGCCCGTTGGATTGATCTGCGCGACGAATAGGGGGAATCATGCCCGAATTCCGACGCTTGCGGTTAAGCGTGAATGGCAGCGTCATGGAGTAGGGAGAGCCTTATTGTCCGAGATGCTGCGAGGATTACGAGCTGCAGGTGCCCTCGATGTTCGACTTAGCGTAGAGAGCCGCAATGAAGCGGCGCAAGCGTTATATACGCAGTGTGGATTTGAACCGGAGTATCAGCGGATACACTACAGTACCATTTTCTCGAAAATATAACGGATTTCCTTCATCCTTCAGGATACCCCGACCCATTGCGTGGTATAATCAACAAACAAGAAGGCTCAACCATTAATCGTCCTTGGACGAATGGCTGAGCCTTGTAACGTTCTATATGGACTAACACTCGTTAAGAAAGCTGCTCTGCACTTGCTAAACCAGCTTCTGGCGTATTAGTCGGTGTGATGTTCTTCTTCTTAACCAGCAGACCAAGTGGGAATGCAATAGCAACGATAATGGTTGCAACCATGAATACGTCGTTCACACTCATTGTATACGCGAGCAATGGAATCGTTGCTTGATCTTGACCCGAAGCAGCTAACGAATGTCCATGCGATGTTGCATGTGAGATGAGCAGGGAAGTGAAGAGCGCAATTGCAAATGAACCGCCTACGTTACGAACCCAGTTATTAACCGAGGAAGCATCGCCGGACTGAGCACCTGGAATTTCCTCCATGCCTGCCGTACCTGTTGCAGCAGCGGCGAACGAAACGCCAATGTTACGTACCGTCATCCAGAAAATGATGTAAGCGTGCGAGATGCCAACTTCCATTCGCGTCATCTCGTAGCTGCCGATCAGAATGAGGATGATACCGCCTACCGTTAACCATAACGGGCCGAGTCGGCTGTACAGCTTGCCGGCAACTGGCATGAACAACGCCATGATTAGGGATGCGGGCAGCATGATAATACCTGTATCGAGTGCTGAGATGTGCTGCACGTTCTGTAGGAACAGTGGGATGAGCAGCGTACCCGAATATAGACTGATCATGATCAGCGTTGCAGATACGAGTGAAATCGTAAACCGAGCGTTTGCGAATACTCGCAGATTTAGCAGCGGATTGTCCGTTCGAAGCTCGTGCCAAATGAACAACGCCAACGTCACAAATCCAAGTGCGAACAAACCAAGCGTGCTCCACGAAGTCCAACCCCATTGTCTTCCTTCGCTAAGCCCCAGCAGCAGCGCGGTGCTGCTCACGATAACCGTTGCGAGACCCGCAATATCAAGTGGCTTGCGGCTGCCCATTCGATAATCTGGAATCATCAATTGGATGAATACAATTGCGATAAGGCCGATCGGAATATTAATAAAGAATAACCATTTCCAGCTGAAGCTTTGAATCAACCAACCGCTAAGCGTTGGACCAAAAGCAGGGGACAGCATCGCGGACAGCGCCCAGATACTGACGGCAAATGCTTGTTTTTCTCGTGGGATGACTTGGAAAATAATCGTCATCGTAGCCGGCATAACGAGACCGCTGAACGCACCTTGAATAATACGGAAGGCAATAAGCGATGTTGTATCCCAAGCCAGCGCACATAGCAGCGAGAACAGGACGAAGCCTACCATCGCATACAAGTACAGCTTTTTAAAGCCGAACCGATTACCTAGATAACCCGTTAAAGGCGCAATAACGCCAAGCGACAGCATGAACCCCGTCAATACCCACTGGATCGTATTCAGATCGCTGTGGAAATCTTCAATGAGAAACGGCAGGGCGATGTTGATCGTGCTAATGCCCATGACGCTAAGGAACGAGCCGAAAAAGATCGCGATCATGATCGGCCAGAACCTCACATTGCTGGGTACTGCATTTTCCAGCATGTTTACTTCACTCCATTTCCTGTCTATTTAAGTTTCTACATCATACTACACGACCTAATCGAAGTAAACTAAAATCATTAAAAACGTATAGTTCGTACAGAATGTTTACGTTACCGAAACATTCGTTTATACTATAGACATTAAGGGGGGAACGTGGAATGAAGAAACCGGAGGAACAACCGGGCTTCCGATATAATGACCTCGAGTGCAAATGCAGGCTCGCCAACAAGCTGTTGGCCCCCTTCCGAGCTACGGGCTTTCAACAGCTTAGAATGGACGATATTGCGAAGCAGATGGATATTTCCAAAGCGACTTTGTACAAATATTTCAGTTCCAAGGACGAAATCATTGATCTGATCGTCGATCAATTCGTGAATAGCGTTGAAGAGAATGACGCGGAGGATCTGCCTGGCGCGGAGAATTCGTATGAGGTGCGATTCCGCAACACATTCGTACGAACGCTGATGATCGCAAGCTATCGGTCGGAGCCATTCTTGAGAGACTTGCGCGAGACGTTCCCAGAGCTGTACGGAAAGCTTGAATCGGCCATTGCTGCCCGCAACGAACGGCTGTGCACGTTTTATGAGCAAGGGATGAATGAAGGCGTATTCAATCCTCAGAACGCAACCTTGTTATTGATGCAAGATGAACTGATCTTCCGGAATCTAATGGATCCGATCTATCTGATGAAGCATCACTTAACGCTGCGTAATGCTCTGTGGGATTATTACCTCATTAAGAAACGCCAACTGCTTAGTTCGCCAAAGGATGATGGTGATGAAGTCATGCGTGAACGACTGGATAAGCTGGCGAGTAAGTTTATGTACGGCGTGAGTTAACCAGGATTAACAATGGTGTAATGAACCGTAGGATATATCCTGCGGTTTTTTCACGATAACTGGGGAACAACTAAGATGGCAATGATGCATGATTATACGCACGATGCCAGAGAACAGCTAAGAAGGAAGAGGAAATCCATTGGGGAATGCAGCAATATGGTTAGAGCACTACGGTTATGGGATTCTATTCGCTGCGCTATTGCTTGAGATGCTGGCCTTGCCGCTGCCGGGCGAGATGCTAATGAGCTATACCGGTGTGTTTATCTCCGAGGGCCGCATGAATTTGCTGTTGAGCATCATTGTGGCCGGTGTCGGCGTAACCGCTGGCGTTACTTTATCCTATTTCGTCGGATATAAGCTCGGCAAACCTTTCGTTCTTAAATACGGCAGACACTTTCACATTGGTGAAGCACAGCTAGCGAAGACGTCCGTTTGGTTTGAGAAATATGGAGAAAAGCTGCTGTTCATCGCTTATTTCATACCTGGCGTGAGACATTTCACCGGCTACTTCTGCGGAGTTATGCGGGTGCCATTCCGACATTATGCACTCTACGCTTATACAGGTGCATGGTTCTGGGTATGTACCTTTATCCTGCTGGGACATGCCTTAGGCGAGAAGTTCGAGGCATATCACCATACGATCAACCGATATATGCTTGTGCTGATGCTAGTTGGCGTTGGAACATCGTTGCTGGTTTATTTCTTACAGCGATTAAGAAAGAAAGCTACATAAGAGATTGGGAAGCCGCATAATTGCGGCTTTTTTATTTCGGACCGCATGGGTATAATTGCCATAACAAGAGTAACAGGCAGGAGGATTATCACTGGATTATGCAAACCAAAGATGGAAAGCCAATCATAATAAGACGTTTAAACGAAACGGATGTGCAAGACATCTATGCACTTATGCTGGACGTCTTGTCACGACTGCCATCGCAAGATCTGTTCGCTATGTATGATGAAGCCTTTATTACCTATCACTTGAACGAACATGGTGAAATATACGGTGCGTACGTCAATGGGAACCTTGTTGCGTACTCGGTGATCTCATACCCGGATAAGAGTGATAACCTGGGCCCCGAGTTCGGCGTTCCGGTAGAGGAGCTGTCGCACGTTGCCGTGTTGGATTCGACCGTTGTTCATGAGTCTGTGCGTGGAATGGGGCTGCAGCGCTATTTTCATAGATTAAGAGAGGAACGTGCGCGGAAGAGAGGTTGTCTGTATCTCTATTCCACGGTCCATCCGGATAATTTGCCAAGTGTAAGGAATTTAGATGAAGCAGGATTAACGCTGCAGTTCACACGTCCGATGTATGGCGGCAAGATGAGGCATTGTTATGCGAAGCGGTTGTAGGCCAGGTAAATATACAAGGATGCCGCGTTCAACGGCATCCTTTTTTTCCTGCGCTTGTACTTGCTTGCGATTATGCTATGCTAACAACGACATCAGGTAAGTTATGGGGGTTGTTACGATGAAAAATCTGCTTGTGGCAGATGATGATCCGAATATTCGAGCGCTCGTACGATTTGTGATGACTCGGGAAGGCTACCAGGTACATGAAGCGCAGGATGGAGCCGTTGCGGTTGGAGTCATGCAGCAAACTTCGATTGATCTGGCTATCATTGACGTTATGATGCCGAAGATGGATGGACTCGAACTATGTGAATATATCCGGGAGCACTATGATATTCCAATCGTGATGTTGACTTCCAAGGATCAACTAAGCGATAAGGAGCAGGCGTATCTCAGAGGGACGGATGATTACGTCACCAAACCATTTGAGCCGGAAGAGCTTCTCTTCCGAATCAAAGCGTTATTTCGTCGGTATACGCGCGCTTCAAGCGATATCATTCGCCTGAATCGGATTACGATTGATCGTAAAAATGTAGAGGTGTCCGATGGTCAATCCGTGCTGCTGCTGCCGATGAGGGAATTTGAGCTGCTGGCCCAGCTCGCACAATACCCGGGTCGACTGTTCTCGCGAGAGGAGCTGATACGTCTCGTATGGGGAGCGGATTTCGAGGGGGATGACCGAACCGTTGATGTACATATCAAAAGGCTCCGCCAACGATTCGCGAATTACGTTGATGACTTCAGCATTCAGACTGTACGCGGCATTGGATATAAAGTCGAGGTGAGAGGCAAGTGAAGTCGCTCTATTTCCGTGTATTTCTTATTACGATAGCGGTTATTCTTGTGAGCAGTACGCTCGGCTTCCTAGCATCGAATATCTATTACCACCTAAAACTAAAGCCATATAACGATGAGAAGCTTACCGGCATCGCTGAGCAGATGAAACAGTACATCGAATCGGAACCTGAACAAATGGACAAGTATCTGCGCAATGCGGCTTCTCTCGGATACGAAATCTATGTAACGGATGAACAAGGTAATTCTCAGTTCTACGGCAGTAACTTCAGAGAGCGGGATTTGGATCAACAGGCGGTTGACCTTGTCTTCGGCGGTGAGGTCTACCATGGTGTAGCCCAATTTCCGAACAAACCATTCATCTCTGGTTTCTTCGAGAACCGTTTGAGCAACACGATAGGCTTGCTGGTCCAATTCCCTACGACGAAATATGCTTTATTCATGCGCCCGGACGTGCTTCTGCAATTTGGAGAGCTTCGTACATTTTTTGCATTGGTCGGGTTGTTGACTGTAATCATAAGCATTCTCATCTTCTTGATTAGTACCCGTTATTTGGTGAAGCCGATAACGAGACTGTCCGATGCAACTAAACGAATCTCTCAGGGACATTACAACCTTCGGCTGCCTACAAGAAGACGAGATGAGATCGGCCAGCTTGCGAGCCATTTCATGACGATGAGCAGGGAGCTTGATCGCGTTGATCAAGCGCGTCAGCAATTTGTCTCGAACGTATCCCATGAAATCCAATCGCCGCTCACATCCATTCAAGGCTTCGCCCAAATTCTTGCCAAGCATGAATTATCGACAGCGGAGCGTGCGCATTATATCTCTGTCATTGAAGCTGAGAGCCGTCATCTCTCCATGCTTAGCAAGCAGCTGCTTATGCTTTCCTCACTGGAACAGGGGGAAGATGCACTCAATAAA
This sequence comes from Paenibacillus cellulosilyticus, assembly GCF_003182255.1. Classification (GTDB taxonomy): domain Bacteria; phylum Bacillota; class Bacilli; order Paenibacillales; family Paenibacillaceae; genus Paenibacillus_T; species Paenibacillus_T cellulosilyticus. The sequence continues at coordinate 220,997 of NZ_QGTQ01000008.1, read as the reverse complement.
CAACGGATCGTTCTACACACTCACGTCCGACAAGCGGTACAGGTGCTTCAATGGCAGCTGGAGGAGAAGGAGCTGCTATTGAAGCTTTCCATTCCTCCAACTGCCACGATCTATGGTGATGAAGTGCTCTTCATGCAGGTGTGGATGAACCTAATCGCCAATGCAGTGAGCCATATCCCGACAGGACGCAGCATCGAAATTGTAGCTGAGCAAACTGCCTCACATACAGTTATTATCGTAGCAGATACAGGGGACGGAATTGCTCCTGAGCATCTGCCCTTTCTATTCGACCGGTTCTACCGTGTCGACCGCGCCCGCGAGCGCACATCGGGTCGAACGGGTCTTGGTCTTGCAATCGTGAAGAAAATCGTACAGCTCCACGATGGTCAGATTGATGTAAGCAGTTCTCGAGAAACGGGTACAACCTTTACAGTGACGCTTCCGAATTTGTAATGGTTTGTTCACGCGCCGTTCATTTTCACTTCCTAAACTGGTGCCAACCAAGGGAGGGAAGCACGATGTATCTGGCCATTCGAGAGATGAGATTCGCTAAAGTTCGTTATGCGTTAATCGCGACCATTATGCTGCTAATCGCCTTTCTAGTCCTATTCGTCACTGGACTGGCGAAGGGACTCGCTTATGACAATGCAGCTTCGATTGAGAACATGAGCGCATCACATTTCGTAATGGAGAAAGAAGCAAGCCACCGTTTTACGCGATCACTTCTTGAAGAGTCTGTGCTATCTCAGACTGGCAAAGCTATTGGGGAAGAGAATGTACAGTCACTAAGTGTTCGAATGACCACTGTCACAAACGCGGGGGCAGAATTTAAACTCGATGTGACACTAATTGCAGTGAAGCCCGAGGGCTGGTTGATGCCATCGGTATCCGAAGGACATGCGATAACCTCGCAAAGTATAGGCGAAGTGCTGGTCGACAGCAAGATGAAGGAATCCGGGATTGGTATTGGCAGCATAATTGTCGATCAGGGTTCAGGGCTAGAATGGACAGTTAGCGGGTTTGTGAGCGATGAGTCTTTCAGCCATTCGCCAGTCATCTTCTTAAACGAGTCAGACTGGAGGCAGCTCCAACTCAAGATGAACGCGTTGAAAGGAGCTGACGGAGCGGCCTCAGACCGCTCAATCAGTGCAATTGCACTTCGAGCGGATAAGGAGCAAGTCGAGCAACTTGCAGCTGCAATGTCTCAAACCGAGATTGTAACGAAATCCCAAGCTATCGCGGCTATACCCGGATACAAAGAGGAACAAGGCTCTCTGACGATGATGATTCTGTTCTTATATATCATCTCCGTATTCGTATTAGCGGTATTCTTCTATGTCATTACGATTCAGAAGAGTCATCAGTTCGGGGTATTAAAGGCAATCGGTACGCGAACCGGCTATTTGGTCAAAAGCGTATCTCTGCAGATGCTGCTATTGAGCGTCAGCAGTTTAATGATAAGTGTGCTGCTAGTCCGAGCGATCGAAATGATGCTGCCAAGCGGCATGCCGTTTCAACTTCACGTGTCGACCCTTTTAATGACATGCGGAGCCTTTATCGTCATCTCGCTTGTTGGTGCTCTTCTGTCCGTCTATAAAATAAGTCGAATCGATGCGTTGGATGCGATAGGGAGGACGACAGCATGACTTATCGACTCATAATGGACCAAATCACACATAGATTCGAGGACGGAGGCGTACAGCGAACGATTCTCAACAATCTCAGCCTGAAGGTTGCAGAAGGAGAGCTCGTTGCCGTTCTCGGCCCTTCTGGTTCTGGGAAAAGCACCTTTTTATCCATTGCAGGCGCTCTTCTCGCGCCTACGAGCGGCAATGTGCTTCTTGATGGGGAATCGATTACGGGCGAGAACGCTGGTGAGCTGTCGAGCATACGACTTCATCAAATCGGATTCATATTCCAAAGTGCCAATCTGATTCCGTATTTGAAAGCGGAGGAACAGCTGATGTTTGTTGCCAAACAAAGCGGTATCCATTCGTCGCTAGCTGCAAAGCGAGCACGCGCTTTACTAGAGAAGCTAGGAATGTCACATAGACGAGGTGCATATCCGGAAAAGCTGTCAGGCGGTGAACGCCAACGTATCGCTATTGCAAGAGCACTCATGAATGATCCTGCTGTGCTGCTCGCAGACGAGCCGACAGCAAGCCTTGATGCCGCACGAGGCATGGATGTGGTCCAGTTGCTCGCAAGCGAAGCGAAGGAGCTGGGTAAGAGTGCGGTAATGGTTACCCACGATGAGCGTGTCCTTCCGCTATGCGACCGCGTTCTACATTTGGATAATGGATGTTTGATAGAGAAATAAACAAGCGGCAGTCTGGGACGTTATCGGGTCCATGGACTGCCGCTTTTCGATTCGATCGTGTAGTGAATGATACAATCCTCGTAATATTAATCGCATCATGCAACTATCTTCCCACAGAGTAATCGCATACAATATGACTATATCAACTATCTTTACCTTTTATTACATATCGATAGCATGTGATGCGTACGAAGGAGGTATAGTATGACTAAGAAATCATTCTTCATCCTATTCGTTAGCTGCTGCACGGCATTAAGTCTCACATCTTGCAGCGATCCAGACACGAATTCAGATTCTGTGATCAAGTCAGTTGCTGCTAAAGCTAAGGAATTGAAGAAACAGACAGATTCACCGACGCTGGCTGAACTCGTAGATACATATGGCGAATTAGGACTCGTAGATGGTCATAATCATGATGCTAGTGACTCGCAGTATCGTCGATCGGAGTCGATGTGGGCTAGAAATCAAGTCGCTCATGTCGTCCTGTTCGGTGACGTGTCTGAGCCGAGCGCGATCAATACAGATGCGAACAGTTGGACAGCTTATCAATCGAATCCTGAGCTCTACATCCCATATTTCTCTGGTTTCGACCTGCATGATCCTAGCAGCTTGGACGTGGTGAAGGAGAATCTGGAGAAAGGCTACTTCGGACTTGGTGAAATTGCAGGTGCATCGACTTATTCGCCAGTCGTCTCCAACGTTCTATGGAAGGCGAATGATCCCATGGACGGATATCTTCCGCAAATTTATGATCTGATCGCTACTTACAAAGCGCCCATATTGCTTCACATCGATCCTCCGAACGGAGAGCCTGTGGCGAAGCTGGAGCAAGCGATGTCTGAGCATCCGGATACAACCTTCATTTTCGGACATATCAATGCCTATAACACACCTGAAGAGATTGACCGGTTGCTATCGAGCCATCCCAATCTATACGCTGACTTTTTTGCTGGATTCTCAGTTTTTAACCCTGAAGGAGGCTTACACCCAGAGAACTTCATACCCGTGATAAAGAAATATCCCGACCGTTTCATCCTAAGTACCGATTCCGGATATGGTCTTGAAGGTGGAGAAGAGCGGGCAATTGAAGCGATGTATCACATACTCCATCTGCTGGATGATCCGAGGATCGCTCGTATGATCGCACAGGATAATCTTATGAATCTGATCAATGCGCAGCCTGCCACTTCGACCCAGATGAAAGCCATTCAAGGGCTAGGGACGAAGACGGGAAAGTCGTATGGAGAGAAACTAAGCAAGAGAGAAGCTGGTATCATCCTGGCTCAATCAACGAATTAAGGACAATAGAAAAGAGTGAACGACGGAGCGATATTTGTCATGAACTGGCATCTTTCATAGACAAAATCAAAGGCTGTCGCTGCGGCGGCAGCTTTATTAGTTGTGCCTCGAATTGAGACTGGCAATAACCACCTGCCCATTAGGTGCAACCAAATGAAGCTTAAATACGTTTAGATAGTATCTGACTTCGTTTGAAATGAGGGATTAAGTGTGAAAATCAAGAGTAAAGCAAGCGCTGCGGCAATGATGTGCTTATTGTCTGCTGTTCTGCTAGCAGCGTGTGATAATAACGATAAGAAGACCGAGAGCAGTCCGAACGAATCGACTTCGGCAGTGGATAAGGACCAACAGGCAGAGCCGACGCCTTCGGAACAATCATCGAAGGACGATCCAGTTCTAAGTGATTATAATGCATTGAAATCAACTAATCCTGATATAAGTGATAGGCTGAAGTTTCTGAACGAAAATCTAACCAAATTGCAACCAGAGTCTGCTGATCAGATCGTTCGTGATTTGGTTGCCAAGTACGACGAGGAGCTGCCGAGTCGACAGGAGCCATTTTACAAAGAGAATGTTGCAACGGCATTGAATGCATTGGATTGGCCAATCACGAAAGACAACGCAAGTCAGATCAAGGATGATTCGATTCGTACGATGGTCGAAGCGGTGTTCGCGGATGGCTATAAGCTGGAAGCGGTGGAAGGCTCGATTTTCCCAATTGTGGATTACAATTCGCTTCGCCAATATAAGACTGCGCTGACGTCTGCATATGCAACGTATATTGAACTGTTGGCGCAATTATCGGATCAGAAATCGATGTCAGATGGCGGACTTGTTATTACGTGGGATCAATTTGCTGACCGGATGATGATGTACGACCAGTATCTATCCCAATTCGCGAGCAGCCCTGATGCATCTAAGGTGAAAACAATGTATGAGGGAGCACTGACGATTTATATGAGCGGTGCTGACAATTCTCCGATCTATGATCGAGATGGTTCCTACAAGCTGCTGGATGAAGTGAAAACGAGCTATGAGCGCATCGCCAAGGATTTCGCTGACACGCAAACAGGTAAGATCATCCAAGGATACTTAGATGTGCTGCAGCAGTCGAACTGGCAGGTTCGCTCGACCGATGGGAAGTCCGCCGTACAAGCGGTAGACAGCTATCGGGAGAAAGCATTGGCTGAGATCAAGTAATAACGAAGAAGACCGGTTCGTTCCTCCAATAGGTACGGACCGGTCTTTTGTAGTGCCGTACGACCAACTAACTTGCTTGTTCCACTTTCGTTTGCTGCCTAGGGCTTATCTCTTGCCGACGACGTTTGCTTATGACAACTAATGTTAACGCAATTACTGTAAGGATAACGCTTAGCATGCGGAAACCATGATAACTGAAATGTCCGCCCATTACGACACCGATTAATAGGGAAGAGAGAATAGTACCTATATATCGTGATGTGAGGAATAAGCCGGACGCTACACCGATCATCGAGGTCGGAGCGCTGCGGAACAAGGCAGCCTGCATCCCAACGCTATTCAAGCCGTTGCTAATGCCAAACGCTGCTAGAGCAAGACTAACAAGGACTACTGGCGAATGCTCATTCAGTGTTATAAGCCATATCGATCCGACGGTCATGAGCAATGCAGATACGATTAGTGCTGGCCGTGGACCCGATCGTTCAACCCATCGACCTGCAATTGGAGAAGCGGCGAGCGAACAAACCCCTAAGCTTAGCATCAACATTCCGGTATGATATTCACTTACATGACGCACTGTCTGCAGATAGGAAGGAAGCCCGAAGAAGACCGAGTAGAACAACATGTTCATGAGCATGAATTCAACATTAACCCAGGTCAAAGAAGGATACTGGGCGAAGGTGCGCAGCGGAATGAAGGGAGACGATGTACGTAATTGCTGCTTGATGAATGCGAATAAGAGTATAATGCCGATTAGTCCAACAATGATATTGGTTAATGATAAATGACCGGATGATTTGGCTGAGAGTAACCCGATCAGCAAGGTAATTAATCCACCTGTAAAAAGCGCTATACCTAGCGGGTCCATCCTTGCGATCCACTGACGAACAGACGTACCATTACGTTCAGAGGATGGTCGACCATCCTTTGGTACTACGCGCCAAGCAAGCACGAGGCTGCCGATAACGAAGGGAAGATTGACGAGGAAGATTGCTTGCCAATCCCACCAGTGCATTAACATTCCGCCAATGAACGGCCCAATGGCTGCAGCGCCAGATAAGAAAATGCTAAGCACAGATAGTGCGATTGCCTGCTTCTCTGTCACATGAACGCGAACGATCGCCATCCCAACGGCAATCATCATACTGGTGCCGATCGATTGAACGACACGGAATACGATCAGCCATCCGAAGCTTGTAGATAGCGGAGCGAATAAGGATGCTGCGAATGCGACCAATAAGCCCATGATGAAAATCTTCCTGCGGCCGAACAAATCGCTCGCCTTGCCCATGACAGGCTGCGCTACGGCACTTGCAATATAGAACGAGAAAATAATCCAAGACACCTTAGTGAAATCAAGTCCAAACGCCTGCTGCAAGTCAGGAATTGCGACTGATACCATCGATGAATTAAGTGGGTTCAGCATAATCCCCAGACCTATAGCAATCATTAGCCACCAGCTTCGTGCACCCATGAATACATCCCCCTTACGTTGTGTGATGCTATCTTACAAGATGTCATTGATTTACTCCAACGCATTTCATGTTATGATCTCATTGACTAGAAGGAATGAGAGGAGAATCGTGAGATGGAGCTTCTTCAAATCCAATACTTTATTACGGTCGCGAGACTGGAGCATGTCACCGAAGCGGCACGCACACTGCATGTCACGCAATCTTCACTTAGTAAAACGATTCAACGTCTTGAAGAGGACCTTGGAGCACCGTTGTTCGATCGAACCGGGAGAAATCTCCGATTGAATGAGTTCGGCATTCGGTTCCTGCGCCGTGCGGAGAGGGCTATGCTCGAATTAGAGCAAGGAAGGCTGGAAATCGAGGATCTAACGAAGCATGAGCACCGTGCCCTCAAATTAGCGGTCACCACCGCAAGTACGCTGCCATCGATTCTTCGTGAGTTTCGGAAGCAGCTGCCGGATATTCAATTCCATGTCCAGATGCTAACGACGCAGGAGATGGTCACGCTTCTGCGCCGAGGAGAGGTCGATTTCTGCTTATGCTCTCCGCCGATTCAGAACGAAGACATCGAGTGTCAGATCGTATGTGTTGATCCGGTCGTCGTCGCTGTGCCGGCAGGACATCGCTTCGCACATCGAACAAGCATTTCGTTAATCGAATTGAAAGACGAATGGTTTGTTGGGGTGAAGAAAGGGTATGGGACTCGCGATTGGGTCGATGAGGTATGCAGATCGGTAGGATTTGAACCGCAGTACATATTCGAAGGGGATGAGCCAGCAAGGTTGAGCGCATTGGTTGAAGCGGAAATCGGAATCGCCTTCATCCCAAGTACAGCAAGGTACGCGCGTGACAGCATCCACTATATTGCCATCGAGGATCAACAATTGGCGAGGGAAATCGCATTATTATGGCACAAAAGCCGATATATCTCGCGAGCCGCACAACAATTCCGAGAGGTTGTCGTCGACTATTTCGATGCGTTCACATCAAGCGGAGCTGCGAAGTGATCCAAACATCCGTAAAAGCGCAGTTGCCGAAGCAGCTGCGCTTTTATCACGCTCTTTCCTCCGAAAAGGCCTTCTGCCGGGGTGCTCGCGTGCTTCCACAACATCGAAATATTTTATCATCTTAACTATTGTTCTTGATAACAAGACCATTTCACGATACGATATGTTTCAGGAATATAATGGTGTTGAAAACTTTATTCGTAAGAACATATAGGGGTTAACTACGCTATGGATCAAATCAAATGGATGTCATTACTACTTATCCTTGCAGCGGTCGTAATGATATATATCGCTTTCCTCTCCTATCAGAAGCGCCATCTGCCGGTTGCCAGAACGCTGATTCTGATCATGATCGGGGCATCTTTCTATGCTGTTGGGTATGCGTTCGAACTTCTAAGCAGTAACCTGCAAGAAGTAAAGCTAGCTCTGCAAATCGAATACATAGGCATTCCGTTCATCTCGACGCTTTGGTTCTATCAAGTCATTCAATTTACTGGGACAGTCAGCCGGTATCGAAGGCGCCTTGCACTCGTGTTATTCTTCATCCCTACAGCAATCTTCTTCCTACATCTCACCAACGATTGGCATCATCTCATCTATGAGAGCTACAGCTTGAACAAGGATGCGTTAATTCCTTTGTACACCACAGTCAAAGGGGTTGGCTATCAAGTTCATGTGCTCTATAACTACTTTGTTCTTCTATGCGGATACATTTTATTGTTGCCGAAATATTGGAACTCCTCGAGGATCGTACGGAGGCAGATTATTGTATTGGCCATGGCTGCCGCCGCTCCAATGCTGTGCAATATGTTCTTCTGGTTTGGAATCGTTGTAGATCTTACCCCTTTCGGATTTGTTGCATCTGGCATGCTCTATGTATGGGGGATACTGAAGTTTCATTTGCTCCGTTTCACGCCAATTGCAATGACGCAGCTGTTTGATACCATACGCGACGGCGTCGTTCTTCTGGATGATGAGGATCGAATCGTAGGCTACAATCGTGCGGCGGAGCTAGTGCTTCCCGAGCTTCACACGAAGAAGCAGTATCCGGCCTATGTTGGTGATCTGCTATCGCATGTACCTGAACTGGTCGAGTTTATACGATCTGCTGATGCATGGGATGAACGTGTTCCGTTCCATCGTCACAAGCCCGAAGGGGACAGGTTCTATCTATGCAGCGTGACCTATATTTACGATTCAGATGTTGCTATTGGTAAAATGATTCTGTTCTACGACATTACCCAGCTGAAGGCGAACGAAGCACAGCTGCGTGAGAATGCTAGACAGCTCTCGGAGCTGAACGCATTCAAAGACAAGCTCTTCACGATCGTTGCGCATGATATTCGCGATCCGATAGCCATTCTCGTGAACCTAACCGAGCTGCTCGGAGAAGAACTGGCGGCGACCGAAGATCAACACGCCGAGGTGTTCCTAGAGCTGCAGCGACAGGTGCAGGGCACATTCCAGCTCGTTGAGAATTTGCTGGATTGGTATCGAAGTCAGAATGGCAAAGTCATGTTTCATCCGCTTGATTGGAATTTGCAGCAGGTCGTGTATCAAACGTTATCCATTGCTGGATCGAAGGCAGGCCTTAAGCTCATTCGTTTGACAGAGCGAATTGATGACAGAATTACGGTAAGTGCAGATAAAGAAATGCTTGATTTTATACTGCGGAACTTAATCGCGAACGCGATCAAATATACGCACATAGGCGGATGGGTAGAGGTTGTGGCAACATTGGAGGGCGATCAGGTTACGGTATGCATCCGTGATAATGGGGAAGGGATCGATGAGCTAACCGCGGAGCTGCTGCGTCAAGAAGAACCAATATTCAAGGCGCCAGCTAATGGGGAGGAAGCCGGCAATACGCGGTTCGGGGTTGTGCTGGCCCGTGAATTCGTCCATATGCATGGAGGCAGCCTGTGGTTCAACAGTGTGTCTGGTGAAGGCTCAACGTTCTGTTTCACATTACCGGGGTCGATGTCTGAGGGTAGGAGCGGCGTGACAGACGATCCTAGAGAGGAGCGGCGTCGTGAAAGTAATCGTGGTGGACGATGAGCCAGCGATGCATCTGATCTTGAGCAAAATGCTAGGCAAGCTGCCTGGCATTCAAGTAGCCGGCACCTTCTCGGACGCGCAGTCTGCACACAGCTTTCTGAATGACAACACAGACATCGGCCTCGCATTCGTCGACATCTCCATGAATGGCGAGAACGGCATGGAATTTACGTCGAAGCTGGAACGCGCCGGTTCTCAAGTACAGATCATTTTCGTCACATCCCACAAGGATTTCGCTCTGGAAGCTTATGAGCTGTCTGTTCTAGACTATTTAGTCAAGCCCGTCTCTCAAGACAGGCTCCAACGTGCTGTTAATCGCGCTTTGATGATATGGCGGGCCTCTCACACAACATCCATTCCATCACAACCGAGCTCGACTCCGTTAGGACAAACCGTCATCACGATGCTTGGCGACGTCGTTGTTAGCAATGCGGCTGGACGGGTGAAATGGATTTCGCGCAAATGCGCAGAGTTGTTCGCTTATCTCATCCTGCATCGGGGCAGGCGGATTCCACGTTCAAGACTGTTAACAGACATCTTCGGAGGCATGGATCTGGAAGGGGCAGTCAACTATTTGAATACGACCGTCTATCAATTGCGTAAGTCACTGGAACCATTAGGTTTGCGTGAGGCGATACGTTCGGAGAACGATGGCTATGCGATTGAATTATTAGATCCCGCCATCGATTCCATCACATTCGAGCGGCAACTGGTGAAGCTGTCTGCGATTAATGCCGACAACATCGAGGATGCGATGAAGATTGAACAACTGTATACAGGCGATCTATTCGGAGACAAAGCCTATGTATGGGCAGCGCATGAAGTGGAGCGTATCGTGCGACTGTACATTGGATTCGCTGTCAAGCTTGCTGCGGCATTAATTGCGATACGAGAGATGAGCACGGCATCTAAGCTGCTGCTCAAGCTAATCGATCGCTACCCGTTCGAAGAATCGATCGTCCTGCATCTCATGCTTATTCGCGTGCAGACCAAGGATAAGAAAGGGTTGACGGCGCTGTACATGAATTATGCGCAGCTTCTTGAACGTGAACTTGGTATTGGGCCTTCCGAGGAGATGGAAGAGCTGTATCGAATATCGATGAATCGCTTATCTAATAAGAAAACGGACCAATAAATGATATTTAGAAAAACCGCGAAGCCTTGATGCTTCGCGGTTTTTCTGTTTGGACGTTCGATGTTTTTTCATTATTCTTTTATTTCGCAATTGTACGCTTAGATCGTGAACATGAAGACAATACCTGCTGAAACGCAAGCGATACAATAGGAGGCGTAATCATTCGATGAACAACAAACTGATCTTCGAGCAATATGACATGGTCGTATCAATCACGGAGAAGACGCTGAATGACCAGCTGACGCACCTGCTGCAAATGGGCATCATTCAACCCGAATTCATTGTACTCAAAACCTACGACCGACCGAGCAAGAAGTATGTGTTTCAAGTGCTAGCATCTTCAGATGAAATTCCTCGAAACCCAGACGGCACGCCAAAGCAATCATGTATCGATGGCGTTATTCACCCGCAAGTTACGATAGCGCGAAGTGGAACGGACATCGTATTCGAGCTTAACTTCTTATCTGGCACTGCTTATCTATGGGACGGTGCCGGACCGGAAGCCCAGTTAGTGGCCTATGACATGACGGATTGGAAATATGGGATTTCCATAACGATGGACTTGAAATCGGTTGAGAAGGAGTCGTTAACGAACAACCGATCGGTTCCGGATTTGGTCAAAGATCAGTTGTATCATTTCATGGATCATATGTTCACCGTCAACTCGCTATTTATGGATTTCGAGTCTACCGATCTGCTTCGCTTCGATCCAACGCATACGGATACGGGGAAGGATGCAGGCGATCTAGGCTGCGAGCAGTTTGTACTCTTCATGCAAGCCTATTTGAGGGAGCTGCAGGCTAAGGGAAACCCATATATTCTGGGTTACGCCATTCACACGACGCCGCTCACAGATCCACCGTCGCAGCTGCAAGTGCCTGACGCACTTCAACCCGTAGGTACGACGTTCACCATGTTCCATGATGCCGACAACTCGAACATGAGCACCTTGAATTTCATACTGGCGACCAAGGGCGGGCACAGATCAGTTGAAGGAACGCCTGGTATATTCGATACGAACTGGATTGGAACGACAGAGCAGTGCGACGCCAAAATGATTTATTCGCACCATGTGCTGGTGGAAGAGTTTCTACTTCGACCGATTTTCGATCAGATGAGCTCTGGGATTTACGGTCATATTCTCAACCATATTCATGTCGGGATGGGCAATCCATATGAGGATGCTAAGCGCGCTTACGTGAATCCTGACGGGACATACGGGTTCTCCTACAATATCTCGGATGTCAATTCCGGGGATAACCAATACGTGAATAGGTTCTCTGTGAATATCGCCAACAACACCGCAGCCTCCAAGATTGATCTCAACTTCAATGGGCATATCGCTTTGTACCGAAATGTATCGCGGGATATGGGTTTTTGTACGGCTCATGCTTGGGCGCAGGGCAGTGTCGACTGGAGCGGCACGATTTCGCTGATCGCTTCCGTCGCCGACAATCGCCCGGTGTTGTCCATGACCAACAGCTTCAAGATTGATCAATCCTCGTCTAACTCGGGCAAGAACGACTGCGCCAAAGCGTTTGAAATATTCGGTGAGATCGTTAAAGGGATTCTTGATGTGCTTACCTTCTTTTCGGCAGGGGATTTCTTCCATGATCTGTTCGACCAAGTGTTCAAGCTGGACATTCCGGGGATTGGCGATATCGGCAATGTGTTTGGCAATCTCTCGAACGTGTGTCAGACGACGATTATGCTGCCGGCCGGCCAAGTGTTCTTTTTCAAAAATCCATCGGCGGACAACGAAGGGAATTTCATGCTTGAACTGACGTATAAGGCGGAGAACTAAGTCGAGGCGACGAACTGATCATTAAGGAGGTTAATCATTAATATGGAAAATCAATATCCTTCGGATATCGTTACACTGCCAGCGTCGAACTTGGAGGGGACATCGCAGGTTACATGCCATATCGCAAGTGAGTTGATGAAGAACCATCAACCGCCGTCCATTTTAGAGCCGAATTCAAATATCGCGGTCGTACAGGACAGCCAAGGCAAGCCAATGATCTTCTCGATTGGAACGGATGATGTATTTCGACTGCTCAAATACGATGAATCGTCTGCAACTGGATTCTCCGCTATTGAACTAAGCAGTGGATTCATAGAGCACACTACTGCAAGAACGTTTGCTGTGTCGCAGGACAAAAAAGGCAGCATCACGGTCGCTGTCGCGCTGAGCAAGGCAGGGGAAGCGGCAACGACAATATACATTGCTTCTATGCTATCGGATGATTACACGCAGACGGATTGGCACTCATTCGGCGCTTTGACTAAGGCGGTTACCGGAGTCGACAAGGCATTTGGCGCTGAGAAAATGCTCATCGGCACTTCGGATGACGGGCAAGCGCCGCTGCTCATTGTTTCCGGTCATATTAATGGCCCTAAATATTATTATCAAATCGATGCAGCCGCAGCGTCCGCGGTCAAATGTGAATTCCCGCAGAACGTCAACCAAGATCCTAATAGCCTTCAGGATATGTCCATCGGTTATGCGTTCGGTCAGCGCGCGATCTATTTTCTGTACAAGATTGGCAACTCCCAGACACTCGAATGTTCGACGATCGCCAATAGCAAGCTTGGTAAAATGCACTATGATTATAGTCCGGGCAATCAGAAGATCGATCCGAGCTTCCGGAACCTGCATTACAACTGCCTATCTACACCGACCGGGGCACAAACGAACCCGCTGCTCCTATCATCCGATCTTTACGTCGGAACGAATACAGGCATATATGTATTCAAAGATGCGAAGATCCGAAGCATGCAGAAGGTGACCGACAAGCTCCAAGACGTGCATGAAATCATCGTCAAGGAGGACCGTGACAACATCTCGATCTGGGCGATGTGCAGCCCGAATAAGTTGTATTACATCTACGGCAAGAAAGGCAGCACCTACAGCTGGAACGAACCGGTTCTGTTCAGCGGTTCCGCCATTCATATCGCGCCGATTCGCAGTCACCTGAAGCTTGCCAATGAGCTATTCCTCGTCAATCAAGATCAGAGCCTCACGCATTATTGGCAGGATCCGCAATCTACGCTGTGGCAGCAGCGGGTGATGAATTTTGCTCACGCCGGCAAGACGCTTGAGTTCAACTCCTTTACTACCCATATCCATCTAGACAATGATCAAGGTGCGCCGCTGCAAGGCTGCAAACTGCGCATCACTTCATCCGAATGGATGTATGTTCAGATGAATGGTTTGACCTACAGCCTGGATCAGCATAATGCTGCTGAAGTAGAGACTGACTTAATGGGCAATGTGACCATCGTTCAGATGACCAGTGATATCTCTTCGGCAATCTATCATGTAGAAGCGGACTTCCTGGACAAGACGCTGAACATTTATCCGAACGGGCGCATTCATAAGGGACTTCAAGTAATAAAGAGCGGGGGGGATCTGAAGAAAGCTGTAACGGCCGATGGCAAACCGGTTGTCACAGCACAGCTGGATGACAAGACATTAGATGGCGTTGCCAGCAGTATCGCTCAGATATCGGATGCAGGTGCTTCATTCATGGCAGGAGCTGGAACATCCGCGAACACATTCGTTTCCGTCACAGATCAAGCGGTCAAACATACGGGCCTGCTCAACGTTTCGCATTTGCCGACTGGCTTCGTTACAGGAATGAAGGTTCAGAACGGTTTACTGCAGCCTTACGTTCCGCTGGTGCAGCCGAAGCTGCTAGGCGATATATTCGACGACATCGGCTCCGTCGCTGGAGATGTGTTCCATACGTTAGAGCATGTATTCGAAACCGCGATCCAATATATACGGGACGGCGTTACCTATTTGCAGGATGGAATTAGCTTCGTGCTCGAGAAAGTCGGAGATGGCCTAACGTTCGTGCTCACCTTAGCCGACAAGGTCATGAAGATCGCGCTCAAGACGCTCGGCTGTGTGTTCAAAGCGTTGAACTGGGTGTTGAAGCTGGTTGGCATCGATCTCAATAAGGTGCTCGAATGGCTTGGTCGCTTGTTGGGGTGGACCGATATTTTGGAGACGAGCGACCGGTTGATCGACATGTTCAACGGCGTGTGCGACTCGCTTGTAGAGGCGATTCCAGCTATGCGTGCGAATATTACAGGAACATTGGAAGCAATTGAACACCAAATCGCAGAGCCATCGATCGTAGATAAATTCAAACAATCGAACATAGAGAAGCCATCCATAATCGGTACCGGCATCGCCGCCTTGTTCCAGAATCCGATGACGAACTGGCCAATGTATCACATCTTGCATGGTAACTTCTTCTCGGGAAGCGGTTCAAGCGGCGGGGACGATAGTGGAATTGCGCAGCAAATTCAGCAGACGCTTGGCAAGTTCGTTGATCAAGGTCTGTTCACCGCAGAGACGGCACTACAGCTGATGATCGAGACGTTCATCGAAGAGATTCCGAAGCTGGCCATCGGGGATATTCTCAGCAAACTGCTTCAGATCATCGCCGTAGCCTCGATCGAAACCGTTAAGCATACGGTTGAAGCGGTATTCAGCTTAGGTAAGATTCTTGTTCAGGCAATCAAAGAGATGCTCAATGAGGAAGTGGAAGTACCTATTCTGTCCAGCCTGCTTGAGCTGATTATAGGGGATCGCAAGCTGACGCTGCTAAGGGTATTCACCTTGATCGCGGCGATTCCGACACGCATTATCTATCGGATTGCCACAGGTGACTCGCTTGCGAATGATAAAATCGGTATTTTGCAGAAGGATGATTTGCGCAATCTGATTACAGGTCAAACTTCGGGCTTGCCGAAACAGCTCAAGTTAGGTGAGACACAGCAGATGACAGCAGCTGCAGTCCAGAATGAGGCGCTGATTCGTGCTGAAAAGGAAGAGAATAAACAAAAGGAAGAAGATGGATATAAAGAAACCGTAGATGTAATGAATTACTTTTATATCGTTTTACGGAGCATCGAAGTGGTTTGTGCAAACATCAGTTTGGCTGAATACACCTATACGCCGAATGATGGTGGGGCACGATTGCCAATTGCAAGACCTATTCTGAACTTCGCGCAAAAGACAGAGATCGCATGGTCGGCATTGGCACTTGGCTGTGTTGCATATAACATATATGAGACCAATACATCGGTATCCATGGAAATATCTGCTTACCAAATTGTGATCTTGACTTTCTCAAGTATTAAGATTCTCTTGAGTGGTATCGGTAGATATAAACCAGAATATAAAATATTCGCACGTGTCTTTTCCATGATCAGTTACAGCGTTGCATTAGTTCTTCCTTGGATTATTGCATCTCCCAATACGGACAAGAATCGATCGAACAATATGAGAATCGCATCAAACGTCTTCCTAAATTTGTATAAAGTAATTGCTAATGTGCCAGCCAAGATTAAGACTCTACCAGCACTGTTTGCGCTAGTTGCAATCAATACGACGTTCGGGCTGACGCATGTCTCACTTGTCGCCGCCAGAATCCCCACTGATAAAGAAGATCACGTTACGTTCTCGATTGTGTAGCAGCATTATCATAAACCGATCTCTTAGGGGATCGGTTTATTTGTATCTAGTAAAAAATAATAGATTACATTAAAATGTATGAAAGGAAATAAGGTACAAAAATAGTTTGCTAGAGCGAACTCAAACTTAACCGAGGTGCTGATTGATGAAATACCGACAGAGATGGATTAAACGTTTGATACATCATGCGCCAAATGCAGTCATTATTCTTTCTGCGCTTTCGCTCTCCTTGAATATGATGGACTCCGTAACTTCTTCACGTGGACATGTATTCGCTCTACTGTTCGCTGGATTTATTTTCACTTCGATTGTGATCAAGCCGCTCCGAATGAAGTACGTGCTGGCAGCAGCAGCATTCATCGCATTTTTTAATGCCATACCGGAGCTGTCCTTTGATAAGCTGGTAAGTGTCATGTATTTGACGCTAGTCCTGCTAGCCTTTCTACTCCCGTCACCAATACCAACTATCCTCGCTGCAGCCTTCTATTTAATGTACATGCATGCCTACTTGCCTGCTGAGCCAATAGAATTGGTCAACAGCATGATGATTGGCGTCATCATCAATACGATCCTTTATTCATTGCTGGCATTCTACTTCCGGAATATGAAGAAAGAGAATGAATTAAACGCGAAGTTGAACGTTCAATTAAACGAGGCGCTAGGTGAGCTTGAGCATATGGCCTACTATGACATGCTTACGGCACTACCTAACCGAGCGCTGCTCAAGGAACGAATGATTGCTGAACTATCCAAGGAGACACCTCTTGCGGTATTATTTCTCGACCTTGATTACTTCAAGAACGTCAATGATATGACGGGTCATAATGGGGGAGACCAGATGCTAAAGGACGTTGCCAACCAGCTCAGCAGTGTAGTTGGCGGCGACTGTTTCATCTCGCGTTATGCAGGCGACGAATTCATTGTTGTGTTCCCGTATGAAAGGCACGAGGAAGTCGACGCATTGGCCCAAAAGTTAATCCATTCGTTCCGCACACCGTTTCAGCTGAATCAGAAGCAGATTTACACGACACTTAGCATCGGGATCAGTCAGTATCCCAAGGATGCGTGTGAAGTGGAGTCGCTGATATTGTGTGCTGACAAAGCGATGTACGAGGTCAAGCGCAGCGGAAAAAATGGCTATCGGTTCTTCTCAGCAATCCAAAGCGAACAATTGCTGCGTCAAGTCAAGTTGGAGAACGATCTTCGAAGCGCCTTGAGTAGACAAGAGCTCTCCCTTTATTATCAACCGATCGTAGAGATGCACACGGGAACAATCCGGGGAGTAGAGGCGCTGCTGCGTTGGACGCATCCGGAGTTCGGACCGATAGCGCCATCTGTATTCGTTCCTCTTGCTGAGCAAACAGGCATCATCATTGAGATTGGCGAGTGGGTGCTTGAAGAAGCGTGCAGACAGGTGAGAAGCTGGCAGCTGGCAGGCAACCCCGAGTTAACAGTGGCCGTGAACATCTCAATACGCCAGTTCAATAATGCGGGGTTCACAACAACGGTAAATAGAATCCTGAAGGAAACAGGCTTCGATGCCGCCTTACTGGAGCTGGAAGTGACCGAGAGTATGATGCAAAACTTGAATGAATCGATGTCGATTCTCGACGAGCTTAAACGTCTAGGTGTGAAGATCTCGATAGACGATTTCGGAACAGGCTATTCTTCGCTAAGCGTGCTGCGTCATTTGCCCGTTGATTACCTGAAGATCGATCGTTCATTCACACAAGAATTAACGACAGATACAGCTGCCGAGTCGATCATAAAGCTCATTATTGATATCGGCCATACATTGAACCTGGAAATTATATGTGAAGGGATCGAGAAAGAGGAGGAGCTTGAATTGCTCCAGCAGTACGGCTGTAGGATCGGGCAAGGCTATTATTTCTACCGACCGGTTTCCTCTGAAGAGATGGGGCTTCTGCTTCATCGCGGTACGCCAGCTTAACGCTATAGGACTCTCTCATTTGGCACTACATGCTGCCACTGGGAGAGTCTTTTTTAATTGACGAACCCAATCATTGCTAGTATATTAATTCGTAATAATGAATAAATATACAATAACGGAGATGATAGGCGATGCGTAATACCGTATTCATAGACGGACAGGCCGGGACGACAGGCTTGAAGATTCGTGAAGACCTGGCGAAACGGACTGACATCGAATTATTGCAGATCGACGATGACAAACGCAAAGATACAGACGAAAGACGAAAGTTGCTCAACGAAGCTGATATCGTATTTTTTTGTCTTCCCGATGCGGCCGCTCGCGAGTCTGCATCATTCGTAACGAATCCGCGCACTCGAATTATAGACGCCAGCACTGCATTCCGAACGGATAACGATTGGGTGTATGGATTGCCCGAAATCCATCACCAACGAGACCGCATTCGTTCCGCCTCGCGTGTATCTGTACCTGGCTGTCATGCGACGGGATTGATTTTATCCCTTCGACCATTAATTGATGCAGGTATTGTTGGTCGAGATTATCCGGTAACTTGTTCTACCGTAACAGGCTACTCGGGTGCAGGAAAGAGTGGGATAGCGGAGTATGAGAATCTGACTCTTGCTGCTGCGAAACAACTGAATGTGCCAAGACATTATTCACTCCAGCGCAATCATAAGCATATCCCTGAGATGCAGTTGTTGACAGGACTGACCTATGAACCTTCATTCACGCCGATCAAAGCAAGCTATAAGCAAGGAATCGCGATGTCCGTTCCACTATTCAGTCGTCTTCTGCCGAGCAAGTCTACGGCGAGAGACATTCACGATGTACTCTCCGAATACTATGCATCGGAACGTTTCGTACAGGTGATGCCTTTTGATTCCGATGCCCATCTAGATGATGGTCACTTCCTCATAACGGCGTGCAACAATACGAATCGGCTGGAGTTATTCGTATTCGGACACGATGACAAGATTAACATTATGGCCAGATATGATAATTTGGGCAAAGGCGCATCTGGCGCTGCGATTCAGAATTTGAACCTCATGCTTGGATGTGACGAAGGGTATTGCTTAAAGGAAAGATGAGAGAAGGCGCTGCTACGCGCCTTTTATTATGCAGCCAAACTAGTAATATACAGTAACTTCCATCGGTTCCCCTGTAAAATTATAGAATGCGATGATATAGTGGATAGGCATATCGCACGGTACTATCACATACTCGCATTATAGGAGAGACATTGGCATGCCATCGTACAATCTGAACCACATCGCCGCAGCAATGAAAAAACTACGTGCCGACAAAGGGGTTACAATCGGACAAATCGCAGGGAAGACAGGCATCTCCTACGAGGTATTATCACGACTGGAGAAAGGGACGGAGAAAAATGTTGCTCCGAGCACCATCATTCTGCTCGCACAATACTTCGAGGTAACAACAGAAGAACTGGAAGGCCATTCAACCGTTGAACGTTATTTGGTCACTGGCGGTCGTAAAATCGATCTATCGGATTATTCGGAAGCTGAACTGACAGAGATCGAGAATTTTATGGTATTCCTGCGTTGGCGACGGGCTGAAGAGAATCGTGTACGCAATCAAGAAGCGTTAGAGCGAGAACAGAAGCGGCAGCAGCGAGCGGCTGCTAAGCAGGTTCCAACCTTTATGGAGCGATTAGCGCGCTTTGCTCCAAATTCCTAGATCGTATACAGCCTATCGATTAGGGGACATTAAGGAACAAAATGTAAAACTACATATCCGAGGGGCCAAACGCTTATGGAGTTATTTCTTCTAATACTAGGGCTGCTGGCCCTTATCGCCGTATCCAATGTGCTTAATCGGATTGTACCATCGGTTCCAGTACCATTGTTTCAGATCGCGCTTGGCGCCGTGCTGGTGCTGCTGCCGACCGGAATCGAGCTGGAGCTGGAGCCCGAGCTATTCTTCGTTTTGTTCATCGCTCCATTATTGTTCAATGACGGGAAACGAACACCCCGAGAGGAACTATGGAAGCTCAGGGGCTGGATCTTACTGTTGGCGGTCGGACTAGTCTTCGTGACTGTCGTTGCCGTTGGATATGGCATTCACTGGTTGCTGCCTTCGATCCCGTTGTCAGCAGCATTCGCATTGGCGGCGATCCTGTCACCAACGGATGCCGTGGCGGTTGGTGCGTTGTCTGGACGAATCAATCTGCCGAAAGGGATTCTGCGACTATTAGAAGGCGAAGCATTGATGAATGATGCTTCGGGTCTCGTTGCCTTCAAGTTTGCGGTTGCCGCAACGGTGACAGGCGCTTTCTCGCTGGCTGCCGCGAGCTGGAGCTTCATCGTCATCGCGCTAGGCGGTGTATGGGTCGGTATCGTGTTATCGCTTGTCTTTATCGCAATCCGATCCTTCCTAAGAAGGCTTGGCATTGAGGATGCCACGATGCATGTGCTGATTCAGATTCTAACGCCATTCGTCATCTATATGCTGGCTGAAGAGGTAGGCGTATCGGGAATCCTCGGCGTCGTTGCAGGCGGTATCTTCCATGCCGTTGCGAAGGATCGATTGGAACCGTATGCCACGAAGCTGCAGGTTGTCTCGACCAGCACTTGGTCGGTCATTTTGTTTATATTGAACGGTTTGGTGTTCATCCTGCTTGGTCTGCAAATTCCACATGTCACGGAAGTGATCTGGGAGGACCCGCATTTCAACAATGCACAGGCAATCGGTTACGTACTGATCATTACGCTTGCGCTATATGTGCTTCGATTCGTATGGGTGTATCTATTCTCCGTATTGGAAGGAGTCAGCAGCTCGACACGAGAACGCCTTCACTCCACACTGCTGACAACCTTGTCCGGCGTGCGAGGAGCTGTTACACTGGCCGGTGCGTTCTCGATACCTCTGCTGTTGGATGATGGAAGTCCGTTCCCGGAACGGGATTTGATCATCTTCCTCTCAGCGGGCGTCATACTCGTGACCTTGATCGTCGCCAGTGTAGTGCTGCCGCTTCTATCTAGGAAGACGGATGGGGAAGGAGCAGAGAGCAAACATTTGACCGAGCACCAAGCGCAGGTCCGCATTCTGGAGATGGCCGTTCGATCGCTGAAGGATGAGATTACGGACGATAACCGTGAGGTAATTGCGGCAGTTCTTGGCGATTATGGACAGAAGCTTCGACAGGTTCACTCTGAGCAAGGCTTCGCGCAGGGTCGTGCAATGCGAGCAGAGGTGTGTGATAGATGGTTGTTCGCCATTCAGGCAGAACGAAAGGAAGCAGCCCGATTGGTGGACAATGGCGAGTTGGCGGCGGATACAGCCAAGCGGTTCGAGTCGATATTATCGCGAACGGAATCGATACTCGCCAATCGCTCTTTTGCTGTCTTTTATTCGCTTCGGCTTGCATTCAAGCAAATATGGAAGAAAATCTCGAGCGGAAGAGACGCTCGCTGGTCCCTGGCTGACATTGAAGCGATACGTGAGCTTCGCATGCGAACGTCTAAAGTTGCCATTAATGAGCTTCAAATCAATATGCGTGAAACGGACAATCGGGCATGTACCGCTGTCATCCAGCACTATCAGGAAGGGATTCGACGTACGAATTTATTTCTCAACTCTGCACTGCACAACGACGAGGAGTTCCAACGCGAGAAGAAGGAATGGGAGCGTAAAGCCATTCAGATGGAACGCGATGCGCTGCAGGAAATGTACGTGAACGGAGAAGTGACGATCGGGATGGTGAACCATCTACGGTTCTTCATTAACACGATGGAAGCAAGCCTTTCGGAAGAAGAGATGGAATAGACATGATAAAAAAATCGGCAGCAGCGATCATTCGCCGTTGCCGATTTCATATTAGTCAACTACCGCCGTAATATGTGCTTTTGTAATCGACCAGTGGGAAGTCGTCCAATACTTCGCTTTGTCCTTCACGAAGATGATCTGCGGCGATTCGTGCTTCACGCTCAGATCCTCAGCGATCTGGTTCGATACCGGACGGGATTCGATCACTTTAACAAGCGTGTAGTCTACATCTTGATTAGGCGAAGCTTTCAAATAGTCTTCGTACTCACGAAGCGCGTTTGCACTTACAGGGCAAGTCGTGCTGTGTTTCAAAATCAATTGGCCGCGTTCAGCCGACTTCGCAACAATATCATTCCACTCTTCAAGAGTCGTAATCTCATTCCAGTTCATGTGAGATCCCTTCTTTCACCTGATATTTATTAATCTACTTACTTTAAACAATTAAGTAATTGAATTTTATCATGTTCCTGTCCATAGTCAAGCTCCGCTAATGTCTGATGGCTTCATTTCGTATTATCTCCTGTCGAGGAAAATGTTATTTTTCAATTTGGTACTCCTGTAGAAAGTGCTCAGAAGCTAATGTATGATCCTGCAAAGTATGCCGGCAAGGTTCTTGACTATGTAGGGCTTGTCCGTGGAAAGAAAATCTTTCACCTAAGTATGACTACTACTCACAATAGTCACACTAGAAGAGAGTCTGCCGATTGCGGCAGCTCTCTTTTTAAGATACAGAAGTGGGAGAGAAGTCGTTTGAATAAAGTGTTATTTCGTTCACTGTCATACGCAGCCTTATTGACTGGCGTATTTCTTGTCATCGCTTTGTTGATCAGCCGCAAACAAATGGCAGCATTTGATAACGAATTGACAACGCTGGTCTTACGCATATATTCACCGGAAGCAACGACGGTCATGAAAGGGTTCACTTTTGCCGGCTCAAGCTTATGTGTGACAATAATCGCGATTCTGATCATCATTATGTTGCTCGTAATCGGCTATCGGCGAGAATTGATTTTCTACATGGGGGTTATCGTCTGCTCGGGCCTTCTTAATCTCGTGCTCAAAATGATCTTTCACCGGGCACGGCCCGATCTTCACCGCATTGTCGAAGCCACTGGTTACAGTTTCCCGAGCGGGCACTCCATGTCGGCCTTTACGTTGTATGGCATCACGATCTACTTCCTATGGAAGCACGCACGCCACGCGTGGCTTCGTGTCACAATTGTCTTGGTCGGAGCTGTCATGATTCTGATGATTGGAATCAGCAGGATCTATCTTGGTGTTCATTACCCAAGTGATGTCATTGGCGGCTATGTGATAGCGGCTGCTTGGCTGACTGCGAGCATTGGGCCATATGAACGTTTCCTGGAGAAAAGATGGCGGTCACGTAGGTTTGGCAGCGCATAAACCGACTGATTTCACTATTTAAGCAGCTAGTCCATGCGACTAGCTGCTTTTTCATTCAACGATGCGCCTGATATAGTAAGAGAGAGGGATACATACAGGAATAGTTAAGGAGAATACGATGTGGAAGTTTATCGAACCAGGTTATTATGTGACACTTGAGAGCTGTTTGGAAGCAGCGTGTGATGGTGAGAAAATAATCGATGAGATCGTTCAACATTACTTGACGGAAGGCAAGGAAAGAAGCGAACGAACGCATCGGTGGATCGTCATTGATACCCATTATCTATCCATGAATGGGGAAGCTCACTTGCGATTTCGCAGAAAAATGCAGACGTATCGAGTTCGAGGCTTCGACATCGACGAGACGTTCTAGTGAGATTACGTCGGTTTATTTGAGCTTCGTTATTAGAATTCCAGTAACAACAAATCCGAGGCCTATGGCTGTTTTCCACGTTGGCGCTTCTTTGAAGAACAGGTAGCCAAGGAGAAGTGAAATAGCTAACTCCAGACATTTGGACACGATGAGTACGTAGCTAAGATTGCCGAGTACCTTTAAGCCAAATTTCACACCGTAGCCGATGGCGAGATTCGCTGCACAGAAGAAAGGAAGCATGAGCAGTTGAAATTTCAGAGTCGTCCAGAAGTGCGGATCGATATGCTTGCTCTGATAAGCGAAAATAAAATTTGCCGTGAACAAGCCAGCGACAACGAGCAGGAAGCTGTAAACGTAGTACATATACCCCTCCATTAATTTTGCCTCTTACCGATAATGTTTCCCGAGAGCAAAATTATTATCTACGTACATGATTGGAATAAATAAACAGGAGGTTCCTTATGAAAATATTTATTGTTGGTGCAACAGGTCGCGTTGGAAGCAGAATTGTGAACTACGCACTGAAAGGCGGCCATGAGGTGGTCGCTTTAGTGCGGCAGCCAGACAAGTTGGCAGCCGTCGACGGGAAGCTAACCTTATTCCAAGGCGATGCACGGAACGAAGCGGACATTCGATTGGCTATGCAGGGAGCGGACGTTGCGGTCAGCGCCTTGGGAACCGACGGGACGACAACGCTGTCAGAGTCGATCTCCATAATGATTGATGAGATGAGCAGACAGGGGATACAGCGGATTGTGACAGTGGGCACAGCCGGCATTTTGCAAAGTCGAACGAACCCGGAGCTGCTTCGTTACCAGTCCGCGGAATCTAAGCGTCGCAGCACGTTCGCGGCAGAGGAACATCAGCGTGTTTATGAGCTGCTTAAGAACTCGGATTTGGACTGGACAATCGTTTGTCCTACTTTCCTGCCTGATGGCGAACCAGTGGGGGAGTACCGAGTTGAACGTGATTATTTGCCAGAAGGAGGAACCTCGATATCGGTGGGAGATACAGCGGAATTTACGTATCGGCAGATCAACAGTGGTGCGTATAGCTGTACACGAGTGGGCATTGCGTATTAGTTTAAGGCGTGATAACGAAGAGAATAGAGCTTGTCCGATAACGGAGGCTCTATTTTTTGTTTAAAGGCAGTGTTGACGGATGGATGGAATTTTGATACGATTCATTAATCGTAACAATTACGATTATTATGCGAAGAGGTGGACAATGTCCGCTTTTTTCTTCTTACATAATCGTAATGATTACTAATAACTTGTGAGGGTGATACCATTATGACGAAGAAACTACCTGTTACTGTATTAAGCGGCTATTTGGGTGCAGGCAAAACAACGGTGCTCAATCACGTCCTACATAACCGGCACGGCATGAAGGTCGCTGTAATCGTCAATGACCTTAGTGAAGTTAACATCGACGCAACTCTGGTGAAGGATGGCGGGGGGCTGTCGCGCACAGACGAGAAGCTGGTGGAGATGTCTAATGGGTGCATTTGCTGTACGCTGCGTGAAGATTTGCTAGTTGAAGTCAAACGGCTGGCGCTGGATGGTCGATTCGATTACATCCTGATTGAATCAACAGGCGTCGGAGAACCGGTACCTGTCGCACAAACCTTCACGTATGTCGATCAGGATCAGAATATCGACTTATCGCAATGGTGTCAGCTGGACTGCATGGTTACGGTCGTTGATGCATACCGCTTCTGGAACGATTTCTCATCGGGTGAATCGCTTCTGGAACGAAGCCAAGCTGTCGGTGAAAATGATACGCGAGAGGTCGTCGATCTGCTCATCGACCAAATCGAGTTCTGCGATGTGCTTCTGCTGAATAAGTGCGATATGATCGAGGCAAGTGAGTTAATCGAGCTCGAGCGTGTTCTTCGTAAGCTGCAGCCGACCGCTAAGCTGATCCGAACTGTCAACGGTCAAGTTGACCCGTCTGAAATTTTGAACACGGGACTGTTTAACTTCGACGAGGCAAGTCGATCCGCAGGTTGGATCAAGGAGCTGGAGAAACCTGTCCATACGCCAGAAACCGAGGAGTACGGCATCTGGTCGTTCGTGTATGAACGTGTAAGACCGTTCCATCCCGGCCGGTTGATGAGTTGGATGGAAGAGTGGCCGGAGGATGTTATTCGGGCTAAAGGAATCATGTGGGTCGCCTCCCGCAACAACGTGGGGCAGACGATTAGTCAGGCTGGACCATCTGTGCATTTTGGCCCATCGGGCTATTGGGTTGCGGCACTCCCACTGGAAGAACAGCAAATGTATCGCGAGGCTGAACCGGAGCTGAACAACAGCTGGTCCCCGGAATACGGCGATCGCATCAACAAGATTGTGTTTATCGGCATCGATATGGATCGCGAGCAGCTCGTTGCGTCCTTGGACGATTGTCTTCTAACGGAGGAAGAGATGACGAGGGATTGGAAGCTGTTCAATGATCCGCTGCCGAATGCTATCGCTTAGTTCAGTTGTCTTTCATTTGAGAGTCCTTCACGAGGGCTCTCTTTGTTATTTGCTGTTTCAGCTGTTTGTTCGTAAGATTAGAGTAATAGATCTACATAAATTGGAGTGACGATAATGGCACGTATCTTATTCATAAATGCAGGGTCGGAAGGGCATATCAATCCGACAATCGCTGTTGTGCAGGAGTTGATTGCACGTGGGGAAGAAGTGATGTACTTCTGCATTGAGGCCTATCGGGAACGGCTAGAGCAGACGGGCGCAGTAGTTCGGACTTTCGATGATCAACAGTTTATTCGAGCTTTCATCTCAGGCGGACGGACCTATCCGCTTGAACGTGTGAACGGCCTGCTGATGACAGCGGACATTGTTATTCCAAGTGTGCTCGAACAGATCGAAGGCGAGCAGTTTGATTACGTCATCCATGACTCCATGTTTGGCTGTGGACGGATTCTGGCGCAGATTCTACAGCTGCCTGCAATCAGTTCGTGTACCTCGTTCGCACAGTCGGAAGCCGATTTCAATAACTTGTTGGACAAGTCCTGGATCAACGCTCCGGAAGAGGTAATTAACCCTATTAAAGAAAAATGTAAGAGTCTAACGACAGCGATAATGGAGCGGTATGGTGTCGAAATCAACTCTCCATATGAAGTGTTCTGCAACCCCGCATCACAAACGATTGTCTATACAACAAGGGAGTTTCAGCCCCGTGGAGAAACGTTCGATACATCTTATCGATTCGTTGGTCCATCGATTGCTGCGCGGACAGCACAAGACAGTTTCGACCTATCCGTTATCGAGGAGAAGTCTCTAATCTATATCTCGTTAGGCACGGTATTTAATATGGCTAATGATTTCTACAGGCTTTGTTTTGAGGCGCTTGGCAGCTCAGAACATAGGGTGGTTATGTCGGTAGGGAGCCGCACCCAAATTGCTGATTTGGGCGATATCCCAAGCAACTTCATCGTCCGAAAATACGTTCCTCAGACACAAGTCCTGCAGCAAGCGAAACTATTTATTACGCATGGCGGGATGAACAGCACGCATGAAGGGCTTTATTATGAAGTTCCACTCATTGTCATTCCGCAAGCTGCAGATCAGCCGATCATCGCCGGCCAAGTTGCTAGTATTGGCGCGGGAATAAAGCTGCAGATGCAAGGGTTAACAGTGGATCAGCTTCGCGATGCTGTCGATCAGGTGTTGGGTCATGCCTCTTATAAAGAAGCAGCTAAGAAGATGAGCGAATCTCTGCATCAGGCAGGCGGTTTTAAACACGCTGTTGACTCAATTATCGCGTACATAAGCGGGCACCGAAATTAATTCCGGCAAGCAGCAGCTACTACGCGTAAATGATCTGATAATTTGAACGAATCGAAGTCATAAATCAAACATAAAAGCGACCAGTATTGGTCGCTTTTATGTTGATGAGTTAGCAAATTATAACGGCATCGTCCAGACAATCTCAGCGATTCGTACACATGCTTGACGGGTATGGAGTTGAAGAAGAACGTGATCTGGCTTTACATCAATGATGGTTCCTTCGATCGCACCACGCGTCGTTTCGAGCAAAACACACCGTCCAATTAATCGCTGAAGGGCTTCTACAACATAGGGATCAATCGACGATACCGTTTTTATATGATAAGGGCTGGTCTGGCTAGGACTTACCTGACTAGGACTTACCTGGTTGTTATTATAAGTGTACAGAAATGTCACTCCTTGATCGTTTTAACCCATCATATGTCATTGCCTATACTTTGGAATACGCATCTGCCTATTTGAACCGGTTTTACAATTTGACATGCTGTCATAACCGCATCCTGGCTATGCATACATATCTCTGAGTATGTAGGCATGGGAGGCGGATCAATGGACGATAACAAAGCCAACGATCAGGCATATGATCGCAGCTGGCAGGGGGGCACTGCATCTTCACAATGGACGGGTACCCAGCGGCCAGAGCACCACTCGCAGACGGTGGGGGAGCGCGGACCGATTTTGGAGCAGGACAGCATCCTTCACGAAACGCTTGAAACCTTTGTCCATGCGAAAATAGTAGAGCGTCCGGTCCACGTAAAGGGATTTGGCGCCTTCGGTTATTTTGAAACGCTGCATTCGATGGCTGCTTATACGAAGCTCTGCTTCCTGCAGCAACCAGGCCAACGAGTGCCTGTAGCGGTTCGATTCTCACTTGCGGTCAGCAATAAGGGGACACCGGATACATCCCGCAATGTACGCGGATTCTCGACCAAATTTTATACCGATCACGGGATCTTTGATCTATTGTGCAACCATATTCCTGTATTCCTCGTGCGCGACCCGATTCGGTTCCCCGAGTCGATCCACGCATTCCTGCCGTCACCGATCAACAATCTCATCGATCCGAACCGGTTCTGGGGCTTCATCGCGACAGCACCGGAAGCTACGCATTTCGTCGTACGCCTTTATTCGGATGAAGGGACAGTCAAGAGTCTACGTCATATCCCGGGGCATAGCGTGAACGCCTATGTATGGAAAAATGCACAGAACGCTCGCTACTATGTCAAATATCGCTGGCTCCCGCTGGCTGGCGAACAGTACATCGATGCGCAAGAAGCAGCGAGGATCGCCAGCGAGAACCCAGATTACTCGGGCAAGGATCTGTATGACACGATTGCCAAAGGGACACCCGTCCAATACGGACTGTATGTACAGCTGATGAACCCGCAGGACGAGGCGACGCTGCCGTTCGATCCACTAGATGATACGAAAGTGTGGGATACTCGGCAGTATCCGCTGCTGCCAGTTGGACGGCTCGTGTTGAACAGCAACCCAACCAACTATGTGGATCAGATCGAGAAGCTGGCTTTCTCACCTTCTAACTTATTAGAGGGAGCCGAGCTGTCCGATGACAAAATGCTTCAAGGCCGCAGCAATATATATTCGGATTCGCAGCGGCATCGCCTTGGAGCGGATTTCCGCAAAATACCGATAAATCATCAAGCGCATTGGTCACCAACGGATCAAGTAACGAGTGGAGCAGGTCGTTATGTGGCTGGCCGGCTCGTTCGATCCGATATTCCGAAAGCAGAGAACTTCTCGCAAGCCGGCCAGTTCTACCAATCGCTTACACAGGTACAACAAGATCATCTCGTCCAAAATCTGGCAGCAGATTTGTCAGCTGCTTCGCCTGAGATTCAGAAGGTTGTATTAGGTTATTTGTATCAGGCTTCTGCAAACTTAGGGGAGCGAATAGCTCGTCAGATTGCTACGCCGAAGCAGGGATGAATCACGATAGAAACTTGAATGAGAGCGGGGTCCGCCAATAATGGCTGGCCAAGAACAAGGAAGCGTCAAACCTGCTCTTGCGACGAGCGGAGCCGGCTGTACCTGCAGCTATCGTCGTTAACGGTATGGGGGATGAGGCAAGACAAATTATTGATATAATCCGTTTTGATCGATAAAGGGGAATTAAATAGGGAATAAGAATAGACCGTTCGCCAAGCGAACGGTCTATTTGTTCGGTACAGATTTCTTATTTCATGACAATCGGCAGAAAAATCTCGTCCACGATCTCTTCGATCGCTTGATCAGAGATAGGCTCGTGGGTTGTAAGAAATTCATATCGAATAAGATCGACGGGGACGGATAGAGCCCTCGGACGGATTGCCTGCACATTGGTTACTTCTCCCCGTTTCTCAGCATTTTCGAGAATGGATTTAATGAGTGCAGGCAGCTTCTGTTCGCTGCGTGGACCGATGTGACTTGGAAGAGCGGCTAGCTTTTCCTGACCTGCATCCGCCATAATGCCTCGAATCGTCTCAGCTCCAATCAACTGCAACGGCATCATGATACCACCAAGCAGCGTAATCAGGTCCAGACGAAGGTTTCCTGTATCTGGAACCGTGAGCGAAGGCTTTGGTGCAAATTGGATGAGGGCCGCAGTGATAAGCTTCACTTTGTTCGGCCAGCGGCGGTAGACCGCGTTCTTATTCGTCTGCGCTCGTGCAGCGACTCCTTCCATAGACAGACGGGCATAGCCCAATTCGTTCAGTTCATCCCATGCAGCTTGTAAAATCGCTTCCTCTAGTACAGATCCGCGCCGACGAGTACCTGTCTGTTGGTCCTCATTCGTATTGTCCGACATCGTGATTCGTCCTTTCGTATTACCCGATAGTTGTCTATTAATATTGTATTGCATTTTCACCCATAATCCTATACGATATAACACGAAAGTACGGTACGTACCGTACCCTATAGAAATGGCAGGAGGATTAAACATGTCTACTAGCGTGGCTAACGCCGGCAAGAAAGAGAAGGAGAAGTTGGACCCCAAGGTACTGAAGGTTGCGCTCGTTCTTGTATTCGGCGCACTTGCACCACAATTGGACTCAACTATGGTGAATGTTGCGATTGACTCATTAACCGCAGATTTGAGCAGTACCGTTTCTGCCATTCAGTGGGTGATTACGGGTTACATTCTCGCCATGGGGCTGGCAGTTCCGATATCGGGCTGGGCAATCAATCGTTTCGGGGGCAAGAAGGTCTACATGCTCTCACTCATTATTTTCTTGATCTCATCCATATTGTGTTCGGTTGCATGGAATACAGGCAGTCTAATTGGATTCCGAGTGCTGCAGGGGATAGGGGGTGGCTTATTAATTCCGACGCTGCAGACCATGCTCGTCCAAACAACGAACGGCCGCAATCTTGGACGAGTCATCTCAATCATTGGGATACCGACCTTGTTAGGACCGATCCTTGGTCCCGTGCTCGGCGGCATTATGGTCAATGATTTGAGCTGGCGATGGATCTTCTATGTCAATATTCCGGTCACTTTAATCGCGCTTTGGTTAGCGTGGACAATCATTCCGAGTAGTGCAACTTCGCAGCATAAACAATCTCTTGATATAATCGGACTGCTGCTATTATCTCCAGCATTCGCTGCCCTTATCTATGGCATTGCCGAAATGTCGAAATATGGCTCGTTGAACAACACTTCGGTCTCGATTCCATTATTAATTGGCGCAGCGCTCATGGTGGCGTACATCATCTATGCACTTCGAACAACGAAAGTGCCGGTTCTCGATCTACGATTGTTCCGATCACGTCATTTTCTAGCGTCCAATATCACGTTGTTTCTATCCGGTATGACGATGAACGGCGCGCTGCTGCTGCTTCCGTTGTATTACCAGCAAGTAAGAGGAGAGAGCGTCATCTATACGGGGTTGCTGCTCATTCCTCAAGGGATCGGTATGCTGCTAACCCGAAGCTGGATTGGCAAATTAGCGGATCGCATCGGATCGCAGATCATCGTCATCATTAGTCTCGCGGTCACATCTATAGGGACATTGCCGTATGCTTTTGCCGGCGCGGAGACGAATCATGTATTACTTGCAGCGGCACAAGTCGTTCGCGGGGCAGCGCTTAATGGTATTCTGATTCCGATCATGGTTGCGGCTTACGAAGGACTGCGGAAGGAACAAATCCCGCATGCTAGCGTGTCTACGCGTATTTTTCAAACAATCGGTGGGGCGTTCGGCGCGGCTATTCTTGCTACTGCGATTGATCACTACATGACTCATCACACGATAACAGGGGTCACAACATTAGCCTTGGCCTATCAGGAAGCTTTCTGGTGGTCGATTGGCTTCTCGGTCATTGCCGTTATTCCTTCGCTTCTGATGGTGAATCGCAAGAAGCAGCAAGAGGTGGGGTAGGTGTAGTGTGATTAGACGTAGCCCGCTTGTGATTTGCTGAAAGAACGCATCTACCCATCTTCGGAGTGAGGCCGCCATTGTGCGGCTTTTCTTCTCGTTTCACAATCTTGCGCTTTCATTCAAGTTATGACCACAATTCCGTTCATAATGGTTATAGTGATAGAGGATGGTACAGCATTTATGCATAAACGAGTGGAGGTGAGGCTGCGTGAACAACATGGCGATCAAAATATATGCGTACGGGCAGCAAGAAATCAACTATTTGAAGCAGGCGGATCCAGAATTGGGGCGTGTTATCGATCAAGTGGGGATGCTGAAGCGTGAAGTCAATCCTGATCTATTCACGGCACTTGTCCATGCAATCGTAGGTCAGTTGATTTCTGTCAAAGCAGCACAAACTGTCTGGAACCGCATGCTGGAGAAGTTCGGCGCCATTACGCCGGACAATCTCGCTATGCACAGCCCGGACGATATTCAATCATGCGGCATGTCGATGAAGAAAGCAGTCTGCATTCATACGATTGCTCAATCGATCAACTCGGGAGAATGGGATATCGAGGCGCTTCGCGATCTGCCGGACGATGAGGTGATACGTCAGCTATCTGCACTGAATGGCATTGGACGATGGACGGCCGAGATGCTTCTAATTCATTCGATGGAACGGCCGGATGTCGTTAGTTGGGGAGATATTGCGATTCGGAGAGGCATCATGCGACTATATAACCTAACCGATTTGTCCAAAAACGAGTTCGAGCAATATCGCCTCCGATATTCGCCGTACGGAACGGTAGCTTCTATTTATCTTTGGGCGATATCGTCTGATTAATAGTTGTCAATCGTGTAAAAAGATCAGCGCCCCATTATGGGTGCTGATCTTTTTTCATAGGACTAGAGTCTTCGCTCCAGCTCCAGCAGCTTTGTTTTCATCTCAATACCGCCACGATAACCTGACAATGAGCCGTTTTTGCCGATCACGCGATGACAAGGAACCGTAATTAGTATCGGGTTGGCACCAATGGCTGTACCAACTGCACGAACAGAAGCGGGCTTCTGAATTCGAGTCGCTATATCCGAATAGGAGCATGTTTGCCCATACGGGATTTCGCATAGCGCTTTCCACACCGCTTCTTGAAACGGTGTGCCTTGATAGTAAAGCGGGGAGGTAAACTGCTCAAGCCCGCCTTTGAAATAGCGAATCAGCTCATCGGCATAAGGCTGCAGCTTCTCGTCATCTCGCATGAATTCATATCCCGGCATACGGCGATCCGCCCACGCGGTAAGCTCTTCAACCGTCTGCTCCTGCGATCCAACAAAACATAATCCTTCATCCACAGCGGCAATATGCACTCGCCAGCCTTCATGGGAAAGAAGAGACCAGTAGAGGATTTTACGGTTAGATGTTGTCATAGGGATTATTCTCCTTCGCTTGCTGCCTTTGCTGTTGACGATAGGCTATAGGGGTAAGACCCGTTTTCTTCTTGAACAGTGTTATAAAATATGGCGTATTAGCGAGTCCAACCGCTTCTCCGATCTCTGCAACCGTTCGATCCGTTTCGACCAACAGCTGCTTCGCGTTATCGATCCGAACGAGTTGAATGTAATCCACCGGTGTCATGCCCTTCACTCTTCTAAACGTTCGATGCAGGTGATAGGGGGTCCCATGACTCATGAGCGCCAACGCTTCCAGTGTCAACGATTCATGATAATGTGTATCTATATACTCCGTCACAAGCCTAATCCATTCCTCATCTGGCAGCCTTTGTCCTGTAGGTTTGCAGCGCTTGCAGGGGCGAAAACGAGCGGCTATCGCTTGCTCAGCAGTCATGAACAGCCCGACATTTTCTCGGTTCGGCAATCTCGATTTGCAAGAAGGACGGCAGAAAATACCCGTCGTTTTCACAGCATAATAGAACCGACCGTCATAGGAAGCGTCATTATGAGCGACGGCCTGCCACTGCTCATCCGATAGTGAGGCAGGGGGGATTCGTTTATCTATGAATGCATCTGAGTAAGTTCGACCTAAGCTCGGATTCCGATCATTCGGCATGTTGGTTCACCTCTAGCGATAGTATAACCGCAATCGCATCGCTTTGTGTGAGTTAACGGATGTAAGAGCAAGATAACGAAATCGCTAACCGCTGCAAATCCTCATCTATTGAAAACGAACAGTAGGTCCATTACACTTAAAATGCTTCCATATTTTATATTTTGCTGCCAATCGAAAGGGGGTGTCTGATAGTTAATGAGGTTAAGCAGAGAAACGCCACTCATGCCGAGGCTGCTGTTAATAGCGTTAATTATCTGCTCCGTTTATCTTGTTACTCAACTGCTCTCGAAAGATGACAAGTCGGATCAGCGATTAATTAGCAACGTTAATTATATCAACAGTACAGGCTTCAGTATTCGTTCAGACTCCACAAATCTTGAGACTTCGGCGAAGGGGACTGTTTTTGTAGAAGGGAACGAAGGGATTGCAGATCGGATCTCCATCGTAGCCGCGATTGATATCGATCCGAACGATTGGGGAGGGGTAACCTTCTATCTCCCGAACCATTGGTCCATTGCCAATGTGACGAGCAGCTATCCCGAGAACAACCAGCAAATGAATCCATCCGAGAAAGCTTCGATCTGGACGACCACAGATACCAAGAGCGAATGGCAGGCTTGGGTTGAAATTGGAACTGAGCGCAGCTACGAGCCAACTGGCGGCGGTCATGGAACGGTCGTTATCGATCTCGTCTACGATGGACATGACAAATCGATGCCGGATTCATTCGAATTCACTGTAGCTGTTGGTTCGAAGACCGTAAACGGCACTCGAATATTAGGTCCAGATGACGTTCGTGTCCCGGTTTCTCTAAACAACGTTCAATAAGTTAGCTCCATTAACCAACTAACGCATGACAGATTTTACAAAGGGAAGGCTCCAAGCTTCGCAAGAGATATTATGATATGATAATTCAATTATCGAATGTCGAGGTGAAGATCACATGTTTGCTAAGGAACACTATTCGGGCACGAAAGAAGAAAACTATCGGCTCGTAATCAAACAGCTGTCGTCCTTACTTGAAGGTGAAACCGATACAATAGCTAACTTAGCTAATGCCTCAGCTCTGCTGAACCAATTTCTATCCGACATTAACTGGGTAGGGTTCTATCTGCTGCAATCGGATGAGCTTGTACTGGGACCCTTCCAAGGGTTACCGGCTTGTGTCAGAATTCCAGTAGGAAAAGGGGTATGCGGAACCGCTGCCCAACGTATGGAAACGATTCGAGTAGAGGATGTACATGCATTCCCAGGCCATATTGCCTGCGATGCCGCATCGCAATCGGAAATCGTCATTCCGCTCATCAACAATGACGTGCTAATAGGTGTACTGGATATCGACAGCCCATCTAAAAGCAGATTTGATGAGACGGATCAGCGCTTCCTGGAGGAGCTTGTTCAAGTGTTAGTGCATTACATCGACTAACTACTACATCGAGCTAGGTGCGACGAGCCAAGCGACTTTCCAGATGAAGCATCTTCTGGGCTGGTTGAATGAAACGAATCATCTCTACTACGAAATATACGACAACGTAGATAGTAGTCTCTCCAAACAAGAGTTTGTCGCTATCGCGGAAAATGTGTTGGACGAGCAATAACGAGCGATACGCACAGCATATGGGAACATCTGTTGAACAACATTCCGCAGCTTAGCAAAGAGCCGTCCAGCAATGGACGGCTCTTTGTTGTACGCAATCTATTCCTCATATTCGGCAACGAAAACATCGGTTAAGATCGCCTTCGCTTTCTTCAGGTCACGAGAACCCAGCTGATTGAGAATCGCGACGATTTGCTGCATATCTTCCTTGTCAGATGGGGGGGAAGGGGTAGTTCTATTGGTGTCATCATGGACGGGTACATCTTGTTCTACAGGTTGATGTACCTCCATATCGCTCTCTGGAATTAACCAAGAAGTATGGAGCGATTCGCGGAGAATCCCCCCCAGAAACTGCAGTTCATCCGCCGAATACCGATGTAGAAAACGATGCACGCCAGAGTTAATTCGTTCGTGCAGCGCATGATGAAGCTGGTAAACGGCTCGACCAAGCTCCGTCGTTCGGAACAGCACTTCTTTCTTATTGTTCGGAAGGTAGTCGATTTGAATCACTTTCTTATCAATGAGCTTACGCGTTACTTTCGAGACGCTTCCCTTCGAGATGCCTACTTCCTTGGAAACCGTTATTCCATTAACAGGTTCAAGATTGCCAATTGCCTCAAGCACGCTAAGCATCATAACCGACATTTCTTGCATAACCACTTTTAACTCATCGGTAGTGCTGTTCTGTATGAGCCACTGTTTCTCTTCATCATCTTCTGTTTGATACCGGCGTACCGTTAGTCCGATGCTATCTATAATATCGCGAATGAAGCGTTCTTTATCCGAATGATTGATCATTGTGATCTCCTCCGAAGGCTATGATACCAGTAAATTGTTCAGAACTCCACCATAAAGTTTCCGAAGAAACATTATTGACAAGAACAAGCAGTCTACGTAATAATGTTTCCTATGAAACGTTATAAGTTTCCGCGAAAACAATAGGAGGTCGATTCAAATGACCACATTTCGACATATTGATGTTCTCATCGCTGGCGCTGGCCCAACTGGCTCCACATTAGCGGCAGACTTAGTACGACGGGGCCTCTCGGTCCGACTGGTAGACAAATCCTCTCACGGGTTCACAGGCTCCCGTGCCAAAGGGATTCAGCCGCGCACGCTCGAGGTGCTCGAGGATCTTGGCGTCGTACACGAAGCGCTCGCAGAAGGCGGTTCTTATCCGAAGGCCGGATTTCACCTCGGCCCATTTACAATACCTTGGCGGATGATGCCGCACAATAAGATTACGCCAGACACGCCGTATCCGAACATTTTGCTGCTTCCGCAGCATCGGACCGATGCGATCCTTCATCGATTGCTCAACCGCAGCGGACTCAGCGTCGAATTCAACACCGCTGTAGAAAGCTTTGAACAGGACTCGGAAGGGGTGACGACGACACTTGCTACAGGCGAGAAGATTCGTAGTCGCTATTTGGTCGGGGCTGACGGTGGTTCGAGTACCGTTCGAAAGTCTGCTGGCATTCCATTTGTAGGCGAGACCAACGATTCGGATCGATCGCTCATTTTTGACGGAATCATTGATGGTCTGTCTCGTGATCGATGGCATATATGGCCGCGCAAGAAAGGGAAAACAATCGCCGCTTGCCCGCTTCCGCATTCGGACCAGTTCCAGGTCATGATCCGTCTGAAGCCAGATGATATGCCCGATCTTACCGAAGCCAAGCTGGAGGAGCAATTCCATTACCTTACCGGCTTGCGCATTCACAACATAACGTGGAAATCGGTTTTCCGTCCTAATGTCCGGCTTGTAGAGCGATACCGTTCAGGTCGAGTATTCCTTGCTGGTGATGCTGCGCATGTCCATACGCCGGCCGGAGGGCAAGGGCTCAATACCGGCATACAGGATGCCTATAATCTCGGTTGGAAGCTTGCACAAGTGATCGCAGGCGCACCAGAGAGCCTGCTCGACAGTTACGAGGATGAACGACGTCCAATTGCCGCTCAAGTGCTTAATCGATCCAATGAACTGTACGCGAGCATGGATCAGAAACGTATGTCTGGACTAAAGCGCGGAGACGAAGAGCGGCAGTTGAAGCTAACTTACTATGGTGGACCTTTGTCATCCGACAATCAAGCAGCTACCACAACGTTACGAGTTGGTGATCGAGCGCCGGACGCGCCTTGCATGGGACCAACGGGTCAGACTCGTCTGTTCGATATCTACCAAGGGCCACATTTCACGTTACTGGCTTTCGGCCACCATGCAGCTCAAGCACTGCACGAGGTAGCTTGGCCAACTAGCGGAGCAGAATTGCACCGATACTGCGTGACTGCCGAGCCTGCGAATGGTGCTGCCGCTGCCTGCATCGCTGATTCCTCCGGTATGCTGTCCCGAATCTACGGCATTACGGGTGATACACTCATCCTGATTCGCCCAGATGGCTACATTGGAGGTATCTTCAAGAACAATTGGCGGGAGGCATTCAACCGCATCAGCAGCACTGTTGCTCCATTGCATTAACAGCGCACTTATTTATATCGTTTCCATCGCAACAAAAACCTGAATGTTGTCAGCGTGCAGCACCAATTAATCTCGCTGTGACCTTGTTTTCTCGCCGATAGCCGAATATAATAGAGGCAAATATTGGATGTGTGTGACTGGCGAAAACGTGGTGAACCACGAGGGAGCACGCATGGTAACGGCCGTTCGCCTGGGCAAAGTATTTGGACAACACGTCCAAATACTTTTTTTATTTTCTAATCCGATGAGAGGGGTAATTGAAAATGAAAGAAATGTTTCTTCGTTACGGCATGAATCCGCACCAGGCGAAGGCAAGGCTATATGCAATAGGAGCGCTGCCGATTAGGATATTGAATGGCGATGCTAGCTATATCAACATACTCGACGCATTAAATGCTTTTCAGTTAGTCAGAGAGCTCAAGCAATGCATCGGCCAGCCGGCAGCAGCTTCATTCAAGCATGTTAGCCCCGCGGGCGCAGCTGTTTATTCCCCGTTAAACGAATCGCTTGAACGGTCCTATTTTGTCAAG
The DNA here is from genome assembly GCF_003182255.1 of Paenibacillus cellulosilyticus. GTDB lineage: Bacteria > Bacillota > Bacilli > Paenibacillales > Paenibacillaceae > Paenibacillus_T > Paenibacillus_T cellulosilyticus. The sequence goes on along the minus strand of NZ_QGTQ01000008.1, from coordinate 182,669 downwards.
GGTTTGGAATTGTCTCCATTGGCTGTTGCCTACTCGAGAGCGCGAGGAACGGACCGAATGTCTTCTTTCGGCGATTGTGCGGCATTCAGCGATCAGGTCGATGTGTCCGCAGCTCAATTGCTCAGTAAAGAAGTATCCGATCTGATCGTTGCGCCAGCGTATGACGAGGATGCATTAGCCGTTCTGAAGAAGAAAAAGAACGGAAATTACCTTATTATCGAGATGGATCCGAATTACTGCCGGACCTAATCGAAACCCGATCGATATTCGGCATCACAATGGAGCAGGAACGCAACAACCTGCAGATTTCGGAAGAGATGCTAACGAACCTTGTAACGACGAATCAACAAATCCCCGAAAACGCAGTGCGAGATCTACTGATCGCGCTCATAACGCTCAAATATACGCAGTCCAATTCCGTGTGCTTCGCGTTGGATGGTCAGACGATTGGCATTGGCGCAGGTCAGCAATCCCGCATTCATTGCACAAGGTTAGCGGCAGGGAAAGCGGACAATTGGTGGTTGAGACAACATCCTCTCGTCAGCCAAATGGACTTTCGCGCGGGAATCTCTCGTGCAGAGATCAACAATGCGATTGACGGGTGGCTGAACGAAGATTATACAAACGCAGAAGAAAAACAGTGGAGAATGAATTTCAACGTAGTACCGGATCGACTTACACAGAAAGAAAAGCAATTATGGCTGCAAGGTTTACAAGGCGTATCTTTCGCATCAGATGCTTTCCTGCCTTTCCGCGACAACATTGATCGTGCCGCTCGAAGCGGCGTTCAATATTTAGTTCAAACGGGAAACTCGCTGCGAGATGATCAAGTTATAGGAGCAGCGAATGAATATGGGATGGCGATGGCTTATTCTGAGGTCCGATTATTTCACCATTGATACCGATCAATTCGATTGGCATACACATTCAGTTTGGAGGGCGGCGCGATGAATAAAACGGACCGGATGCTGGCCATCGTTCTGGAGCTGCAGCGGCATGGGCTGCGGCGTGCAGAAGATTTGGCGGCGGTGTTCGAGACAAGTGTACGAACGATTTACCGCGACGTGCAAGCATTAAGCGAGGCCGGAGTACCGCTCATCGGTTCGCCTGGCCAAGGATATTCATTGGCGGATACCTATTTTCTCCCGCCAGTATCGTTCAAAGCAGAGGAGTCGGTTGCCCTGCTGCTTGGACTTGACTATATTGAACAGCAGCTCGATGCGGGGTACCACGTACAGGCTGCTGGTGCTAGGCGTAAGATTGAGGCGATTCTGCCTGATGAGGTGCGTCGAGAGACGATGCGGGTTCGCGCCGCCATGAAGATGTTGGCCGTCGGGGTGACCGGCAGCGAAGAGAAGGAGAGACTGACCGTTCTGCGTCAAGGGATCCTGGAAGAGAGGAAGATACGATTCCACTACAGCAAGAAGATTCCGGAGGCAGATGGCAGCAGGCACAGTGTACGTGAAGCAGATCCCTATGGTCTCGTATTGATCAAAGATTCATGGACACTTGTCGCCTACGACCATATGCGGCAGGGACTGCGCCATTTTCGATTGAGCCGAATGCGTGATATTGAGATAACGAATGAACGATTTCATCGCCCTGATGACTTCGACCTGCACGCCTATAGACCTTCCGATACACGTGATGTCATCGTGCGTCTGCTTATATCTTCAGCTATCGCGGATCAAGTGCTGGAGAGTCCTTATTATTACATCGACAGTACCGAGGAGACTGAGAACGGAGTGGTGATTACGCTGCGTATTCGGCATGAGCTCGAAGTGCTTGGATGGATTATGAGCTGGGGAGCAAGCGTTGTTGTGCTTCAGCCGGACTCGCTTCGAGAACGTGTTCGGAACAATTTAATCGAATCGCTCAAACACTACTGACATCATGCTGTCAGTAGCATAATTGTATACTAGCTCTATATTCGAAATTCGAAGGGAGCTACATCCTAATATGATTACGAAACAATTATTGGAGCAATTCGAGAACACCGCTAACTACTACTTGAGTGAGATTCCGAAATACACGATGGAACAAATGACGCGCAAGCCTTCTGAGGACGAATGGTCGCTTGGCCAAATGTACCTTCATCTCGTCGGTTCAGCGCTGTACATGCAGCTGCGTAATTTGGAGTTGTGCCGCGAACAGGAGTCGGCTCCAGTCGCGAATGATAGGCCCGAGATGGTAAAAGCGATGTTCGCAGCTGGAAGTTTCCCCCCAGATCGAATCCGGGTTCCTGCATCGCCGCAATACACGCCTAAGCAGCCTGAAAGTCTGGAAGAGATGGAGCAAGGGCTTCGTGCCGTTATCGCCCGCATGCGAGAGCTTGAACCGACCTTGGCAGCAATTCCTGCAGATCGAGCGGTCGCGCATCCACGGATGGGATTATTAAACGCACAGGAATGGTTCGCCTTGGTAGAGATGCATTACCGTCACCATCTGCTGCAGAAAGGGCGACTTGATGTGTTCCTCCTCAACAATGCTTCCGTCTAGCCTTTACAAGATGTAACCGTCTGGCGAAACTGATACAATAGATGACATTAGAATCCGACGATTGTTCGTTCGGGATACTGCTTGCTAAGCAACACGAACATGGAGGAGACCAAGTGGCAATTGTACAAGTAACTATCGTGCCTCTAGGCACTGGAACGCCCAGCGTTGGGGAATACGTCGCTGACGTTATTCGAGTGCTCGAGCAAGCGGAGGAGCAGATCCAATATCAGCTCACACCGATGAGCACCATCATTGAAGGGGAGTTGGATGATCTCCTAGCTGTCGTACGCAGACTGCACGAGGTACCTTTCGAGAACGGCGCTATGCGGGTATCGACATCAATTACGATTGACGACCGCAGAGATAAGAAAGGGACAATGGAACAAAAGCTTCGATCGGTAGAAGATCGGCTTCATCCGTAATGAACCGCGCAAACAAAGCTTCGACGCAACCGTGTCGGGGCTTTAAATTCCTTCGTTGACACGACACCGAAAAGTGTCCTATAATTAATTTGACACCAAACAGTGTCCATTCTGAGAACAGCTAATCCTAGGAGAGGGTGTTGTGAGCGATAACAATCCGTTGCGGGATCCATTCGATGCAATCGCAGATCCAACACGACGTAAATTGATTCGCATATTGGCGGAACCTAGAGAAATTCCGCTGCATGAATTAACGGTACAATTCGATATGGGGCGTACAGCCGTATCGAAACATTTGACGATATTGAAAGAGGCGGGTTTAGTGCTTGATCGTAAAGTCGGACGGGAGACCCGATTCAGGCTGAACGCCGCTCCGCTCCGGGAAGTCCACGACTGGTTGTCTTTCTATCAGAAATTTTGGACCATGAACATGATTAGTTTAGGTCAATTATTAGAGGAGGATGAAGAATGAGCTTAACCCTTACTTTAGATTTCCAATACGCGACAACGATCGAGAAGCTGTGGTCCGCATTGACGGATTCGAGCAAGCTTGCTAAGTGGGTTTTGGACAATGATTTCAAACCTGAGGTGGGTCATCAATTCCAGTTCCGCGCGGAGGCTAATCAGTACTGGGATGGCATCATTAATTGCGAAGTCCTTCGCGTAGATGAGGAGAATCGTGTATTGTCCTACACTTCGGCCGTTGGTACAGAGAAGCATACCGTCACATGGTCGATTCAAGATCTTGGCGAAGGCAAATTAAACCTGCATCTCGAACAAACGGGCATCTCCAACGAACAAGCACTTAACGGTGCAAAATGGGGCGTCACGCAATGGTGCGGCGAGCTTGGCAAGCTGTTGGAACAATAAGATCATCTTGTACCCTATAAACCGGCTGCAATCTAAGCAGCCGGTTTATATTCTCCTCTGAGACATTTCGATAAGCAGTAAGCCAGTCGAAAGATAGATGAAAGGATGTTAGTCTTTGAGCGAATCGAATCAGGAATATATCGTCATCTCGGGTGCAAGAGAGAACAATCTGAAGAACGTTTCATTGCGCATTCCGAAACGTAAAATCTCGATCTTCACCGGCGTTTCCGGTTCCGGCAAATCATCGATTGTGTTCGATACGATTGCCGCAGAATCGACGCGATTGCTTAACGAAAACTTCACGATGTTCGTGCGTACGTTTCTGCCCAAATATCCACAGCCGGACACGGATGCCATTGAAAACCTGAGCATGGCCGTCATTGTAGACCAGAAGCGACTGGGAGGCGGCTCACACTCCACGATGGGCACCATCACGGATATTGCTCCCATTGTGCGCCTTCTGTTCTCACGTGTAGGTCAGCCGCATGTAGGAACAGCTAACATGTTCTCGTTCAATGACCCGCAAGGGATGTGTCTCGAATGTAACGGTATCGGCCGCAACCTGGGGGTGGACATGGACAAGGCAGTCGATATGTCCAAATCATTAAACGAAGGGGCGCTCATGCTTCCTGACTATTCCGTTGGCGGCTTCGAATTCAATATGCTCATGGAGTCAGGGTCCTATGATCTCGATATGAAGCTGAGCGATTACCCGGCTGATGTACTTGAGCAGTTGTTGTACGGCAAAGCGAGAAAAGTGGAAGTGCTGTTCGGCGGGAAAACGATCAATGTTACAGTGGAAGGCGTCATTGAGAAGTTTACCAACAAATACATTAAACGTGATGTGAAGACGATGTCCGAACGCACGCAGCGCGCCGTTACTCCGTACATTACGGAAGGTCCTTGCACCAGCTGTCATGGAGCAAGACTCAGTCAAGCTGCGCTAAACTGCCGCATTAATGGATACAACATTGCGGACTTCTCCGCCATGGAAGTCGGACAGCTCATCCGCGTCGCTCGCGAGATTAATGATCCCATTGCTGCTCCTATCATCAAGTCGCTCACAGAGCGTTTGCAGCATCTAGTCGATAATGGACTGGAATATTTGACGCTCGACCGCGAGACCGATACGTTGTCGGGCGGGGAGTCGCAGCGCGTCAAGATGGTCAAGCATCTGAGCGGCAGTCTGGTGGATGTCACCTATATTTTCGATGAGCCGAGCGTTGGGCTGCATCCTCGAGATGTTCACCGACTGAATGAGCTGCTGCAGAAGCTGCGCGATAAAGGCAATACGGTCATCGTCGTTGAGCATGACCCGGATGTTATCAAAGCAGCGGATCATATCGTCGACGTAGGCCCGCACGCAGGGAGCCGCGGCGGTACCATCGTATATGAAGGCAGCTATCAAGGTCTGCTGGAGTCTGGGACGCTGACCGGCAGCTTTATGAAGCGTCCGCTTCAGCTGAAGCAGGATTGCAGACCACCTTCCGGCAAGCTGGCTGTGCAGCACGCAACCCTGCACAATCTGCGAGAGGTAAGCGTCGATATTCCAACCGGCATCCTTACAGTCGTTACAGGCGTAGCAGGCTCTGGCAAAAGTACGTTGATCAACGATATATTCCTCCAGCAGCATCCCGATGCGATCGTGATCGATCAATCGGCTGTAGGGGTTTCTACACGCTCGAATCCGGCAACTTATACAGGCATTATGGATGATGTCCGCAAAGCATTCGCTTCTGCGAACAAAGTCAATCAAGGCTTGTTCAGCTTCAACTCCAAGGGAGCCTGCGAGAACTGTCAAGGTCTCGGCGTCGTTTATACAGACATTGCCTTCCTCGACAGCGTGAAGCTGCCTTGCGAGGTTTGCGGAGGCAAACGCTTCAAGGAAGAAGTGCTCGCGTACAAGCTTAATGGCAAGTCCATTGCGGATGTGCTGGAGATGACGGTCGAGCAGGCGTTGGAATTTTTCACACTGAAAGAGGTTGGGCGCAAGCTCCAAGCAATGAATGATGTAGGATTGAATTACATCACGCTCGGCCAACCGCTCAGCACGCTGTCGGGCGGGGAATGTCAGCGGATCAAGCTCGCAAGCGAGCTGCATAAGAACGGCAGCATCTATGTGATGGACGAGCCAACGACTGGCCTCCACATGTCCGATATCGGGCAATTGCTCGGAATCATGAACCGACTGGTGGATGCCGGTAATACGGTTATCGTCATCGAGCATAACCTCGATGTAATCAGCCAAGCCGATTGGATTATCGATATGGGACCGGATGGAGGCAGCAGGGGCGGACAAGTGGTGTTCGAAGGAACGCCAACGCAGATCGCACAAGCCGAGCAGTCGATCACGGGGAAATACTTGAAGTAAAACGCAAGGAACGAACAATAAAGGGGCAGTCCTTCGATCACTTGCTGATCTTTGGACTGCCCCTAAGCATTTATTTCATCGATCCAAGCCAACCAGCGAGATTCGCGATATCCGTATCGCTTATTGTACCTTTGAATGCTGGCATTCCGCCGCCGCCTTCATCAATACGCGTGGTAATATCCGCAACGGACAACTTACCGCCAACCTTCTGCAGATTAGGGCCGACGCCGCCTGATAGATCAGTCGCATGGCAGCTAATACAGTTGGCTTTATAAACGGTTTCAGCTGCGGCCGCGTCAACGGTGCCGCCGCTCGTGTTCGTGTTGCCCGTTGTTTCATTGTTGCCTGTCGTTTCACCATTGTTTGTTTCTTCTTTGTTGCCTCCGCACGCACTTAGCGAAAGAGCAAGCGTAAGCGCCATTATCCCCATCATCCACTTGGATTTGACCATCGTCTTAACACCTCATTCTTCGATTTATTTCATACGATTCCCTCATTCACCACAACGTATTCGGACATTCCAGAACGATACGCATAACACCGGACAAGCTGGACAATCTATACATGGGACTTGAAAATAATAACAGGTGAAGCCGGAGAATCGAGGTGATCGCGGTTGGACATTAACGAAGATGTCGTGAGGCACTTAACGGAGCTAAGGCGAAGACTGCTCATTGTTTTCAGCTGCTTCATTGTGGCCATGTGCGGCGGTCTGTATTTGTCCCCCCGCATCTTGCAGTACATCAAGAGCTCGGCAGCAGCGAATGTGCAATGGAATGTATTCTCCTTCACGGACGGGCTGTTCATCTACCTGCGCTGTGCGTTTCTGCTGGCGATGCTGTTCACGCTCCCAGTGCTTTTGTATCAAGCGTGGGCATTTGTTAAACCCGGTCTAACGCCACGAGAGGCGAAAGGAACGCTGGCTTATGTACCCGTCTCGTTCCTGCTGTTTCTCGCAGGCATATCGTTCAGTTATTTCGTTGTGTTTCCGATGATGCTTAGATTCATGATTCAGATGAATCAGACGATTGGAGCGACGGAGACGTATGGGATCGACAAGTATTTTGTGTTTCTGTTCAGCGTCGTATTCCCGTTAGGCGTCGCCTTCGAAATGCCGCTTGTCATGCTGTTCCTAACGAGGTTGGGGCTGCTTACGCCAGAACGAATGAAAGTGTCACGCAAATACGCTTATGTAGGTCTTGCAGTTGTAGGCGCCTGCATATCACCGCCGGATTTCGTTTCGCATTTGTCCGTGACAATTCCGCTTCTGCTCCTGTTTGAAATCAGCGTTCTCTTGTCCAACCGGTATGCAAGGCGTCAAGCAGCTTATCCGTATCCCGATCCCGCATAAGACTACAGATCGTAAAGGAGAATACTCATGTTCAATAACATTGGTGTTTCTGGGTTAGTCATTATTTTGCTCATCGCGCTGATCGTCTTCGGACCATCCAAGCTGCCGATGCTTGGACGCGCCTTCGGCGACACCCTTCGCGAATTCCGCAGCTCGACTCGAGGCATTGTAGAAGAGGACACACATCCTGCAGTAGAGCAGGAGCAAAAAGATACGAATAAGCTGCTGTAAGCAATAGCGATCTAAACTTAAACTTAAGCACACTAGGAAGGGCCTTATCGATGAGATAAGGCCCTTCCGTCATTGAGAAGGCAGCTGCTCAAACGAGCATGCCGCCTTTTTGGTGATAGGTTAGAATGCCTTCAGCTGCCCGGTATGCAAGCGCACCAACGGTATTGGTCGGGTTGTAGCCTGCATTTTGCGGGAAGGAGCTGGCACCTACAACGAACACATTCTCCGCATCCCACATCTGGCTGTAGTTATTGATCGCCGAATCCCCTTTATCCGCGCCGATGATCACACCGCCCGTATTGTGGGTAGATTGGTAGGTCGTGATCTCATATGGGCCAAGATCCTTCAGATAGTCGACATGATCAGCGCCCATTTCCTTCATTATTTCGGAGCATTTGAGCGCTAGGAACTTCGCCAGCTCGCGATCCTGGTCCTCGAAATCGAATGTAATCCGAATGAGTGGATCGCCATAGGCATCCTTGTAGGTGGGGTCAAGGTCCAAGTAATGATGCTGATAGGACATGGATGAGCCTTGCGCACCGATGCTGAGCGTCCGATTTGCGTACTTGAGCGAATTCGTTTTGAACTCGGACCCCCAAGTTGCTGTACCCGAGGGAACCGGATTGTTCTGAATCGGCCGCGCCCCTGCTTGAGCAAGTGTGATGACGCCGCCGTGTATGAAGTTGAGGCTGCTGTGATCGAAGTTGTCGCCATTGTAGTCATCAAGCGATACGCCAAGTGCACCTGCACCAGCATACGTATTAAATTGTTCTTTCTCGAAAAATCCCGCCGCGCTGCCTTTGGTCACCTGATACGCATAGTTTTTGCCGACTACACCTTTGCCGGTCGAAGGGTCATACGCCGTGCCAAGACCGGACAGCAGAAGCAGCCGTGTATTGTTGAACACATAGCTGGCGGCGACAACAATATCGGCAGGCTGGATAATCTCTTCGCCCGTCGTCACGTCGATGTACATCACACCGGTTGCCTTGCCGCCCTTATGTATAATACGTCTTACATCGGAGTGGCTGCGGATTTCGAATTTGCCCGTTTTGTTCGCAACAGGAATGACAGTGACGACTGGATCGGCCTTGGCGCCATATTCGCAGCCGAACCGTTCGCAATAGCCGCAATATTGGCAGGCAGCGCGGGAAATCCCGTCTGGATTCGTATACGTTTCCGACAGGTTGGCGGAAGGCATCATATAAGGATTCAGCTTCAAGTTCTTTGCGGCATCTGCGAATTTCTGCAGTGCAGGGGACTTCTTCATCGGAGGCGTTGGGTAATCGGCGCTGCGTTTGCCGCCAAGCGGATTGGTTTCACCCGAGATTCCGGCCGTCTTCTCGAACTTGTCATAATAAGGCTCCAGCTGGTCGTAGGTAATGCCCCAATCTTGAATCGTCATGCCCGCAGGCAGTTTATTCTTCCCATAACGCTCAATCGTTTGACTGCGAATCTGGAAGTCATAGGGCAGAAATCGATACGTGTGACCGTTCCAGTGAACGCCCGAACCACCAAGGCCAGTGCCCAACAGGAAGGAGCCGTAGGATCGCATCGGGAGAGCACGTACTTTCTCGTTGCTGCGGAACGTGATCGTTTCCTTGGACAAGTCTTGGAACAGCTCATAACGAAGCGCGTAACGAAGCTCATCGTGAACCATGAAATAATCTTCGGTTTTACGTTCCTTGCCGCGCTCGAGGCCAACGACATTCAGTCCAGCCTTCGTCAGCTCAGCCGCAATAATACCGCCTGCCCAGCCGACGCCGGCAATGACGACATCGGTTTTTGGTAATGTTTTTGCCATAGCAGTCTCCTTAGTGAGCTAGTGCGCCGCCATATGATCCTGCAGGCTGCTCGGCTCCATTGTTGTATAACCTTGATCGATCGCTGCGGCATAGCTCATCTGGTTGCCTGGATAGCCGCGCATGCGCCAGCCGTTCATATTGGCATTGCCACCGTACAAGGGATCGCTGTATGCCCCTTCGAGCGTGTTGGTTCGCAGCATTTTGAAAAAAGCGCTCGCCGATATCGTCGTCAGTGCAGCTGTATCCGACTCGAAATCTTTCAGCACTGCATCCATTTCTTCAGCAGCAAGGGAGGTAAAGCCCTTCTGATACTTCGTATTGCTGTAGTTGTCCAATTCGCGAATCCCGATCTCATAAATTTCTCGGCGTTTCAGACGACCTTGATAGCCTTGCTCTTTCTCACCGGAATAGAACGGAGCATTCATATAGTCGCGTCCGTTGAAGCCATAATCGCCGGCGAGCTGATGGTCGATGAAGAAAGCTACACCAAGCGCTTTAGCTCCTGGCCCGTTATCATCCTCAGGGAAAATACGCTCAGCCGCGCTTTCGACGATTAAGTATTGCTCCTGTGTAAAGAACATTAAAGCACGGTTGTAGTTGCGTATTTCTTCCGTAGTGCCCGTATTCGTCGCCGGTGTTTCAGTGGTTGATTCGTCTGTCGTTTCCTTCTTGCTGCAGCCAATAAGCGAGCTTAGTACACCACCCACAGCGAGACCGCCAAGCGCATAACCCGTTGTCTTCAAAAATTTGCGTCGGGAGCTGTTGTGGGCTTCGTTCTCGGACTGAGGTGTCTTCGTAGCTTCAGTGCTTGGGGTCTTCTCAGACAAGCTATCTTGATCGGATTGAACCATCACATTCCCTCCTGAAATGTAAATCCTATACGCACGTTTATTATTTTCCAACAAAACATGAATATTCATTTCAGATGCAAGGAGATGCTAACCTCAGCAACGAGCCTCAAGCAGGGGGGATTGACCATGAGAATGAAATCGATGACAACTATGGTATCAACGTTGGGAGCTTGCATGCTCCTATACGGCTGTGCAAGTGCGCCAGGGGACAATGTAGGGATTCACTCGGCGCATTCGCCCCATGCAGCTTCCGTCAAAAATCCGAATGTGATCCCTTCGGAAAATGGCGAGAAAACCATGACGACGAACCGCCATGGAAGCACAACGAATGGAATGGGTACGACTGTCTACAGCATGATTGGCAGTTCCAGTCTACACTCCACTGGATTTTCGGCACATCTGGAATCCAGACTAAGCGGTGCCGGCATCTCCGACGTCCGCGTGTTTGTGTTTGATGACACGGTTGTACTTGCGACAGCTAAGAAAGTATCTAGCGCATCCCGATACGATGAAGTGCAGCAGAAACTGCTCAGCTCGAATGAAGGCATGTCAACAACCGGCACCACACCAGGCAAAGGACTGGGAGGGATAACGGGCACCGATACAACAGATCACGATAATTTGTCCCTGGCGGCAAATCAAATCGAAGGCTTCATGGGCGGCAAGGTGAAAGTATTGACGGTCGAAAGTGCAAAAGCAGTCCAACTCATCGAGCAGATCCGTACAGACGCTACAGCGGACAAGCTGTCTCCAGCCAAGATCGCAGGAGAGATTCAGACGCTGCTTCAGCTTGTCGAAAGTAAGGGCAGCAAGAAGTAATCGTTTGTTGCAAACAAAAGAGCATCCACTGACGGCTGTTTAGCCGATCGGTGGATGCTTTTTCTTATATTCTAGGGACCTGAAACTGAACTGCGCAGCTCCTGAATGTCTAACATAGGCGGACGACCATACATACGCGCATATTCACGACTAAACTGAGATGGACTCTCATAACCTACGCGGAACGCTGCATCAGAAGCATGGAGGGACTCTGACAACATCAAGTTCCGGGCATTTTGCAGGCGTATCGTCTTCAAATATTGCAGGGGGCTCATTGCCGTAACTCGCTTAAAATGCTTATGGAATGCCGACGTACTCATGTTAATGGACTTGGCGAGTTGTTCAATCTCAAGCGGCTGATCATATCGCTGGACAATGTGCCGGATTACTTGAGCAATATTATGGGCTTGGCTGCCGAGAACTGCGAATTGCTGGATTGACGCTCCTTGTTCGCTTTGAAGGACACGATACAAAATTTCTCGAATGATGAGCGGCGATAAAATGGGAATATCAGCAGGTTTATCCAGCAGGTGCACGAGTCGAACGATAGCTTCGAGCAAGTCAAGCGACATCCGATTCAACGTTATGCCTCGAGTAGGATGCGATGGTGGAGACGTAGGTTGGTCCATCGCTTGCACGATATCTAGAATGACATCTATCTCAAAGCTCAGCTTCAAGCTAAGATATGGTATCTCAGGTGAAGCTTCTATGACTTTACTGATTACAGGCAGCTCAACGGAGTTGATGAAATAAGTCGACGGATCATATCGGTAGGACTCATCTGCTAGAATGGACATCTTTGCCCCTTGGGCAACAACGCAAATGGATGGCTTATACACGGACTCCAATGGTTCGGTCAATTGTGTTGCGTGCATCAATGTAAGTGATGGCACTAAAGTCTGATGTGTACCTGTCATTGGAGCATGCCTATGGATCAATCCCGTCAATTGCAGCAAGGCTTGTTCAATCCGATGCGAATCGCTCATAACGTATCTTTCATTCCCTTCATTACGTTCATCCTTATCTAGATAATAGCGAGAGTGAAGAGAATTAGGCAAGAAGTGAATAGGTATGATCTAACGGGCAAACACGATATTTACCTATAATCAGGATACAAGGTCGCGGTCGAGATCAATCGAATGACGATCTGTGAGAGCTAGGAATAAAGGAGAGAATCGAAATGAGCTTGAATGAAAAAGTAGCCATTGTAACAGGTGCTTCCCGTGGGATCGGTCGTCAAATCGCTATTCAACTAGCGCAGTCAGGTGCGAAGGTAGTCGTCAATTACGCTTCAAATTCACAGAAGGCGGAAGAGGCTGTTCAGGAGATCGCGCAATTAGGGGGTGAAGCGATTGCGATCCGCGCTGATGTGAGCTCGGTAAGTGAAGTCGAAGCGCTATTCACAGAGACATTGGAACGATTTAATCGTGTAGATATAATCGTCAATAATGCGGGTGTTATGAAAAATGCAGCAATTGCTGAAGTGACGGAGGAGATGTTTGATCAGCATTTTGCCATCAATGTGAAAGGCACCTACTTCGCGTGTCAACAAGCGATGAAGCATATGGCTGCAGGAGGTGCGATCATCAACTTCTCAACATCCGTATCTGGTGCAATGCTCCCGACGTACAGTGTATATGCAGCGACTAAGGGGGCAGTCGAGCAGCTCACACGCCAATTGGCTAAAGAGTTCGGGCCGAAGGATATCACCATCAACTGCATCGCGCCAGGGCAAGTATCGACGGAGATGTTCTTGAACGGCAAATCCCCAGAATTAGTTGATTCATTCCGCAAAATGAACGCATTCGGCCGGATAGGCGAGCCGGAAGATATCGCGAATGCGGTAGAGCTGCTCGTTAGTGACAAAGCTCGCTGGATTACGGGACAGATCATTCGAGTGAATGGCGGATTCAACTGAAACTGCCCGTTATACGATTTCAAAAGGAGCAGGTCGCCACGGCGCTGCTCCTTATTGTCTGTAATTCGTCATCGTTCAATGACAGAAGGGTGTACATATTGTGATATAGTAGAAGGAAGTTTAAGCCAAGTGATAATCTTTGCCGATTGGACAATGAATAGGGGGCGCATCATGGAAGTGTTCGCAGAATTCATAGCACGCGTCGAGCACCCGCAGCACCGAGAGCGATTAGAGACGGTACTGAATTGGGTAGCTGATCACTACCCTCAATTGGAACCCAAAATCGCTTGGAACCAACCGATGTTTACCGATCACGGCACTTTTATTATCGGATTTAGCGTAGCCAAGCATCATATCGCCGTTGGGCCTGAACGAGCTGCGATGATTCATTTCGCAGATCAAATCGTACAAGCTGGCTACAGCCATAGCGACCAATTGATCCGCCTGAAGTGGGATCAGTCAGTTGATTATGAGCTGCTTGCGAGAATCATTGATTACAACATGGAAGATAAAGCAGACTGCACAACATTCTGGCGAAAATAAAGTAAACACGTTTGTTCTTGTCATCCCTTAACGAAGTCGACTATGATGAAGGGAATTGAATGTACCCCAACTACATATAATCGGGAACAGGTGTCTGAGCGACATGGATGGATGTCGTCCAGACTTAATAGGGAAGTTCGGTGCAATACCGACGCGGTCCCGCCACTGTAACGGAGGAGCAGGCAGCAACATCAAACCACTGATCGAACGCGATCGGGAAGGCAGCTGCCATGTTATGATTCCTAAGCCAGGAGACCTGCCTGTTCTAACGACACTGCGGTACCTACGGGAGATAGGGAGGTGTTAGATGATCGATCATAATTTGCGATTATGAAGGCGTCTTTCCCTATGTTCGTGATACGGGATTGACGCCTTTTTTATGTTGTAAACAGCGTAAGTCATCTATTCTATTAATCGATAAATAGGGGAGGCTTCTGCCATGCGACACGAACTGATTCATTTTTTGTCCCATGTTGAAGACGAGCAATTGATGATTGGGGTCATTGCAAACTTGAATGTCGATTCTTATGCCAGCCTGCTCCATCATCTCGCTTTCACATCTTCAAGCACACAGGAACGATGGCAGAAGCTGATGAACCAGGTGCTTCGTTAGAAAATTAAGATAGCAATTTTTATAAATTTGTGCGAATATATATTGGGTTAATTGAATATTTATTCACGTTCGTGCTAACAATCGTCTGAGGATGGGATCTTATGTTTAGAGAGTCTATTTTGAACAAGAAAGCAGGAATTATAACATACGGAATGACTCCGCCGAAAGAATCGAGTTCGGTTGAGAAGATCGCGGAGATTTCCCACAAGCAAGTTGAACGGCTTAAAAACGTTGACATAGATGCGCTGATTCTATACGACGTGCAGGAGGAGTCCGATCGTGTAGAGGAGGAGCGTCCTTTTCCATACATGGCCATGCTGGATCCGGAAACCTATAGTGAGCAGTATCTTCAAGCGCTCGACGTCCCGAAGATCATCTACCGCTGCGTTGGCAAATATTCCGAAGCGGAGCTGACGAATTGGCTGAAGAAGAGCAGCGACAAGGATCGGTTCAGCGTGTTCGTAGGCGCCTCTTCAAGTGGACAGAAGGTAACGCTCGATCTGTCGGAAGCTTATCGATTAAGCGGCCAGCATAACTGCGACCTTACGTTCGGAGGCGTAATCATTCCAGAGCGCCATACGAAGAAGAAAGATGAGCATATGCGTGTCGTGAACAAAATGAAGCACGGCTGCAGCTTCTTCGTCTCCCAAGCGACGTATAATGTCGAGGCATCGAAGAGCTTCTTGTCCGATTACTACCACTACTGCAACGAGCTTGAGATCGAGATGGTTCCGATCTTGTTCAATCTCGCGCCATGCGGCTCGACGAAGACGCTTGCGTTCATGAAATGGCTTGGCATCAGCATTCCGCGCTGGTTGGAGAACGAGCTGAAATATTCGTCAGACGTACTCGATAAGTCGATTCAATTGACGAATAAGATCTTTGAGGAGCTGCTAGAGTTCGGCCTAGAGAAAGGCATCCCGGTCGGCTGCAGCGTCGAAAGCGTATCGACCCGCAAGATCGAGATCGAGGCATCCATCCAGATGGTGAAGGACATCAAGTCGCTGATCGATAAGAAGCAGCTTGTTCAAATTGTGCGATAATAGCAGACCTATGCAGGCAGTCGATCAACCGATCGGCTGTCTTTTGCTTTTTACGTGTGAATACAATGAAATCATAAGGCGAATCATACATGGATTCAGGTATTCCAAGCAAGGAGAATGAGGATGAATCCGAGTTTACCAGTGAACACGTCCAAACCAGTGCCGATCGGCCGGACATACGAGGTGCAAGGACGTCAGTTACTTCTCCACAGCGAGGGAAGCGGAGGTCCTGCAGTTGTTATGTTGCCCGGCGCCGGTTTTGTAGGCCTTGATTATTGGAACATCCAGAAGGAGCTTGCACGGTATACAACCTGCGTGATTTACGATCGTGCGGGAACAGGTTGGAGTGATTCGGTTAAGTTGCCTAGAAGCGCAGGTGAGGTGATAGATGAATTACGGCAGCTCCTGCATGTCTCCGGCATACAAGCGCCATACCTACTCGTAGGTCATTCACTCGGTGGCATCTATGCGCGTCGTTACGCTCAACAATATCCGGAAGAGGTCAGCGGTATCGTCATGCTGGACCCCGTGCACGAGGGCTTTCGGCAAGCACCGAAGCTCAAATTGCGGCATATACCTCGACTGTTATTCAATATGATCCGACTGCTGCTTCACTATAAGCCATTCTTTCGTCAGCAGTTTGCACAAGTTTTATCAACATGGCCCATACCATTGCGAGATCGGTTAATCGATTATCATCTTCGCTCTTTATTGCTTTCCTTTCGCGAGAGCAGAAACTTATCGAGTGAGCTCTACGAAGAAGTCGTACATGGAGGAGACATGCCTGACGTGCCTCTGATCGTTCTAACTGCAATGGCGATCGATCCTATGCAAGCCGTTATCATGCCTAAACCCTTTCTAAATAAAACAATCGAATTTAAACATAACTTATACACGGTATTTGCCAAGTCAATACCTCACGGCGAGAATCGAGCCCTTCATCATGCAGGACACAGCTGGCTTCATGTCGATCGTCAAGATGCTGTTATTCAAGCCATCATGGATGTACTCCGACAAAGTCGTTCGTTAAGCAATTAGTGGGGCAATCAAGTTTATAAAGGGAGCGGCGGCCGAATTCCTCGAACGATTAAGCGGGCTGCGTTAGAAAGAAGCGAATAACGAATAAAAGACATAAAAAGCCGCTGATGCGGCTTTTTGTGTTGCATTAATACGTCACGCCATATGTCTTCCGATAGTCGGTAGGCGACATGCCCGTCGCCAGACGGAATGCTTTGGAGAAATAATGGATGGAGGAGAAGCCGTGCTTAGCCGCAATGTCCGTAATCGATAGATTCGTACCAACCAATTCCTCGGCGATCCGGTGGAATTGCAGCCGTTTCACATAGTCATTCGGCGAGTAGCCCGTATCTGCTTTGAACAAAGCATGGAATCGGCTCTTCTTCAGACCCATCTCGCTGGCCCACAGATACAGGTTCTGCTCGCATACCTCAGGTGGTTCTTGTTCCATCCGCGACAAAATACGTGTAATGCGAGAGTCTCGTGCACCGTTCTTCATCGCTGCGACCACATATTGATGGAGGAACGTCTGGAAAGCGCCATTGTACTGCAGCTTGTCCCATGGATTCCGATAACCGAGAATCTCGGGAGGTGGCGTCAGCGCATTGAAATAAGAAACCCACATTTGAATGTTCGGACTATGAATGACTTCATACAGATCCAGCTCAGGCCCAATCGCGGTCGTCTCCTCACGAAATTCCTCAATCGAGCAGAAATAGTCGCGCTGATATTGAAAATCCGGCCGGCTTACATACTGCCAATCGAAATAAACACATCGATGTACCATCGGATCTTGCGAATCAGCCGTCCAACGATGCACGGAGCCAGCGGGAATATAGACAAGAGAACCTGCTCGAACCGTATAGCTTGTCCCATTCAGTTCAAGCAGCCCGGTACCTGATTCAATTAGAATGATGGCGTGAGCATAACATTTGCGAAGCGAGCACTGCTCGTTAGCAGCGAAAACGTACTTTTGTGCAAATAGAAGCAAAGGGTTAAATTCCGAGTAGCGTGTCACATAGTCCACTCGAAAGCTATAGATTGGGATTCTCATGAGATTGCACCTCCATAGGATAGAGAAGAGGTTGTAACGTTAAAGTCTATTATATTGGAATAAAGGACAAATCGATATGGTTTTATCCAAAGACATCGCGTGCAACCGTACCTATACTGTTCTTAACAGATCAACAGCAAATTCGAATTGGAGCTGATCGGAATGGAAAGAACGGCAAACAACAGGTACAAGCTCACGCTCAGATACCCGACATCCTGGTGGAACAACAAATGGCGTGAAGGACTGCCTTCCGGCAATGGAAGAATCGGAGCTTCGGTCTATGGCGCGGTGAAAGAAGAGACGATCATGCTGACCCATGAGGATCTATGGCATTGGGGGCGGAAAGCGGAACTCCCTGACGTCAGTTATACGCTCCCTGAAACGCGCAAGCTAATGGACGAAGAGAAGTATCTCGAGGCGAGCTGGCATTTGACGAAAGCCTTGCAAGATAGAGGGTACAACACAGAACTGGCTTCAAGATTTCCGCTTGCGGATCTCAAGCTGACGATGGTATGTGAGCAAGCATTCAAGCAGTACCGCAGAAGTCTCGATATGGAGACAGGTGAAGTCACAGTTCAGTGGCAGGATGGGGAGAAATCCTATGCTCGAAGGCTGTTTGTTTCTAGGGCTGACGATGCGATTATCTACGAAATCACCGCGGGCGGTCATGATATAACAGGCGCGCTTCGCCTGAAATTACATCCGACCGATGACCCTAACTTGGTTGAAGCATGCAAGGAAATCGAGGCAACCGTTCAAGTAAAGGCCGCAGGCAACTATCTCTACTATGCTGCCCGCAATGATGATGGATCGGATTTCGGAGCCGTCATGCACATCGTTACGGATGCAGGCGTACGAAGCGCGGACCAACAGGATGCGATTCATTTCCAAGGTGCATCCCGCGTACTGGCTATCGTCAAACTATTCGTGAAAGGCGATCGCGAGCAAGATTGGGCACGGCTCAGAAGTGAATTGTCCGTTATCCCTACGGATTACAAGAGGCTCTTGGCAGCGCATGTCGACATTCACGGAGAACTGTTCCACAGTGTAAACCTTGAACTCGGGGAGGACGATGGCAGTCGGACGAACGAAGAACTGCTGCTGGATGCTTATGAAGGAGAGGCTCCTACAGAACTCGTTCAGAAAATGTGGGCGTACGGCCGATATCTGTTCATCTCCGGTACACATGCGGAAGGTTATCCCTTCGGGCTATATGGTTTATGGGGGGGAGACCACCAGTTAACATGGTGCCACAACATGGCCAATGAAAACGTGCAGATGATCTATTGGCATGTTCCTGCCGGCGGCTTGATGGAGCTAATGCCCGCACTCATCCGGTATTACGACAGCATGATGGACGATTTCCGGGCGAATGCACAAAAGCTGTATGGCTGTCGCGGCATCTACATTCCTGCCGGTTCGACGCCAGGGATTGGCGTACCGAATCAGGTTGTGCCCGTCATTATGAACTGGACAGGTACAGCTGCCTGGTTGGCGCGGCATTATTACGAATATTATCTGTACACCGGAGATCGTACGCTTCTCGTGGACAAGGTGCTGCCGTTTATGAGGGAAGCCGTACTGTTCTACGAAGACTTCGTTGTTCTGGACCAGGATGGGCAGCTCAAATTTTATCCTTCCGTATCGCCGGAGAATACGCCGGAGAACTTCATGCCGACCGATGGAAAACCACTGGCACACCCGATGCCAACAACGATCAACGCAACGATGGATTGTGCGCTCCTGAAGGAGCTGCTTACGCATCTAATCGAGGGCAGTCGAGAGGCAGGCGTTTATGATGATGACATTATGCGATGGGAGCTCATGCTGCAGCGTATTCCGGATTACAAAATAAATGCGGACGGCGCGATTCGCGAATGGATGGATGAACGGTTCGACGATCGGTACAACCACCGTCATTTATCGCATATTTATCCGATCTTCCCCGGGCAGGAATTCACGAGAGAGGAGCATCCGCAGCGGTTCGAAGCATTCGAGACGGCTGTCAATAAGCGGCTGCTCGGCGCTCAGACCGGCTGGTCGCTTGGACATATGGCTGCGATCTATGCGCGGTTAGGGGATGGGAACAAGGCGCTCACGCAGCTCGATATTTTGTCCCGCTCCTGCTTGCTGAACAATTTCATGACGCTGCATAATGATTGGCGGGACATGGGCATCTGCATGAACATGGAGGAAGCGCCGATTCAGCTGGATGCCAACATGGGCTGGGTGAACGCCGTACAGGAGATGCTGCTCTACGTCTCGCCGACTATGGTTAAGCTTCTGCCGGCACTGCCTGATAGATGGACGAGTGGAAGCGTATCCGGTATGCGGTTCTGTGCTGGGAAGGTGTCATTCTCCTGGAATAAGGAGAATGACACCTTCCATGCGGAACTTATCGCAGAGCGCGACACAACGTTCACACTCAAGCTGCCGGCTGCATTCAATCGCTGCAACTGGTTAGGCCGCAATGTGTCGTATATGCCATCGAAGCTTGGGAACGACTGTTACGATGTAGCGATGACCAAGGGTGGTAAGTTGATTATCTCCATTTCTAAAGAATAAATTGAGAAAGCGGCAGCCGGTCAGCATGACGGCTGCCTCTTCCTATTGGAATCGAAACTACTCGTTCTGGACCTAAGTCCATTGGGGTTCATTTTTTTGACAAGACGCAATTAGTCGTGTTATTCTTTGGTTCATCCAATCATCCTACGTTTAGGAGTTGACCCTGTTGCTGCAGAAACCGAATCGGCTCACGCTTGTTGAGCAAGTCACCAAACAGCTGGAACAACTGATCGAGCAAGGCGTGTGGAAACCCGGAACGAAGATTCCACCTGAGCCAGAGCTAATGGACCAACTTGAGGTCAGCCGCAATACGCTCAGAGAAGCGATAAAAGCACTTATGCATGCGGGCATGCTGCAAACGAAGCAAGGCGATGGTACATATGTCCGTGCAGCAAGCGCGTTTGGTCCGGCTCTCCAGCGCCGGGTACGGAAGACAGATGCGCTGCAGACGTTTGAAGTGCGCAGAGCATTAGAGCGAGAAGCGGCAATCTTAGCTGCGCGCCGCCGTACGGACGAAGAAGCCGAACGCTTACGTCATTGCTTCAATCAATGTTCGATTGCACTCGACAACAATGACAACGATGCTTATGCGGAGTGGGACATGCAGTTTCACCGAGCTGTCGTCGAAGCTTCGCATAACGAGCTGCTGATTGAGATGTATTCGCATATTGCGGATGCCATGCAAGAGATCATCAAGTCGGTAGCGCCGATCAGCGATCAGCAGACGATAACTGCGTTGCATCTACAGCTGCTGCAAGCGATCGAGCAGCAGGAGGAGCGTGCGGCAGAGCAAGCCGTACATGCTTATATTCATCTATCTCAAAGTCATATCTAGCAAGTAGGAGGGACTTTTCGTTGAAACAACCATCAGCATTGGTTGATTCCAGAATCAACAATACCATCGCCTATGGATGGCTGCTTATCTTGAGCATCATACTCGTTGCAGCGAATCAACGGGCGCCGATCACGTCGGTCGGCCCGCTCATTGGCGATATCCGCGAATCAACCGGACTTACGAATGCAGTCGCAGGTATGCTGACGACTGTGCCTTTATTAGCATTTGCACTTATGTCTCCATTTGCGCCCAAACTAGCACGACGGTATGGCATGGAACGTGTTATTTTCACGGCATTAATCGTATTATTAATCGGCTCCGTCTGTCGTTCATTGTCTTGGACGAGCACTTTGTTTGTCGGGACTATATTGATTGGATCGGGCATTTCTGTCCTTAACGTACTCGTTCCAAGCTTGGTCAAGCGGGACTTCAGCTCCAAGATTGGATTAATGACTGGCGTTTATTCCGTATCTATGAATCTATGTGGTGCGCTTGCCTCAGGAATCAGCATCCCACTGGCTTCAACAGGTCTTGGATGGCGTGGGGCGCTCATCTGCTGGTGCTTGCTGACGCTAGTCGCGATACTCAGTTGGGGACCGCGGCTTCGTTCATCGAAGCATGCAGTTACGACTTCAGCAGTGCGATCGGGCGGACAGAAGGAGATAAACTTCTGGAAATCTCGCCTTGCTTGGCAGGTTACTGCATTCATGGGATTGCAGTCAATTATTTTCTACATGCTGGCTGCATGGCTGCCTGAAATCTTGATCAGCCGTGGAATGGCTGCGGACACGAGCGGCTGGATGCTGTCATTAATGCAATTTGCCATGCTGCCCTTTACATTCCTTGTGCCTATTATCGCAAGTCGGATGAGCAACCAACGTTGGCTCGTCGTTATAACGGTCGTGTTATTCCTCATTGGTGCAGGCGGATTGTTCCTGGACAATAATAACCTTGTCCCGTTATGGTCGATCGTCATCGGTATTGGCGGTGCCTTCGCCTTCGGCTTGGCTATGATCTTCTTCAGCCTTCGAACGAGGAACGCACAGGAGGCAGCCGAGCTGTCTGGTATGGCGCAGACCGTCGGATACATTCTAGCCGCGATTGGTCCTATGCTGTTCGGATGGCTGCATGATCTTACGCATCATTGGACAGTACCACTCCTGTCGATTGTAGCAGCGATTGTATTCCTGTTCTTTGCGGGACTGGGAGCTGCTCGCAACCGATACGTCTCGACAGAAAGTCGAGCATAACAAAATCAACTGCATCTGTTAGCAGCCGGTTATCTTGCTTACACTCACCTCTACTATTGCTCATCGGACTAGCAGCGCGCTGTCGTATTCGATGGGTAAGATTAGAGGTGTTTTTGTTACAACGAGGGCTTATGCCGGAAAGTGGAACCTTAATATTGTTGCATTTGCAACATAAATCGAATACGATCTTGTTACTGCTAAACGCTAACAACAAGGGCCTGCTATTCATATGGCTCACCATTGGAGGACCATTACATGACTATTCAAATAAGAAAATGCATCCCAAATGATCTACGCTTGCTGCAGCAAGTTAGTATGGAAACGTTCGATGAAACATTCAAGGACCAGAACACGCCTGAGAATATGAAGGCATATTTGGAGAAAGCCTTTAACCTAGAACAATTAGCGCAGGAGCTAAACAACAACTGCTCGTCCTTTTATTTCGTATATTCGAACGAAGATCTTGCTGGATATTTAAAGGTGAACGTGAATGAGGCACAGTCAGAGGCAATGGGGGATGATGCACTTGAAGTCGAAAGGATCTATGTAAGGAGTCTGTATCATAAACAGGGACTTGGGAAGCTTCTGATCCAGAAAGCAATGGAGCTCGCGATGGAACAGAACAAGGAGAAGATTTGGCTGGGCGTGTGGGAGCACAACGAGAACGCCATTGCCTTTTATAGCAAGATGGGATTTGTTCGCACGGGCGCTCATTCCTTCTATATGGGGGATGAGGAACAGACGGATGTGATCATGACGAAGATACTCTTCTAGTCAAAAAGCGGGGTCAGACCGAGTTCGATATCAAAGTGAGGATATCGAACCATTCTGACCCCATTACCTATTAGCTTCGCGGTGCCCATAGCATGATGGATACACCGACTATACATATGGCAGCACCGACCCAGTCGTATAGATCTGGCGCTTTTTTATCCACCAGCCATCCCCATAACACGGCCAATACAATAAATACCCCGCCATACGCCGCATAGACGCGGCCGAACGAGGGGAAGCTCTGCAGCGTTGGAATGATTCCATACAATACAAGAATGATACCGCCAAGCACGCCGTACCAGACAGGCTTGGATTCCCGTAACCACAGCCAAACCAAATACCCACCGCCGATCTCAGCAAGGCCAGCAGCAATAAAGATAACGATCGACTTCAGCAACCATAATCCTCCTAACCGATGTACATGGAGCGATTATAACAAAACAAGCCTTCTCTTCACAGAGTGAGGGAAGTACAACGAATATGGATAATGCTTCCATAGGAAAATAACATGAACAGTTTTGGAGGTGTTTCCTCTCATGTTCAAGAAAGGGATATTCATTGTTGTCCTCTTGATAAGCTACTGCTTTATCGAACCTAAAAGAGGAGATGCCTGGACAGGCATAGGCACTACCTTATTAGAGACATATCGAATCGGTCTGGCTGAAGCTAGAACATGGGATTCGAACGCCAACCTTACCTTGATCATTAGCGTTGGCAGTACGAGTTCGAATCCTCAATCAACGATTGGATTGGACGGAAGAAGAGAAGTCTGGAATATGATCTTTACGAACGGACAGCGTAATGCAACGCTGATCCTTAACATCAAGAGAGGGAAGATTGCGATCAAGCATGCAATTAACGATTCTGCTCCAGGGTTCGAAGTGATATCCCCTGAACAACTTACTCTTGATTCAACGGAAATGGTGAGGATTGCAAAGAAACACGGATTGAGACCAGGCAAGGGATTTGTTGAGGGTTATCACTTCAAAGTAATAAAAGAAAAGCAAACCTTGTTTTTCGGGATATATGGGCATAACAAAGACGGTAACCTCAAAACATGGTATATGAATAACAAAGGTACGATAATGGGGTCTGCGACGAAGAATGACTGAAGTAGAGTAGAAGCCGCACCTGTTGCGGCTTCTTTGCTATGAATTTCATACTAAGATCGTTGCCAAGTTTGAAACAAACCGCGATGTGGACTAACATAGGGAATACCTCGACAATCGGAAGGAGAACGAAGTATGATAAACAGACTCGATCATTTTGTGCTTACCGTCCGAAACCTAGATGCAACCATTCAGTTCTACACCTCTGTGCTGCAAATGACAGAAGAAACGTTTGGGGCTGGGCGGAAGGCATTACGATTCGGCAATCAGAAAATCAACCTGCATCAGGCCGGTCATGAATTTGAGCCGAAAGCGAATAATCCGCTGCCTGGATCGGCTGATTTATGCTTCATCACGGATATGGACATGGAGAATGTGATCAGCCATTTACATAAGCACAACGTCACCATCGTAGAAGGTCCCGTGACAAGGACGGGAGCGCTTGGGCCGATTCTTTCTGTGTATGTTCGCGATCCTGATCACAATCTGATCGAATTGTCGCAATATGTGTAAGCGCGCAAATCTACATTAGGTGAGGATGTCATGAGTCAGTATACGAATTATTTGGCCTTTACTCGAGAGCAATGGGCAGCCTTGCGCAATAAAACCCCATTACTGCTCCTAGAAGAGGAGCTTGAAAGCATTAAAGGGTTCAATGACAAAATATCTCTCCAAGAAGTCGAAGAGATCTATTTGCCGTTAATCCGCCTTATCAAAATGAGAATTCATGCATCTGCACATCTGCAGGAAATGACGGACTCTTTTCTCAATCATACATCGAGCAAGAAGCCATACATAATAGGGCTTGCAGGCAGCGTTGCGGCCGGCAAGAGCACAATAGCAAGAGTTCTTCAAACCTTATTATCCCGCGGGGAAGATCATCCTAAGGTGCAGGTCGTCACGACAGACGGGTTCTTGTATGCCAAGGAAACGCTGGAGCAGAAACAATTAATGAGCAGGAAGGGCTTCCCTGAAAGCTACGACTCCAAGAAGCTGATTAACTTTATGCGCCAAGTGAAATCCGGAGAAGGTAGCGCAGAAGCGCCAATATACTCCCATTTAACGTACGATATCCTACCGGATCAGGTCGATATCATCGATCAACCCGATATTGTGATTGTCGAAGGGATTAATGTGCTTCAAGTCGATAAGTCACGCCATGTATTTGTAAGCGACTTTTTTGATTTTTCCATATTCCTCGATGCAGAGGAGCACGATCTGAAACGCTGGTACATTGACCGTTTTCTGCTTCTACAACAGACGGCGTTTCAAAATCCACTGTCACACTTTCACCGCTATATTACATTGACGCAGGAGGAAGCAATCCAGAAAGCTGCTGAGCTTTGGGATACGATCAATGCCGTGAACTTAAAGGAGAACATTCTTCCTACGAAACGTCGTGCCAATCTCATTCTCAAAAAAGGGGAAGCCCACAAAATCGAGAAGGTGCTGTATAAGAAGTTTTAGCTATTACATAGCATGACCACCGCTGAAAGCCGCATGCACTGCGGCTTTTTTTTTGTGCTGCCTCATATAATCGCAAATCAGCCATTTCGGTTAGGATGCAACTTATATAGATACGCAACGTCAATATACATATAATGGATGTCGATTGTTCTAAACATCTAGAAAAAGAGACTCATATAAGGGGAAATAGTATGTCTACGAAAACACTTAAGCTGTTCATTGCTAGTTCTATTATGATCGCCTCCAGTGGAGTGAGCGGTCACGCGGAGATGGCATCCTCCGCACAAGCGAAGCCGCAAGTTTCAGAAGTTCATTTGAATTTCGGCGACAACATTGGAGTAGAACGCACGCTTAGACTTCCGCTGCTTCAGCAGAAAGGCCATTACTATCTCAGTCTCGTTGATTCCGAATTAATGTTCTGGGATATCAAATTCGTGCGCCAGAAAGATGGCTCGCTGCTTATTCAGAATCCTGACATCACAGCCGTATTGACGCAAGATTCCTCGTGGATCACGCTCAATGGAGCGAAGATGAAGCGCGGCGGTCCGATCCTCACGATGCTGAACGGTAAGCCCTATCTAGCGCTAGGTGAGCTTGCGTCTCTGCTCGGTCAACGAGTGACCTATGATGCGAAGACGAGAACAATCGATTTCGATTATAAGGGGCGTTACTTCAAGGGTTATCCGAACGAGAATATTACGGTGTGGATTAACCAGACCGAAGGGCAGTTGTATATGAGCGAAGGGGATGAACATCCAAGACAAATCGCTGCAATCGGCAAGTTAGGTGACGATCGCTTCTCTGCTTATGCAGAAATGGTATCGGAGGACAATATTGTAATTACAGTGAACGATCATTATGAATCTCGGTCTTCTGATCAATACAAAACCTACCATTTGTTGTTCTATAAAGGAGAACTCGTCCGGCAAACGGCAACCGATATGGAGCATGATCGAACGGTGCAAGCCGGTGATTATATCCTCTTGCCTGACGGGGACCAGGTGCTATGGGTTCGCCCGGACGGTACGATTGAGAAGGCGATCGATTACGTTGGAATTCTGGGAGAGCAGGCAACGATCGTATATGCCGATCAGGATATCATTTTGTTCCAGACCGTTGCCAATCATTTGCACGTGCTCTATTCCTTGAATGATCAATCAACCGTTTATCTGTATAAAGAATTGCTGCCGCTGATGGAGCAGCGTATGATCGAGAAGGATGGCTACTCCGATGACCTAACATTCCTCGGAAGAGATGGAGATACACTGAAATTCATTCACCGATTTATAGCCATTGATGGATTCGACGGTCCTTCTACAGAATATAAATACGACCTGAAACAACCAACCTCCTCGTCTAGTACGGAAGTCACAAATAATTGAGACGTATTTGCTCCTATGTCGTATGATAGTGGATAAGCTTAATTCATTCGAAAGCAGGAACTCACACATGCCAAACATCAAGATCGTAACCGATTCGACGGTTGACTTATCCGAAGCGGAACTGCAGCAATACGGAATTGAGGTCGTCCCTTTAACCATCTCCATCGGTGATGAGCATTATATTGATCGAGTGACTATTACACCTACGGAATTTATAGCGAAAATGAAAGCGTCCGATACGCTGCCGAAGACGTCTCAGCCATCAGCAGGCGCGTTTATGGAAATGTACGACCGCCTTGGAGCCGATGGAAGCGAAGTCATCTCCATTCATATGACGGGTGGAATGAGCGGCACCGTAGACTCCGCCAAGATGGCTTCCGAAATGACAGATACGAAAGTAACAGTCGTGGATTCACGATATATTACGAAAGCACTCTCGTTCCAAGTCCTCGAAGCATCCAAGATGGTGCAGGAAGGCAAGTCGGTCGATGAGATACTGACAAGACTTCATGTCATACGTGAGCAAACTCGACTGTTTGTCGTAGTCGATACGCTGGACAATTTAGTGAAGGGCGGACGCATCGGCAAAGGCGCTGCCTGGATCGGTTCGCTGCTCAAGATCAAAATCATCGCATCGCTTGAAGGCGGCGTATACAATCCCGTCGCGAAGGTGAGAAGCCGCGCTCAAATCGTGTCCCACCTGGCAAAGCAATTTGCGGAAGACGTGAAAGGCAAAGCGATTCGTTCGGTAGGTCTCGTTCATGCAGAAGGTGATGAATTAGCAGCAAAGCTGAAAGAAGCAATCGCTGAATTAACGGGATTCGATCGTTTCAAGATCGAGGACACAACACCCATCATCAGCACGCACACTGGTGTCGGCGCGATTGGGTTCATGTATTATTTTGAATAGGGCATTAAGGGAAATAGAATATATCAGCTTACGAGTCGAGTCGCTTTCATGCGGCTCTTTTTTGTCAATTAAAAAGGGATAGCCGTCGTGCACGTTGAAAAAAGTTTTGGAAAATATTTTTCAATCTGTCGATTTCGTTGTCTCTCGTTCGTTGTGAATATAGTAAGCAAATATAGGAACACATGGAGGAGATTGAAGATGAGATTCATGATGGTCGTAAAAGCAACGCATGATTCCGAGAACGGAGTAAAGCCAGATCCAAATATGTTGGAGGCTATGGCGAGATATAACGAGGAGTTGGCGAGGGCTGGCGTGTTGGTTGCGGCAGATGGGCTTCATCCTACTTCGAGTGCCATCCGCATCTCTTACCCTGAACCAGGCGGGAAGCCTAAAGTACTAGACGGCCCATTCACGGAAACGAAGGAGATCATCGCAGGGTTTACTTTAATTGAAGTGAAATCAAGGGAAGAGGCTATCGAGTGGGCCATGCGCATGCCGGATCCGCACGGATTCGGAGAAGGACAGATCGAGCTTCGTCAAGTGTTCGAGTTATCGGAATTGACGCAAGACCCAGAAACATTAGCCCAGTTAAATCAAATACAAGAGCAGGTGACAAGGAAGCCTAGATCGTGAATGAACGCAACGTCCACCGCGTCATCGATGGAATCTGGCGAATCGAATCCGCTAAGATTATCGCCAGTCTGGCACGAATGGTGCGGGATGTGGGGCTTGCCGAAGATTTGGCGCAAGACTCGCTTATTATCGCGCTGGAACGATGGCCAGAAACTAGGATACCGGATAATCCTGGAGCGTGGCTAATGACAACCGCGAAACGTCGAGCAATCGATCACCTGCGGAGGAACAAGCTGCGTGACCGCAAATACGAGGAGCTGGGCTGGGAGATCGATCGGCAGCGCGAACCGGATTGGGATGAGGCGCTGGACGACCCGATTGGAGATGATCTTCTTCGACTCATCTTTACGACATGCCATCCGATTCTATCCACCGATGCGCGGGTCGCGCTTACGCTTCGGCTGTTAGGCGGACTGACGACCGAAGAAATCGCCAGTGCCTTTCTCGTCCCGGAAGCTACCATCGCGCAGCGCATTGTTCGTGCGAAACGATCGCTAGCAGCAGCGAATGTTCCATTCGAATTACCGCCGAAGGCCGAGCTCGCAGCGAGGTTATCATCTGTACTCGAGGTCATCTATCTCATGTTCAACGAAGGGTACGCCGCATCTTCTGGAGGAAGCTGGATTCGACCAATGCTGTGCAGTGAGGCGCTGCGACTAGGACGAATTTTGGCCGAGATTGCACCCGATGAACCTGAAGTCCATGGACTTGCAGCACTTATGGAGATTCAATCATCTAGATTCAGAGCAAGAGTAGGACAGGATGGAGAACCCATCCTGCTTCTGGACCAGAACCGAGCGCTGTGGGATCACCTGCTAATTCGGCGGGGGGGAGCAGCAATCTCGCGGGCAGAGCGTCTTGGCAAAGCGTTTGGTCCCTATCTCATCCAAGCCTCTATTGCAGCATGCCATGCTCGTGCACGTACGTCATCGGAGACGGATTGGGTACGAATCTCAGCGTTATACGATGCACTATCACAAGCAGCACCCTCACCTGTCGTCGAACTGAACCGCGCAGTGGCGTTATCCATGGCGTTTGGACCTGCGATCGGACTTGAAGTACTAGATACGTTAATGGAAGAACCGTCGCTGAAGAACTATCATTTGTTGCCGAGCGTACGTGGGGACTTCCTAATGAAGCTGGGCCGTAAGACTGAAGCGTGTTTAGCATTCAAACGAGCTGCTAACTTAGCGCGCAATGAGAAGGAACGAGTATTACTGTTGAAACGTGCTGCGGAGTGCAGTGCAGACTAATACAAGGAATCGAGAGGGGAATTTCAACATGAGCCAAGAAGTTATCGAATTTATTGAGAAGGTCAAAGAGCCATGGCAAGCAAGTTTGTGCCACGAGCTGCGCCAAGTAGTGCACAACGCGATCCCCGATGTACAGGAGCGAATGCAGTACAATAAGCCTCATTTTCTGAGGAACAAAAAGTACGCTGCCGTCATCTCGACCTCGAAGGACGCGGTGAGCTTCACGATCTTCAATGCGACAGAGCTGGAGCTGCCCGAAGGGCTTTTCGACGGCCCGCCTGAACGAAAGACGATCAAGTTCCGCAGCGGTCAACAGATTGACAAAAGCATGCTCAATGATCTAGTCAAACAAGCTTCTAGCACACTATAAATCAACTACCGCCCATCGCGCGCAAGACGTTCTTTTCGGGAGAAGTAAATTAAATCGCTTTCAATCTAACATCGACATTGAACAGTTTGTGAACTTGTAAGCTTTCGTTAAAAATCTTTACATTTTCTGTAGGAATGAAGACGTAGCTCAATAGCGTGATCATCGTTCGAGCCCCTGATCGGGGCTTTTTTGTTTAATCGCTTCCATGTCATTTCCTAGCGATTTTTTGATTCCATATGCCTGTGATCTAGGAGGGAGAGAGAGGCTTTTGGACTGATTTTTGGGATTAACAATAACGCCATAATTAACATTTAAAGTCAACTTAAACTTAAATTACAATTGTTGACAAGCTGTTGTTAGCAAAATTATAATTCATTTCATAAATCGGACTTGAACATTGCCAAGGTGGTGACGACGAGAACAACAGCTGGTTCATGAATCATTATTGATCTGACCCCTGCACGAGAGGTGGAATTTATAATAAACGTTTCATAAGCAACGACTGTCTCACGACCATTGATTGTGAACAACATACTCGCACTTTGACAATTTCATAGTGAATAGTTACCACGGCATACAACCTATTCAAACCTTATACGAAGCAAGTATCCTAGCAAAATGAATCCAAGAAGTTCAGGAGGCTATTCACATGAAAGTGGCCAAATTCGGTGGAACGTCGCTGGCTAATGCTGAGCAGCTTCGTAAAGTTTGCCGCCTTATTCAGGCGGACTCGAAGCGGCGGATTATCGTTGTATCTGCTCCTGGCAAGCGTTATAAGGACGATATGAAGGTCACAGATATGCTCATTGCGTACGGTCAGCATCGTGAAGAGGGTCGTAACGGAGAGGAGCTTCTTGGTCTTATTGTTGATCGATATGCAAATATCGCCCGTGACCTCGGTCTCGATCAATCCCAAATCGTGCGGATAACCGATGCGATCGAACAGATTCGCATCCTAGAACCGGATGAAAACTTGCGATGGCGAGATGCACTCAAAGCAGTCGGCGAGGACACGAGTGCCAGACTGTTCGCAGAACTGTTGAACAACAACGGCGTGCAAGCTGCCTATGTGAATCCGATGGATGCCGGTCTGCTCGTCGAGGGAACCTGTGGAGACGCCCGCATTTTGCCGGGAACGATGGACATTCTGGCGAAGCTCAGCAATCGCGAGGAGCGGCTTGTCATTCCAGGTTTCTTCGGCTATACCCCTGAAGGCAGAATCGTTACCTTCTCTAGAGGTGGCTCGGATATCACTGGAGCAATCATTGCAGCAGCCGTTGGCGCTGAAGTCTACGAGAACTTTACCGATGTCGATTCCGTTCTATCCGTCAATCCGTCCATCATTCCAGATGCAGCTCCGATTCGTGAATTAACGTACCGCGAGATGAGGGAGCTGTCCTATGCAGGTTTTACCGTCTACCACGAGGAAGCGCTGCTGCCTGCCTTTCGCGCAGGAATTCCAGTGTGGATTCGGAATACGAACAATCCGGCAGCGGAGGGAACACGAATTGTCGCTGAGCGGCCAAGCTCAGACGGTGTGGTAGCAGGAATCGCAAGTGCCGGTGGGTTCTGCAGCATCTATGTGACCAAATACTTGATGAATCGCGAAATCGGTTTTGGCAGGCGGCTTCTGCAAATTTTGGAGGAAAATCGCATTCCGTACGAGCACACACCAACGGGTATCGACAATATGTCGATCATTGTCCGGGAGTCAGTGTTAGGGGAAGGTACGCTTGAACGGGTCATTCAACGGATTAAACAAGAACTGGACGTTGACGACATCCGTGTTGTCCATCGATTAGCGCTCATCATGGTTGTAGGGGAAGGCATGCTGTCATCGGTTGGCGCTGCTGCCCGCGCTGCACAGTCACTGGCTGAAGCAGGCATCAACATCCAGATGATTAATCAAGGCTGTTCCGAGGTTAGCCTCATGTTCGGCATTCGCGAAGAAGACGAGAAGAGGGCCGTCGCTCACTTGTACGAAGCGTTTTTCCGTGAAGCAAAGGTGGCGATTTCCCGTTGAAAGGGTGGCTCTCAACTCCGCTCGGTCGCACACTGGCCGCTATGGCGGCAACCTTGCTTTGGGGCAGCGCGTTTCCTGTCATTAAGCTAAGCTATAAGCAGCTCCATATCGTGTCCGGCGATATCGGGAGTCAGATCCTATTTGCTGGATACCGGTTTTTCCTCGCAGGTATGCTTATCTTATTGTTTATGCTGTTAATTAGGCAAAATATTTCGTTCCGCAAGGGCAGCGGCAGAGCGCTCTTCCAGATCGCTATCGTTCAAACCGTCCTGCAATACACGTTCTTCTACGTCGGCTTAAGTGAGAGCACCGGCGTTTACGGTTCGATTCTTGCCGGGACAATCTCGTTATTCCAGCTGCTGTTGGCTCGCTGGATGCTGAAAGAAGAACGGATTACATGGCTGAAGGCGCTTGGTCTATGCGTTGGCTTCGCCGGTGTCGCAGTCATCGGCATTCCGCAAGGCGGATATCTCGCCCATACGGTTGGTATCGGCGAGCTGCTGCTGCTTCTAGCAAACTTCTTTAACGCAGGTGGCAACATCATGTCCAAGGGAGCAGCAGCTAAGCTGCCGGTCACTTATATTAACGGCTATCAGATGCTAGCAGGCGGGGGAATACTTATCCTCGTCGGTACGATAAGGGGCGGCTTGTTTCCGTTCGCCTTCACCTATGAATCCTTCTTTCTGCTGCTCTATCTAGCGTTCGTCAGCGCCTCGGCGTTTATGCTGTGGAACGTCATCATGAAATACAACCCCGTCGGCGTTGTTTCCGTCTACTTATTTCTCATTCCTGTATTTGGCGTCATACTCTCCGCTATTGTTCTTCAAGAGACGCTTCATCTCACCGCATTGCTCGCGCTTCTTCTGATTGTCGCTGGCATTACGATCGTTAACACCAAGTGGCAGAAGGGGAAGCGTATCCTATCGAATCATACGGTTAAGGTGCGTTCTGAAGGATGAATGTATATACGTTTAAGCGAACTTGGCACGAATGTTAACCGAATATTCCGAATTTACAAACTATTAATTGCAAGTCGTATTGCCTTGCCTGCTCAGCAGCTTATTAATCCTATTAACTTCGCACCAATTCGATGACAAAGGGTGACTTTATGAACACACTCGTCTATCTGTCGGATTATCCTCATTGCTTCGAGCCTCTTCTGAACTATCGCGACATACACAAGGTTCTTATCGTCGAAGAGGGAACGACGACGGAACAGCAGCACTTGTACTTTGACGAAATTCACACCGTCAGCAGCATGCTTCGTCTGGATGAATTCGAAGCGATCTTCACGAATCTCGCATCACTGGGCACAATCCAAGCGATCATCGTACCTGACGAAGATTACGTTGCCATCGGCGGTTATTTACGTTCCAAGTTCAACATTCCCGGCCTTAACGAGCAGCAGACGCGCAATGTCCGCGATAAGTTCGTGATGAAAGAGCTTGTTCGTGCCGCTGGCATCAATGGCTGCTATTCGGTCTCGATCCAGGATCCAGACGAACTGCCTGAGCATATCGTCCATATCGGTTATCCGGTTATCGTCAAGCCAGTGGACGGAGCCGGAACGGCACATACGTACAGGCTTAATTCACAAGCCGACTTGGACAATTACTTGCAATCCTACCGAAAGCAGTGGCGGCAAATCGTCGTAGAGCCATTCATCGAGGGCAAGGAATTCCATTGCGATTCGATTATTGTCGACGGCGAGGTCGTGTTCTCCTCCGTTGGCGAGTACTTGTTCAACTGCCTTGATGTCGTGAATAAGAAGGGACCGCTCGGCATGATCATCTATCCTGCGTCAGCCGATTCGATCCCACATATTCGAGCGATCAAGGAAATGAATACGCAGGTCGTCAAGACACTTGGCATAACCAAATCGGTCTGCCACTCCGAAATGTTCTTACAGCCAAGCGGGAAGCTCTATTTCGGTGAAATCGGTGCGCGCGTCGGGGGCGGCCAGATCATTCCCCCGTGTGTAAGGAACAGCTATGGCTTCGACCTGCTGCAGACGCTCGTCGATCTAGAGATGGGGCAGTGGAAGCTGGAGCTTCAAGAGAAGCCTGGTGTTTACACGGGTGTCATCTGCTTCCCTTCCCGACAAGGAATTGTGCGAAACATATCGAAGCCAGACGATTTCCGCGATTTCCCGGGAATAATTCAAGCTCGTATTTTCAACAAGCCGGGGGATCAGCTGAATGACATGACCAACACGATGACGCGGACTGGACTGGCTGTAGCAGAAGGGGATTGTCTTGAACAGGTAAGAGAACGTCTGATGAATGTGTATTCCGCGTTCGTGCTTGAGGTTGAGCATGAAACGCTTATCAACCTATAAAGATCGATATTGGAGGAGAAATCATGACGAAATCGCAATTGTCCTACGAAATGAATGAAATGAAAGACTGGGATTTGCAGCACTTATGGCACCCCTACACTCAGATGGGAACGTATGCGGACGAGCAGATGATGGTAACAAGCGCTAACGGCTGCTATGTGACAGACGCTGAGGGCAATCCATACATGGACGGCATCTCAGGGCTGTGGAATGTGAATGCCGGTCATGGCCGTCAGGAAATTATCGACAGCATCTATGAGCAGTTAAAAGCACTCGATTTCTTCCCGCTCAACGGCTATACGTATCCATCTGCTGCTGTTCTGTCGAAGAAGCTGATCGACCTTGCGCCAGACAACCTGAACCGTGTGTTCTATTGCAATGGCGGCTCTGAGGCGAATGAAACGGCGATCAAGATGGTTCGAGCTTACTGGAAGCTCAAAGGCCAAGCAGAGAAGTATAAAATCGTTTCACTCAACAGCGCATGGCATGGCGGCACGCTCGGCGCACTGAGCGCAAGCCATATTGCCAGCGAGAAGCGTTATTTCGAGCCGATGCCAGCCGGCTTCATCCACATGATGCGGCCAGACTGTTACCGTAAGCCGGAATATATGACGGAGGAAGAATACGGACTGTATTGCGCGAACCTGCTAGAAGAGATTATCGAGCACGAAGACGGCGATACGATCGCTGCTTTTCTGGCAGAGCCGATTCAAGGCGTAGGCGGCGTCAAAATTCCTCCGGCGAACTACTGGCCGCGCATTCGGGAAATTTGCGATAAACATAACATTTTGCTCATTATCGACGAGGTTGCGACGGGCTTCGGTCGGACGGGAACGCCGTTCGCGATTACGCAGTGGGGCGTTCAGCCAGATCTCCTTGTGTGTGCAAAAGGGATCTCCAGCGGCTATCTGCCACTGTCGGCTGTACTTACAACGGAAGAGATTCATCTGCCGTTCACGCAAGAGGGCAAGTACTTCCAGCATGGCTATACGACGGGCGGACACCCGGCGGCGTGCGCCGCTGCCGTTGCCAATATCGACCTGATGGAGCGCGAAGGGCTGCTCACGCAATCGGAAGAGAAACGCAATTACATGCTGAATGCGTTCAAGTCGCTGCTTGATCTCGACCTCGTCGGTGACGTTCGCGGACGCGGCTTCATGGTATGCGTCGAGCTGGTGAATGACAAAACGACGAAGGAGCCGTATGCGCATGCCAAAGCATTGTGTCGCGAGCTGCGCAATGCGGGCATCATCGTCCGACCGATCGGCAACTCGATTCCGTTCTTCCCGCCGCTCATCATTACGGAGGAGCAAATCGATGATGCGGTGAGCAAATACCGCCGTGTTCTGTCGGAAGCGCGTATTCCAGCCGGTGCAACAGTTTAACTAAACGGCCTGATTGGAGTGGAAGCATTGAACCTGACGGCAACGATTATTGTGAATTCGGCATCGCCTAATTACAACGATTATTCCGGCTTTACCCAGCCATATTTGAAGCAATCAGGCGTGCCGCTGAGAACGGTGGATCGGAGCGCACAACGTTTGCGCGAGCAAGATCTAGATACGCCGCTTATTGTTCTCGCACATCGCAATCTAACAGCAGACGGCCAATCGGCATGGTCGGAAGAGGAAGGGCGCCTGCTTCGGCAGGCGCAAGCTGATGGTGTCGGCGTCGTATCGTTCGATGATTGTGATAGTCCGATCGCGCCGTTGTTCCAGATCCATTCACCGGAGCCTGCACCGAGGACGACGCTTCGGTTCACTAATAAGCCGCACTATATAACGCTTAATCATGCGTTAGGTGAACCGTTGAACCTTCAGAACGAGGTTCTTCCGGAAGCAGCCCTGCAAGTTGCGGGGCTTGAAGCGATAGCCGGAGCCGAAGCGCTGCTGTATGCCGATGATATTCCTTATTTGTTCGTCAAATCAGAAGGTTCCGCTCGCAGCGTGCAATGGGCAGGCATGGAGTGGATGCAGCCTCATGTAAGGGGTCCTGTATGGGGGCTTGATGATCTATTCTACCGTTCGCTCATCTGGGCGGCGCGCAAGCCTTTTGTTGTCCGATCGATGCCTCGATTCTTCACGTTACGGGTCGATGATTGTGTTGGTGACCACGGATGTTATCAGAATCAGGTATTCGAGTGGGTTGATATTGCGAATCGCTACGGCATCAAGCCTTGGCTGGGCTTCTTCCACGAAACGATCTCCGAACCGGCAGTCATTCGGATGGTTGAGCTCGTCGCGGAAGGGAACGCGACTGCACAATTTCATGGCGTTAACCTTTTTGGCACGTACTACGCAAATGGCGATTCGTCTGAGGAAGGCATCGGGCAGACAATCGAGCAATGGTTCGAACGGCATGGCGGATCATTTCCGTTGTCGAGCTACTTTATTCCGCATGCCTATGACTTGTCTGCGGAAGCGCTCCGAATTCTGCCAGAGCTAGGTGTCAAATTCGTAGGCATGCCTTATCCGGCCAATACAGGCGGAGGGGCGAAGAACCGATTCAATCCTTGGCTGCAAGCCGGTCCATTCCGCACCGGTCTGGAAGGAGTCGATGGGACGCCTTGGACGGGTTCGACCTATGCGAGACCACTTTATTACGCGGATTGGTATGAGACTTCTGTAGAAGGTGCTCCCGAATTGTTCAACGTGGTGTCCGAAGTTCGGGATGTGAACGGCTATGAATGGTTCAACTACGTCGCCGACAGCTCGCAGTACAGCGACGTCGCCGGGGCGATCCGCAGAGGAACGCTCATTCTTAGACGCTGCCACGACAGCCTTGTGCTGGGCAATTTGTTTACGCACGAGGACTCGTGGCGAGGCAAGTTTATTGCCAACATCGCTCCAGAGCATTGGGAGCAAATGATTGCGGGGATCGTCTCCAACATGGCGAGTGAACCGGTACGTTATACGACGATGGATGAAGCAGCAGAGTACGTCCTCGCGCTGCATCAATCCGCAATCGGAAAGGTGGAGTTGACAGGGGGCGTGCTGGATCTGCAGCTTGAAGGAACGTCAAGCTGTTCCACCGAGCTTACCGTATATGAAGAAAGCCTTGGGGTCATCCGATCCAGCACCTATTCGATTGATCCATTCGTAACCGACATCACCATGTCGTTCAAGCTGGAAGGAGCAAATGACATGCAAGGCTGGGAGGAAACGCTCTATACCGGCCAGTTCCCAATATGCACAGGACAAGCGGATCATCCGATGTCACTCGGTACACGGTTTATCGCTCTTGCTGCAGGGGCGATTGTTAAGGCTCGACTGTACGTTCCCGAAGGAGATGAAGGTCTGCACCTCGTTCGCGTATGGGGCGTGAGGGAAGGCCGAGACCTGATTCCACCGGTAGAGTGGGTCATCCCGATCGGCATGACGGGCTGGCAGGAGCTAGATCTGACCGCTCCCGTACATTTAACCGTAGGTCAAGAAGTGATCGTCGCCATTACGACGAGGCTTGATGGCGAAGGTCCTTATCGATATGCCGAGACACCGGAGGGCTTCAGCATTCCCATTGTAGGTGATGCGTTACTAGCATCTGCTGGGGCAGGACTTTACGCCGTGGACTCGAACGAGCTGCCAGCGCTGGTGCGGGAGAATGGTTCGTATTTTCGCGATATCGTCTTCCAGGTCGGGAATGACCAGCAATTAATCGCATTAAAGAATGATAGAAAGGAGTTGGCCATGCCAGGATGGATACCTTCGACCTGACCTGTATGAAGGAACCGGAAGCGGTTTTTCTGATTGAAGCTTATACGGATCGTGCCGTCACGTACGGCGATCTGCGGCTGATGGTCAATGGCCTCGCCAACCGCCTTCATGAGCAAGGCATTCGGAACGGCGACCGCGTCGTGCTCATGTTCGACAATCAGCTGGAGTTCATCATCTCGCATTTCGCCCTGCTGCGATTAGGCGCCATTGCCGTACCGATGGCTCCCGATGTGAGTGAAGAGATGTTCCAGCATGTTCTTCAGCAAGGCGAGCCTCGATGCTTGTTGGGCAAGGATGGATTGAAGCTGCCGGGTGCAATAATCACTGATGCGATAGTCGATGCGGATTCACAATTCATCACATTAACGATCACGGAGCTGCAGCTTCGCGAGGAAATGACTGAAGAAACGATGTTCGAGCCGGCCTCATTGGACTCAGAAGATCCGATTGCAATACTTTACACATCAGGAACAACCGGCCGATCCAAAGGTGTAATCATGAAGTACGGTGCGGTGCGGGCAGATTTCGAGGATTTCGGACAAGACCTCGGTTTTGACCGATCCACGCGCATCATCCAAGTGATGCCAGTTCATCATGCAGACGGCTGGTGCTATAGCTTCCTGCTGCCATTCCGATTCGGCAGCTCGGTGCTGCTGACGCCAACATTCCAAGCATCGGTCGCCGCAAGCTTCGATCGGCTCGTCGGCGAATATGGCGGCAATGTGTTGATCGCTGTCCCATCGATGCTGAAATCGCTGCTTGCTTTCAAGCCAAGGTATCTGGGGCCGGTTGAAGGAAAGCTGCGCTATGTGCTTTGTGGATCAGCCAAGCTCCACCTTGATCTGGTCGAAAGCTTCGAGACTCAGTTCGACACGCGCATTCTGGACAACTACGGCAGTACTGAAGCACTGCTGATCGCCTATTATACGCCGGAGATGCCGTATCGTAAGGGCTCAGTTGGGATGAAGGCGCCTAGATGCGAGATTCGGATTACAGAGGAAGGCGAAATCGCCGTTCGGAGTCCTTATCTGTTCGGCGGTTACTATAAGCTGCCCGAAGTGACAGCCGAGGTGCTGAAGGACGGCTGGTATTACACAGGCGACGAAGGCTTTCTCGACGAGGACGGCTTCTTGCACTTAGCTGGACGCAGAACGCAGGATGTCATCAATAAAGCCGGCAAAAAGATTTCCGCAAATGCGATCGACGAGGTGCTGCTTGCATGCCCTGGAGTGGCGGATGCGGCAACACTCGGGCTGTCAGATGCAATCTATGGCGAGGAAATCTACAGCTTCGTTGCTGCATCAGAGATCGGTAAGTTAGATGAGGCTGAATTGATGGAATACGCCCGAAAGAGCTTGCCGCGCGAGCAATGGCCGAAGCAGATCATCATCGTCGATTCGATTCCGAGAACGGCGATCGGCAAGGTGATTCGCTCCGCGCTGATGGACGATTTGAAGCAACCGACAGGAGGCGTTTAGATGGAGCGTATTGACCAAGGCGTACGAGACATTTTGCTCAAAATTACAGGTGTAAATCCGGTGGAGTCGCACAGTTTGCTGAAGGATGACCTCGGCATTGATTCGTTTCAGTTCGTTCAGCTCGTCGTGGAGCTGGAGAATACGTTCAAGATTCGGATCGATGATGCGCATCTCAATATGAATAGGTACACCGATGTGGCGAGTCTGTCAGCCTATCTATCAGAAATCGCGAAGAATGCGGAGGGAATCGCATGATCAACACATTGACCATCCGACAAGCGGGTTATCAAGACGCAGCAGTGCTGGAAGTACTGCTAGAAGAGCTAGGCGGACATCCGATCTCAACGGACGAAGTGCACAATCGTCTAGCGCTCGTGGAACGCAGCGATATCGACTCCATCTACCTATGCTGTGAAGGCGAGGATGTACTGGGCCTGCTGTCCTTCCGTATCCGTCATAACATGGAAGAGGTCAGCAAATTCGGGGAGATTTCGGGTATCGTCGTTCGTCCCGAGGCACGTCGCAAAGGCGTTGGCAAGGCATTAATGGCATTCGCTGAGGAGCTTGCAGAGCGAGAAGGCTGTATCGGAACATGGCTGGTCAGCGGCTTCGGACGCGAAGAGGAAGCGCACCATTTTTACAAGGAGCTCGGTTATCAAATCACAGGCTACCGCTTCGTGAAACGTACCGAGGCCGGTGAATGATCGACTACGTGAAATCCATTGCGGGACTGCCTTTCCCTGTAAAATGGTTCCTCATCACCGAGCTGCTGTTCGGCTTCGGGATGGGGGTATGGAACCTCAATCTTAACTTTCACCTGAAGGCGATTGGCATTACGAACTTTGCAATCGGCAACATTATCGCCGCCGGCTCGGTGGCGACAGCGATCATCTCTATATGGGCCGGTCGGCTGTGCGATCGTTTCGGCTATCACCGAAGCATGGTATTCGGCTGCTTGGCACAAGGCGTTGGCATGGCTGTCATTGCAGCCGCCGGTGATTCGATCATGCTTGTTGCGGGTCAGCTCGTGTTCAGCGCCGGAAGTGCTTTTATCTTATCCTCGGAATTTCCGTTCATCGTCAGCCTTGTGGAGGAGAAGTACAAGCAGCTTGTATTCAACATGCTTATCGTCAGCTACCAAGCAGCTATGTTCGCAGGCAATCTGTCAGGCAGCGTGCTGACGGAGCTAGAGGATGGAGCGGCGAATCCGTATCGGCTCTCTATATGGATAAGCGGCGTTGCGATTATGTTGATCGGTGTCGGACGCGTATTGCTCCCGCGCAAACGTTTGGCAGTGCAGGATGACAGTGAAGGTGGGCATTCGGCCCCACGCATGAGATTGGATGCCAAGCTAAGCTGGTTCTTGCTTTAT
Source organism: Paenibacillus cellulosilyticus (assembly GCF_003182255.1). Lineage (GTDB taxonomy): Bacteria > Bacillota > Bacilli > Paenibacillales > Paenibacillaceae > Paenibacillus_T > Paenibacillus_T cellulosilyticus. The sequence continues at coordinate 141,790 of NZ_QGTQ01000008.1, read as the reverse complement.
ATTGTGCTTGCTTCATTGTCGGTTGGCTTATTCTCATCGATGATTACATTGATCTGCCGAGACTACTTCGGACTTAATGAACAATCGGTTGGTGTCGTTGTATCACTATCAACGGTTGGCTCCTGCATTGCAGCATTCCTAGCGCCGATGCTGCTCGCACGATGGGGGAATGAGCGGACTGCCGCCCGTATCCTTGCCATCAACATCGCTTTGCTGCTGCTAATGCCTGTTGCCTGGGTGTATTTGTTCATCTCACTATGGATTTCACGATCGAGTCTTATGGCCATGCTCCCCGGTGCGATCTACAGCCCGATGCTTATGACGTTCCCGGAGTCGCAGCGCGGTTCGTTCTCAGGGATCGAAATATTCGCGATCAGCCTAGGAACAGGCGTTGGTGCAAGCGTCTCCGGTTATATTCTCACCTATGCCTCGCTGTCGACGCTGTTCATGATCGGTGCGGCAGTCATGTCGATTCAACTGGCTGTCTACACACTGCGCTGCCGGCGCTATCTGGCTCCTGACACTACGAAAGGGGGTGAAGCAGCCGTTATTCAACCTGCAGAAGGGATGTGAATTCGAATACGTATGCTGGACACGATCACAGTGAAGAACGACGAAATGCTGGATTGTCACGAGAATTTAATTGCCTCGTATGCTTCATCCGTCGGTTGCGATTACGAAATGATGTTTATCCGCGCTTGGGACTTCCGATTCGGTCCGGCTGAACAGAGCACCACGCAGTTGATCGGGCCGCGCTTAAGTGCCCAGCGAACGCCAGATTACGAGTGGCTGCGACAATTTCACGGAATATCACTTGAGATGAATGACAGACTGTCGAGCGATCAGGTTTACCGGCATGTTCAAGAGGAGCTTCTTCAGAATAACCCTGTCGCGGTCGGGATGGATGCCTACTGGTGTCCTTGGTACAAGGCGCCTTATCAGAAAATGCATTTTATGCATTACACGTTCGTCACTCGAACCGACAAGGATAACGGTGATTTGTACGGGATCAACATTATTGAAGGAAGCCAGCCGGCACGACTGCCTTTTACGCATTTCGAGCAGGGCTGCCTTGAGCTTACGCTGTTCCGAAGAGTCGCGGCAACGCAGATCAGCTTGGATTGGGAGAAGCTTCTGAAGCAAGCAGCGGAAAAACTGCTTCATAACGGCCGCTCTCTCGGAACGTTCGATGAAATGCGTCAATTCGCAGCTTCGTTGGTGGCTGTGGACATTAAAGCGGAGGTGGAAGGCTATACGGCACTGCCGCTGATCGCGCCACTCTTTTATGAAACGCGCGAGACGTTCCGCGGCAGGCGGCAGTTTGCGATGGCGCTTGATTGGATGAATCGTCGTGCCCATACAGCCGTACTGGCGGATGCATCCGCAGCGCTGCAGGATTTGTCTTCCCGTTGGCGCACGGTATTCGACCTGCTTATGAAGGCGTATTTCAGCCCAGAACCAGCAGAAGTTATGGCATATATTTCGACGATCGTGAACGGGCTTGCCGACGACGAAGAGAAGCTTGCCGAGTCTATCCTATCTGTTTGATTCCGGGAGGGAATAGAGATGAAAACCATACTGTTCGACTTTGACGGCGTCATTATCGATTCGGAGTACGTGATCCGTGCAGCATTCACGCTTAGTTATCGGGAGTTCATCGGCAGTGGAGAACCGCCAGTGGATGAATATTTGCGGAACATGGGGGACTCTTTCCCGAACATTATGCGCAAAATGAACCTTCCGATCGAAATGCACGAACACTTCTGCAGCTACAGCAGACGATTGATTAACCTGGTACCGCTGCATGCCCATGTACGCGAGGTGCTGGACTATTTTCAATCGCGAGGCTTTAAGATGGGCATCGTTACGGGAAAGGATCGGATGCGGACGCTCGAAATGCTGGAACGTCATGAAATCGGTCACTACTTCGGCACGGTTGTTGCAGGTGATGACGTATCGAATCCGAAACCTCACGCTGAACCGATCCTCAAAGCGCTTGCAGAGCTCGGCGCTAAGCCCGATGACGCGATTATGCTCGGCGATGCCGACAACGATATTATGGCAGCGCGCAATGCGAAGGTAAGAAGCTGCGCTGCACTATGGGGCGTCTCTTCCGAAGAAGAGCTGCGATCCGTGAATCCGGATTATATGGTGCATGATATGCTTTCGTTCCAACAACTCATGATGAACCAATTACAGCCGGTGACCGCTTCGCGTGACTAACCGGTGAATAGATGCGGCAGGTGAATGGATTGACCGCGAAACGAGAAGGCGAGTATTTATCGTTTACGATGCGCAGTATGGTGAACGCGTCGCTGCAGCAGGGTAAGGACGTCATCGATTTCACGATCGGCAATCCGGATCTGCCTATGCCTTCGGCCATGCTGGAGACACTCGTGAATGAAATCAACCATCCAGATAATCATCGATACCCCGAAGGGGAGTCTCGAGGCATTCGAGCCTTCCGTGAAGCAGCTGCGGTGATGTACGATCGTCGCTACGGTGTACGACTTGACCCTGATCGGGAACTGATTGGACTTATCGGGTCGAAGGAAGGAGCGCGGTACTTAAGTCTTGCGCTCCTGAAGCCTGGCGACGTCGTTATTTTGTGTAATCCGGGTTATCCGACGTATGAGCCATGCGCGGAGTTGACCGGTGCGGACATCTATTTCACTCCACTGCTCGAAGGGAATGGGTATTTGCCGGATCTCGGCCAAATTCCAGAAGAGGTTTTTCATAGAACCAAGCTCATGATCGTCAATTACCCGAACAACCCCATTGGCGCGGCAGCCGACGTTCCATTTTACACGCGGCTGATCGAGCTCGCGAAGCGATATGAATTTATCGTCTGCAACGACAATGCGTACGGCGAACTGTATTACGAGGACCCGCCAGCAAGCATTTTATCGGTTCCAGGCGCACTCGAATGCGCCGTCGAGCTGACAAGTCTCTCAAAGACGTACAATATTTGCGGTTGGAGGATCGGAATGATCGCTGGACATGCGGATACGGTCGCCAAGGTACTCGATCTGAAGCAGTATACCGATGCAGGCATGTTCACGCCATTCCAAAAGGCGGCTGCAGCCGCGATGCTGCAAGAAGACGGCTATCTCGATTGGCTGAGAAGCGTATATCGCGCTCGTCGAGATCTGCTAGTCGAGGGCTTGCGTGAACTGGGGTTCACCGCAGCTTCACCGCGTGCGGGAATGTTCATTTGGGCGAAGCCTCCATATAAGGGCAGCTCATGGGACATCTCGCGTATGCTGCTGGAGCAGTGCTCCATTGCTTGTAATCCGGGCAGCGGTTATGGCTCTTATGGAGAAGGATTCCTTCGGTTTTCTCTTTGCGTAACGGAGGAACGGATCAAGGAAGCAATAGCTAGGATGAAACAGATAAAGGATGATGCTCATGTCAAAAGCGATTATATACCGGTCGGGTAAGCTGTATAAGGAAGAGATTGAAGAAGGCGGAAGCCCGAACAGCTTGCGCGTACTGCAAACTGGCGTGTGCGGGTCCGATCGTCACATTTTGGCGCAGCGGCTTGGCGATGGACCATTCGTTATCGGCCATGAAATCGTCGGCATCGTGGACAAGCTGGAGCGTCCCGAGCTGCTGCTCGGCGATTCGGTTCAGCTTGGCGAACGCGTGATCGTGGCACCGGGCATCAACTGCGGCAAGTGCCGCAACTGCATCATGAAGCGCAAATACTGCTCGAACCGTTTCGTCTACGGTTTTACACCGTTCGCGTCACCAGAGCGGAATGGCTCATTCGCCGAGACGATGGAGCTGCGCGCCGGCACGAAGCTGTTCAAAATCCCGGACGCCATGTCGGATGATCGTGCGAGCTTCGCAGAAATTATGGCGTGTGCAGTTGGTGCCATCGAGAAAATCACCGATGCCGCTAATTTGAGTGACCTCGGCAAAGTAGTTGTGCTTGGAGCTGGACCAGCTGGCTTGTGCGTCTACACAGCAGCCAAGTTCTATGGCTTGGATGTTCATCTGTACGACATTAATGAAGAAGCGATGGCATTCGCACGGCGGATCGGTCCGCTTCAAACCGTCAACTCGCTGGAAGGGCTGGAGGGAGTATCGGCCGTTATTGACTGTGCAGGCAGTGCGCGAGCATTCACGCAGGCAGTCGAGCTTGTCGACATTGGCGGTATGGTCATTGAGTTCGGTGCATTCGTGCCCGCTGCGGCACCAGCATCATTCCCGTTCTGGCTGATCTGCCAGAAGGATCTGACGATTCGCGGCATCTCTGAGACGTATGATCGGAACTTCCCAGTAGCGCTGCGCATCCTGCAGGAAAGTCCGCTTGCGCTTGAGCGTCTGTTCACAGAACGAATCCAACTCGACGAGCTGGATCGGATCGTGCAATGTCTCGAGACGCCGACGATCGGCAAAGCTGTCGTTATTTCCAGCTCGCGATAATTCATTAATTACATGAATTAGGCACGTTAATTAAATATGTTAACTAAATAGGATCACTAAAGGAGAGAAATGAAGATGATTAAAGGAAACCAAGTCATTATTCCTACACCATTCAACGAGCAGGGCGAAATCGATGAGCGCAGCTTAATTAACCTGTTGGATCATGTCATGAATCTTGGAACGGAAGGCGTTATTACACTTGGAACGACAGGCGAATTCTATGCGTTGACTAACGCGGAGAAGAAACGGATCATCGATATTGCTTCCGAGCGTCTCAAGGGCCGTGCAAGCTTGACCGTTGGCGCTTCGCATTCCGGTACGGACATCGCTGCAGAACTGGCTGCATATGCGTCGGAGAAAGGTGCGGACGCGGTGCTTGTTACACCGCCGTATTATGGTCAAGTAACGACGGAAGGCATGATCCAGCACTTTGCCACGATCGGCCTGATAGGCAACATCGACTTGATGATCTATGACGGCGGCGGCGGTGTTGAGGTGCCTGTTGGCGTTATCGATCAAGTTCGTCAATTGACAACGCGTATGCGTTACTTGAAGCTAACAACGCCAAAGCCGTCGAAGGTACGCGAGATTCACGAAGCGTTTGGCGGTGAGGTTGGGGTATTGGCTGGTGAAGATCTGCTCATTATGCCGGAGCTGATCGAGGGTGCAATCGGCCTGACGACTGCAGCTGGCAACCTACGCGCGGATGTGCTGACGAACATTTTCCAACTTGTTCAAGAGAAGAGATATCAAGAAGCACAGGTGCTGCATGACCGTCACATCGCGCCACAGGCAATCGTTACCGGTTCGATCCGCAACGAGTTCATTCAATGCTTCAAATTCGCGCTGAAGGAAATGGGCGTTATCGCTTGCGATAAGGTTCGTCTTCCACTCACGCCGCTGAGCGAAGCACGCAAACAGAACCTGAAGCAAATGCTGATCAACCAACAGCTGATCTCCGCTGCTGAAGGATCGCTCGTGTAAGGAAGAGCTGCCCTTATTAGGCCTAGTAGGCTAATAGGGGTAGCTTTTTTCATTGAATTGAATAGCATAATTCGTCTGGTCAATAGTGAGAAGGAGCAAGGAGAGCGTGAAACTTCTTATGATTGCACCGGAGCTAATTACGGTTTCACCGCCGATCGGAAACTCCGTAGATAATAGCATTTATTAAATAAATGATAAGCGAGAACCAGCCAAGGAGGGGACAAAAGAACGAATGTCCGCACACATCGGAAGCAAGTGGAGGAAAACGAGAGCGATTCAAAACGATAGTGAGTTGGCAAGGCACATCCCGGAAACGGTTCGTATGACCAGAAGCAGCCTAAACGGGCTAGTGAATAAGTATGGAATGGTCTACATTAAGCCGGAATTCGGCACCTACGGCAATGGTGTTATGCGAGTAGAGAAAGTGAAGTCAGGCGGCTATCGATACCAACTTGATAAGAAAATAAGAACCTATGCCGACTTCAACCCGATGTATGCATCGATTCTAAGAGATACGAAGGGGAAGCGCTACCTTGCACAGAGGGGAGTCAACCTTCTGAAGTACAAAGGAAGGCGATTTGACCTTAGGGTAATGGTTCAATGGTCTCCTCTGAAGAAGTGGGAAACAACAGGGATCATCGGAAGAGTAGCGGGTAAACAAAAGATCGTAACCAATTACCATAACGGGGGAGAAATCGTAATCGCAGAGCGTCTTCTTGCGCCGCATACCGAACAAGTAAGCAAGCAGCTGCAAGCGTTGTCGATGCTGGGTGTTGCTACCGGGCGTACGATGAAGAAATCTTTCCCGCGCGTTTATAAGATCGGACTGGATATTGCATTGGAATCAGACTTGAAGCCTTGGATTCTTGAAGTGAATACGAGTCCAGACCCTTATATTTTTCTCAAGCATCCGGACCGAAGAATATTCCGTAAAATACAACGCTATGACCGGGCTAATACACGACAACAGCCACCCGATGACTTGCATCTCGTAAAGTGAATCCAAATCGGAATACCGCCCAAAAAGCCGCGTAATTGCGGCTTTTTGGCATGCAAGAAGTTCGAGCAAGTCAATCGAGAACTCACGACTAAGATAAACTCTGGTAAAATGATGATTCCAAGTCCGTTCTCCACCATCGACATGATGGCGTATCATCCCAGGTCGTGAACCGAACTTTCGGTTCAATATGATTGTGCTCGAATATGGCTGAGATCTCGGCTTTAGCGCCTTCACCTGATCGGATGTCTATTTTTTCTAATTATGAAACCTCACCGCGCTGTTGTGCATCTAACATACGTCTAAACGAAAGGAGGAGATGCATTGGACGTAATGAAGGAAGTGAAGAAAGCCCAAAGAGGCAGCATACCAGCCTTTGAGAATCTCATCCAAGCCCATAAAGTCGTGATGTACCAAGTGGCCAGAACGATACTCAAACGAGATGCGGATTGCAGCGACGCCATTCAAGAAGCGATTCTAAAGTCGTTTGAGAAGATCACCACGCTGCGAGAGCCTGCTTATTTCAAAACTTGGCTGCTGCGCATTCTGATCAATGAATGCAATCGAATTCATCGACAGCACAAGCAGCTGATCGAGATAGGGAATGCGACGCTTCCTTCGACAACTGAGAGCGGATATGAGCTAGTTGAACTGGAGCAGCTGCTAGCATCAATACCGGACGAGGAGAGACATCTCCTCCAGCTATATTACATAAACGACATATCGATTAAAGACCTAGCCGAAATCTACCGGAAACCCGAGAACACCATTAAGACGTGGTTACGCCGAGCCCGTGAGCTAGCACGTCATATTTTGGGCGAACAGGAGGGGTATACATGGAAAAATGGGAGCAGCGATTGAGTGATCAAGTGAACATAACCTTGCCCGAATCGATTGACCAACGCGTTCACCATACGCTTAGCGAGCTGAAGAGAAAACGCAGAAAACCTTCCAAACGAGCGATCGGCTCGATAGCCGCAGCAGCTGCACTAGCCGTAACAATGGGCATGACATCGTTGTCGCCGGCATTTGCTGAAGCGATACGCTCGATTCCTCTGGTAGGGTCTGTCTTCGACTTCGTTGGAGACAGAGGCGCGAAGAGAGCAAGTCAACTCGGGTTGTCCACACCACTCGGGCAGCAGGTTCTAATCGGCGATCATAAGATTACTTTCACAGAAAGTATCTATGATGGATCTAACCTGATCCTTGGCTGGATAGCGCCAGCAGCCGACTTAGATCCTTATGAATTCGCAACTGACATCGTCTTCAAGGTGAATGGGACAAGCGTGAACTATACCTTGAGTGCTCCAGCCTTACGATTGGACAATGGAACGTATGCCGGAACGCTTAACATCAATACGACAGATCAGCTGCCCGACAAGTTCAATCTAGATATAGTGTCTCCTATTGACGCCTCGTCACTTGCAACGATTCCTATAGAGCGTCGCGGCAATGACCATACCGCTGTCATTAACAAGACCGGAACTTGGAATGCGATCAACTTCGACTATCAAACGATTGCGTTATACCCGACTACGACGGTATTGTCCGTACATTTGCCTGACGCAGGCCTTGATAAATACGGGAGCTTGAAGTTCAAAGTGAGCGATGAACAAGGCAATGTTCGAAGTTCAACAGGCTCTACGAGCGATCAGGCACACGGTGCGTCGAAGGAGAGCGGCGAGTTCAAGTATTATTTTGAACCATTCGAGACAACCCCGAAGCAAATAACAATCATTCCTTATCTGAGCACCTCTTATTCTACGGTGAAAGTTGACGGCGAATGGATGGGGAAGCCTATCACGATACCGCAAGGGGATGTAGGCTCTGTTAGGATCGTGGATCAGACATTGGACAATAACAAATTAACGATCATTTGCGAGGTTACGGGCGAACAGATCGAAGAACAACTGAATAAAATCTCACTTGAAGATCGTCAAGGGAATCCACTGCCGAGAGTCAGCCCGCCAATTCGAATAGAGGGCAGCCCATACAAGTATGAGATTTCATTCTCTAACGTTGATCGCGCCGATTCATTCCAAGTTACATCGCCTGTGTTTAATCCAACCCATTATTTCGAGGACCTTAAAATCGTTGTCGATTTGCCTTCCGATTCGAATGTAGATGGGCTGAACTGAACCTGCTTAACGGCAGACGATCCTGCGATCGACTGCCGTCTTTTTGTTAGTTGTGAAACGCAGGTGAATTGAAATAGGGGATCTGATGAATATCGTCATTTAAAAGCTTCTACCCAGTAAAGCCCCGACTTGCTTCGCCATCTCCTGAGGTGGATATGGCATTCCGTTCTTGATCCACCATTCGATAACGCCCACATAAGCAGTCCCGGTGAATTGCAGCATTACATCATCGTTTATCGCTTGGTTTCGGTCGCTAGCTCTGTCAATCTCTCCTTTGAACCCCTCGATGAAGGAGGATAGAAGCCGCGTTCGAAACGAGGACGGTGTTCCTTTGCTTGCTAACATGGTCGAGAAGAACAAATAATTGCGCTCGAAATACTCGAAATAGGGGACAAGCGCTTCAGCCCATTCCAATTCGCATGCCCATTCGCCCATCTCGCCTAATTCATTAATATGAGTTTCGATCAGCTTATCCAACAAATCATACTTGTCCTGATAATGAAGGTAGATGGTACCGCGATTAACGTTGGCGCGGTCTGCAATGTCCTGAATCGTAATCTCGTCAAAATTTTTCTCGCTCATCAGTTCAATTACGGCCTTCTTCAAAGCCTCCTGTGTTTTCATTATTCTCCGATCCACTTTCGCCACCCATCTCACCAAACTTTCCAAGTTACTTAACACTTTCGATCATTGTGTTGATATATGAACAGATCCATCTTCTTTAACCATTGTCATCGCGTACTTGCTCCATAATAATAGACATATGTTGATTAATCAAATTCATTTGTTTATTTGACACAAATATAAGATTGGAAGGAGAACACATCCATGTGCAAAACGCATGTTCTAAGTGTTTCGGCTGCGAAAGCACCGTTTGAGAAAACAACAATTGAAAGACGACCATTACGTCCGGATGATGTCTCGATTGCGATTAAGTTTAGCGGCATTTGCCACTCCGATATTCATAGCGCTCATGGCGACTGGGAGGGGGGAATCTTCCCAATGGTGCCTGGTCATGAAATTACAGGGATCGTAACGGCTGTAGGGGAGAAGGTCACTACATTTGCTGTTGGGGATCGCGTTGGCGTTGGCTGTTACGTGGACTCTTGCGGCGAATGCGAATACTGCCTTCAAGGGGAAGAGCAGCATTGTACGAAAGGCTACGTCGCAACCTATAATTCCCTCGATTATGATGGTAATCCGACCTACGGCGGTTACAGCCAGCACATCGTAGTGTCGCAGCGATTCGTTGTGCATATTCCGGAACAATTGGCGTTGGATGCTGCCAGTCCATTATTGTGCGCCGGTATTACGACATATGCGCCATTGAAGCGTTGGCAAGCCGGTCCAGGCAAGAAGGTAGCCATTCTAGGGATGGGCGGCCTTGGCCATGTTGCGATTCAATTCGCGCATGCAATGGGTGCTGAAGTTACGGTCTTAAGCCGGGCGAAGGATAAAGAGAGCGAAGCAAAGTCATTTGGCGCGGACCATTATTTCTCAACGGGAGATCCTGAAACATTCAGCAAGCTGGCTAATCGTTTCGACCTGATCCTGAATACCGTTTCCGCTTCGATCGACGTCGATTCGTATTTATCGCTGCTTCGCGTAGACGGTACGCTTGTTAATGTCGGAGCACCCGCTGAGCCAAGCCAATACCATGCGTTCTCCTTAATCTTGAGTCGCCGCAGCATTGCTGGATCCTTAGTTGGCGGGCTTCCTGAAACGCAAGAAATGCTGAATTACGCTGCTGAGCATGGCATTACGCCTCAAATCGAGATTATCCGTGCCGATCAGGTGGACGAAGCATATGAGCGAATCCTGCGCAGCGATGTACGATACCGATTTGTGATCGACATCTCCACTTTATAGGTCTGAATGAGCGATAACGATGTTCGGAACCATCCGTCCTTGAAGCTGGCTCTGATGCTTTCCGCATTCTCTGCTTTAGGGCCGTTCACGGTCGATATGTATCTTGCTTCGCTGCCGCAGATCATGGATGACTTCGACACGAATGCTTCGCTGATTCAGGCCAGTTTAACTGCTAGTCTATTGGGATTAGGCTTGGGTCAATTGGTGATGGGGCCGCTAAGCGATCGATATGGACGACGCAAGCCATTGCTTATGGCCATGATTCTGTACATTGCTGCATCGATCGGGTGTGCCGCTGCCCCTCATATTGAACTATTTATTGCGGTCCGCTTCATTCAGGGCATTGCGGCTTCAGCAGGCCTTGTCATTTCTCGAGCGATAGCTCGTGATCGATACAGCGGCGTTCGAATGACGAAGTTTATATCGCTCCTTACGACAATCAGCAACATCGCGCCGTTAATTTCACCGAATGCAGGGAGTGCCGTCTTATCATATAGTTCTTGGATCGGTGTATTCGTTTTCTTGGCGATGTTAGGCATACTACTAACAGCCATCTCATTATGGGGAGTAGAGGAAAGCTTACCCATTGAGCGACGTGTTCGAGGCAGCCTTAAGACATTGGTGGAGAACTATATCTCGTTATTTCGTGACCGATCGTTTATGGGCTATGCCCTTCTGAATGGGATATTATTCGCGGGAATATTCGCCTTCGTAGCAGGTACGCCTTTTATTTATCAGAACATTTATGGTCTGTCACCGGTCCAATTCTCGATCTTGTTCGCAATGAACGGTCTCGCTATTATGGTTGGATCTCAACTCGTCAAATCGATGGCGGGACGAATGAGCGAACGGCTAATGATTGGGATTGGACTATCCTTATCCTTTGTCTCAACGGCTGCAATCCTAATTGCTGTTCTTTCTTATGGTTCATTATGGACCGTATTCGGCTCTACGTTCTTATTCGCTATATCCATCGGCATCATTGGGCCGATGTCGATTACATTAGCGATGGAACCTCATGGTCAAATTGCAGGAAGTGCTTCTGCCGTGCTAGGGACGCTTCAATTTGCATTAGGCGCCGTCATCTCCCCGTTTGTAGGTATAGCAGGCGAGAATTCTGCTATCCCTTTCGGGATCGTTATGCTTGTTACTAGTGTATTGGCCATCGTTTCCTATATAGTCGTCGTTAGAAGCGATGCGGCAGACGATGATCACAGCAAGGCACAATCAATCATTCGCAGATCAAAGAGAGGGATATAAACATGGAAATCAGAAGAGTCGGCACCCAGCCTTCCGGCAAAGGGCCAAGCGATTATTTTACCGGTACTGTTCGCATTGATCCGTTATTCGAGGCGGATGAACCTGCACGCGGAGCTGGAGCAGCTGTTACATTCGAACCCGGTGCACGCACCGCATGGCATACGCATCCGCTCGGACAGACGCTGATTGTGACAGCAGGCAAAGGTCGAGTTCAACGGTGGGGAAGTCCGATCGAGGACATTCATCCTGGCGATGTCGTCTGGTTCCCGCCTGGGGAGAAACATTGGCATGGCGCCTCGCCTGCCACAGCGATGACTCACATCGCCATTCAGGAACGTCTGGATGGCAAAGCGGTGGATTGGCTGGAGCATGTGAGTGACGATGATTACAACAGATCGTAATATAAATGTAATAAACCCAAAACCGTTGAGAGCTCTCAACGGTTTTGGAGTTTCTTAAGGGCCGGGAGGTTAAATATCAAGTTTACGATTGCCGAGCCATTGCACCATCTGTGGATCGCGGTGCGAGAAGAACAAGCTTTGTTTCGTATCTAGCGCAGCAATCGATTCCATATCCTCCTGGCTTAATTCAAAATCGAAGACATTGATATTTTCAACAATTCTGTCTTTACGAACTGACTTTGGAATGACAACGACATCTCTTTGTGTCAGCCAACGCAAAACCACTTGAGCAACGGATTTATGATGCTTATCGGCAATTGATACCAATACCTCATTCTGGAACAAGTTGTTCTTTCCTTCAGCAAAAGGCGCCCAGGATTCGATCTGAACTTGATGCTCTTTCATGAACTTTGCACTTTCGATCTGTTGATGGAAAGGGTGCGTTTCGATCTGATTAACCGCAGGTATGATATCATTATGGATGATCAAGTCGATCAATCGATCCTCATGGAAGTTACTAACGCCAATGGCTCGGATTTTTCCTTCGCGATACAATTCCTCCATCGCACGCCAAGAGCCGTATACATCTCCATACGGTTGATGGATTAAATATAAATCCAAGTAGTCCAGCTGCAATTTTTTTAACGATCTTTCAAATGCTATTTTGGTACGCTCATAACCAGTGTCCTGCACCCAGAGTTTCGTGGTAACAAACAATTCCTCTCTTGCCACGTCACTTCGTTTAATCGCTCTGCCAACGGCTTCTTCATTGAGATAAGAGGCAGCTGTATCGATGAGCCGATAGCCTGCCGTAATAGCGTCATAAACACTTTGTTCGCACTCAACTGGATCTGCAATCTGAAACACGCCAAAACCTAGGATAGGCATTGCAACTCCGTTATTCAAAATGACTTCTCGCATATCCACACCTCCATTTTGCTCCTTTAGGGCGTGACTTTATTATGCAATCCTGAAGGTAAAACAAATATCTAATTCGTCTTAAATGATTGCCTAATCCTCTCAATGCCATTACTAATCCGAATACGAATGACTTATAATAATACAAGATTAAACCATCTAGGAGGGTCCAATGCTTCAGGAGTTAAAAACACGCCAAGATAAAGTTACTAAATTGATCAATCGCCATTGCAAACAATCTGGCGTATTGCAGACAGCAATCCCTTCACTATTTTTAATCCGTTCGGATAAAGTGGATGAGCCATCGCATAAAGTATTTAATCCTTCTTTTTGCTTTGTTTCTCAAGGGTTGAAAGAAATCTTATTGGCTGATGAGCGACTAGTATATGGACCATCGGATTACCTGATTACATCGATTAACCTTCCGGTAATTGGAACGATTATAAATGCTTCATCTGATGTCCCTTACTTGAGCTTGAAACTTGAATTAAGCCAGAAGGAGATTTTTGAAGTCCTGAAAGATGCTGATTTATATTCCAATACCAAAGATAATGCTTCTCGAGCCATGTTAGTCGGTCAAGTCGACTTATCTCTATTAGATGCTGTCCTTCGGTTGGTTCAATTACTCGATTATCCTCAAGACATTCCATATCTTGCTCTTACTTATAAGAAAGAAATTATTTATAGATTGCTGCAAGGGCAATACGGCGCAACTCTTGCTCAAATTGCAGTAGAGGGAAGCAATGCCTATCGCATAAGAGAAGCAATTGACCAAATTATCGAGCAATATGACCAACCAATAAGAATCGATACGCTTGCTGATCTCGCTAGTATGAGCGTTTCATCATTCCATAGACATTTTAAAGAAATCACAGCCATGAGCCCGCTTCAATTTCAGAAACAGCTGCGATTGCAAGAAGCTCGAAGCTTATTGTTAATGTAGTCTGCAGATGCAACAGAGGTTGCGTATCGGGTTGGATATGAGAGTGCGTCACAATTTAGCCGTGAATATTCTCGCATGTTTGGGTATCCGCCCAAAGCAGATGTCAAGCGATTAAAGGAAGCGTATGAGCAAGCAGAAGGGAATAGCGACCAAATCCATATCAGAATGTCCGATCACAATTAATATAGCATATATTCGGATTGTGTTATCATCGATAAACGGTAAACGTGAGACATAATTATGGTCTTGCGTTTTTTTGTATTGCCTCCATTCAAAAATAGAGAAGGTTCGGCTCCAAAGTGTCATTTGACCCTTACAATAATCATTATCTCAGCAACGCGCCTTAGACACGCATTGAAATAGGGTCATATGTGTAAATGATTGTTTCGGAACTGACTTCGGAACAGGTAGGCTGAAGTTGCTCGAATGCAAGTCTCAAGCCCAAGATAAGAGGGGAGGGAGCAATCAACAAAACGAAATATTGTAAGCGATTCCATTGTCGTTCGCAAACGGTCATCAACCAATTAGGAGGGATTTTAATTGAAGAAGCGTGCAGCCAAGTTAACAAGTTACGTAGTCTTTCTTGCTCTTGCGTTTGCTCTAATGACTAGTGGACTCGGTAATCCAACCGCTCATGCTGCCAGTGTATCGATTACGAGCAGCGGCGCCTGGAATGAGACGACCTACGTACAATGGTCAGCTGTAAGCAACGCGCAAGGGTATAACGTCTACGTGAAACCTTCTACTGCAGCAGATTCGCAATATCAGCAGCTGGATAGCCAATTAATCCGTAATTATTCGTCCTACTGGAGAGCTGATGCAGTAGGGCTCGCAGCTGGTACTTATGTGATGAAAGTTGAAGCTGTTCTGTCAGACGGTACAAAGGCAAGTGCAGTTTCAGGCACGTTAACCGCAACTGCGCATGATCGTTCTGGGTTTGCCTTTGCATCAACGTCAACGTTCGGCACAGGATCCGGCGCTTACAATAACAACGGCACGCTGCAGAGCGGGGCTCAGGTCGTGTATGTAACATCAACTACTGCTCAAACGGTATCGCTTGATGTAAAAATCAACAGTGCAGGCGATAAGCAAACAGCGGTTGGGATCGGAGAGATTCTGACACTCAGACAAAAGGGCTACGATACAACGCCGCTTGCGATTCGTATTATCGGTAAAGTGACGGCTGCAAACATGAGTGGACAGCTCAACAGCAGCGGCTATCTCCAAGTAAAAGGAAAAACCGATTATACTGCGATGAATATGACGATTGAAGGGATCGGACAGGACGCCACTGCCTATGGTTGGGGACTTCTGCTCCGGTATGTCGGTAACGTCGAAGTAAGGAATTTAGGCTTGATGTTATTCCCAGACGACGGGATTTCACTCGATACGGGCAATGCAAACGTCTGGCTGCATAACAATGATCTTTTCTACGGCTCTGCCGGAAGCGACGCGGATCAAGTCAAAGGCGATGGCTCTACGGACATGAAGAAAGGGTCCACTTTTATAACGATTTCATACAATCACTACTG
The DNA here is from genome assembly GCF_003182255.1 of Paenibacillus cellulosilyticus. Classification (GTDB taxonomy): domain Bacteria; phylum Bacillota; class Bacilli; order Paenibacillales; family Paenibacillaceae; genus Paenibacillus_T; species Paenibacillus_T cellulosilyticus. The sequence goes on along the minus strand of NZ_QGTQ01000008.1, from coordinate 126,317 downwards.
GGACTCTGGCAAAGCTTCGCTCGTTGGATTGAGTGAAACTGCTGATTTCTACGCCACGTTCCACCACAATTGGTTCGACCACTCAGACTCCCGTCATCCGCGGATTCGGACAGGATCGGTCCATATTTATAATAACTTCTATGATGGCAACGCAAAGTATGGGGTGGGTGTAACGACGGGAAGTTCAGCCTTTGTGGAATCGAACTATTTCCGACATACCAAATACCCAATGATGAGCTCCTTGCAGGGGACAGATGCTTTAGGGGAAGGTACATTCTCCGGTGAGAACGGCGGAATGATCAAAGCGTATAACAATCTCATTGCAAGCGCCGACAGTGTGATTTATGCGAATTCCAGTGCAGGAACGACAGCGGCGAATGCCACATCATTTGATGCTTATCTTGCTTCCTCTCGGACGGCAACCGTGCCAAGCACTTACAAAACATTGGTTGGCGGAACTGCTTACAACAACTTCGATACATTGAAGGACTTAGGTGTTAGTACGTCCAGCATCGATGCGGCAAGCAGTGTCGAGCAGGTCGTATCAGATAAGGCGGGTCGGCTCAATCACGGAGACTTCACATGGGAATTTACCGATTCCGTTGACGACACGTCCGATGCAGTTAATACCGCTCTTATGTCCAAAATTCAAAGCTACACGACCAGTCTTGTATCTGTCGGAGGAAATTCAAGCACATCAACAGATACTACAACTCCGACCGATACAACTTCGGAATCCATCGTTCACAACTTCACGACAAGCGGCACAACGAGCAGCTTCTTCACGATTCAGGGGAATCTGTCAACAACGAAGGGCACAGTAACCTATAGCGGATTAACACTAACACAGTGTTTGAAGATTGAAAGCTCGACCAGCATCGGATTTACGACAACAGCAGCCAAAACATTAACGTTAGTGTTCAATTCAGCGGACGGAACCCAGATCAAGATCGATGGTACCAGCTATGCCATGACGGGAGGCATTGTTAGTGTTTCTCTTGCAGCAGGCACTCATACGATTACGAAGGCTGATACGACCAATCTGTATTATATAGAACTCAAATAACGTTGAGAGAATCTTAATCGGATCAAGTCTCTTGTCCATCTATTGATGGCGAGTGCTTGATCCTTTTTTATCCCCCTTTTGCAAATCGAGCGCTGATCGGTCTGAAGAGTAAATAAACAGTCGCTGGGAACAAACAATAGAACCAAGGGTCCCACCATTTATGGATTGTGAGCAACTTGGTCGTTGTTAATCCTTGCGTAATGATGAAGATGAACAAGGCGATCGCAACAAACTTTACCCACACGCGGCCGGCTTGCAGCTTCATGAAGGTGACAATGACACAAGTCATAAACACGTAATACAAGGAAGCGAAGGCTGTTGTATCATGAGCAGGATCACTGAACCAACCCGGGTCATAACTCCGATTCATGAAGAACATGATGGGCACGACATGCAGCGTTCCCATAATCGGAGCGATGCACAAGAATAGAAGCAAAGAATGGAGTATGCCCCTAACCGGACGTTGGAGACGGGCATACAGGATTGGCGCTATCGGCAAGTAGAATAGTAATCCGACGGCTGTATATACGATTCTCCACCAGTTCAACGTATAGATTTCAATGATTACAAACAGCCATTCCACCACTCCAATCGCAGCTATCATGGCTATGATCCATTTCCATCGCAGCTGAAATACGGCCACCATAATCGCAACTGTGGGGATAACGAGCAGGTTCGAAGTCAATGCCCCCATATTACTGTCATAATACGCACTGTTCTTTAATAAACCCGGATGATATACATAACTGCATCCAAAAATATAAATCACAGTTTCAATGAAATATGCGAGTTGGTTCATCATAAGGAAAACGAAGACAGCCCGTACATTCCTCGCATGAATCAGCGTATACGTTAACAATAGAAGGCTAACAAAGCTTAAACCCAGATACCAATAGGCGCTGTTAGGCATAAATAAATTCCTTCCCGAATGGATCCTCGATGAGCGCTGTTATGGGCGCTTGGATGGATTTGGTATTCACTTATGATGCACGAAGCAGCCTATGCCCATTCACTGGGGATAGGGAATGAGGTATGAAAACGATGAATTCGTCCACCTTAAACCTATGTGAAGTGAGCTGCAGGAGGGATAGGATTTGTCCAACTCGTCGGGATTGCTGGCCCCGCCAGTACGCGAAACGAAGATATTCGTTCCGGAACTCGTTTATTTTGAACCAGATGCGCTGGAGTATCCGAAAGGCCAACGAATCCATGATTGGGCTCAAAAGGAAGGGCTACCGATTCGTATCACCAGCTCACATAATCGAATCACGAATTTACCGGGGGAGAGCGATTTAGAAAAATACAAAATTGCTAAACGCACACTGGTCGTTGGCATTCGTAAGACGTTAAAATTCGACCAATCCAAGCCTTCGGCGGAATATGCCATTCCCATCGCTACCGGCTGCATGGGGCATTGCCATTATTGTTACCTTCAGACCACGCTCGGGGCAAAACCGTATATTCGCGTCTATGTAAACACCGGAGATATTCTAGACCAAGCGAAAAAGTATATCGAGGAACGTGCACCTGAGATTACCCGCTTCGAAGCAGCATGTACGTCCGATCCCGTAGGTCTTGAGCATATATCCGGTTCGCTTAAGGAATACATCGAATTTATGGGAAAAGAACCACTCGGCCGTCTGCGCTTTGTGACCAAATATCATCATGTGGAGCCGCTTCTGGATGCAAAGCACAATAAGCATACTCGGTTTCGTTTCAGCGTCAATGCAGACTATGTCATTCGCAATTTCGAGCCGGGGACATCGAGCTTTCACGAACGGATTACGGCGGCCGGGAAGGTGGCGCACGCCGGCTATCCGCTTGGCTTCATTATCGCTCCAATTATATGGCATGAAGGTTGGGAAGACGGCTACGCCGATCTGATCGCTCGCCTCAAACAAGCACTTCCTAGAGAAGCGACATCCGATCTTACGTTTGAACTCATTCAGCACCGTTTTACGAAAACAGCGAAAACGGTTATCCAACAACGCTACCCGAAATCGAAGCTTGAGATGGACGAGGAGAACCGCAAATACAAGTGGGGTCGCTGGGGGCAAGGGAAATACGTCTATCAGGATGATCAAGCGAACGCACTCAAACAATTCATTTTTCAACAGATTTATGACCACTTCCCAGAAGCCAGAATTGAATACTTCACATGACTGAAGCGAAGAAGAGCTTGCTGCTTGCAGGCTCTTCTTTGTTGTAGTCAGTAGTCATCATCGTTTGATCGTCATGAATAGACTAACACTTTCATAAATTGAATCAAATCAACATGCATGCCTCTATCGAGAGGTTTTTTTGTTGTATCGCTTGGGGCTCCGATGGAAAGGAGCGGTGAACCGTTGAAACGTCATACAACGATACGACGTTGCCGTACCTGCCGAATGGCGCTTGACAAATGCTGTTGCAAACCGTTTAGAAAGAAACATCATCGACGACATCACCCTAAGCCTAAACCTAACCCTCCGGTTGGCGTGATCGGTCCGACTGGACCAGCAGGTTCATCTGGACTAATTGGAGCGACTGGGCCGATGGGGAAGACAGGAAATAGAGGCGTACAAGGTCTTCAAGGCTTGCGAGGCATTCCCGGCATTCGAGGTCCTGCAGGAGTTACCGGTGCGACTGGACCAACTGGTTATCAAGGCGATCCTGGAATCGGTACTACAGGAGTTACGGGAGTCACTGGTAACACGGGCAATACAGGCGCGACCGGTGTCACTGGGATCGGTATAACTGGTACAACTGGGGTCACAGGGCCAACTGGAGCTGGAGAAACAGGCGCGACTGGCGCGACCGGTACGACTGGTGTCACTGGCGTTACTGGATCAACGGGAGCGACTGGGACCGCAGGTGCAACGGGTGAAACCGGTACGGCTGGCGCTATTGGACCGACAGGTATTACCGGGACGACTGGAGAAACGGGGATAACCGGAGCGACTGGGGTTGGAACTACAGGAACTACAGGAACTACAGGAACTACAGGAACCACAGGTGCTACTGGCGCTACTGGCGCTACTGGCGCTACTGGCAGCATTGGCATAACTGGACCTACCGGTATCACGGGCACGTCTGGTGCTACTGGATTTACCGGTGCGACTGGTGTCACAGGAGCTACAGGAACGAATGGTATTACTGGGTCGACGGGCGTCACTGGTAATACCGGCAATTCAGGTGTAACAGGGGAAACGGGAGTTACCGGTGCGACAGGTAACACTGGTATTAATGGCGCTACTGGTGCAAGTGGCGTTACAGGTGCAACCGGAACGAATGGATCTACAGGGGCCACAGGCTCAACCGGTATAACCGGGCTTACAGGAGCTACTGGAGCTACGGGAGCTACTGGGGCTACCGGATCGACGGGAGCCACCGGCGATACGGGTGCAACGGGACCTAGCGTTCTAGCTGATGGATTTTCTGCTACTAGAGCACCAACCGTTTCAGCAACAGGTACGCAGCTAGCTAACTGGACCGTGACCGATCCGTATTACACAGGGACTGGGTTTAATGCGATAACCGGCACTTACACGGTACCGGTCACCGGTCGCTATGCGATCAAAGCAACTCTCACCTATACAACAACTGCAGCGCTCAGCGTTCAAATTGGGGCGACAGTCAATCCAAGCTTTGTCATTAGACGAACGAGTGCGCCGGTTACCGACTTGATTACTGGACTATTTCCTATTCTTGATGTAAATATCTTGCTGGTATTGACCTTGCGTGTCATACTTGGCAGCGCAACTGTAACCTTGACCGGCGATGTGTTTCTTAACGCAGGCGACACCATTGGGATCTTTTATGTCAACAGTGGTCTTACTGTCAACATCAATATCGGCGGAGCAACCGAATCCGCAAACGTATGGTCCATGCATCGATTGACTTGAGCCCTGCATCTATAAGGATACCTGCCCCTACGGAACGTAGGGAACGGTGTCCTTTTTGTCTTGAAAAGACAAACGAACATTTTCATAGATTGCTAGTGGAATGACTCAATCGTTCTTTCCTCAATCTGTATACGCTAGGTAAAGAGAAAGATTAGTAGTTTCCACATAGAACAGGAGGATGGAGAAGAGTTGAAGATTATTGTGAATGAGAGAGAGCTGAAAGAATATTTTGACGGACTTGCTCGTCTGCTGGAGTTGCGAACAGCGATGTCAGAGGCACCCAACCAACAAGATGGGTCAACGATGTTGAATGAGCTGCGACAGACCATTCGAGAAGAGTTAGCTTCAATTGAATATGAGAGTCAACGCGATGCCGGCACATACAGCTTGAATAAGCTCAAGCAAGTGTTTGAACCGTACACAGGAAAGCCAGTCGAGTTGTTAACGCCGGCCGGTACAGTCGAAGGGACCATCACCAAGGTGGGCAGCGATTATTTGGTCGTACGTGAACAAGGTGGGACGAGCGTAATGGCGCCGCTGGAACAGCTGATCGCCTTTCATTTAACAGGAAAGCAGGTCGACAAATGATTGAAGAATTGGTATCCCTCGTGAACAAGGAGGTTCAGATCGCGAGCGCATTGGAAACGATCTGCGGTACGCTTGTTTCGGTAGATGGCGCCGCGGTGACGATCCGCACATCGGAGGAATTCGGTTATGAGAACGGAAGCTATGCCATTATTCAACTTCGTTTCATTTCTTACATCCGGCTCTTATAACAATTATGGAAAGTAAGGAGAAGAGACAACCCGTGTCGTTTCAACGTATACCAGGACTAGTCAGCATTGTCATTACCGTCTATAACAAGCTTCCGTATTTATCGGAATGTTTGACGAGCTTGCTCGATCAGACCTATGAGAGTTGGGAGCTCATACTTATTGATGATGCCTCCACAGACGGATCTTACGAGTATGTTATGAATTGGCTTAATAACAATGAACCATTGTTAAGGGAAGGAAAGGGAATCTACACGCTGCGGCTGCCTCGCAATACAGGTTATGCTGGCGCGATAACTACGGGGATGTATTTGGCCAAAGGGGAGTATATCGCCATACAGGACGCCGACGATTTGTCACATCCAGCACGACTTGCTATTCAGGTCCGGTATTTGAACCATCATCCGCATATCGATCTGATCGGTACTAATTACGAAGTGTTCGAAGATGGCCTGCCTAACCGACGGATGCCCGTGTACTGGCTCAAATACGGCGAGCAGATTGGCAAGGTTTATGAGAAAGGCGGACATTGCATCTGCCATGGAACAGTCATGTTTCGTGGCGCTGTATTCGACCGTATCGGCGGACACACAAGGCGAATCGAAGGCGCAGAGGATTATGAATTTATAGCGAAAGTGATCAAGCCTGGAGCAAGAAACGTTGAGAACTTGCGGGAAGTGCTGTATTACTATCGCAAACATCCGAAGCAGCGTTCACGCAACTATTTCGGCAAGCCTCAGAAGGAGAAGAATGATGACGCATAATCGGATTAGGCCGCTTATGGTCATGGATAGTCTTTCCGTGGGCGGAACGGAAACGTATGTACTGAGCCTTGTGAAAACTTTCCCATCAATCGGCGTCGTCCCGGTTTATGCTGGTGCATCCGGCGTAATGTACGATGCTTTTGTTCGTGCAGGGTGTCCGATCCATCTCGTTGGACTAACTGCGGAGCAGTTGATGGACCCTGAACGTCAGAAGCAGGCCGATTACGCGCTTACGCAAATCATGCGAAGCCGAAAGATCGATTTGCTTCATATTCATCAAACACCATCTGGCCTGTATGCAGCGGATGCCGCTAGAAAATTGGGCATTCCGGTTGTGTTCACTGTGCATGGCGCTTATTATCCGCCGGATCAGCTCCAATTGATGAAGGAAGCCGGCTGCACCTTCGTTAGCGTTAGTCCTCCGGTACAAGGCTATTTGGATTATCAGGGGATTCCGTCGTATCTAATTGCGAATGGCGTTGATTTTGAACAATATCGTTCCGAGCCTTCCGCCGCACTGCGTGCCCAACTGAACATCCATGAAGGGGAGAAAATAGTCGTCTATGCGTCCCGTCTTGCATGGGACAAAGCAGTAGTATGCGCGATGCTCGTACGAGCCGCACGTACGATTCGATTGAGTGGATCAACTCCGCTTCATGTGGTAATCGCGGGTTCAGGCAATCAGTCAGCTGTAATCGCCGAGCTGGCCGAGGCCGTGAATCAAGAATGCGGCACTACCTTCGTTCATTTGGTAGGCAGCCAATTGCAAATGCGCGACTACTACAATCTTGGCGATCTTGTCGTTGGAACCGGACGAGTTGCGCTTGAAGCGATGGCGTGCGGCAAGCCGGTGCTGGCGATTGGCAACCACGGATATTTTGGCCTGGTGGATCAGCCTGTTTATGATGAGGCTTGGCAGTATTATTTTGGCGATCACAACTCCAAGGAACGTCCATCAGAGCAGTTGATTGGTGCAGCAATTACTGAAGCACTCGCATCAGCAGACAGACTGGAAGCGGTTGGCCGGCAAGGGCAAGCATGGGCACGTGCGAATTTTCATATCCGTGACAAAGCGCTTCAGATGAAGCAGCTGTACGGCGACTTGCTGACGAGAACTTGATAGGATGGAGGGATTGTATCGCATGCGTAAGGTATTATATTTAGGGTGGATTGGCTTCAACAATCTTGGAGATGAGTGGATGTGGGAGATGTTCCGGGCTATGGCGGATGCTCATCTGAACGAAGAAGAGTATCAAATCATCCCTTCTCTTCCGCAGGTAGAATGGAAGAAGGTAGACCAATACGATACGATCGTGCTCGGCGGCGGCTCGTTGATCATCCCGGGATATGTTGATCTCGTGCATGATGCGCTCGAGCTCGGGAAAACCATCATCATCTGGGGCAGCGGCCATGACCGACTTCATAAATGGGAGCAATCGGCAGAGGGGCTGCTGGTGCCAGACGCAGTCAATGAGAGTATCCAGTATCGCCAAAAGCTGAAAGCCGTCATGGAACACAGCGCTTATTGCGGAGTACGGGGACCTTGGACGGTGAATTATATGGATTCGCTAGGTGCATTGCCTGAGCATATCTCCATCAGTGGCGATTCTGCGATGCTTATGAACGCGCTGGTGCCAGTATCGGCTCCAGCTCGAACCGACCAAAGTCAATATCGGACGATCGGTATCAACTGGGGCACCTCGTATAACCGAATTTACGGCGGCAACGAGGAACGAGTGGAGGATGCATTAGCAGAAGCTGGCCGCTCACTGCTGGCTCTCGGATACAGGCTCCATCTCTATTCGGTCTGGGGACCGGACCAAGAGGCATTGGCGCGGTTGTATCGAAAGCTTGGACATGACGATCATGTTACGTTCGATCCCAACGTATATACGGCGGCGGATTATGTAGAGCTGCTGTCTGGATTCGAAGCGACCATTAACTTCAAGCTGCATGCCAATCTGCTGTCTGCCGCGGCGAACGTCCCATTCGTCTGTATAGGTTACCGGTTCAAAAGCTTCGATCTGATGCACGGCCTCGACTTAGCCGATTGGATCATCGCCTCAGATGACGAACAGCTGGCTCATAAGCTAACGGAGAAGGTTCAAGCTGCCGCAGCATGGCGAGAGGGCTATATAAGCAAGCTGGACGCAGGGCGTCAGACAGCATATCAGTCGCTCGTTACACCGTTTCGTGAGCGGCTCTTTTAAAGCAGCTTTTGAAGAGAATGTCCAGCTGTGATGGACATTCTCTTTTTTTAGTGCAAGTCCTGATTGTTCATTTCCGTCTAACTATTGGTATAATGAGGATTAAGTCTAAATGAACATCCACAGGAGGCACATCCATGAGCGAACAAACGAACTATACCATACATCATTTTGTTGATGGTTACCCTTTAATCGAATTGAAAGAGGCCGCAACGCGATCACGCGTCGTCGTTTGTCCTGAACGCGGCGCGATCGTCATCCATTGTGAATTGAATGGACAAGAGCTGCTTTACCTGGACAGGGACACATTCTTGAACCCGCAAGCGAACATCCGAGGAGGCATCCCCGTGTTGTTCCCGATTTGCGGACAACTAGTCGGTGGACAATACGAATGGAAGGGCAGCACGTACCAGATGAAAAATCATGGTGTCGCACGTGTGAAGCCGTGGGAGGTCATACAGTCTGGTACAGACAACGGTGCATACGTCACGCTGACTCTTCACAGTGACGAAGAAACGTTAGCTTCGTTCCCGTTCGCGTTCGAACTGCAGTTCACATACCGTCTTAAAGACGGGAAGCTGTCGATCGAACAGCAGTACACCAATCAGTCCGGAGAGCAAATGCCGATGGTTGCAGGCTTCCATCCGTATTTCGCAACGGACAGCAAGAACTTGGCTTATTCCTCAGATGCTACGAAACTGCTTGACTATAATGACAATGTCGAGAAACCGTTCAACGGCACGTTTGATTTGAACGGACTCGTCGAATCCGTCGCCTTGCTGGATTCGAAACGACCGGAGATTGCATTTCCGTTGAAAAGCAGCGGTGGACGCGTACATCTAAGCTACAGCGAGACGTTCCGCTACGCTGTTTTATGGTCGGTAGAAGGGAAGCCGTTCGTTTGCGTCGAGCCGTGGACTGCGCTCAACGAAGCGCTCAACGATAAGAAGGGGCTGCTGCTCGTTGAACCCGGACAAGCCCTTCAGCTGCAGATGACGATAGCCTACGAAGCTTAATAATAGGCTTGGACTATTCGAGTCCATCACAATATCAATTTAGAGAGGAGTCATATCCATATGAAACTGGGACTACAAGGTAAGCGTGCTATCATCACAGGTGGCAGTAAAGGGATCGGATTTGCAACAGCCTTGCTGCTTGCGTCCGAAGGTGCGCAAGTTGCGCTTGTCGCAAGGAATGAGGATTCGCTGCAGCAGGCCGCGAAACAAATCGCGGAGAAGACAGGTACTGAACCTCTTATCGTCGCAGCAGACGTGTCAATCGAAGCAGATGTACAACGCGCTGTAGCGGCAGCTGTCGATCGATTTGGCGGTATCGACATCCTGGTTAATAACGCAGGAACTTCTGCGGCTAAGCCGTTCGAAGCAGTCGATGTACCTGCTTGGTCAGCCGACTTAGATCTCAAGCTGTTCGGCGCAATCCACTTTACACGAGCTGCATTGCCGTATATGCGTCAGGCAGGTGGGGGCGCAGTCGTCAATGTGACCGCTGTCGGCGGCAAAACGCCATCCGGCTCATCGCTGCCGACTTCGGTCAGCCGTGCAGCCGGTCTAGCGTTGACCAAAGCCATGAGCAAGGATCTCGCGCGGGATGGCATTCGTGTTAACGCTGTCTGCATCGGTCTGATCAGAAGTGATCAGATTGAGCGCATGTGGCAGGCGACAGCTCCTCATTTGACTTGGGACGAATTCGCTGCTGATCCGCGGCACGACATTCCGCTCGGACGCATCGGTCGTACGGAGGAAGCCGCGAACGTAATTGCTTTTCTCGTGTCAGAAGCGGCTTCTTATGTATCCGGTACAGCGATTAATATCGATGGCGGCAAGGCGGCTGTTCTATAATCTTCACAATGATGCTTGAACCTTTAGAAGTCGTTGTTTGATTGCGATATGCAAGAAAACAACGGCTTTTTGTTTTAATCAAAGAGGATACGGGCAGGAGGAAGAGAATTGTAATGAAGGATGTCATCGTTACACGAGCCGAGCAAATTGCCAGCGATTTTCTTCAAGAACAAGTGAAAACCTCGTATCCAATCATCGACAAAGGCTTTGCCAATCACGTGTGCGTAGTCCAGACAACGAGCCATAAAGTCGTTGTTCGCATGAACGATAAAGGTGCATATCCAACCTATATGAAAGAAAAATGGTGTATCGAGCAAGCAGCGGCGGTTGGCGTTCCTGGACCCGAGGTTATAACCATCGGAATGTCAGACGATACAGCCTACATGATTCAATCCTTCGTAGAAGGCGAGAACGGATTAGACAGCATAGCACCAAGGCAGCACATATGGAGGCAGCTTGGCCAATATGTGAGACGTATTCATTCCATACCGGTTCAAGGATATGGGGAGAATTTGATCGATACGGAACAAGGCGAGTGGAGCTCACCTCCTCATCCAGGATCAGACGGAAGTTGGCTAGGATATGTACAGCATAACATCAACAAACTAACGGAAGATGACCCGTTAATTGCCCTTAGTGTACTAACACCTGCTGAATCGCAGCAAGTACGTAATCTCTTTATACAAATAAAGAACGAAACGTTCCAATTCGGCTTAGTCCATGGCGATCTTTCCTTAAAAAATACGATGACTAACCAGGATGGCCAAGTGACACTCATTGATTGGGGCAACGCAGCAGTAAACGCTGTACCTCATTGGAATTTGATCCATTTGATGCAGCATCAATGGATTGAAAATGGCTTAAACAATGAGGAATTCAAAGCCTTCATAGACGGTTACGGCATAAGGGAAGAAGAGCTGGTTATTTCCAGACAATTATTGCTATTAAAAGCTTTCGATAACCTCAGATGGGCGATTGATAAACGTCCAGACTTGATAGATACCTTCGCCGCTTACGCGAAACAAGCTGTACAGTTGAATCGAGATCACGGGCTGTTTTCTTGAACTTATTCTTTTATAATAGGATCACTGGTTAATAAGTTTCTAGGAGCGTTGTAACGAAATGAATGCTAGAAGTCATAATAGAATCATCGAGTGGACCGAGCAGGAGCTGCTGCCGCAGCTAGCTATTCGAAGCGAACACCCGGGTGAGCCCATCCGAGTCGATCGTTATCCACAACATTCGAAGCTGCTCGGCGCCGGCAACTATGCCGCTGTATTCGTCCCATCTTCAGACGATATGGATCAATATGCTGTGAAGGTATATGCCCCAGGCCGGGAAGGCTGGGAGGAAGAGGTTGAAGTTTATCGCCGAATAGGCGATCATCCCGCTTACTCGTGCTGTTTCCACGCGGCAGAGACGAATGGGGTGAAGTATTTGGTGCTGCGCCGTCTCAGCGGCAAGACGCTGTACAATTGCATATTAGAGGGCGAGCTCATACCAGAGCGCGCGATAAGCGATATCGACGAGGCGCTGGATTACGCAAGATCACGCGGCCTGCATCCGCATGACGTTCATGGCAAAAACGTGATGGTGTCGGGCGGACGTGGACTCGTCGTGGATATATCCGATTTTCTGAAAGTAGAGCCGTGCATGATGTGGGATGACTTGAAGCGTGCGTATACCCGAATTTATAAGCCGTTTCTATCCAAACGTCCCGTCGCGATCCCGGAGTGGGTCATGAACAGCGTGCGCCGCGGCTATCGGTTTATTCGTAGTTCTTCCAAAAGCTAGTTGAAAGAAGTGAAGCAGGCTGCCGCTGGCAGGCTGCTTTTTTTCTTCAATTCCTATGGCCTGTTTATGCAGAAGCGCCGCTGGCAATAAAGGTATGAGAAAACCTCATCGGAGCTTTCGAAGAGGAGCGTCAGCTTCAGAGCAGGTATTAATGCCATATGGTAAGAAAAACGAGCATAGGGGAGTTATGCAGAAGATGGCCCTGACGAATACCCAGCAAGATCAAATACAAACGAAAGCCTCGCAAAATCTGTGGTCAGGCATTTTATTCGGAGTCGGCTTTGTGGGCTTTATCGACGAAGCCGTTTTTCATCAACTGCTTCATTGGCATCACTTTTACGACAAATCGACAACCGCTGCAGGGCTGGTCTCGGATGGCTTGTTCCATGCGCTCAGCTTCTTCGCCACGATCGCCTCATCCTTCATGATGGCCGCACTCAAACAAGCGCAAGCTTTCCGGTTCCGTCGTTGGCTCGGCGGCATATTCCTCGGCGCTGGTATTTTTCAACTTTACGATGGCATCGTTCAGCACAAAATGATGAGGCTGCACCAAATTCGTTACAACGTGGACATTATGCCTTACGATGTAGGTTGGAACGTTTTGGCAGCCCTTCTGATCATCATCGGCATTGGTCTCGCGCGCGTAAATCAAAAACAACGAAGCAGTAAAGCCAGGGCCTGAACCAATGGAGTTGTTGATTAATTCAATACTCGTCGTATGTTGTGCCGCCTTTACTTTTATCTATATCGCTGCTGCCGCTCGGTCCAATCGCCGCTACAGGAAGTGGCCGGTATCCCGTACATTATGTTGGTGTGGAGGCATATGGATTGTGGCATTGACGATTCAAGGGTCAGTGGTAGAAAGGGCCCATGCAAGCTTCACAACCCATATGGTACAGCACTTATTGTTCGGCATGCTTGCGCCGCTGCTCATTGTGATCGCATCACCGTTCACGCTGGCCTTAAGGGCAATGTCCGTACATCATGCACGGCGTTGTGTTCGTCTGACTAAACATCCGTATATGCATGTTGTCATGCATCCGTTGACAGCGGTAACGCTCAACATCGGAGGACTATGGGCATTGTACGCTACCCGTCTATATTCGATGATGCATGAAAGCGCTGCGATTTATGTCTTGGTTCATCTGCATCTATTTGCCGCCGGTTATTTATTTACAGCGTCAATCCTTTCACTCGATCTGGTTTATCGCCGGTTCGGCTTTGCATACAGGGCCATTATGCTAATTGTCGCGATAGCTGGCCATAGTATATTGTCCAAATATATATATGGTTCGCCTCCGGGACATGTACCGAGTCAGCAGGCGGAGGCAGGGGCGATGCTCATGTATTACGGAGGGGACGCCATTGAACTGATCGTCATCGTCCTCCTATGTTTTCAATGGTACAAAACGAGACTCATTAAAGATCAATCAAGCGTCTTATGATAATATAAATACGGAATCTAATAGAATCGAAGGGGCAGTTCATATGGAACAAAGACTTAACTGGGCTGGCAACTACCGCTACGGTTCGTCGGAGCTGCTGGAGCCTGCAAGCATGGAAGAGGTCAGAGACATGGTCGTTAGCAGCCAACGCATTCGCGTTCTTGGTTCGCGCCATTCTTTTAATGGCATTGCCGACACGCAAGGCAGCCAACTCTCGCTTCGAAAGCTGGATCGGGTAATCGAGCTCGACAGGGAGCAGGGAACAGTAACCGTTGAAGGCGGCATCCGGTACGGCGAACTGGGTCACTATCTGAATACGGAAGGCTTTGCGCTGCACAATCTGGCTTCACTGCCGCATATCAGCGTGGCCGGTGCCGTATCGACAGCTACCCATGGCTCGGGCGACAGGAACGAAGGTTTGGCATCTGCTGTTCGCTCCATCGAGCTGGTGAAAGCGGATGGAGAAGTTTCGGTGCTCAGACGGGGGAAGGATGCCGAATTTGAAGGAGCGGTCGTTGGCCTCGGCGGGCTAGGCGTCGTCACGAAACTTCAACTGGACGTGGTACCTGCGTTTCAGGTGAGTCAGACGATATATGACCAGCTTCCCTTAACGGCATTGGCAGAAGGCGGCTTTAACGAGATTATGTCTGCAGCGTACAGCGTCAGTCTGTTCACGAATTGGGAAGGACCTGCGTTCAATCAAGTGTGGGTGAAGCGGAAGTGGACAGGCGAAGACGAGACTGCTTCCGCGCAAGCTGATTCCAATTTCTTCGGGGCTGCGTCGGCGCCGGCTAAACGGCATCCCGTACCGGGACAATCCGAAGTGAACTGCAGCGAACAGTTAGGCGTTCCGGGGCCATGGCACGAGCGGCTTCCTCATTTCCGCATGGATTTTACGCCGAGTGCGGGTAACGAGCTGCAGAGCGAATATTTTGTTCCGAGAAAGCATGCGTTCGAGGCGCTGCGCTCCATTGAAGGGCTGCGTGAGCAAATTGCGCCGCTGCTCTATGTTTCCGAGGTTCGCACGATTGCGGCAGACAGGTTCTGGATGAGCCCTTGCTACCGACAGGACAGCGTAGGGCTGCATTTTACATGGAAACCGGAATGGGAGTCCGTCCGTCAGCTACTGCCGCTTATCGAACAGGCGCTTGCACCATTCGAAGCACGCCCGCATTGGGCGAAGCTGTTCACAATGGAACCGGACAAGGTACAGTCGCTGTATGGACAGCGGTTATCTGATTTCCGTCATTTGCTGCTTCAGTACGATCCGACAGGGAAGTTCCGAAATGCATTCTTAGATACTTATATTTTCGAATAACGAGAAGCAACGTTGCAAAAATATCGAGGCAGTCGACACAGTCCGTGTTGACTGTCTTTTTCTATACTCTTATTAGAAAATCAAAAAAGAACCTAGCAGGTCGGCCAGATTCTTCGGAATTGCATATAAGAAGACGCAATGATACAATCAATTTGCGACTCGCGAGTTAAAATTAATCATAGTTAGGCGATATTATAATTTAATTGTACCATGCAGTTGAAATCGTGTCAAATGCATTTTAAATGGTTAGGAGCGAGGTAGAATGAGTAGCTTGGTTCTCGATTTTCAGCAAATCGACCGCACGCAGCTGTCGCTCGTTGGCGGCAAAGGCTTCAATCTTGGGGATCTATCCCGGATTCAAGGCATTCACGTACCTAAGGGATTTTGTGTCACTACCGAAGCCTATCGACAAATCATTGGACACAACACATCGTATCACGTTCTATTGGACCGATTAACCACGCTAAGCGCAGAAGATCGAGATCAAATTGGAGAAGTCAGCAAACAGATTCGACAGCTCATTATAGAATCCGAAATCCCGTCCGATGTAGTGAAAGCGGTTGTTCGTGGCATCGCCAGGCTTGGGGAGGAGCATGCTTATGCCGTGCGTTCCAGCGCGACTGCCGAAGATCTGCCGCATGCATCATTCGCCGGTCAACAGGACAGTTATCTGAATATCATCGGAACAGAAGCCATTCTGCAGCATATCAGCAAGTGCTGGGCGTCCTTGTACACAGATCGTGCAGTCATCTATCGGATGCAAAATGGATTCGATCACCGTCAAGTCCATCTAGCCGTGATCGTCCAAAGGATGGTATTTCCGCAAGCATCGGGAATTATGTTCACCGCCGATCCCATTACGATGAACCGCAAGCTGCTGTCCATCGATGCCAGTTATGGACTTGGCGAAGCGCTGGTCTCCGGCTTAGTATCTGCCGACAATTATCAAGTGCGAGATGGACAAATCGTCAACAAGCGGATTGCGGTCAAACAATTGGCTATTCACGGACGAACAGAAGGCGGAACCGAAACTCGCCAGATCGATTCGGACGAGCAGCAGGCTCAAACCCTTACGGATGAACAAATCTTGGAATTAGCACACATCGGCCGGCGGATCGAAGCTCATTACGGCAGCCCTCAGGATATCGAATGGTGCTTGGCTGATGAGACCATCCATATCGTCCAGAGTCGGCCGATCACGACGTTATTCCCGATTCCCGAAGCGAATGACCAAGCGAATCGCGTGTATCTATCTGTCGGCCATCAACAAATGATGACCGATCCCATGAAACCGCTGGGATTGTCTTTCTACCTGCTAACGACTCCCGCTCCAATGCGCAGAGCAGGGGGAAGACTGTTCGTCGACGCTACGCCGATGCTCGCCTCGCCTGCAGGCAGAGATACGCTGCTCAATACGCTGGGACCATCCGATCCGCTCATCCTGGACGCGCTTTTGACCATAATAGAGCGAGATTTTATAACAATGTCACCTGATGTTGATCAAAAACCGGCACTCGTCAGCAGTCGTGAAGAGCTGCTGTCTGCAGACTTTCAAGCCCAAATCGAGAATGACCCGTCAATCGCTACTAATTTGATTGAAGAAAATCGGTCATCGATCGAAGCGATGAAACAAGTCATCCCGACGAAGTCAGGCCCCGCTTTGTTTGATTTTATCGTAGAAGACATGCAGCAGTTCAAGCAGATCTTATTCAACCCGCAAAGCTGGCGCGTCATTAGGACGGCTATGGATGCTTCAACATGGATCAACGTCAATATGAAGGAATGGCTGGGCGAAACAAACGCGGCAGATACGTTATCGCAATCCGTGCCAAACAATATTACTTCGGAGATGGGCTTGGCACTCATGGATGTTGCGGATGTCATCCGACCTTATCCGGAAGTCATTCATTATTTGCAGCGCGTGAAAGAGGATCGCTTCTTAGAGGATCTGGTGAAGCTCGATGGCGGGCAAGAGGCCCAAGAAGCGATTCAGGCTTATCTGGACCAGTACGGAATGCGCTGTACCGGCGAAATCGATATGACAAGAACGCGTTGGAGCGAGAAACCAAGCACGCTTGTCCCGTTGATCCTGAGTAATATCAAGAACTTCAAGCCTCATGAGAGCAGGCGTAAATTCGAACAGGGGCGGCAGGAAGCATGGGACAAAGAACAATCGATATTGGCTCGGTTGAGACAATTGCCGGATGGCGAACATAAAGCCGAGGAAACGAAGCGTGCAATCGACTTCATCCGGAATTTCATCGGTTATCGGGAATATCCCAAATACGGCATGGTCAGCCGGTATTTCGTCTACAAGCAGGCTTTGCTGCGAGAGGCCGAACAACTCGTACGCGCAGGCGTCATTCAAGAGAAAGAAGATATTTACTACCTTACATTTGAAGAACTTCGCGAAGTCGTTCATACGCAGACACTGGATTACCAGATCATCACTAAACGTAAAGACGAATATAAACGATATGACAAACTCACGCCGCCGCGCGTAATCACGTCCGATGGCGAAATCATTACAGGCAAATACAAACGAGACCATCTCCCAGCCGACGCGATTGCAGGGCTGCCTGTTTCGACTGGCGTTATAGAGGGACGGGCACGCGTCATCCTTCACATGGAGGACGCCGATCTGGAAGAAGGCGATATATTAGTCACTGTCTTTACAGATCCGAGCTGGACACCCTTGTTTGTCTCCATCAAAGGCTTGGTCACCGAAGTTGGCGGACTCATGACCCATGGGGCCGTAATCGCGCGTGAATACGGGCTGCCGGCCGTCGTCGGCGTGGAGAATGCGACCAAGCTGATCCAAGACGGGCAGCGAATTCGCGTGAACGGAACAGAAGGTTATATCGAAATTTTGAAAGTCGAGGCGTATAATTGAACAAGAGCATGACCGAAGAGCTGCCTGTTTGGCAGCTTTTTCTACATCGTATCTTTCCGAATTATACATTAGAAAATTTACTCTCCGTCATCTGATAGATCGAAGCTCCCATTGGCATCTACTAAATATGTGCGGAAGGAGGGTCAGGAATTGCTCAGTATGAATCTAGACCGGCAGGAAATAGAACGAGAACTTGTAGAACGCGCTCGGAGCGGCGATGAGGAGGCGTTCAGCGAATTGGTTCGCACGCATAGGGCGAAGGTCTATGGCTGGGCAAATACGATCGCTCGCGATGCATTCCTTGCAGAAGATATCGTGCAGGATGCGTTCATTCGAGCCTTTCTGCACCTTGGCACCTTATCGGATGCCAGCCGATTTGTCCCGTGGCTGCAAACCATCGTCCGCAATCAGGCGTATATGAAACTTCGCCGCGGAGGGCCATTTGCCAAGGAGCTGCCGTTTGCCGGTATCAACTCGGACAGTGGCTATTCCACAGCGGGATACGACGGGGATCATGATGCTATGGATTGGGGGAATATCGACCGGATCCTGTTCCGAATGTCGCATTCCGCTGCAGAGGAAGCGCAGCACGGCAATGACCCTGTCAAAGGCATGCTGCGCAAGGAGTTAATGGAACAGCTTCATTCCTTGCTGCATTGCCTCAGTAAGCGCGAACGGCAAATTTTCGAAGCCCATTTCTTTGGCGAACTCCCTCCGGAAGAGATTGCGCAGCTGTTCGATACCACACGGGCCAATGTTTATAATCTGCTTTCTCGTTCAAGGACGAAGGTGCAAAAGGAGCGAATCCGCGTCACGATCCGGCAATATGTTAGGCAGCGCGCTGAGATGGGGCAGAGACGGGTTCATATTTTGCAGAGCCCCCAGATTTAAGAAAGGAGCATTGGAATGAGCGAAATCAGCAGCCTATTGCAGAAAGATTGGACAAAGACGAAGACGAGCGCCGCAGCCGCGATTCATGCCGCAGTGGCCTATACCGACAAGAAGCATTATTCATTAGTGGATGTCATGGGGTTCACCGGCCATGCATTCCGGATCAACATCGATCCTGATCATATCGATGTCGCAGGTCCCACGATGTTTCCGGGCGGGTTTCTGATCAGACGGAACCTATGCAATTTAGGCTTTATCAGCAGCCTCTCGGACACGGAAAAGCCGTACTCGCCGGATAAGGTAGAGAAGGTTTTCGCGATGATTCAGCAGTCCATTGACAGAGGAAGGCCTGCCATTTGCTTCGACCTGTTCATTCCGGAATTCGGCCTTATTCACGGTTACGACGACGAACAGCATCTGTTCCATGCCAAGGACGTATCCAAAGAGGGGACCCTATCGTATTCCGATTTCGTAGAGAAACGAGATATGCTCTGGGTTACAACCATCAGTGAAAGTCTTCCGCATTCCAAATATGAAACGCTTCGAATGGCGCTTGATATGATCGTCGAGCATGCGCGAGGAAGAGAATGGCAGCACGTATTCGAAGGGAAATATGTGATTGGTCTCGCTGGCTATGATGCCTGGATCAACTGTATGCAGCTCAGAAAGGCTGACCCCTTCGGCAATGCGTACAATACCGCGGTTATTAGCGATGCCCGCGAGTTTGCGGCACAGTTTCTTCGTGAATTGGTCGTTCGTTGGAACGGCGAGAATGTCGTCGAGCGCACCGTGCGCAGATTGGCTGCAGAGGCAGCGGCGCATTACGCCAAGACGGCGGCCGCATGGGTTGAAATGCGTGAGTTGTTCCCTTTTCCAAATGGCGGACATCCTGAGGAGCCCGCGGTTGCAGACCGGACGATAGCACTTCTGCAGGCAGCCAAGGAAGCCGAGGTTCACGGTGTACAAGTATTGGAACAGCTGTTGGATTTCATGAAGGGCTATTGGTCCGAAACTTGGATTAATTAATCGCGTTAGAATGGGGAGAAGGTACAAGATGTTGAACCAGGGTGCAGACGTGATCGGTTACTGCAGCTTGAGACTTCCAGTCTCAAATTTGAGAATATCGGTTGAATTTTATTGCCATGCACTGGGCTATGAACTGATTTCGGCTGACTATTCATTCGGAGAGGCGCATGTTGGATTGAAGAATGGAAACGGCCCGGGAATTTTCTTGATGGAAACCAAACCGGAAGATGTCACGCCAATGAAATTTACATTCCCCCGATCATTTTTTATTACAAGTCGTACAGGACAAGTAACGGTGATCGAGCTATTAACGAATGATTTACTTGCATTGCGTGAACGGCTTCAACAAGCTGGAGCCCAAGTGGATAAAGAACCTGAATTTATGAATGATTTTGGTTATTTCACCTTCTACGATCCTGACGGGCACTATTTTCGAGCTGTCGAAATGAGGGCGGTGCAAGAAAGCTAGTTTGGATCAGCGGAAGCTTCTGATTTCCATCCTCTCGGAAAATCGTCAAACGTCTTGCATTTTCCCGGTCAAAGACGGGGATACAATAGATGTTCGGTTAAATATTTCCAGCTGATGGAAAGGGGACTTTCGCGATGAACCAACGATTGGATGACGAAGCGCGAAGAGATGCGCATTCAGAAGATCATCTATTAGCCGGTAAAACGGCGCTGGTAACGGGGGCCGGCTCGGGCATCGGCAGAGCTTCCGCTCTGAAGCTTGCACGCGCCGGGGCGAATGTATGCCTGCTCGACTTGATCGACGAGCGGACGGAGGACGTCGAGAAGGAGATTCGCGGCATGGGCAGGGAAGCCGAGTTCTATGACGTTAACGTGTCCGATCCTGTCCGAATGGAACGCGCCATCCGCGCCGCGGCAGAGCGTTTCGGCCGCCTTGATGTCGTATTCGCCAACGCGGGAATCAACGGCACGCTCGCCCCGATCGAAGACTTGACGCCGGAGTCATGGGACGAAACGCTTGGTATCAACCTGAGGGGAACGTTCCTAACCGTCAAATACGCCGTACCTCATATGAAAGGGAAGGGCGGCAGCATCGTCGTGACGAGCTCGATCAACGGCAACCGGAAATTCTCAGGTTTCGGCATGGCCGCATACAGCTCCTCTAAGGCCGCTCAAGTTGCTTTTACCAAGATGGCCGCATTGGAGCTGGCCCGTTACCGCATTCGCGTCAATGCCATCTGCCCGGGCGGAATCGAGACGAATATCGGAGACAGTACCAAGAGCACGAAAGAATTGGACAAAATTCGCATTCCGGTCAAGTACCCGGAAGGTTCGCAACCGCTTGAGCACGGTCCGGGGAAGCCGGAGCAGGTGGCCGATCTGGTGCTGTTCCTCGCTTCCGACCGGTCCAACCACATTACCGGCACGGAGGTTTACATTGACGGAGCCGAGACGCTCTTGTAAACCGGAATAGATAGGAGCTTGCGCTTAGATGCGCAAAGCTCCTTTTTAATTTTTCCAAATGAACCATTCCATGATCAACCATTTCTCACGCTGACAAAGCATTATTCCAATGTAGCCCTCCAAATATAAGGGTCATTATTGCTGGTGTATATGCCTTTGATCACGCGATATGCAAGTTTCGGTGTGCGGTATTCGTTACCCCATACGTATATCAAGATCGTTCCCTTCCGATGCAACGGCTATTCGCTATAATTTACATTAATTGTCTGTATTAGCGCGCCGTCGAAAAGCGAATCATGAAACGCAAAGACACTACTAAAAGGAGATGCGTATTCGGATGGACAAGCAATTAAATGCGGCTGAGCAAGGGAAGCTCTGGGCAACCTATATGGGGAATACGATGTCCATATGCGTGTTGAACTACTTTCTCCATCATGTCGAGGATCAAGATATCAAGAAAATCATTGAATACGCATTGGGCATGTCAAAACAATTCGTTCAAACGATAACCGATATCTTCAATCAAGAAGGCTATCCGATTCCGACCGGCTTTTCCGAAGACGATGTGAATCTTCAAGCGCCAAGGCTGTTTAACGACGACTTCTATCTCCATTACTTGAAATACACGGGTAAAGCAGGCATTAACCTTTATGGCATTGCGATCCCCTATATGGTAAGAGCGGACACACGGAATCTGATCACGCAATGCGTCGATTTGACTACGAAATTGTTGAATCAGGTGAATGAGACGTTAATCGCCAAAGGGCTGATTCTTGAGGCGCCGATTATTCCCTACCCGGAGCAGGTGGATTTCGTCAAGAAACAAAAATATTTGACTGGTTTCTTCGGGGATGTAAGACCGCTCAATGCTTTGGAAATTGCGCATCTGCATGATAACGCCTTAAATAATGCAACAAGTAAAGTCGTTCTTATCGGTTTCCATCAGACGTCTCAATCCGAACAAACCAAAGCTTATTTTGCCAGAGGAATCGCTCTCGCCGACAAACATTTGGATATATGCACCAAAATGCTGGAGGATGAAAATTTATCATCCGTTCCACTTCTAGATCCTCTGGTGACAACGTCGACGACGGCTCCTTTCTCGGACAAATTGATGATGTTTCATAAGGTAGACATGTTCATCATGCGATTAAGAACGTATGGCAATGCGTTAGCTTTCGCTAGTCGGCATGATATTGCAGCGAAATACGGAAAGTTTATGCTGGAAGTCGGAAATTACGTTGAAGATGGCGCTAATATTTTGATCGACAACGGTTGGCTGGAACAAATCCCGCAGGCTGCCGATCGAGAGGCATTAGCATCCATTCGCTAAGTCAAAATGATCTGGAATGAAAAGGGTTGGAGCGGGGGTACCCCCGCTCCAACCCTTTTCTCATACGGATGGCGACTGATTGGACCGTTCCTTATCGACTATCCTTACGGCTCAATACCCCATTGAAGGGAGCCGTTCACGTAACCGGTCATTTTCGTCCAATCTACATAGCTGGAGCCCGTTGAGCTGAACGAATAGTCGTTCGATTGCGTGTAGTTCGTCCAGTCCGTACGGGCAATGCGGATCTGGATCTCGGTCGACGCACCTGCTGCAAGCGAGCCCGCACCGCTCGTGAAACCAATCTCAAAATACGTATCAGCGCCTGTCTTCGCTGAAGCCATCGTCACGAACGTGCCTGTTACGTTCGAGCTGCCGATACCCGCCCAGTCGCACCAGAACGCTTGTGTTTTGTTCGTTGCGTCGACCGTATAGTAGTAACGCAGCTTGACTGTCGTAAGATCCAACGCGGTCGTACCCGTATTAACGAGTTTAATTCTCGGAGCAATCGTATTGCTGGAATCGGTCGTATTGCCGCTGTACATTTGGATTTTCAAGCTGCCTGTGGACGTCGTGCTTGCTGGTGTCAGCGAGATCACATTGGAGGTCGTCGATCCTCCTGAGTTAGAAGCAACGACACGGTAGTTGTACAACGTACCGTTAACAGCTGTCGAATCCGTATAGGTCAATGCAGTCAAGCCTGAAGCGATTGCTGCGTATGTGCCGCTTCCCGTTGCGCGCTCAACTTTATAAGACGTTGCGCCTGAGGAAGCCGTCCACGTCAGCGCTGCTTGCGCGTTGCCAGCCGTACCTGATAACGTAAGCGCACCCGGTAACGCGACGGTCGTGTCAACTACCGATACCGCGAGCACCGGATCGGTGCCAGCACTGAAGTCGAACGTCAAGTTCGTCGTGCCAACAGCCTGTGCCGCAAGATAGCTTTTCTTAATCGTGACCGCTGTGCCCGATACCGTGTAGTCCGTACCGGATACGAGGGAGGTAGAGCCGTTCTTAATGCCGCTGAGTGTGTTGCCGTTCAATGTCAGTGTAACCGCGATATCCGCTTGGTTGGCTGTATTCTTGTCGAACGAAGCACTTGTCGGCGTGATCGTCGAGCTTGGCGTCGTATCAACAACCGATACTGCGAGCACCGGATCCGTACCGGCGTTGAAGTCGAACGTTAAGTTCGTCGTGCCAACCGCTTGTGCCGCAAGATAGCTTTTCTTAATCGTAACCGTCGTGCCCGTTACCGTGTAGTCCGTACCGGATACGAGGGAGGTAGAGCCGTTCTTGATGCCGCTAAGCGTGTTGCCATTCAGCGTCATCGTAACTGTGATATCCGCTTGGTTTGCCGTTTTCTTGTCGAACGAAGCGCTCGTAGGTGTAATGGACGAGCTTGGGACGCTAACCTTTAAATTAGGCAATTCATCCAACGTAATGACATAATCACTTTGATACAGCGTTGTCAGAGTCGTTGGATTATTGTTGGCGGAACTCGTAATAAATTCGCCATACCAAGGGCAGAAGTAGAGCCATCCTGCTTTCTCCTCAGTCAAATTCTGTAGGCTTGGGATCGTATCGTTCTCCGTCATGGCAACCATTTTCTTGCCGCTAGTCAAATTAACCAGCTGATAGAAAATCGAGCTTATCGCATCCTCATTCGGTACACCGGACAAGCCGTCAGTACGGTTATAGACCGTATTGTATTTGTCGTAGCCGACAATATCTACCTTATCGTCGCCAGGGTACCATTGAGGAGAAGTGCTATAGGTGTAGCTGTTGTAGATCCAGATAATGTTGTGCAAGCCGTAAGTTTGCGTCAGCTCGGTGTAGAGCATATTCCACATCTGCTTGTACACAACTGCGCCTGCTTTTGCCCACCAGAACCATGCGCCTTCGCCATTCGCTCCTCCATTACCCTCAGCCTCATGGAAAGGACGGAGCATGATTGGTACGTCGTTATTTTGCAGAATCTGCAGCTGTTCCGCCAAATCCTGAATCGCCAGCTGCAGGTATTGATATTCTTTCGTACCAGGGACTACAGCGTTAGCTGTATTAAAATCGGTTTCCGTTGGCTTGTAGGTTGCGTCTTTCCAATCCACAGCTTGTCCAAGCGTGTAGGACGTGAAATTCTTCGGTACATTGATGTGCCAGCTAGCCGTTGCGATACCGCCACGGTTATTGACCCAATCGATTACCCGATTGGTCGTACCATCTTCCCAACCGTATAACGGGTTATAGTTCATGAAATCAAAGCCGCGAATAGCCGGATATTTGCCCGTCAAATTGTGGATCCAGTCGAACTCCAGCTCGTAATTGCCATTATTGCCACCGCCGTAGATTTCTTGCTGACCCGAGACAATATGGTCGCCGTACACGCCTGTCAAATAATTCATCAGAAGCTGTGTTTGCGGTGTTGCTTGCGAATCGGTGAGGGTAGCCGGTGGGTTTAGTGGATCAAGATTGGCATAATCAACCGTGAAAGAGTCAAAATACGCAAATCCCCAACCCGCCTGGAGTTGAATCGTGTTGGTTCCTGCAGTCAGCTTCTGATAGCCGAAATCGAAATTGGACCATGTCGTGGTGTAAGGCAGCATGAACGAACCCTTGCTAACGCCATTAATCGTCAAGTACTGCAATCTGCCGTCCGTGCTCAACTCCTGCATATAACGAGTCGTGATCGAGTACAAGCCGGTTGTCGGCACCGTCACTGTGAAGGAGATGGTACCGGAGCTTTGCATCCAGACGAATCCAGTTCCTGTGTAGCCAGGCTTAGCCGTCCCGTAAATCGAAGTCGCTACTTGAAGATCGGAGGTGAGTGTAGCGTTCTCGGCTTCAATCGTGAATAGAGGAGTGGTGGCCGCATGTGCGGGCACGGTTATCAAGCCAATCAGCAGCGAAAGCGTTAGAAGCATCGAGCTTGCTTTTTTGAACCAGTTTTTCATTACCACAATTCCTTTCCATTTGGAATATGTAATCGCTTACTAGATGAACATATCGTGAATCTCGTTACGGAGATATGCATTTTAATGACTTTATATTGGTAATTTCGGCACTAGTTTTAATGGTGAATTGGGATTATTGCATACGAAAAAGGAGCTCTTATGAGAACAGAGCTCCTCGGACGGTTGTTGCACAACTAGCTTAAAGCTTGTTCAAGATCTGCAATAATGTCCACGATATCTTCGATTCCGATCGATAGACGGATCAAATTCGGCTTGATCCCGCCAATTGTTCGATAGGGTTCTGGAACGCTGTAGTGCACGGCTGCAACAGGTTGAGTAATCAAAGATTCTACTGACCCTAAGCTAACTGCGCGAGTAAACAACGCGACGCGATTGAGAAAACGATTAACCTCCAGCTGTCCACCTTTCAGCTCCACACTTAGAACCCCACCAAAGCCCGTCATTTGATCAACTGCCAGCTTATGTTGAGGATGACTTGGCAATCCCGGGTAATGCACCGTCTCTATGCTTGGATGCTGCTGCAAGTACTCCGCGACTTGTTGTGCGTTCTCGTTATGACGCTGCATACGTAAACCTAATGTTTTCATTCCCCGAATAAGCAGCCACGCATCGAAACCATTGAGGTTGCCGCCTAACTTACGGTAAACCTCTGAGCACTCCTTAATGAATGCTTGTGTGCCCACAATGGCGCCAGCCATGACATCACTATGACCATTCATATATTTGGTACAGCTGTGAACAACAATATCAGCTCCGAGTTCCAACGGCTTCTGATTCAAAACCGAGAACGTATTATCTACTATCAGTTGAATATTATGTTCGTGAGCCAGATTCGCCACTTGACGAATATCATGGATACGCAGCGTTGGGTTACTCGGTGATTCTAACAAAATGATCTTGGTATTCGGACGGATAGCTTCTTTAATCACTTCGATGTTGGTAGCATCGATAAAGCTCGTTTCTATGCCGAAGTTAGGGAATAACGAATGCAGGAGGCCAAAGCTGCCACCATAAATATCTGCATGGCTAATCATATGATCGCCAGCCCGCGCAAGCGTCAATATCGAAGTAGAGGTTGCTGCCATCCCAGAGGCAAGCAGTAGCGCGGCTTCAGAGCCTTCTATTTGCGAGATTTTGGATTCTGCTATTCCAAAATTGGGATTACTAAACCGGGTATAGATATGACCGCTTGATCTACCCTCCATTAGATCAAGCATGCTCTCATTTGACGGAAATGCAAACGTAGTTGTTTGATAAATAGGTGGAACTACCGCTCCAGTAGCAGGGTCTGGTTGTTCTCCGGTATGGATCAGCCTTGAATTTATACCTTGATATATTTTGCTCAATCTGATCACCCTTTACCACAGTATTGAGGCCGTTTCAGTTAAAAAAGGGGCATACGTTATCTATACATTGGTGAGCTCAGATCTAGAAGGCTTTTAATTTGAATAGAGGTGGCATCCGAAGGAAACCGCGAAAAACCCGCGTTTTCTAATAAACGTCGGGTTTCTTTTGCGTCAAGCTTTGTCCAATTATACAGGACTTATCTTAGCAGCAATTCGATCCAATGCTTCTTGAACGGTTGTCGGAGGTGGCCCAGACCAATCAGCTGGATTTCCAGGTGTATACGCTAAACCGAATGCGTCATCCACTCTGATTAAAGTGGTGTTTGTTCCAACGAGCGTTACACGTGAACGGATCGGTATCGAATCCTCGGTT
Organism: Paenibacillus cellulosilyticus; assembly: GCF_003182255.1. Lineage (GTDB taxonomy): Bacteria > Bacillota > Bacilli > Paenibacillales > Paenibacillaceae > Paenibacillus_T > Paenibacillus_T cellulosilyticus. The sequence continues at coordinate 98,951 of NZ_QGTQ01000008.1, read as the reverse complement.
GCCCTAACCCTTGTAATTACATTATTAACACCGTTAATAATCAATCTCCCGGAGTTTGGGAATGGATTGAAAATATTTTCTGTAATAGCAAAACTGGTTAGATTCATTGGATCGATCGGAATATGACCGGATTGAACGTTGATGATCACATTGCCGTTGATTCCGCCGCCGACGAGATTCACCTGCGTATCGGTCGCGGCTTGCGAATTGATCGTAATGTTTCCGCTGGGAACGAATGATGCGAACATAAACATGTTAATCCCATTTTGCGTATATCCGCCTGATAGCATCGAGTCGCGAATGTTAACCTGATTGACAGAGGTTGTTAGCGCAGTAAAAACCGGGGTAGGCGTTAAATTGACGCTGACGAAAAATAATTTACCGCTGAAACTGCTGGCTGTCACAAAGTTAAAATCAAGCGGGCCCGTCAGCAACGTCAGATCAACGAATCCGGACCGATTGTCGTTAACAAATCCGGTTTCAAACCATGAGGGATCATTAATATCGAAAGGTATTGATAAGCGGGTTAGCAGGGTACTCGTTCCGACGAGTTGCACATTCGCCTTTAAATGGACTAATGGCTCTGTATAGTTACCGGGCCCGATTGAAATTGCATACCGCTTGGCTGGCGTTGCATCCATAATGGAGGACATTGCCGCGGTGATCGTCAGGAAAGGATGACACTCGCTGCCGTCAGCGGTCTCATCGTTTCCAGCTTTGTTGACAATGATGATCTGAGTGGCCACTGGCAAAGGCTCGATGCACCCAGGCCCAGGTGGTCCCGGTGGGCCGGCAGGCCCTTGCGTTCCGGGAAGTCCAGGAGGGCCGGGAGGACCAGGCATTCCGGGCGCGCCTGGCTGTAGCAAGATGGTAATGATCACATTAACAACATTCTGAATCTCATTCATGAGATTGTTTATAACCGTTTGATTGTTCTGTAGGACTTGAACTGTGACGGCGAGCTGCGTGAGTACTAATTCGATCTGCGTAAACACTTGGAGGGTGGCTATCGGAAACGTCTTTAATATCGTCACGAATTGGTTGATGATGGTCGTCATCTCTGTTTTGACATTGAAACAGAGTTTTGACTTGCGCAATAACCGAGACATGCGCTGCATCTGGATCCTTAGATCCTTAAGCATAGCTTCATCTTGATGAAGGATGGCTGGCGGTAAACATTCGGCTACTTCCTTCAAAATATGCTTCAGCCTTAGAACTTCCTGGTCTGTGAGCATATTGATGCAAGGTCTTTTCTTGCAGCATTTGCACAGCCGGATGCATTTCCTGAATCCTGACTTTTTCCGACCTACAGTCGAAGCGTTAATGCGCGAGAGCTTCTTAAGGCGCAACCTCATATCACCTTCCCCTTCGATATCCTTGGGAACATAGTATGTAGATTGGTCTATCTGGTATAAGCGAGTAACCCGATATAAGCGCAAAGATAGACATTAACCCCAGGGTAAACGAACAGTCTGTCCTAATAGACTAGAGCGCAACGTTCGCCGTAGTTATCGACTACTACCCAATAAGGTCCCAACTTGTTTAGCCATAAGCTTTATAGCGCTAAAAATAACGAATGACCGCAGCAGATTAATTCCTGCTCGGTCATTTTGGGGTTTATCACCAGAATAAAAAGGGGAGGGACCTGCCCCGAACTCGCAATGGTATGTTGTAATTAATAGTTGACAACCGGCCATTTGACCTTGCGAAGCGATTTCATCAGCTCCGGCGATGCGTTCAAGTTGGATTGCACAAGCTGGTGCGGCGTAAGCGCCATCCATTGGTTGAGCGATATATCCTCGAAGCGCGGCGCCTTGAACATCTCAAGAAACCAGACTGTATCTTTACCCGTGTTCTGCACGTAGTGTCCCATTGCAAACGGTACGTATCCGACGTCACCGGCACGATAATCGAACGTCCGAGCGACGCCGTTGCCGCCAAATACGGTCATGCGGGCTTGCCCGGATAGGTAATACTGCCATTCGTCATTGTTCGGGTGCCAGTGCAGCTCACGCATCGCGCCGGGTTTGATCTCAACAAGTGCTGCTGCGATGGTTCTGGCAATCGGGAAGTTGCTGGAATCCGCAATGCGGACAGTACCTCCGGGCGAGACAATCGGCTCCTGCGCCATTAAGGAGTGCTTGAACGAGAGCGGAATCGTGCCAAATGGGGATTGGATCTTCTCACTCTCAATCGAGCCCGGTACCTGATCTTGATAAATATACACCTGCTCTTGCGGGATGCCATTAAACGATTCGACCGGGATGCCGAAGTTAGCGGCGAGAACATCCTTCGGCGTATGAGCGAACCAATCGGAAATCGAGAGGGTATTCAGATCCGAGAAGCTGCCGTCATCGAAGACGAGCAGAAACTCGCAGCCTCCTTCCAGAGCTTGAATCGAGTGCGGCAGTCCCGCAGGAAAATACCATAGATCGCCCTGACCAACGTCTGCGATAAAATTACGTCCATGCCAATCCACTGCTGTAATGCGAGCACAGCCCCAAATCATAAAAGCCCATTCCGCCTGCTGGTGCCAATGCAGCTCACGCACGCCTCCTGGGCGAAGGCTCATGTTGACGCCGGCCAACGTCGTGGCGATGGGGAGGTCTCGTACCGTTATTTCACGTGACCATCCGCCTTTGTTCAGCTGCATATGCGTATCTGAAAACGACATTTTCAAATTCGGCAGCAACCCGTTATCTGTAGGAGGAGGGACGAGCATGTTCGGATTTTCCTTGTCTCGCATCATATCGCGCGGGCCAAGATCAAGCCCTCCGAAACCGTCACTAACACGGTAAGGCTGCGGGATGAACGCCTTTGGATTGTTATTGCTGATAGGCTGATCTTGGGACATGCTGATCCTCCTTAAGATCTCTTCTATTCGTATCATCTATATGACTTAGAGAAACGATGGATTCCCGCGTCATGAGCGGTTTTTTTGTGTTTGGGATGCACGTTTTATCCTCATCAGAGTATTATGTTTACGAAAGTACCTTGACTGTCATAGTAATATGCCTTATCATGCAGATATGGAGGTGATGGTATGAGTGAGAACAAGATCACATCCGACCTGCTGCGCGGACATACAGACACGATGATATTAAGGTTATTGTCTGAAGCTGATCGTTACGGATACGAGATCGTCAAGCTGATTGCCGAACGTTCGGAAGGCGAGTATGAGCTTAAGGAAGCAACGATGTACTCCAGCTTCCGGCGGCTTGAAGCGGACGGCGACATCGAGTGGTATTGGGGCGATGAATCACAGGGCGGACGGCGCAAATATTTTCGAATAACGAACAAAGGCAAAGAAACGTACGACCGCAACAAAAGCAACTGGGAGTATGCCAAGCGCGTACTCGAAAACCTATTATAAGGAGATGGCTATTATGAACCAAAAATTGACGGATTACTTGAACAGTGTTTTTATGCCATACGAAGGGGTGAAGAGCGTCACCGAATTAAAAGCGGACCTGCACGCCGACTTGCAGGAGCGATACCAAGAACTCGTAGCTGAGGGAAGGGACGAAGAGACTGCGTTCAAGATGACGGTTGAAAGCATCGGCGACATCGAGCAAACGATTCTGGAGGTTGCCAATCTCTCCCGTTCACTGGAACGGCAAGTGAAGATCAACCTCAAAGCAAAGGATCTGCAAGAGAGTGACTTCGCCGGCGTTACATTACGCAACGGTAAATTCAAAGCGAGCGCATTACGCGGAGCTGACTTTACTGGCGCAGACTTGACCGGCAGCACGTTTGCGACAAGCGATGCAACGAATGCTAATTTTGACCGCACCAATCTGACCGACTGCAGCCTTTCCGTCAGTACCCTGACAAATGCCAGCTTCAATCAATCAATCCTTGTTCGCACCCACTTCAACACGTCTGGCCTGGACGGCGCACAATTCAAAGACGTGAAATTGACCGACGTCACGATATCGAAGACCGACCTTAGAAAGACGCTATTTGACAACTGTTTCTTTAACGGCGTGAACTTCAACTATTGCGACTTACGAGGAATAAGCTTCGAAGGGATGAGCCTCAACGGCGTTACGTTTGACAGGTCGGCGCTGAACAACGCTTCGTTCCAAGGAGCGACGCTCAAGAACGTATCATTCCGTCTACCATTCTCCTTGACAAACAGGTCATACAAAGACTTCAAAACCGTCAGCTTCGACGGTGCGACGATGGATAAGTTAACTTATACTGCCTTGAAAAGCCTGTGGGTCGTCGATTTGTCAAAAGTAACGGTCGTTTAATGAAAAAGGGAGGGATTCCGATGCAAACCGCACAGGCGATGCCTATCCAAGTCAGAGGACTGCATAAATCCTACAAGCAGCTGCAAGTGCTTAAAGGTGTGGACCTCGAAGTCGAGAAGGGCAGTATATTCGCTCTCCTCGGCTCCAATGGGGCAGGTAAAACAACGCTCGTCAAAATCCTCACCACGCTGCTCAAACCAGACGGAGGCACCGCAGCCATCAACGGGTTCGATGTTGCTTCTAGTCCTGATCACGTGCGGCAGGCCATTAGCCTGACCGGCCAGTTTGCCGCCGTGGATGAAATTCTAACAGGTCGCGAGAATCTAATCATGATCGCAAAACTTAGATATCTCAAAAACCCGCGTCAGGTTGCGGAAGAGATGTTACAACGCTTCGGTCTATCTGATGCTGCAGACCGCAGGGTGTCCACGTACTCAGGGGGGATGCGGCGTAGGCTGGACATCGCCTTAAGCATCGTAGGCAAACCGCAGATTCTATTCCTCGATGAACCGACCACAGGCCTGGATCCTGAAGCTCGTATCGAGGTATGGAAGGTCGTCAAGCAGCTTGCCGACACAGGGATGACCGTGTTGTTAACGACGCAATATCTCGAAGAGGCCGAGCAGCTTGCTGATCGAATTGCTATTCTTCATGAAGGCAGGATTATCGCGAACGGCACGCTCTCGGAGCTGAAGAAGAGGTTCCCTACTTCAAAGGTAGAGTATATCGAGAAACAACCAACGTTAGAGGAAATCTTCCTTGCAATTATCGGTAAGAAGGAGGCGGAGTAAATGGAAACAACAAAGAAGCATTTCTTCATCGACATTAGCGTTATGCTCGGACGTTCCATGCGTCATATATCCCGCAGTATGGATACGATTATTACCGTTACCATCATGCCGATCGCAATGATGCTGCTATTCGTGTATGTACTCGGCGGCGCTATCCAAACCGGTACCAATAACTATGTGAATTACCTGCTGCCTGGCATTCTGTTAATGGCAATCGCAAGCGGTATATCATACACGGCATTTCGTTTGTTCACTGATGTGCAGCGAGGCATATTCGAACGATTCAACACCATGCCGATTTCGCGTTCCGCCTTGCTGTGGGGCCATGTGCTGACTTCATTAGTATCCAATGCTATCTCTGTGGTTGTTATTCTTCTTGTAGCGTTAATCATGGGCTTCCGTTCGTCCGCAGGCATTCTGCCATGGCTTGCTGTAGCCGGTATACTTGCGCTGTTCACACTCGCCTTGACGTGGGTTGCAGCAATTGCCGGTTTATCCGCCAAAACAGTCGATGGTGCCAGCGCCTTTTCCTATCCGCTAATCTTCCTGCCCTTTATCAGTTCCGCATTCGTTCCAACCGCTTCCATGCCGACTGTCGTTCGCGTCTTCGCCGAGAATCAACCGGTAACCTCCATTGTAGAATCCATTCGTGCATTGCTCTCAGGCCAACCGCTCCACAACGATATCTGGATTGCACTTGCTTGGTGCCTAGGCATTGTGGTTGTCGCATACTTCTTTGCGATGAGAGCACATCAAAGGAGGGTGTAGGGAAGAGTAAGCGAACATAAAAAAGATAAGCCATCGGGGGATGATGAAGACGGACATCAAGACAATTTGGATATAAAATGAGCACTTCCAAATCGGAGGTGCTTTTTGTTTTGTCCAATGCTGACAAAATGTCAAAATTGATTTCCCGTAAATAAGTAGTGGCTTTAGTGGAAATAGTTTAGTTTAGACGAATATTGAGGGAGCTGCATTCACACATGTCATACCACAATCCTACCTTCGATGAGATCAAGAAAGTGGATCACGAGCTTTCTGAATTGAGAAAGCAGTACTTCTATCACCATGATCTCTTTTCGTTCCAGTGGTGGCTTTTATTAGTCATTGCGGTTATACCGTGGATCATTTGGTGCAGACTCGTTGATAAATCGAAGCTAAGGGAGATTTTACTGTTTGGTTCGATAATCTCCATCATCGTTGTACTTCTTGATGATACTGGCGGCGAGCTTGGATTATGGTCTTACCCTTATCAGCTCATAAGGTTAATGCCACGCCTGCACCCGGTCGATTTTGCAGTATTACCCGTATGTCACATGTTAATTTATCAATACTTTAGAAGCTGGAAATCTTTTGTCATTGCAAATGTGATGATGTCTGCCGTCTTTTCTTTCGTTGCAGAGCCCCTCTTGGTCTGGCTGCATATCTATGACCTGGATAAATGGAAATATATCTACTCGTTCCCAGTCTATATAGCGAAGGCTCTACTCGTTAAATGGATCGTTGAAATGATTATTCGCAAAAGCAAACAATCTGCATAACATCAGCAAATGGCAGCCGAAAGGGAGGGGACTTCATGGAAAATTTCAGAAACCAATTTCGTAACAGACGCTACATGGCGCATGTTAGCATCTTAGGTACAACGCAGCTGCACAAGCGTAATCCGATAACAATTGCCTGCTGGTCTATGGCTTTTCCAGGGTTTGGGCATTTGCTCTTAAACAAATATTTGCGCGGATATGCGCTGATTCTGTGGGAGATGTTCATTAACCAAAAAATCCATTTGAATTTGGCTATCGTACATACATTTAACGGTCAATTCGAGGCAGCTCGAGATGTGATGGACCCTAAATTTATGTCCCTTTACATTCCCGTCTACTTATTTGCCATTTACGACAGTTATCGAACAGCTGTTGATTTAAACAAAATTTACCTGCTGGCGCAAAGGGAAAACGGACGCTTCAACGAGTTCAGCATCGGCGCATTGGAGATCAATTACCTTGATAAACGCAGTCCGTGGGTCGCTGTGATTTGGTCTATGGGAATCCCTAGCCTTGGCCAACTGTACCTGCATCGTATTGTATTGGCCACCTTTATACTGACAAGTACGCTAATCATGATATGGCACTCTAATCTAATCTTAGCGTTGCATGATTTAATATTAGGGGATATAGCCGCTTCTACTTCGGTTCTAGATAAACAATGGTTATTGTATTACCCTTCGTTTTATTTCTTCACCTTATATGATGCCTATACGAATACCGTAGAAAATAACAAGCTGTTTAATGATGTTCAAAAACATTACCTTATCGAAAATTACCAGCCGGCTGGACATCATATCACAATTGGAGATCAATGACGATGCAAATTTTGGCCACATTCGAATATTCGACCTTTGTTGAAATCGCCATTACAGAGCTTGAGCAGAAAGGAATAACGACCATCTACGCCGTACCGCTTGATCTGCGCAAGAAAGAGCCGAGGCTTCTTGATAGTATCCACCGTGCGGACGGCATGTCCTTTATCGATAAAGGGATGATCTTCGCCTTTATGCTTGGAACCATCGGTGCCAGCAAAGGCTTCGTATGGCCAGGAGGACCTATCATTTGGGGAATTGGCGGAGCATTTGTTGGCTTTCTTATCGGAACTGCGATGAGCTGGGTCATATATCGGTTGAAACGCAACAAAAATCAACTTCAGCTCAAAAAAGGGAAGACAAGCGAGGTCATCCTAATTGTAACGTGCGAGGACCATCAGGTATCCGTTGCAGAAGATATACTTTGGGACCACAAAGCGCTTGGCTTGGCTATAACCAAATAAGAAGAGCAGAGGCCTCCTATCGACGGGAGCCTCTTTGCTAGGTTAAGTGGGATATATTAGATTTCTGTATCGATGAACAATTTCAATAACGAAGCTGTCCTTTCTAAAGTACGCACCAATCACCAAAGAATAGGGAGGAGATCAGCCTTGGAATTGTTATCGAACCTTCTGGAACATTACGGATATTGGATCATCCTTCTGTTCCTGCTCTTCGAAATGTTAGCATTGCCGCTGCCCGGCGAAATGATGATGGGATACATTGGCCTATTTGTATACGAACATAAATTGAACTGGTTTGCCAGCATTGCATCTGCAAGCTTGGGCGTTGTACTTGGTGTGACGTTATCCTATTGGATAGGCTATCGATTAGGAAGGCCTTTCATCATACGTCATGGGAAAATGATCCACTTCTCGGAAGAGCGACTGAACAGGATGACCGTCTGGTTTGAGAAGTACGGTGATAAGCTGCTGTTCGTGGCTTATTTTATACCTGGCGTACGGCATATTACCGGTTATTTCTGTGGAGTTACTCGTGTGTCTTTCCAACGATATGCGCTATATGCTTATTCCGGCGCCATCTTCTGGGCTAGCTTGTTTATCTCCATGGGGAAGCTGCTTGGTCCCCAATGGGAGCAGTACCATTCGACTGTAAACCGGTATATGATCATGTTCGGCATCGCCTCGGCTATGGTCGCCGTCCTTATCTATATATACCGCAAATACGGCTCGCAAGTGGTTGAACGGATGAAGAAGCTGTTTTGGAGCTTGACAAGAACCGTCGTTGAACGTAAGATAAGAAAACATATTCGCTACTTACTTTTTTATCGTGCGTGTGATTATCATCATAGTCGCAGAACAGGATGAAAGATATAGTGGCTTTATCATATTCAAATCAAATTTTAGCATACTGATCTTCGGGGCAGGTGAAATTCCTGACCGGCGGTGACGCTGCACAGCGAAGCCCGCGACTCTCTGAGCCGTCTAACGGCAAGGGGACTGACTTGGTGAGAATCCAAGGCCGACGGTAAAGTCCGGATGGGAGAAGATCGCCATTTCAAAACATGCTTTTACGCATGTTTTATTTGGCCAGCCCCGTTTCGTGTTTTCACTAGCGAAACGGGGCTTTTCTTTAGCAACTCCATAAAGAATCATTTCAACCCTGAAGGTTGGATGCACGAGAAGGAGCATTCAACCATGAGTAACTTGACTTCACTATCTTTGTTTAAGAATCAAGCTGTCAAACCTGCGTTTTGGTTTGTCGTGCTGGGCTCCGCCTTGTGGGGAGTCGATCCGCTATTCCGCGTGTTATTGCTCGATTATCTCAGCTCGACCCAGATCGCGCTGCTGGAGCATGTTATTCTGGTGCTGTTCATGGCCCCTGTGCTGTGGAAGCATCGACAGCAGCTTCGTAAGTTCAAGCTTCGCCACATTGGCGCGCTATTGTTCGTGTCGTGGGGCGGTTCTGCGCTCGCAACGGTGCTGTTCACGAAAGGCCTTGCATCAGGCGATTTGAACTCGGTGCTGCTGCTGCAGAAGCTTCAGCCGCTGTTCGCCATTCTGATGGCGAGATGGATGCTGAAGGAGCGATTGCCAAGATCGTTCGGCATGCTGTTCCTCATTGCGATCTTCGGTACGTATTTACTAACGTTCGGTGTTAAGCCGCCATTCTCCAATATCCACGAGATGCTGAAGGCAGGCAGCCTAATGTCGATCGGAGCAGCACTGCTGTGGGGTGGCTCTACCGTTATGGGACGCTACCTGCTGAGAGCCGTCAACTACGAGACCGTGACGTCGCTGCGCTTTATTCTTGCGCTCCCGCTTCTGCTGGCGATGACCCTTGGCGAGCACCAGCTATGGACGCTCCCAAGCGAAGCGAGCGGCACGGCTATGATCGGCCTCAACCTGCTGCTCCAAGCGTTGCTGCCAGGACTGCTGAGCTTGCTGCTGTACTATAAAGGCTTAAGTGCGATCAAAGCTTCCTATGCTACACTAGCGGAGCTAAGCTTCCCGATGGTCGGCGTTCTGATCAATTATGCGGTATTCCATCAGGCGACCACCTTCACGCAGATCATGGGCTTTATCTTAATCTGGGCAACGCTGCTTGTCCTATCACGCCAGCAAGAACGCTCTGTTCAATCGGAAGGGGTCATCAGGCCCGCGACGATCTAACTGTTGGAACGATAATCGATAGGTTCGTGATCCACATAATAATAAAAGAAGGCGAACATTGAAGTTCGCCTTCTCTCGAAGCCGCGATTGCTCGCGGCTTTTTTATTTGTCAGGCTTTAGGCACCAGATCATCTGCCTCTGGACTCGATTCATACAAGCCGGAACGGGATTTGAACCATCTGAACAGATGCGTGACAATAACCTTCAGAATGGCATATCCCGGAACCGCAAGAATGATGCCGAGAATGCCGAATAGCTTGCCAGCCGTAAGGATGACGAAGATGATCGTAATCGGATGAATCCGCATGGCCTTACCCATGATTTGAGGCGTAATGACTTTACCTTCAAATAGCTGAATAACCGTCCAGACTACGACCATTTTCAGCAGCATGACCGGTGAAGTCACCATCGCAACAACTAATGCCGGGGCAATGGCAATCGCAGGCCCTAGATAAGGAACGACGCTCGTGCAGGCGGCCACGACGGCAAGAACGAGCGAATAATCCAAACCGATAATTAAATAACCAATGTACAAGAGCAAGCCTACGCAAAGACTATCAAGGATTTGCCCGCGAATATAAGAGCTGATCTGGTGGTTCATCTCCAGCATGACCGTGAATGATCGATTGCGTAATTTGGTCGGCAGAAAACCTAGCACATATGGAGCCAATTTACGCCGATCTTTCAATAGGTAGAACAAAATAAATGGAACAACGATAATCGACAGCACCGTTTCGGTTAACGCGCCGACAAATCCTCCAATGCTGCTCCAAGCATTGTTCAGAATATTGGTTGCATAACTCGAGAAGGTTTCTGTTATGCTTGCGGCATCAAATCCAGTCGCTTGCTGGAATTGATTGAAATATTCACTGCCGATAAGATCTTCAAATCGAAGCTGTGCTTCTCGACTGAAATCTGGAAATTGATCGATCAAGCCTTTGATTTGTTCTCTTAGAGGTGGAATCACGGCAGTGACAATAAGTGTAATGATACCTGCTACGATCAGATATAGGGCTAGAATCGAATAGACTCTTTTGACACGATATTTCTCGAGCAGCTCCACGATCGGATTAAGCAAATAATAGGCAACGCCGGTTAGCAGAATAGGCAGAAATACTGTTTCAATCAAAATTTTAAGGGGATGAAAGACAAAGGTTATTTTACTGATAATGAAAATATTCAGCCCAATCATCAGCAATATAAGAAGGAAGGTGAATAACTTTTGATTCAAAAGCATGAATTTCAATCTTTCGGTCAACTGGCGAGAACTAGGCAAACGGAAGCACATCCTTTCGTATGTAAGCAGAGCGACTAACCACATATATACATCATAATGGTGAGACGAGCTTTGATCAAATCACGATTCGCTTTTTTAACACGGAGATTACATATCCCGCATCTTTGTCCGATATAATCCGGGTATAATGCCATTCCAATCATTGAACTGGAGGTCATTCCATTGAACACTGTTCTGAACTTTGCTCATCGAGGAGCATCTGCTTATTGTCCGGAGAATACGATGGCCGCGTTCCAACGCGCATTGGAGCTCGGAGCCACAGGAATTGAGACAGACGTTCAAATGACATCAGACGGACACCTGGTCCTGATCCATGACGAATCTCTGCAAAGAACGGCCGGTTCACCTAAACTGGTGAAGGATGTTACGTTGGAAGAGCTGAAGCTGTTGGACGCCGGCTCGTGGTTCGGTCCGCAATTCGCGGACGAGCGCATTCCGACACTTCGCGAATTGCTTGAACTGGTAAAGCCACATGAAGGCGTACAAATCAACATCGAATTGAAAAATGGGATTGCTCTTTATCCCGGCCTTGAGAATGCCGTCATTGAAGAGATTCGTCTCCAAGGTTTGAGCGAGAGGATCATCATCTCCAGCTTCAATCACTATTCGCTTGCGCTGTGCAAGCAGCTTGCCCCTGAGGTTCGGACCGGCGTGCTGTATGCGGAAGGTCTCTACGAGCCGTGGGAGTACGCCGCGCGACTCGGAGCGAGTGCGCTTCATGCCTACCATTACGCGGTGCTGCCGGAGTGGGCGGCACAAGCAGCAGAACAGGGCATCGTGTACCATCCATGGACAGTGAACGAACCGGCTGAAATGATGCGGCTGTTGAAGGCGGGCGTGGCGGGCATCATCACCGACTATCCGGATCGTCTCGGTGAATTGATCAAGGAATACGAAGCGTAAGGCGCATCGCAAGAGGAAGAGGAATAGTCCTTGGGGAGGAAGAGCTTAATCCCAAGGTCTATTTTTTATATAGAAGAAATGCATTCGGGCATCGGGTATGGTAAACTCTTGTATGGGAACATCAGTTTGCATGCAGGAGGACTAATTCAATTATGGCAGAGCCTTTAAAAAATATGTACCACGAAACATTTCTACGGGAATTCGGCATGAAGGTTCAAGGTGCCTATCGTCCATTCCAAACCGAGCGCTTCGTTTCAGACGTGCTCGATGAAGGATGGGAAGCGCTGGAGCTGAAAGGGCGCATTCGCCAGATTGCGTCCGTATTGGGGAAACATTTGCCTGATCTTTATGCCGACGCGATCGACGTTCTGTTCCAGATTGATGAGCAATGTGTCGGGTTTCCTTATTTGTTTTTCCCAGATTTCGTTGAGGTGTACGGCGCAGCGGAAGACGATTGGGAGCTGTCCATGCGGGCGCTTGAACGGTTTACGGCGCGTTCGTCAGCTGAATTCGCAATACGTTCCTTCATTGTGAGTGATCCAGCGAGAGCAATGAAGCAAATGCTCGAATGGTCGCTGCATCCGAACGAGCATGTGAGACGTCTGGCCAGCGAGGGCTGCAGACCACGGCTGCCGTGGGGGCAATCGCTTCCGGCGTTCAAGCGCGAGCCAGCACCTGTGCTGGAAGTATTAGAGCTGCTGAAAGCTGATCCGTCGCTTTACGTGCGTAAAAGTGTAGCCAACAATCTGAATGACATCGCCAAAGATCATCCACAGCTCGTGCTCGAAACAGCCAAGAGCTGGATCGGCATTCATCCAGACACCAACTGGATCGTTCGCCATGCGTGCAGGACACTAATCCGACAAGCCGATCCGGCAGCGTTAGCGCTGTTCGGCTACGCCGAAGAAGCAGAAGGAGCACCGCTTGCTGTATCGGCAGCAATTGAGATGAAGCCGTCTGCGCTCATAATCGGCGACAGCTGCGAGCTGCAATACGAGTTACGAGTACGAGATGGTGATCCCGCCCGTATTCGGGTCGAATACGGCATCGATTTCGTGAAGGCCAAGGGACAAACGTCACGAAAGCTGTTTCTGCTGTCGGACAAGACCGTGCCAGGCGGCAGTATCGTCTCAGGTAAACGGATGCATCATTTTGCCGACTTGACGACCCGTAAGCATTATCCGGGCGAACACCGGGTTGTCCTTCTCGTGAACGGTGTGGAAGCGGCAGCAGCTTCGATCATGTTGAACGGCTCGGCAATGGAGCAGCATAGTTGAGATAACCAAATGCCAATGAACGGCAGCTGATTCTGAGAATCGGCTGCCGTTTTCTTTTCAAACCGAGGAAGCATATCTGCTGCCAGTATATTTCATTAGGTAATACGTACTGAAAAACGATCGCACTTACGAAATAGTATCCAAGACAAAAGCACGAGGCTTAGGCTTGGAGGAAATAGTATGAAATCATTCAATCATCAAAACAATAAAAAGCGAAAGGCAGCATGGAAAAAGATTATTGTTACCGTCATGTTGGGTGCAGTCCTGCTTGCCATCGCATGCATCGTTAGCTTCAACGTACTGGTCGGCCGGCAAAATGTATCGCTTCTGGAGCAGCCATTGCCTGCGGCAACTATCGTGTATGATCAGAACATGGAGGAAGTTCTCCGTCTATCGCCAAGCAAGTCCGAGGCTGTCAGCTACGACAGCTTGCCGGAACAGTTAATAGAAGCTGTTGTAGCAGTAGAGGATAAGCGGTTTTTCGAACATAGCGGTACAGATCTCCAAGGTATCGGCCGCGCCCTAATGACCAATCTGTCGAGCGGCAAAACGGTCCAAGGGGCGAGTACGATAACGCAGCAGCTAGCGAAAAATGTTTTTCTATCGCAAGAACGGACTTGGACGAGAAAGTGGAAGGAGCTGCTGCTTGCACAGAAAATCGAAAGAAATTACAACAAGCAGCAAATTATAACCTTTTATCTGAATCAAATCTACTTCGGCGAAGGTGCTTGGGGGATTAAGAAGGCTGCCGAAGTCTATTTTGGCGTACCGGTGAATGAGTTGACTCTATCGGAATCTGCGCTGCTTGCGGGCATCATTAAAGCGCCGTCTGCTCTGACACCCTATAGACACCCCGATGAAGCCAAAGCCCGAAGAAATGTTGTCCTGCAGCTCATGAAGGATCAAGGAAAGATCGATCAAGCCACTTATGCTGCTTCTATAGCCGAGCCGCTTCATATACTCAGCTCTAAGCCAGCAAGCAGTAATGTGATGAAGTATCCCTATTACATCGATCAGATGATTCGTGAAGCCGGGGAGAAATACGGACTTACACAAAATGAGGTTCTCCAAGGGGGACTTCGCTTCTATACGACGCTGGATAGTCAAATGCAAGAAGCCGTCGAAGATGTTTACGCGCAGGATAGCAACTTCCCGACAAGCAGCTCCGATCAGCTTATTCAGAGCGGTGCCGTGCTGGTTGACCCTCGAGACGGAGGCATTAGAGCACTTGTTGGAGGGCGTGGCGACCAGCCTTTCCGTTCGTTCAACCGCGCCGTTCAGTTGAAACGTCAACCTGGTTCTACAATGAAGCCTATCTCGGTGTATACTCCGGCTCTAGAGCACGGCTATTCACCTGATGATACGCTCATAGACGAACCGGTCAACTTTAATGGTTATCAGCCCGGAAACGCGGGCGACAGCTACCATGGGGAGGTGACGATCTACGAGTCCATCATTCATTCCTATAACGTACCTGCTGTCAAGCTGCTGAATGAGTTAGGGATTGACGCAGGGATGGAATCGTCCAAGCGATTTGGCTTGGAGCTTACAGATGCAGATCGAAACCTTGGACTTGCACTTGGGGGTCTCTCGGAAGGGGTGTCTCCACTTGAGATGGCCGAAGCCTTCAGCGTATTTGCTAATGATGGGACACGTATTCCTACCCACACCATTACTCGTATCGAAACAGCCGATGGCGAGATCGTGGCGGAGAACAACGCTGATGACAAGATAACCGTAACCGAACCTGCGATAGCCAGAACGATGACTGCTATGCTAGAAGGTGTTGTAACAGACGGAACGGGTGTCGCAGCGGCAGTAGAAGGGCGACAAATAGCCGGCAAGTCAGGAACGACCGAAATGCCTGGAACGGGCGGAGAAGGGATGAAGGACAACTGGTTTGTCGGCTACACGCCTCAACTCGTCGGTGCGGTATGGCTTGGTTATGACCATACGGATGCCACTCATTACTTGACGACAACCTCCAAGGCTGCTGCGGCGGTATTCCAGAAGCTGATGAGCGAAGCCCTTCAAGATGAACCGGTAATGAACTTTCCTGCAGTGCCTGGCATCAAGAAAGAATCGAAAGATAAGGACGAAGAGAAAGAAACGTCAAAAAAAGACGAGAAAGAAAAGAAGAACGAAAAGAAAAAAGAAAAGAAAAGTGATACGTCTAAATCCAATAAAGAAGAGAAGAAAAACAAAAAAAGCAAGAATGAGGAACAGGGAAAAGGAAATGGTAAAGATAAGGACTGAGACGTTAACGTTCCAACTTCACTGAGTTGAGGAGAGATTGCGCATATGCTTAATGAAGAAGCACAGAAACTAATGGGTGAACATAGGGACGTGGGCAAATTCGTGAAACATATAGCTGACAGAATTAACGACAAAGAACAAGAGCATTATGTCGAGGTTGCACAAGGGCGTATTGGCGGAGACAAAGAAATATCTGGCGAATATGAAGCTGGTGTGCGAAAGGGAATCGAAATCGCTCGGATGGCGATTGTGGAGGTGCTTGAGGAGACCGTTGATGACCAGAACCACAAAGGTGATAAGCACCACAAGCCGCATTTTAAAGACGGGATCGATTAACAATAGCTCGACAAATAAACCATCATTCGAATTTGAATGATGGTTTATTTGCAACGAACATAGATAGGAGTTCGTCTGGCGGTATTCCCTTCAATCGTTGAACGGCGGTATTTCAATCCCATCTTCGAATTGTTCCGTAAGCACGTCGATCGGTACGGTCTGCTCCTCGTCTGGATTGTCCACCGGATGAATTCTCGCCGTGTCAGCTCCTATATTAACATGCTCGATAAACACAGGTACGCCGAAGTACGACACGATAATCATATCTGGAGAGTCGGCGATCTCCTTCGCTCTATGCGCTTCCACGATGTCATCACCTCTCGTAAAGTATTTACAGCGCCCCTGTGGTTTATCCGACATTCGAACATAAGTTGCCAAGCATATTACATTATTCCTCCGCTCATACTGTAATGAGATTGAAACGAGGGAGGATTATGCGATGGATATTAATCGAGCTAGGGAGATTGCCGATTCTCCGGTCATGCAGGACGTAAGGTATAACGGGAGCCCCATCTATATTCAGCATGTGGATGAAACGAAGGAAACTGCCCGTATTTATCCCCTTGACGATCCCGATCAGGAATTCGAAGTGCCGGTGCGCAGCTTAACCGAACCTTCATCAAGCATGGCTATGGAAGTAGAACAAATGGCTTGTCGGGTGTCAGACAGCAGAATAGAAGAATAGGACATGAATGAGCGAGAAAAAGCATGGCGGATGACCGCGATGCTTTTTCGTTTTGACAGGCCTTATTGCTGAAGCAGCCACCTGTGGGCCGCGGGGAACAATAGGCTCCAGGTGGATTCGTGATGCGTTCCGTCCGGAACGTAATCGAATCGAATACGGTTCTCCGGGACCCCGGCTTCTATTAAAGTTTCACGGGCTAATTCAATGTGCTCGTAAGCAACCTTATTGAATTCTGCGTTATCGGTCTCTTGTCCTCCGATGCTCAAATAGATGCGAAGAGCAGGGGAAAGGACCGACTGCTGAATCATCTGGATGATCGCACCGTTGTCATGCCACATGACGAAGGAAATCCCGCCCACACGGCCAAACAGCTCCGGATAGCGTATGGCCATATACAGCGAGACATAGGCGCCGAACGAGCTTCCGACAAGCATTGTATGCTCCGGTCCGGGAAGCGTCCGGTAGTGACTGTCGATATATGGTTTAAGCGTCTCCGCCAGGAATTCAGCGTACGCCTCGCCTTTGCCCCCGAAGCCATACTCCGCGTTTATCGTGAAGTTATACTCATTGTTGCGTTGTTTGCCCCCATGATCAATAGCAACCACGATAGCCTCTAGCGCAGGATCCTCTTGTGCCATCTGCTCCAACGTCTCGTCGACGCCCCATTCGCTTCCCCAGGACGTCGCTTGATTGAACACATTTTGTCCATCGTGCATGTAGACGACCGGGTAGCTGCGACCGCCTGTGTTATAGCTCCTCGGCAAATAAATCCACACTCTTCGTTCCGTCTGCAGCTGCGGAATCGGGAATGCGTCGATAATCCTGACATCGCCAGTAATCGTGTGGGTGGCTTCATCTGTAAGAACTTCTCTCCAAGGCAAAGCAGCGTTAATCGTCATGATGTGAATCTCCTAGTCATGTTTTTGCTAGAATCGTAACGCGTAGTTCATTGGGATGCAATGGACACAACAATGAATCACCAACATTTTTCGCAACGACGCTTCTATAACATCGATAATTCAATCCCTATAATGGAATGCTCACAATTATTGATTAGTTGCATCTTGTTTTATACATCCGAGAAACCTCATAATAAGAAACTTAATACATACATGAGAAAATGGTGGGATAGAGACGTAATTGCTTCCTCGGTATCCATTTCTCTCCACTTGTTACTTTTTCCCCGTCCGGCACATCTAATCTATGTCGACAGCATTGAAACACGAGAAGGCCCGGGCCTTCTGGGAGGAGAGGTACATATCACGCATGGCAATCAATTGGTCAGCCAGCTTCGATTCGTCGGATAAAATGAGGCTGACGAAGCTCGCACGTTCAGCCCAACAAGGAGATACCGAAGCCTTTCTTGAGCTGATCGAAAATATAAAAGGGACGCTGTACAGAACCGCTAGAACGATTCTAAAAGACGACGAGGATTGTGCAGATGCGCTCCAAGAAACCATCATCAAAGCCTATCAAGCGATCAGCTCGCTTAGAGAACCGGAACATTTCAGAACATGGATATACAGAATCCTTATAAATGAATGCAACACGATAAGTAGAAAAAAAACACGCCACTCTCTGCCCGGCACGTTGCCAGAGCCAGCAGTAGAGAATTTAGCATACCAAGACGTCGAGTTGAGGGAAGCTATCGATCGGCTGGAGGAACCGCTTCGCTTGGTTGTACTACTCGTCTATTTAGAGGATATGAAAATTGCCGATGCCGCAACCGTTCTAGGCATCAGTGAAGGAGCAGTCAAAATGCGGTTGCAACGGAGCAAGACTCAGCTGAGAGCTTGGCTGGAGCCGACATGGGAAAGGAGAGGGAATCTATGAAGGAAGACTCTATCGATGAACGATTAGAACGACTTCGGTTAGAAAAAGAGGTAACAGTGGATATGCCCGAAGCTGTGGAGCATCGGCTGAAAGAAACGCTCAGGAGAATACGAGCCGAAGCAGCGGTCTCATTGTCGACGAGCAATCCTAGCCGCAGGCTCAATCTGGTTACACCTCCCATCGACACGCACATTCAGTCGGTGGATGTCGAAGCCAAGCGCTCACACTCCAACCCTCCTAAAAAGCAATATCTGCTGCGACGATTGGCTGTTGTTACCGTGGCAGGTGCGCTCCTGTTAGGAGTAGGCTTAGCCGGTCTCGGTTACGTTTCTCCGGCATTTGCCGATACAATGCGTTCAGTTCCGTTGCTTGGGAACTTATTGTCCATATATGGAGACAAGGGAATACAAGCCGCGTCGGAAAATAACTTGGTACAACCAGTTGCTGCAACTGAAACTCGTGGAGACTCCACAATTAGCGTGCGTAATGTTATCTACGATGGAACAAGAATTGTTTTGGAAGTTCACCGTACGGGTGAAGGGAAATTCTATAGCACCAATTTGAGTGCACCTGAACGTGGCGAGTTAACCTCCGTCGAGACCTATTTGCAAGAGCAGCAACTACTGCCGTCTTGGAGACCAGCAGGAGAAAACACTGTACTCGTAAGCATTAATCTTCATACGGAGCTGCCAAGTCGGTTCACTCTAAGGCTTAGGATGACGCTATCCGGTGTTGAACAGCCATTTGAATTTGATGTGCCCGTGGAAATCAATACCGATCCGGTTGTAATCGAGAATCCCAAGATGCCTGATTCACTTGCGCAGCACGGATTTGTTGTGGACAAGGTAGTTGTAACCCCTGTGACGACACAGGTCTTCTTCCATCTTCGACCCAAAGCCGAGGATACAAATAACAATTTTGTGCATCCAGATGATTTCGATATGTCAGATGCTAGAGATGAGCAGGGACACATCTATGAGACTCTTGGTGGTCAAGGCGATCCGGAGACGGAGTCGGGCAGTAAGCAATATTATATATTCGAACCTGTTGATCCGGAAGCGAGAACTCTCAACCTTACCTTTAACGTTGCAGGCGGTCCAGACGGCAAACCGTACTCGATTGAAATGGAGGTGCCACTGCCGGATCGACCAGCTGACTCCAAAAGCTAGAGAGCAGACAATAACCGAATTCCTTTAATCTATAACAGCAGCCTTAGTCACGCTTCCAGAGGACTAGGGCTGATTTTTTATCCTTTTTATATTATGATGTATGAATGATGTTTAATTGAAACATTTATTTTAGGCTGCTTTACAGCCTAATTACCTAGTCACAAGGAGTGCTACCTTATGGAAGATCAGAAACCGTTCCGCATTTTACTTTATTATAAATATGTCGCAATTGAAGATTACGAAGCCTTTGCGGCTGAGCACCTCGAATTTTGCAAGGAGCTCGGGGTGAAAGGCAGAATACTGATTGCAGCTGAAGGGATCAACGGGACGCTCTCAGGTACTTGGGAACAAACGGAAGCCTACATGGCTTATATGCATAAGCATCCCTTGTTCACAGACCTTCTCTTTAAAATCGATGAAGTAGAGAAGCATGCGTTCACGAAGCTGTTCGTCAGACCGAAGAAGGAACTCGTTACTTTACGATATGACACGCCTTTGGATCCGAATACGATGAGCGGCAAACGTCTTTCGCCGGAGGAATTCTACGAGCATCTGCAGCGTGAAGATGTTATCGTTCTTGACGGCCGGAATGGATATGAGTACGATATGGGGCATTTTCGCAATGCTATACGTCCGGATATCGATTCTTTCAAGGAATTTCCGGAATGGATTCGCGAGAATCTGTCAGATGCTAAGGATAAGAAGGTTATTACTTATTGCACAGGAGGCATCCGGTGCGAGACACTAACTGGCGTCCTGCTCAATGAAGGATTTACCGATGTCGCACAGCTCGATGGAGGCATTGTTACTTATGGGAAGGACCCTGTTGTTCAAGGTCGATTATTTGATGGCAAAATGTATGTATTCGATGAACGTATAAGCGTACGCGTCAATCAAACCGAAGAAGATGTTACAATAGGCAAGTGTCATCACTGTGGGGAGCCTACGGACACGATGTTGAACTGTACAGAGGACACTTGTCACGCCAAGCATTTCTGCTGCGATGACTGTCTAGACGTACACGAGGGATATTGCTCTGACTCATGTAAACCAATCGATTAATACGACAAACTAAAAATATAAGAAGATGACCCAGCCTTATGAAACTGCCGGAGTAACACTTCCGCTTCGCCTACAATATGATAAGTACAGAAACCTAAAGAGGTGAGCCAATGGCAGTCGTAAAAGCCAGGCAGCAGGATATTGATATGCTGGCAAGGTTGCTTCGAGCTGAAGCGGAGACAGAAGGCGAAATGGGTATGCTTCTTGTTGGGAATGTGGGCATTAACCGAATAAGGGCGAATTGCTCTGATTTTAAAAATCTCCGGACAATTCCCCAAATGATCAACCAGCCGCATGCGTTCGAAGCGCTGCAGCATGGGATGTACTATCAAAGCGCTAGAGATAGGGAACGCCGTCTAGCGCAACGAGTGGTGAATGGGGAGCGGAATTGGCCAGCCAGATTCTCCTTATGGTATTTCCGTCCAGGCTCGTTCGACAATCCCGGACCTTGTCCGCCAACTTGGTATGATCAGCCGCTCGTAGGACGTTGGAAGAAGCACTGTTTCTATGAACCGACCGCAGAAGAATGTGAAAATGTATATAATACGCTTTAATTGTTAACCCAATAGACATAGCAACATTAAATGTCGCATCCCATGCGGCATTTTTTGTTTTATCTAAAATCAAAATCATAGTATAATTTTCAATTACTACATAAAATTTCGAAGGTATGCCCATGGCTGATATCACATTGGACAATATGAAAATGACTAAGGATATTAATTTATTTAAAAGATGAATCAGGTACAGTCGTAGAGAAGCTCGCAGAGCATCATGTGGAATTACTAGTTGTATCGGAGGAAGAGCCTTATGATAAAATTGATTGTTTGTGACTTGGACGGAACATTACTGGATCATGAGAAACGGATTAACAACCGAGATCTCCGTGCTGTAACGAAAGCTTATGACCACGGGTTCGAGCTATGCATCGCTTCTGGACGCATGAACGCAGAAATTCAAATTCTTTTACAGCCCTTTGCGAATCCCTATTATGCTGTCGGCCAGAATGGGGCGACCATTCATCTGAACGACCAGCGATTGCTTGCATCAGCTGAATTCCCGCCAGAGCTGTCGACGCAGCTGCTTCAAGTCACGGAACGTAATGAATTTATTAATTTCATTCATTGTAACGATGATTCGTACTATGTGCGCGAGTGGAGTGAGGCTGTTCCACCTTATGAAGCACGGATTATAACCGAGATCTCCACGCATACCGACTTGGAGGGAGCCATTGCTGCAGACCATATGCGATGCAGCAAGATATCTTACTTCGGAGAGCTGGATAAACTCGTCCAGCTGGAAGCGAAGTTCAATGATAGGTTCCCTGGTCAGATCGAAACCTTTATCAGCGATAAAGATTGTCTGGATGTGATGCCATGCAGCGTCTCCAAAGGTGATGCTTTAAGACTGCTAATCCAGGAGCTCAGGATCGCACCGGACGAGATCGCTTGTATTGGAGACTCGTTCAACGATCTTTCGATGTTCGCCTTAACACCGCATAGCTTCGCAATGAGCGAGAGCCGTGCCGAAATCCGCAGCCAAGCGAACACAGTCGTTCATTCTGTTGCAGAAGCCATTGACCACATTATCGCCTACAACTATATGTCTAGTACGAAATAGTAGGAAGATGCGTACATAAGACGTATCGTTTGGTTAGGCTGCTTCGGCTATTTCATGGTCGGGCTAAAAAAAGGGGATACTATGAATAAACGCGAGCGAATAGAAACCGTCTTTTTATACGGCGTTTTCATCTGTTTCATCCTATTGTTAATGAAAATATTTTTCTTATCGAGAGTTTCGATTTCGGAGCTATTGCATAGCCAACGGACTTTCATTCGGTCAATCAATCTCATTCCTTTTCATAGCATAGGTGAATACTTAGCGGGCAGCTCTTCTAATTTACGAAGATTCGCTTTTGGTAATGTGATTGGCAATATACTTGTTTTCGTTCCTCTTGGTGTGTATATCTCGGTATTTAAGAACAATACAAGAGTCCTAATCAATCTGTTGTTTATATGTATTGCGAGTTTAGTTGTTGAATTCATTCAGGGGCTATTAGGTATTGGCACAGCAGACGTCGATGATATCATTCTTAATGGTCTAGGTGGATGGATAGGAATTGTAGTGTATAAGTCTTTATTATTCGTATTACGGAATGAGAAGCGGGTACAAACTACAATTACCGTACTATCTATTATCATAGGATTACCCGTTATATACTATTATTTATTCATGATAAAAATGAGATTCTGAAGGGGCATTTGAAGATGATTAGAGTTGCTTATTTAGGTCCAAAAGGAACTTTTTCCGAAGAAGCCGCGCATCAATATTTTGCTAACAATACAACTTGGGTTATGTACGAATCGATATTGGATGTCCTGGAAGCCGTTCATAACGGAGAAGTCGATAAATGTATTGTCCCGATTGAAAATTCAATTGCAGGCAACATTCACATGACGGTTGATGGTTTGTTGATGTACGACCTTCGCATTGAAGCCGATCTTATCTTTAAAGTTTCTCTTCACTTGATTGGCAACCAAGATAGCAGCATCAATACGATTAATACAGTCTATTCGATCAGCCCTGCAATCAATCAGTGCAGAGAGTTTATTAAAAAACATCAGTACAAATGTGATTATACAGATAGCACCGCAAAGGCTGCCCAATTCGTCAAAGAGTCAAATTTGAACCATATTGCCGCAATTGCCTCTAGATCGGTTGCAGATGAACATGGTCTTCAAATACTCGAGAGCGAGATTCAAGACAATTCCATGAATCATACCCGCTTCATCATCGTGGGGAAAGACATCAAGAAACCTGCAGAGCAAAAGAAAACCATGATCTTAATTAACCCAAACAATGAATACCCTGGGGTACTGTCCTCGATTCTGAACGTATTCTCCGCACTGGGGATTAACCTGACGTGGATCGAATCACGACCTACAGGAAAGAAGTTGGGGACTTATCGTTTCCTTATTGAATCTGAAGCCGCTCAAAATGACCTACGGATGATAAAAGCCGTTAAAATTCTAGAAACGTTTGAACATGAGGTGCAAATCGTAGGTAGTTACTCGACGACTGTTCTTTAGAAAATATCGCGGATATCTAGACGTGGTGGGGAGGGCTCGCATCTTCCGCCACGGTCGGTAAAAAAAACGCCGGTAACCTTAAACAGGTGGCCGGCGTTTCCATATTAGCGTTTCGACATTTTGCTCTCATCCATGTACAGCAGGTTCCAGCGATGTCCGTCTAGATCGGCAAAGGCTGCGCCGTACATCCAGCCATCCGTTTCACTCGGCTTGCCGAATAGGCTTCCTCCGGCAAACTCTACTTTTTGAATAAAAGCATCTACTTCTTCTCTGCTTTGAGCACCAATGGAGAATATGATTTCTGCTACATCTGGCAGCAGAAGCGAATCTTATACCGAAGATTATTTCACAGATTCATTAACCCACTCAATAAAGTTGTCCGTATTGTTACCGGTACGTTCAGCTGTTGTATGACCTTGACCCCATACGGTTTCGAAGTCGACATCCTTAACGTCGCTAGCGTTTTTCAAAGCGAGTGCCAGATTCGTCTCAACCGTGAGTGCAGTATCGCCTTGCTCGATTCCAGTGCGGATTCTCCAGTGAGCGGCAACAGTCGAGCTTTGGTAGCCTGTGTAGTAATCGTCAAGGAAGTACATCGGATTGTACATATTCTGGCGGACCTCAGAGCTGTTACCCAGCTTGTCGAGAGCTTGAAGGTCTTTGGCGTAAGTTGCCACGAGAGAAGAATCCCAGTCAGAGAATGCTGCGTATTTGTTTTGATTAGCCTCGAGAAGCTTCGCCAATACAGAGTCAAAGTGGAGTGCATCACTCTCGTCATTGCCGAATACCATGTTCTCTGCTTGACCACGTTCCAGGTCGTCAAATGCAGCTACGCTCTTGGAGGCATTCTTCATATGCTGTACGAATGCAGCAATGCTGGTGATCTTAGCTGAATTGGTTGCAGCATCGTAGGTAACCCATTCCGTATCCGAATTTAGTGAAGCGATATAATCTTTAGCTGTCTTGTATGTCGTTGATTCTCCAGAATCGGCTTGACCGCCGCCATCAGGCATACCCTCAGGCATTCCGCCTTCCGGCATTGCGCCATCAGGCATACCTTCAGGCATTTCGCCGCTTGGAGCACCACCGCCTGAGAAGCCGCCATCTCCCATAAAGCCTCCGGCAGATTTGGTGTAAGGGAAGGTCGTATCGCTTAAGAAGTTATTGAGCGAGCCTTCAATTTCAGCGAGAAGGTAATCATAATAGGTTCCCGCTGTGTAAATGCCGTCTGTCGTTTGTTCCAAAGTCAGAACATTGCCATCCTCATCCTTTAATCCAAGCTCATTCAGATAGGAAGCGAACGCTCCAGCCAGATCATCCGATAAAGCCGAAGTCCAGGTGCTGTCTGCACGGGTTCCCGCAGTGATATATTGCCCCATGTTCCATTCGTAGGCTTCATCTGCGTAGTCAAGGCTCGTAATCGGGCACCACGCCATAACGCCATTAATGGCATCACTGATATAATTGCCGTCCGCATCGTACATGGCAGCACCAATCGATTTGAGGTAGTCATAATAAAGACTGCTGTCGCCGCTAGCTCCCATTACGCTGCTCTGTGCGCCGCCGCCGCTATGTCCGAATACAAAGATGGAGTCCGTATTACCGGGAAGGGAAGCTTCATTAAACCGAAGATAACGGACTGCCGCTTTCAGATCGGTCACGCCCCAAGGAGCGCCGCCGCTGTACGTCAGATTTCCGCTGTCGTCATAGCCGTTGTTACGGCCTCTCATTCCGGAATAAACGTAGATGAATCCGGCATCCATGTAACTAGATAGTCCGTTGTAGCTATATTGAGTAGCAGCCTTTTGAGCCGAATAACCCGCTGTATTCACAGGGAACACGATAGGCGCTGTACTTGCTGTATAACCATTGATTGTTGCGCTCTCATTAATCGAGCATGTATAGGTTCCGTCACCGTTCGCCGTGGCATTCATATAAGCGCCGGGAACGTAAATCGCCATTGTTTCATAATCCTTCGTTTCAGTTGTGGAACCATAGGAAATGCCGATCTGCCAATAAACGTCGTTCTCAGCGTCGTAATTCCAAGTTTTATCGTTAAACGTCAAGCTTGCGTTATCTTGCGTATATTCGCCGATCAAACTCGCTTTCGAATTGTCGGTGCTTACAACTGTTGTTGCAGCAGTGTTCGTTGTTGAACTGGAGTTCGAAGAACTGGAACTTGAAGAATTAGAATCGCAGGCAGTAAGGGCTGCGGTTAAGGTAACAGCAATCAAACAAGGTATCGCTTTTTGTCTCATATTCATTGGTTTTTCTCCTTTTATTTGCGGTATAGACAAGAGTGTAACAGAACAATGTGGCGGAAATAGGGCGGAACAAGGATTGGCCGCTTATGTTACGATAGGAGAAAAACAAGCTAAACGAAGGAAGGATAGAAATGTCCAAGCGGATTCATATTCTGATCTGTGATGATAACCAGGCTGTACACGACACAATCGGTACATATTTGAAGGCGGACGGTATGACGTATTGTTCGGCATACACCGGTAAGGAAGCGCTGCTGCTCGCCCGTGAGGAGCACCCAGACTTAATTGTATTGGACATCATGATGCCGGAGTTATTCGGAACAGACGTATGTAAAGAGATAAGAAAGGAAAGTCAGGTACCGATTATTCTGCTTACGGCCAAAGGGGAAGAGCATGACCGAATCGACGGTCTAGAGATCGGCGCGGATGACTATATCGTTAAGCCTTTCTCACCAAGGGAGGTTGTCGTTCGGATTAAGACGATTTTACGCAGAGCTGCTCCGCAGGAAGTGACAATGTCCCCTCAACTCGTCTACGAAATCGATCAATTGCGTATCAATCGAGATGGTTATGAGTTGTCCGTGGATGGGCAGGTGGTGCCGGCAACGCCTAAGGAGATTGAGATTTTGTACTTGCTCGCAACGAATGCAGGAAGAGTACTGAGTCGGGAACATATTCTGACTTCCATATGGGGATTCGATTATCTTGGTGACACACGTGCTGTTGATACCCATATCAAGCGGCTGAGGAGCAAGCTGCCCATTGATCCAGTCGGCTGGAGCCTCAAATCGATCTATGGGGTAGGCTATAAATTCGAGGTGCACGAATGAAACGATCGCTCCTGCGAAAGCTGTTTCTAAATATATCGCTTGTACTGATTCTAGCGTTCATCGTCTGTACGTTGATCGGTAAATATGTGCTTCAATCTTATTTTCTACAGAGTAAGCTAAATGAACTGCAGCCTCAGATGGAATCGATTGCGGAGACGATAGGGGCTGCGGGACAAGCCTCGACCTATCTGCTGAAGAAAGGCTTCATCATCAAGGCCTATGACTTGAACGCCCGTGAGATGGAGGTGTTCGGCTCCTCGACTCCATCAGAAAACGACTTGCCTGCTGGACTGCCACGAATCGAGGATGATATCCGTACAGCGATTGAGCCTTATGTCAGTGAAATTATTGGAGGCGGACAAGTCGCGACGATTACGAAGCTGGACGGGATGGATGACCAATCGATCCTTATCGGGCAGCCCATACGGCAAGGCGAAACGCTGATCGGCGGACTTTTCCTCATCAAGCCAATTTCGGAGCTGACTAGTGCAATGCGGGGCTTTATGGTCACGTTCATGCTGGCTGCATTGCTTGCGCTCGCCCTGACATTGTACATTTTGTATCGGGTCATCAAGCCCATGATTCAGCCGATCAAATTGATGACATCTTCTTCAGAAGCGATGGCCAAAGGAAATTATGATGTAAGGGTTCCGGCAAACGGATACGGGGAGCTGGGAGAGCTGGCTTCTTCATTCAACATTTTGGCTTCACGGCTTGAGCAGAACCACAATGCGGCTGTTAAGCTGGAGCAGGTCAGAAGAGATTATGTCGCAAACGTAACGCATGAGCTGCGAACGCCGCTCGCTTCAATTCGGGCTATGAGTGAGACGTTAGGCGACCGGATGGTCCACGATGAGGAAGAGAAGCAGCGTTATTATTATTCCATTCAGCTCGAATCACACCGTCTGCACCGCCTCATTGATGATATGCTTGAGCTGTCCCGCCTCCAATCAGGCTCGACCGCATTTAAGAAGTCCCTAACAAGCGCTAGACCGATTATCGAGAAAATAAACAGTCGGTTTTCCATACTTGCAGAGGATTTGGATATTAAGCTGAGTTTGACGGATCAAGCTTGGCGCATACCCGATTTCTTCGGTCACGGGGATCGCGTCGAACAAGTGCTGACCATTCTGCTTGATAATGCTCTGAAATACACAGAATCCGAAGGCACCGTTAAGTTGGACGCGAGTTGGGATGATGAGATTATCACCGTCTCGGTAAGTGATACCGGACAAGGCATTAGTGAAGAAGAGCTGCCGTTCGTCTTCGATCGATTCTACAAGTCAGACAAATCACACGCAGGACAAGGTACAGGTCTCGGATTATCCCTGGCCAAAGAAATCCTTACGCTGCTAAACGAGACGATCGGCGTACATTCAAGTGAGCAGGGGACCTGCTTCTACTTCACTTTGCATCGGAATTAACTTGACGCTGCATGGTATTATTTAGGTATATGAAAGGAATGAGAACCATGTAGTCACAATAATTATAGATCCTTGTGCAAGATCTCCGCCTTCTCTTGTTAAGAAGGATAGAGAGTGAAACCATTAAATCGGAGGGTCTATATGAATAACAATATTTGGTCCGGTAACAACGTACGGTTACGTGCAATATTGCCTACAGATTGGGACAAGTTCCATAACAACGATTTTGATTCGGAAAGCGCTAGACTTTGCGACGTCATCCATTTCCCAAGATCGGAAGAAGGCACGAAGCATTGGGCTGGGAATCAAGCGTCCAAAGGTCCAGACGGCGATAACTTCAGTCTCGCGATCGAGACACTTGATGGCGAACTCGTTGGCAGCATTGTTGCTCATAGTTGCGATTCACGACATGGAACGTTCAAGTATGGCGTAGGTATTTTTCGAGAGCATTGGCGTAACGGCTTCGCTTCAGAAGCCGTTCGAATCCTATTACGCTATTATTTCGAGGAATTACGATACCAGAAAGTAACCGCACATGTGTATGCTTTTAACGAAGGTTCGATTGCACTTCAGGAGCGGCTAGGTTTCGTTCAAGAGGGAAGATTGCGGAATATGATTTATACGAAAGGGCAGCATTTCGATGAATTTGTATATGGATTGACGAAGAGTGAATACGAAATGCTGAATAATTAAGGATTGAATAGAATGGCTGCAATCTAATTGGCAGCCATTTGTTTAATCTTAGGAGAATGTGCAGCAGCTGATCGCAATGATCGGCTGCTTTTTGATGTTCACGAGTAGGTGAAGGCGATGGGATATTTCAGTTCATTTTTTATGAAGCAAGCGTTCATCTTTTTCAATTTTACAAGGGACTAAAGGTCGATTATGATTTGATTATTCCGATGAGGTAACTATGAAAAAGGCAAAGGGGTAATGAAGATGAGCAATAAGAAGCTGGTTTTATGGAATCGTGCAGGCTGTGAATCCTGCCAACAATTGAAGGCACAGCTGGCGAACAACGGCATTGATTATGTCAGTATTGATGTAGAAGGCAAGAATGAATTGCGTGATGTGCTGGAAGCCAAATATGGCATTCGCCATGTGCCAGTTGCCGAGATCGGTGACGGCGAGAGCTATGCAGCAGTGACAGACGGAAGCTTCGAGAAGATTCAAGCGCTCCTTCAAGCGTAACGAACGATTAGAGCCAGACGAGAGGAGGGAGAAGGGATGTTCGAGTACTTACTGAAGAGACTGAGTGTATCCCTGTTGGTCGTGCTAGGCTCGATGACCATTGTTTTCATTATTGTAAATGTACTTCCGGGTGACATCGCCCAAATGCTGCTCGGTGACACGATCTCCACGGAGAAGGCGAATGAGCTTAGCAGCAACCTAGGGCTGGATCGGCCGCTTGCAGTCCAATATTGGGATTACATAACCGATGTGCTTCAAGGCAATCTTGGCAGCTCGTATGTGAATCAGAGTTCCGTGCAGCATACCTTGCTAATCAATCTGCCCTCGACAATTGAGTTGACACTAACGAGCAGCTTAATCGCTGTCATTGTCGGTATTCTAATGGGAATCGCAGCAGCCGTCTATCGAGACAGCTGGATTGATTCCGTCATTCGTATCATCAGTTTATTCGGCGTATGTACGCCAACGTTCTGGATTGGACTGCTGCTCATCTTCGTATTCTCAGTCCACTTGCATTGGTTCCCTGCCATTGGCAGCGGCGGTCTCTCGCATCTCGTTCTTCCTTCTGTCGGCCTGGGCTTATCTGGAGCAGGGATGCTCGCTAGACTCGTACGCAACAGCATGCTAGAGGTGCTGCATAAGCCTTTCGTCCGCACACTACGAGCGAAGGGCATTCGGGAGAGCACCATTATTTTCAAACATATGCTTCGGAATGCAGTCATTCCCGCTGTTACGATGGCGGGGATGATAATCGGGGAGATGCTTGCTGGCTCAGTCGTGACCGAGACGGTGTTCTCTAGACAAGGGATAGGGAAGATCATCGTCGATGCAATTAATGCCAAGGATATTCCAATGATTCAAGGCGCGGTCTTACTGACGTCGGTGTTCTATATTCTGATTAACCTGCTCGCGGATATTTCCTATATGTATATCGATCCACGTATTCGTAAAATGCTTCGGCCATCGACTCAGTAAGGGGGAGAATGTATGTCTGTCAAATCCATCGCGACACCGGTGCAGCCTCTTCGAATCAAAAGAAGGGCTGAAAGGAGATTTAGGAGTGTCAAGTCACGTCATGTTCTCCTTGCACTCTCCGTGTCGGTGCTGCTGTTCATTTTATTCTCGGCTGTCGCGCCTGGTTGGATGGCATCTCATTCTCCTACGGAGATGAGCGAATCGATTCTAGCTTCTCCGAGCGCTGGGCATTTGCTGGGAACCGATCAATATGGTCGAGACATCTATTCCTTGCTCGTATACGGCAGCAGACAGTCTCTGCTTATCGGCGTCGGATCAGTCCTGATTGGCGGCTTATTAGGCTCCGTCCTCGGGTTGACTGCAGGCTATCGGGGCGGATGGCTGGACTCACTGATCATGCGATTCGTAGACATGATGATGACCATTCCGGGTATCTTATTCGCCATTCTGATCTCGGCTACGTTAGGACCAAGTCTGAAAAATATGATATTGGCTGTTGGGCTATCGACATTCCCAGGCTACGCGCGTATGATGCGAAGCCAAGTGTTGTCGATCAAGAGCGCCCCGTTCATCGATGCAGCCTCAACAATCGGGGCGAGTCACTTCATGATCTTGCGTCGACACATCGTTCCGAATTGCTTGCCGCCTCTTATCGTCATGGCGACGATCGGGACAGGGACGGCCGTCCTAATCTCTACAGGACTTAGCTTCCTAGGTCTTGGTGTTATTCGGGAGATTCCCGATTGGGGATATCTCTTATCCTTAGGCCGCAGTTATATTTCGGTCGCGTGGTGGATTAGTCTATTTCCGGGTATTTTTATAAGTTTTTTAGTAATATCAATTAACCTTCTCGGTGATGAGCTGCGCAACCTGCTTGAGCCGAGATCCAGAAGATAACGATAGAAGGGAAGTGCAGCGGAGTGGGGACATTATTGAAGCTCAATCAAGTGTCAATCGATTTCAACACGAGGCAGGGGCCGCTCCGGGCGGTCCATCATATCAATCTGGAGATCGGTACTGGCGAGATCGTCTGTCTGGTCGGGGAGTCTGGCAGCGGCAAGACGATCACCTCTTTGTCGATTATGCGGCTAACCGATTACGAAGGTGCTGTGATCTCCTCTGGCGAGCTGATGTTCGACGGACACAATCTCGCATCCCTATCGCAGAAGGAGATGCAGGAGCTGCGCGGCAAACGGATCGGAATGATTTTTCAAAATCCGATGAATGCGCTTGATCCGCTCTTCACCATTGAAAGCCAGCTAGTCGACAGCATTCTAACGCACAGACGAGTAACGAAACCCGAAGCACGCAAGCTAGCGCTTGAATTGCTGCAGAAGGTAGGGATTACGGAGCCGGAAATGCGGCTGAAGCAGTATCCCTTCGAATTGTCTGGAGGAATGCTGCAGCGCGTAATGATCGCCATTGCGTTATCTTGCGACCCGGAGCTGTTAATTGCAGATGAACCAACAACGGCGCTGGATGTCACGATTCAAATGCAGATTTTACAGCTCATTCGTGAGCTGAAGGATACGCTCGGAATGTCCGTGCTGCTCATCACACATGATTTCGGCGTAGCGATTGAAATGGCTGATCGCATCGCAGTTATGTATGCGGGTGCGATAGTAGAGCAGGGACCAGCACGTAAGCTCATTACTGCTCCTGAGCATCCGTATACACAAGGGCTTATCCGATCGGTGCAAAGCTATCACAGTCACAGCGAAGGTCTCTATACCATTCCAGGCTCTATTCCACCACTACAAGAACTGCCCACAGGCTGCCGATTCCACCCGCGCTGTGCGTTCGCAAGCGAGAGATGCAGGCAGGAGGAGCCCGTCTTGGCCCTTACCCGGGAGCAGCATCAAGTCGCTTGTTGGAATACCGCTGAAGCAGGGCAGGCATTCGCCGAGTATGCCACGCATAAGGAGACCGCTGCTCCAATCAACAATCTGGCGGCGCTACCTGCAGAAGACGATCTGCTGGTCGATATTCAGCAGGTTACGAAAACTTTTCCGCTGCGCGGCTCGCTATTCCGACGAAGCAAGAAAGCCGTTCACGCCGTGGACAACGTAAGCTTACGAATCTATCGGCGTGAGACGCTTGGGCTGGTAGGCGAGTCAGGCTGCGGGAAGACAACGCTTGGTCGGCTGCTCGTGCAGCTGGAGAAGCCCACAGCAGGAACAATCACATTCGACGGTCAGGACGTATCATCGCTGTCCGATCGTGAATGGAAGGAGCTGCGCCGCCGGATGCAGGTCGTATTCCAAGATCCGGCCGGCTCGATGAACGAACGATGGAGAATTAGCGAAGTCATCGCCGAACCGCTTCATGTACACATCGATCTGAACGAACAGGACAGAATGGCCCGCGTGAAGGAGACGATGAAGCTCGTTGGTCTCAATCCGGATTGGCACACCAAATATCCGCATGAATTGTCCGGTGGGCAATTGCAGCGCGTCTGTATTGCACGAGCCATCATTCTGAAGCCGAGCTTCATTCTCCTCGATGAGGCGGTGTCTGCCCTCGATATCTCGATTCAATCGCAAATCGTAAATTTGCTGAAGGATCTGCAGCGCGAGTTGGGTCTAACCTATCTGTTCATCACACACGGATTGGACGTTGTCCGGTACATCTCAGACCGCATAGGTGTGATGTACCTTGGCAAGCTGATGGAGCTTGCGCCTGCTGAGGAATTGTTCACGCGGCCGGCACATCACTACACTAGGGCGCTGCTGGATGCGAATCCGAGCATGGACCCGGACCATCACGCGCAGTCATCGATCAGCGATATTGAACTGCCTTCTCCTATTCATCTCCCAACAGGCTGCCGCTTCCATACCCGCTGCCCAGCGGCGACGGAACGCTGTCGTACCGAGCAGCCGGAACTGCGAGAAATTAGAGATCGGCATTGGGCCGCTTGCCATCATCCGCTGTAACCATAAATAGATAGATCAAATCGGAGGGAACTAACCATGACTAAGAAAAGGATTGTATTCGGAGCTATGCTGCACGGGGTAGGAACGGGCTGGGACAATTGGAAGCATCCGCAGGCTGTTGCTGACGCAGGTACGAGTCTGCCGTTCTATGTGAAGCAGATTCAGAAGGCGGAAGCCGCCAAATTCGACTTCGCATTCGTGGCAGATAGTGTGTACATTACGCCGAAGTCGACACCACACTATTTAAACCGCTTCGAGCCATTGTCGCTGCTAGGCGCACTGGCTGCTGTCAGTTCAAAGATCGGATTGGTCGGGACGTTCACGGTCGCGTACAACCAGCCATTCTCCATCGCCAGACAGCTGCAGTCGCTGGATCATATTAGCAGCGGTCGCGCAGGCTGGAATGTGGTGACCTCATTCCTCGAAGGTACGGCGAGCAACTATAGCAGCGATGGTCATTATGCGCATGATGTGCGTTATCGACTAGCGGATGAGTTCCTGGATGTTACGAAGGGACTGTGGGACTCGTGGGATGATGACGCCTTTATTCGCGATAAGGAGAAGGGGATCTTCTACGATCCTGAGAAGCTCCATCTGCTGCATCATAAAGGCGAGTTCTTCTCCGTGAAAGGTCCGCTAAATATCGCACGGGGTCCGCAAGGCCATCCCGTCATCTTCCAAGCGGGCATGTCCGAGGACGGCAAGGAGTTCGCAGCCAAGCATGCGGAAGCGATCTTCTGCGGTGCCGAGAGCATCGCCGCATCGAAGCAGTATTACGATGACGTGAAAGCAAGAGCAGCGAAATATGGTCGCTCTCCTGACGAAATCTTTATTTTGCCAGGGATCAGTCCGATTATTGGGGATACGGCCGAGGAAGCTGAAGCGAAATATCAGGAGCGGCTGAGTCTGATTACGATTGAGAACGCGCTGACAGCACTGGGTCGTCCGTTCGATTACTACGACTTCACGAAGCATGATCTCGACGCACCGTTCCCGGACCTTGGCAACACTGGAATCGAGTCTATGCAAAGCGCCGTAACGAAGATTACGAAGTTTGCGAAGGAAAATAATCTGACGCTCCGACAAGTGGCGTTGGGCCTCGCTTCTCCACGCGGGGCATTCATCGGTACGCCGGAACGGGTTGCGGATCTCATTCAGGAGTGGGTAGAAGCAGGGGCGGCCGACGGGTTTATTCTTAGCCCAGAGAATTTGCCGACTGCGATCGAGGACTTCACCGAGAAGGTTATTCCGATCTTGCAGGAACGCGGTCTTGCCCGTATCGAGTATGAGCATGACACGCTTCGCGGTCATCTTGGCTTAACGAAGCCGGCTTCGCGTTACACGAAGGAAGCTGCACTAAGCATCCGAGAGAAGAAGGGGAGCTAGACATGAAATCGATCAAATTATCTATTGGCCTTATTCTAATAACAGCCCTTATTGTCATGACAGGATGCTCTGACAACAGCAAGAGCAATGGGGAAAAGGCTGCGGCAGGCAGCGAAGTGACAGAACAAGATCGTTACGGCGGAACCGTTGCTGTCGGAATCGGCGTGCCGATCGTTAGCGATCTGCTCGATCCTCACCGCTCTGCAAGTCCGGGCAACTCGCGCGTTCAGCGCTCCTTGTTCGATAGTCTGGTCGTGGAATTGCCGGATAATCAATTCGGACCCTGGCTGGCCACGAAGTGGGACATCTCTGCGGACAACTTGACCTACACATTCTATCTGCGGGACGATGTCACCTTCACGGACGGGACGAAGCTGGATGCTGCGGCTGTCAAATTCAATTTCGATCGGATCAAGACGCTTGAAAGTCCAGGTCTGGCGTTGAATTATATCGGTTCCCTTGAAAACACGGAAGTAGTGGACGATTATACGGTTCGTTTCCATTTCGCCAAACCGTTCGCACCGTTCCTGCGGTACTTGGCAACCGAGAACCTGGGCATTGTATCTCCGAAAGCAGTCGCCGATCGCGGGGAAGAGTTCACGGTCAATCCTGTCGGCAGCGGTCCCTTCTACATCGATAGCTATAAGCTGGGCAATGAGTATGTCCTCAAGCGCAATCCGAACTACAACTGGGGCCCGTCGAATGCGAAGCATACAGGCAAGGCGTATCTAGATACGCTGCATTTCAAAATCATCACAGAAGAAGCGTCTCGCGTCAGCGCGCTGCAAAGCGGCGACGTACAGGTCATCGATACGATTCCGCCGCAGAGTTTGGAGCAAATCAAGCAAAGCTACCAGCTGCAGCAGGTCGAATTGCTGAACTACAATGCCTCGATTCATTTCAATGCGACCAAAGGGGTTCTTCAGGATAAGCGGCTTCGGGAAGCGCTGCGCTTGTCCGTAGATTGGGATCGGATTGTGAAGACGATTTATCTGGGCACTTATGATCGGGCGTACTCGGTGCTGTCACCTTCACTGTTCGGATATGACACTAGTCTGAAGGACAAATGGGAGAAGCCGGATACGGCCAAGGCGGAAGCGCTGCTCGATGAGGCGGGCTGGGTCAAGGGCGCGGATGGCATTCGCGTGAAAGATGGCAACCGTCTGACGCTTCAAATGATTGACTTCTATGCGAACCGCGAGAAACGCATGGACGTCATGACGATGGTGCAGAATATTTGGAAAACGATTGGCGTTGAGCTCAATATCAGCACTACCGCGGTCGGTGACTATACAGAGAAATCAAAAAGCGGCGACTTCGATCTATGGATCGGCTCGCAATATGGTCCAGATCCGGATGGCGTACTTAGACCGTATCTGCTGACTCGTACAGGTTATCATGATCGGATTCAGAATCCGAAGATCGGGGAGCTTCTCGATCAAGCGACGGTTGAGATGGACGTGGAGAAACGGGCTCAGCTGTATAAAGAAGTGCAAAATATCGTGCAAGACGAAGTCTATGCGATTCCGGTCTATGTCCTGCCGTATACGGTCGCAAGCGCGAAGCAAGTTCAAGACATCGGCTTCGATTCGAAGGGCGCACCACAATTTTATGATACGTGGATTCAGAAGTAATATTGGATATGAAGGAATTACGAGCCTGTTGAGAATACTCAGCAGGCTTCTTTCTCTCTATCAGGCAAACGTTCAAAGGTGTGAATCCATCTTCTATGGATTTGCAGAATCGGCCTCCCTGTACAATAATGAAAGGAAGACCTTTAGTAAAGGATGAGGAAGTATGGATTTCACACCGCTGTCCCAGTTCATCGATCGCATCACCGCTTGGCGCATTCCGTGGGCGGAAGTGCTTGTTATACATCGCAATGAGATTGTTTTCCAATATCGGGCCGGATACGCCGATCTGGAAGCTAAGACCCCGATTGAAGAGAACACCATGATCTATCTCTATTCGCTTACGAAAATACTAACTTGCACGGCTGCGCTTCAGTTGGTCGAAAAGGGAGCGATTCTGCTTGGCGATCCAATCTCCGACTATCTCCCAGCATACGCCGAAATGAAGGTGAAAAAGAAGCAGTCGGACGACGGCAATACAACATCGGAGCCGACAGAACGTCCGATTACGATCCGCGACCTGTTCACGATGACGGCCGGCTTCTCCTACGATCTGGCTTCGCCTTCCATACAAGAGGCTGTGGAACGCACGAACGGCAAGCTGCCAACCCGTGAATTCGCTACAGCTCTTGCAAAGGAGCCGCTGCAGTTCGAGCCAGGGACTAGGTGGAACTACAGTCTATGCCATGACGTTCTTGCAGCGCTTGTCGAAGTGGTCGACGGAAGACGTTTCAGTACATACGTGCGCGAAGAGATTACGGAGCCGCTAGGCATGCTTGACACCAGCTTCTTCCTATCAGAAGCCCAGTACAGCCGTCTTGTCCCCGTATATGTATACGATGATGAGCTACGGAAGGCCGTTCTTATGGACGGAGACTGGTACCGCCTCGGCACGGAATTCGAGAGCGGCGGAGCCGGATTGCTATCAACCGTAAGCGATTATTCGCTATTCTTGAACATGCTGACCAATCGTGGCACAAGCCCAGACGGCGTGCGCATCTTGTCGGCGGCAAGCGTCGATCTGATGCGGACCGACCATCTGACTGCGCACACGCGCAGCGACTACAACTGGCCACATCAATCCGGTTACGGTTATGGACTTGGCGTCAGGACCCATATCTCTCAAGCAGGCAGCGGCTCTCTGTCCCCGCTAGGAGAATTCGGTTGGAGCGGCGCCGCCGGCAGCTACGCGATCATCGATCCCGAGTCGCAGTTGACGGTCATGTATGCACAGCATTTGGTAAACAATCCAGAGCCTTACGTACATCCACGACTAAAGAACATCGTGTATAGTGTGCTTAATCTATAAACATAAATGAAGTCGATTCTCGGCAGGATATTCGTTCTTCCCCTGGATATATTAAATGTGTTCTCGGCCGCAATCCGGGCACGACATCTATCTTAGAAGGAGCGATCTCAGCATGGGCGTTTTAAGTGGAAACCCAAAAGATGAACCCTTGCATTATGGCGAGATTTTCGCAATTTGGCAGGGATCGACAACGGCAAAAGGCTGCGTGTCAGCTTACAGCGCACTCAAATTCCATACGGGGGATAAGGATCTACGCGCAATCGTGGAAGATGGTATTCGCCAGGCACAGTTGGAAATCAACGAGCTGGACGAGATTCTGATCGCTAACGGCATTGCACCGGCTCCGAAGCTGCCTGAACGCCCGGAGGCCAAACTTGAGGAGATACCGGTTGGAGCAAGATTCGCCGATCAAGAGATTGCAGCGATGGTATCGGCAGACTTGGCAGCTGGCCTAGTGGCCGCTAGTACAGCTATGGGGCTGTCGATTCGCGAGGATGTTGGCGCCTTATTCGGCAAATATCATACGACCAAAGCAGCTCTTGGTGTGCAAATTCTGCGTCTGAGCAAGGAGAAAGGTTGGCTATTACCTCCACCTCTTCAAATTAAGCGTCCGGAAGCCATAGGTGCAGGCGTCTAATAGGCGGCACACAAATATAAGGCAGTCCGTAGCTAACGGACTGTTCTTATTTATTATTCGTATCGCACAGGCCTAGTGTTCCGGTCTACGTATTTGAAGTGGCGGGGGAACAAGCCAGCCCTTATCTTTACTTAGCGATAACGCGGTTGCAGTCGATGCAAGAATAAGGGCATAGTATTTGGAGAACAGCAAGCCGACGTCGACACGAATCGAACTCCCTGTAATTTGACTGCAAGCTATCAGACCAGCTGATAGACTTACGCCAATGGCGACTGCTATTTCTACATCCGAGAAACGGGCGCCAGGTGGAATCTCTTCAAGTTCAACTAAAGGGCGTTCCGGCAGAAAAGGCGGAGGTAATATGCCATTATGGACAAGCAGCTCATCGCATTCGACTGAAGCTTGACGAGCTTGCTTAACGAGATTGTTCAATAATCGCTTCAAATCGTTATCGCCAGCGTGCGACAAGTAGAGCTGATAGGTGGAAATGGCTGTTTTCTCCTTCGCTGAATAGGACCATATGTGATAAATTTCCCCGTAATGCAATGGCTCATCTTTCGGATTCCCACTCAGAACTCCCATTTTGTTGCTCCTTATTGGTCATATAATAACTCCAGTATAGCCGTGTACGGCCATTTCTAGACTCCTCTTTGAGATACCACCACCATCAGTCAAAAAGTCAACTGTACATAGGGATAAACCAAAATGACGCATAGTTCATAAATGATAGCTCTGATACAATTAATATTCGGTACTTAACGTTTTAATAAGTTTATGGAGGCATTCAAATGATTAAAGCATCTGAAGACAACGAATATTACATCCTTACAAGTCCTACGATCCTACCTAAGGCTTCGGGATTTTTGTGGAACGAGAAGATGATGATTCAGTTGAATTGCCGCGGCTACGCGACGTCACAGTTCATGCAGCCGGAGCCGGCAAAATATTCACATGCGCCGAATTTGGAAGCAAAGTCGTTTATGCAGCCGGAGCAGCCGTACTACGCTCATCATCCGGGTCGGTTCGTTTATGTAAAAGACGAAACAAACGGCCGAATTTTCTCGGCGCCTTATGAACCGGTGCGTGCGCATGCGGATCGATATACGTTTGCGGTAGGCAAGCATCGGATCGTTTGGAACACGGAGAGCGACGGGGTAGCTGTTGAAATGAGCTTGAGCCTGCCCACAGAGGATGCGATTGAGCTGTGGCGGATCAAGGTAAAGAACGTTTCGACGAGCAAGCGGAACATTAGCGTCTATCCGTATTTCACCGTCGGCTACATGTCGTGGATGAACCAATCCGCCGAGTACAACGAGGACTTGCAGGCAATGGTTTGCTCTTCGATTACGCCTTATCAGAAGTACAAAGAGTACGACAAGATCAAATTGTTGAAGGACAAAACGTATCTACTGGCGGAGCAAAAGCCATATGCCTGGGAAGCGAGCCAGGAAGCTTTTGAAGGAGAAGGCGGACTTGCGCGGCCGAGCGCAATCGAGAACGAAGCGCTTAGCAACGGGGACGCTCGGTACGAAATGCCGCTTGCGGTGCTGCAATACCGTATGGAATTAGAGGCTGGCGAGGAGCGCGAATATCGCTTCCTATTCGGACCAGCTAAGGACGAAGACGAGATCGCACAGATCCGCCAGACTTATTTCACGGCAACCTATGCAAATTCCGAAAACGGTTTCGATAAAGCGGAGCGCGAATATGCCGAATATGTAAGCGAAGGGCAAGGATGCCTTGAGATTCGCACGCCAGATGCTGATTTCGATAATATCATCAATCACTGGCTGCCGCGCCAAATGTATTATCACGGCAAAACGAACCGGCTCACGACGGATCCCCAGACGCGCAACTATTTGCAAGACCACATGGGCATGAGCTATATCAAACCTTTGATCGCCAGAGGGTCTTTCCTTACGGCACTAAGCCAGCAGAACGCGGACGGAGGAATGCCGGACGGCATTCTACTTCATGAGGAAGCCGAACTGAAGTATATCAACCAAGTGCCGCATGCGGATCATAACGTCTGGCTGCCTATTTGCATAAACGCTTATTTGGACGAGACGAACGACTATTCGCTGCTGGACGAGAAGGTTCCTTTTGCAGACAGCGAGGAATTGGTGACCGTATCGGAGCATATCGACCGCGCGATGCAATATCTGATGAAAGACCGCGATGAGCGCGGACTTAACTATATTCATCAGGGCGACTGGTGCGATCCTATGAATATGGTCGGCGTTCGAGGAAAAGGCGTATCCGGCTGGCTGACGATCGCGACTGCATACGCGTTCAACGTTTGGGCGGGTATTAGCGAGGCTAGCGGCCGCTTGGAAGCAGGCAAAGCGTTCCGCTTGGCGGCTGAGGAGACGAATGCTGTGGTTAATCGCTATCTGTGGGATGGCGATTGGTATATTCGTGGCATTACGGACGACAACGTGGCGTTCGGGGTTAAGGAAGACAAGGAAGGCCGCATCTTTATCAATCCGCAAGGCTGGGCGCTGTTAAGCGGTGCTGCGGATGAGGAGAAGAAAGAGAAGCTTATCCGCTCCGTAGAGGAGCAGTTGGAAACTCCTTATGGCGTGGAGAAGCTGGCGCCTTCCTACACGGCCATGCGCGAGGATGTGGGACGGGTTACCCAGAAGCATCCGGGTTCGGCGGAGAACGGAGCGGTATATAACCACGCGGCAGCCTTTTATATTTTCGGACTTTATGCCGTGGGAGAGAAGGACAATGCTTATCGGCTGCTCCGCAAAATGATTCCTGGGCCGAATCACGAAGATATCGTTCGGAGGGGCCAACTGCCCGTATATATCCCGAACTACTATCGTGGGGCTTATCATCAATTCCCGCGTACCGCTGGGCGTTCCAGTCATCTGTTCAATACAGGGACGGTCGCTTGGGTATATCGCTGCTTGATCGACGGCCTATTCGGCTTGCAGGGAAGCCCGGCCGGACTGCAAATCAAGCCTCAGCTTCCTACGCATTGGCAAGAAGCTGCCGTGAAGCGCGAGTTTAGAGGAGCGCGGCTCACTATTGAGATGAAGCGCGATGCAAGTGTGCAGGCGACGGAAGTATACCTTAACGGCGAGCTTGTTGAATCGGGCGTTCTTGAGCGTCTACAGTCAGGCGCTGAATACGAGGTTCTGGTCAAATTGCCGCAGCAATAGCGGGTCATGATCTATGTAGAGAACAAAACCATCATTCACATGAATGATGGTTTTGTTGTAAGTCAAGCTCCATAAGCGATGCAAAATACACCTAAATTTTACATGGTATTTTATGTATATAATATTTTGTAGATACGATATACTGTTCTCAGCTTTATATCATTTGAAGTGGGGGCGTAAGCAATGTGCGATTCATCCGATGATTCATTCATTTGCTATATCAAAGAACTACCTCCCGAATTACAAGCAGAAGCCGCTGCCAAAGCGATCGAGATTAACCCGGAGAATGCGCCACAAGCTCGCCATGTTCAGCAATTATCCGCACAAGAGCAACCCAACAACCTCAAATTGACTTTATTGTACTTAAAACGCTGGCCTAAAACTGGAGTGAACCTGACTGTCGGATTTTTCGGAGATCCTCCCGCCGAACTGAGAGCGCGTATTCTAAGCCACATGAACGCATGGAATGTGTCCGCCAATGTCGTGTTTACGGAAACGGAATTAACAAACAATCCTCAGGTCAGAATCAGCTTCGATAATTCAGGATATTGGTCCGCTATCGGTACTACTATTACATCGGTACCTCAAGACCAGGCTACGATGAATCTAGGCGGACTTACAGTTGATACGCCGGAAAGTGAGTTCAGACGTGTTGTTCGTCACGAAACGGGCCATACGCTTGGCTTTCTGCACGAGCATCAACGTCCTGAGATTGCAAATCGCATTGATCCGGACAAG
This sequence comes from Paenibacillus cellulosilyticus, assembly GCF_003182255.1. GTDB lineage: Bacteria > Bacillota > Bacilli > Paenibacillales > Paenibacillaceae > Paenibacillus_T > Paenibacillus_T cellulosilyticus. The sequence goes on along the minus strand of NZ_QGTQ01000008.1, from coordinate 56,520 downwards.
GCCATTGCCCATTATAAAGCCATTTACAACTGGTCTGAAGCGATGACGAGAGCGACTATACTCAATGCTATAAATCCAGATTCTGCGACCCAAACGATATTGGCTGACCCTAACTCCGTCATGTGTTATCCCTTGCCGGCATCCATCATGAAGGATGGTATTGCAATAGAAGCTGGAAGGGACATTAGTGCGTCAGATATGGCGTTTGCCGCGACCTTATACCCTAAACCGAATACAAGCAGGCGACTTATGCATACGATACGCAACTCTGATGGAAGCTGGCAACCAATGGAGGATCTGAACGTCTCACTGTACATTCCAGGTCCAATTACGGCGATTGCAGGTGCAAGCGGCGACAACGGTGATACGCATTTTGTATTCGTCGTGATCTGGGGGGATTCAGGGATCCCAGGTGAACTGTGGCACTTGATTCGCTACGCCGATGGCAGCTGGTCACAGATGGACAGCCTTTCTCGGCTATTTAACCTGACTAGTGGCGTTTCAGCAGTCACAGCGGCTAGCGGAGCGAATGGAGCTGTTCATTTTGCTTTTACAACTAGCGAAGGACTTCTGAAGTACACCGTCCGCGAATCATCCGGGCGATGGCAGCCGATGAGCGATCTGCATACCGAGCTTAATATACATGGGATGGTAGTAGCACTCAGCGGAACGAACGGTGCCGAAGGAGCCGTTCAATTCGCATTCACGACATCGGACGGAAAGCTATGGCATGCCATAAGAAATTCTGATGGGAACTGGCGGCCATTACTTAACCTATCAGCAGCGCTTTCACCTATATGGACAGGTGACGTCGCCACGATTGCAGGTGCTGCAGGTGAGTACATTGGAGATACCGTGTTTGTTTTTGCTACACGACGGGCACGATTATGGTATTCCGTTCGTCATCGCAATGGCGGGAAGTGGACAGGGTTGAACGATCTAGGTGAAGCATTGAACTTGAAGAAACGTGTTGTAGCTGTAGGAGGATGTGAAGGCGCTGACCGACAATCGCAGTTCGTCCTTGTAACCGAAGATGGGCATGTGTGGCATACGATACGTTATTTCGAGGGCAGCTGGCAGCAGCCTGTACCACTGGACTGGGTACTACCGATTTCAGGCGCTGTGCCGACAGTGGCAGGTGTGCATGGCGACAACGGAGAGACGCACTTTATCTTTACCACGTACCAATAACTAGCGTTAGTGCCTAAATCATCAGATCAATTAGAACTCATACGAAACCGGATCGCTTCTCTAATGGAGAACGATCCGGTTTTTTCAATTTCCGATTACATCATATTGTTGTAGGACTCGAGGAATTTCAGGTACTTCCTTACTGCAAGGGACAAGTATCGCTTGTCGTTCCAAGCAATGGAGAATTCGCGTTCACAGACCTGTGATTGAATGCTCAGCAGCTTCACATTAGGATCTTCATTCGTATTGCGAGGCACAAATGCGACGCCAAGTCCCGCTTGGACAAGACTCCATAACGCAGAGGGTTCATCTACCTCGCATATAATATTTCGGGAGATACCTGCCGCTTCGCAATAAGCTTCATTAATCAGCCGGAATGGATGCCCCGCATGATATTCGATATAAGGCTCATTCTCTGTCTCGATCAACGTAATCGTGTCTCTGCTTGCGAATGGGTGGGTGATTGGCACGGCGAGACAAACTTCTGTCTTCAGTACGATTTGTTCCTTGATCCAGGATTGATTCAGCGGTGCAGCAATGAAGCAGAGGTCGACATCGCCCCGTTCCAGCAGCCCGATCATATCGCTCGACGAGGCTGGAGGAATCTGAGTCACGCGAAATACGATTTCCGGGTTCTCCTTACGAAATTCGCTTATGGTGGAGGAGAGACGACTAAGCGTTGGGGTAGCAAGTCTTATCGTAACTTGCTCCGTGCCTAGCATATCCGCCAATTCCCGCCGTCCTTCGTCCAGCGCTCCCAGCGCGATTTCAACCTTCTGCAGGAATACGCTGCCGAAACGATTTAAACGAATTTGCCGGTTATTGCGATCAAACAGAGGGACGCCAACGTCCTCCTCGAGACGTGATATCGTCTTGCTAAGCGCAGGCTGAGCAATCCGAAGCACCTCGGCAGCTTTAGTCATATGCTCGTATTTCGCAACCGTACGAAAATAATGAAGCTGCAGCAGTTCCACTAGGTTAACCTCCCAGTCTTATGTTTTAACGCTTCCATATACCTGAGTATATAATAACATGCATTAATATATATTATCATTTATTGATCGACAGGGGTATATTGGTAAGTATAAAGAGAAGGAGGAGGGAACACACCATGCCAGCACAACAACCAGATGTCCTACAACCAGCGATAGGAAACGTACTTATTAAGCTTCTTGCGTTCACCCTGATTATATCTTCTATGAGCGCAACGATGTTCAATATTGTTCTTCCCGAGATTCGGACCGACTTTAACCTGTCCGTCGCTCAAGTTAGTTGGGTGTCGACGTCCTATTTACTGATCTATGCGGTTGGTTCCGTTATTTACGGAAAGCTGCTTGATCGTTATCAGGCCAAGAATCTAATTACGTTTGGACTTCTCGTATTTGCTTCAGGCTCATTGTTAGGGCTGCTCGCGGGATCGTTCCCCTTCGTATTGATGGCCAGAATTCTGCAAGCGGTTGGCGCATCCGTTATTCCGGCATTAGCGATGTTAATTCCTGTCCGTTATTTTCCGCCGGAAAGAAGGGGGCATGCATTAGGAATTTCGGCAACCGGCTTAGCGCTTGGCAATGCGATTGGACCCATTATTTCATCACTTCTGGTGTCATTCGTCCATTGGAGATGGTTGTTTGCAATCCCACTGCTGATTCTGATTACCATGCCGTTCTATCGTAAGCATCTGAGCTCGGATATTCGAGAAGGCGGGCATATTGATTGGCTTGGTGGAGGACTTCTTATCGGGACGGTAGCCCTGTTGCTGCTGGCCATTACGCAAGGGAACTTATGGCTTGGTGCCGGAAGTGCGTTGATGGTTATCGGTTTCTTATGGCGGATTCGTACAGCGGCTGATCCTTTTATCTCCAGGACACTATTACGGGATCGCATTTATTTAACGGGACTAATGATCGCGGCAGTTGTGATGAGTATCAGCTATGCACTGCCGTTTCTAACGCCTCAATTGCTGTCGGATATCAATCAGCTCGCGCCAGGTGTAATTGGATTTGTCATGGTGCCCGGCGCATGCTTGTCCGCTTATTTGGGTCGTAAAGTGGGGAAATTGGCGGATTCCAAAGGCAATTCCTTCGTATATCACACGGCATCGTTATTATTATTCAGCTGTTTCCTCCTGTTATCGATATTTGTTGGCAGTCCTGCTGCTCTGATTGGATTGATCTTCACCCTTGGGAATGCTGGCCAGATGTTTATGCAAATCGTACTTTCCAATACGATCTCGCGCAGTATTCCTAAGGATCAGATTGGAGTAGGAATGGGCATGTTAACGCTTTGCAATTTCCTTTCTGGTGCGATTGCTACAGGGATATACGGCAAAGTGATGGATCATGGGGCAAGTTCGAGCTGGATACCGTGGCATACCAATGAAGCATCCTTTGTATTCAGCAATCTCTATCTTGTCCTTGCTCTTATTCATATTGGCTTGTTAATTGTTTATCGCAGTGTATATGTCAACAGGAGAAAGACGACAACGGCAGGGCAAATGTTGAGCAATTAAGGATTAAGAATAACGGATCGGTCTCTAATGAGACTGGTCTGTTTTTTTATAGAAAGTAGCTCTGTGAAGGTAAAATTAACCATATGACGAATACAGAAGAGGTGCAATTCATCGAATAGGAGGCTATTAACATGGCAGAAACCATTATAAACAGCGTCTCATTCCTACAAGTTCCAGTTAACAATCTTGAGGAATCACTGGAGTGGTACATAAGTAATCTAGGGTTCGAGCTGCATTTTAAACGACCGGACAATAAAATGGCAATCGTTGCTCTCCCTTCGGGTCCATCGATTTTTCTCGGCGAAAGGGAACTGCAGCAAGGAACGATGTCGGTCGTTATCGGTTTTGAAGCAGCGGATATCGTAAAGTTGCTTTCCGACCTACAGCGTAAAGGGGTACACATTGGCGAGATAAGGAAAGAAAGAGGGGCTATTACGACCGAATCCGGAGAAACGGAGATCCTTGGGATGGACTTCGATTTCTATGACCCTAGCGGAAATAAGTTAGTGGCTCATGGTAAATCAAATTTCGTAGAGTAGTCGGTCAGCATATTTGAATCGCGTACGCGACGAGCAATGCCTGTTCCATTATAATGATAGGACGCTTGGTCACCTTGGCTAGGCATTATATAAACATTCATCATGAAAGTCAGGTGTCACCGTATGAAATTAAGAACAAGCTTATCGATCGGATTGTGTCTTGCAGCGTTCACGCTGGCAGCATGTCAGGCGGAGGAGAGGGAGGTCGCCCCGGCGGAAGGAGCCGGCTATTTCGTAGCGCCTGGCGGCAGCGACGCCAATGCAGGAACCATCACCTCCCCGTGGAAAACGCTGCAGCATGCAGCCGATGTGGTTGCTCCAGGCAGTACCGTCTACGTACGCGACGGTGTCTACAACCAGAAATTGAAGATTACCCGTTCCGGCTCCGCATCGGCGGGGGCGATTACGTTTATGAACTATGGCAGCGAACAAGCCGTTATTGACGGTACCGGGCTGTCTGTCGACGGAAGCGAAGGGCTGATCGAGCTGGACAACGTCGATCAGGTGACAATTAAAGGCTTTGAAGTGCGCAATTATACGACAAGCAATAGCGACGAGGTGCCTATCGGTATCTACGTCCATGGCGCTGGCAGCGATATTCGTCTTGCGAACAATAACGTCCATGCGATCAAGAACACGTCTGCGCCGCAAGGTGAGGATTTGGAGGGAAGGGATGCACACGGCATCGCAATCTATGGAACGGAGGCGCCAGCGTCGATACATAACCTGACGATTACCGGCAATGAACTATACGATCTCGTCCTTGGATCGAGTGAGGCGTTGGTGCTGAACGGTAACGTGGATACGTTCGAGGTGACGAATAATACGGTCCACGACAGCGACAATATTGGAATTGACGTAATCGGCTTCGAGGGGACAGCGCCCAAGGCAGCCTATGACCAGGCCCGCAACGGTCTGATCAAGGGCAACCGGATTTATAATATTTCGACCAATCATAATCCTTCTTATGGCACTTCGGTCCCGAATGACTCGTATTCGGCTGGCGGCATTTATATCGATGGCGGCAAGGACACGGTTGTGGAACAGAACTACAGCTATAAGAATGACATCGGCATTGAGATCGCTTCGGAGCATCAAGGGAAGTCGACGAGCAACATTACGGTTAGCAGCAATATGATCTACGACAATCGACTGACCGGAATCGCGATAGGCGGCTATGACGAGGATAGAGGTTCTACCGTGAGCAGTAAGATCGTGAATAATACGCTGTACAACAACGATTCACTGGGCTGGGGCAGCGGTCAGCTGTACGTCCAGTACAACACGAAGAACAACGTGATAGAATCGAATATTTTTGCCGCGGCGGATTCGGATGTGATGATCTACAACGCGTACACAGCCAACTCAGGGAACGTGGTGGACTACAACCTGTACTTCACGTCAGCGGGTGCATCGGATGCCACTTGGACATGGAAAAATAAAACGTACGCCGGCTTTGCCGCATACAAAGCTGGTACGAATAATGATACGCATTCGCTGTTCGCCGATCCCAATTTCGTCGATGCGACTGGCAGCGATTTTCATCTGAAGGCAGGTTCTCCTGCCATCGATGCAGGGCCGAAGAAGCCATCTTACGTCGCGACGTCTGATATCGACGGGGAGGCGAGAGTCAGCGGTGCCGCCGTGAATATTGGGGCGGACGAGTAGACGGAGTGACGCCTCTGTTCATAGGCAAGAAAGAAAGCCGCGCAGCTGCGGCTTTTTTTTATTTACACGAAAGAGGGAAGAGACCGATTGGCCTGTTCTACCCAACCGAATAGATCGAAGATACAGCGCATATGAGTCACATATAGCGATCATATCGGAAGGGTCGGTAAGCGAATGCGCGATAGATTTATCAATACGCCGGCAGCTTATGCGCTTGGCATGTTCGCCATGATGGTGCCGAGTCAGGCTTTCCTGTCCTACTTCAACTATTATTACGTGGAGAAGCTCGGCCTAGGCCTCGCGCTAGCGACAATTGCACGTACGATCTATCTGTTCTGGGATGCGGTTAACAATCCGATGGCCGGCTATCTGTCTGATCGGACCAAGACTCGATTCGGACGCAGGCGGCCATGGATCATGGGCTCGATTCCCGTGTTTATGCTCGTATTCATCATGGTATTTTCGGTTCCACGGGGACTTGAAGACACCGGGCTATTCGTTTGGCTGGTCCTCTCCATCGTTTTATTCGAGGGTGTTGCGACACTGCTGTGGGTCAATTATGGCGCGCTGTTCCCAGAGCTGTTCCAAGGGGAGCGGCTTCGTGCGAAGGCGTCCGCGGTACAGCAGATCTACCAAATCGTCGCGCTCTTGATCGGCACGTCACTAACGCCTATCATATACGGAGCGATCGGCTTCGGCTGGATGTCGGTGTCGTATTCGCTGCTCTTCGGGGTATGTATGATTGGGTTCGTATTATCGATTCGAGAACGGGAGGACATCCCGCAGGCGGCTCCGATGCCGATGCTGGAAGCGTTTCGCGTGACGTTGAAAAACAAGCCGTTCTGGACGTTCAACATTGCCAACTCGTTCGCACAGACGGTCAACGGATTGCTAGGCGCGCTGATGCCGTTCTATGCGAAGTACGCGCTGCACATATCGGAGCGATACGTGTCGGTCCTAATGGCCGCCGTGTTCGTCTCGGTTATACCGCTTGTAGCGGCATGGTATTATATCTCGCGCAAGCTCGGCGGCCTCTCGAGCTGGCGACTCGCATTCGCCGTATATGGGCTCGCGGCAGTTCCGCTCTGGTTCGCAAACAATTTGGGCGAAGGCATCGTGGCTGGCATTATCGCAGGCTTCGGCATGGCGGGCTTCCTCGTCACACCTGCGCTGCTAAGCAGCCGCATCATTGATCTGGACGCCGAGCGTACTGGCCACAGAAGAGAAGGCATATATACGGCAGTTGCCGGGTTTATTACACGGTCAAGCGGGCTCATCGCCGCGCTGGCCTTCTGGATCGTCGGCCTATTATATGGCTATGAGAGCGGGGATAAGCCGGGACCTCATCCGGAAACGGTGTTTCGCGTGCTAATCAGCGCCGTACCCTTCATTTTGCTTGCCGTATCGTTCGTCGTATCACTGTTCGTGAAGTTGTCGGAGAAACGCATAAGCGGAGAGGAGGAAGGAAGTGTAGGAGAATAAACCGTTGACGCGATGCCGTTAACCGTTTTTGTGAAGTGATGGCATTTGGTCAGGATAATAAGCGTAAAGACGACAAAGCCGCGAAGCTAATCGGCTACTCACGGCTTTTTGTCACTTGCCCAACAGGCTCCTCGATGTCTTGCTTAACACTGCTCGTTATTGCTCATTATCAAATTACGTATCACGGTCGGATGTGCGCCTTCAAACTTCGCGGTACGAATCTCATAATGCTCATGCGAATAAGTAAAATCCGGCTCCCCGATGCTATCCAACACACCTAAATCCATTCGCCGATTATCGCCGAATTTTATACGTTTTCCAAGTGCATAGTGGTAATGGTATAAAGGTACAGAAACACTTCTGCGAGGTTCTTTCCATATGGAGCTCCCGCCAGCGGCTTGCAGCGTACAATGATGCTTCTCATCTCGATATCGGATTCCGATCCCGTTACGCCACATACGCAAAATGTCATTCGACCAACGAGCATCACCTTGGGCATTAATACGAATCGTCTTTAAGTCACGCCAGAAGTTAACAAAAGGAAACTGATATACGTTCATTTCCTTATCTTCCATCAACACAGGCAGTACTTCTGCAAACCGATCGTCAAATATTTCATCTACGTCCAGATTGGCTATCCAGTCGGATGTCGCTTTGGCAACCATGAAATTGCGCACCTCGGATTCATTCCAATCATCAGAGTAGGGCATACCCGTCTGCTTGTGAGTATACAGTCGAATATTCGCCTTATCGCGATAACTCTCGATCCATTCGACGGTTCTATCCACACTGCCACCATCAACGATAATGATCTCATCTGCAAACATGGTGACACTTTCTAAAAATATAGGAATGAATGTTTCCTCGTTCAACACAGGCGTTATGACGGTTAGTGACATCGTTAGTCCCCTCGCCTTATAAATAAATCATTTTCTTCTTCTCCGCTTCTAAGATGACCGGCAACGTATGAAGAAAAAGATTTCGTCTAATTGAATCCGCTGCCACTTCTGCACGCTCTGCTATAGTGACAAACCAATGTGGAAATCGGCAGACCCCGCGATATAAGGCTTCGTGTGAACGAGCCTCCGGATGAATAAGGAAATATTCATTTAATACATCTCCAATGCGATCCGGGGATAATGACATCTTATCTTGCATATCTGATATGACCTGATGCAGGTCGCATACTTGCAGTGAAATTTGAGAACTATCGAAATCCACAATCCGCGCTTCAGATCCCCAGCAAATGACATTTCCTCTGTGCAGATCGAAGTGGGTAATCGTTCCGCGGCGTACCGATTCATTAATATACAACTCTGAATTAAGACTTTGTAACTGTACGAGTGCAGTATTGGCAAGTTCCAATGCATGTTGAAACGTTCTTCCAAGTTCAAGAGCAGGTGGATTGCTTGCCCATCTTCTCAATTTCATTAGCTTTCGTTCGTAGATAGCGAACCATTGTTTAGGTGTCGACGGACCATATGCTTCTTGAGTAGGGGTTTCATATGTCCATCTTGCTGCTTGATGAAACCTGGCAACGGAACGTATATAACAATAAGGATCAAGAGTAACCGTGCCCTGTATCCATCTTGCCAAATACCCATATTGATTACTGTTTGCAATGTGGAAATGCAGCATGTCGGATCTCGTTCGAATGACTTCCGGGGCCACACGCATTGAGCCGAGATTGTGTTGCAATAAGATTGGGAATGTGCCATTCAAAATCTTAAGTGCAAATGTATCTCGTCCATCGTGTAGTTTCCATACGCCACGATTGCTCCTCCTTACAATACAAGCCGCACACCAATCACCTGAATGATAATTCGTATTGACCCATTCAATGACCTGTTCATTATCCGTTCCATACACCCCCAGTGACATCTTACACCTAAGTTCATCTTATTCATCCTTGCCGCACCAGACCTAGCCTCGGCACCCAATGTAATAAAAAGGGCTCATTTTTAAAATCCTCGAAACAACCTTTTTTTCTACCCAGAGTAAGCTAGCAGCAATACGTTCAAAGGTGGTGCAGCTATGAACAAGTTGAATGTCTTGTTTATCACGGAAGATTTCAGTCGATATGTCCAACGCAGTATCGTGTATTTATGTCATGCGCTTGCTGATTTGGTCAACCTGACGGTATGGCATGAGGCGGGACCTATTACAGATATCCTTCAGCAGCTTCGTGAGCGACCTGACTATATCCTTTTGAATGATTTGAGAAAAGAACATACGCCATTGATTGACGGGCTAGCGAATATTGATATCCCATTGGGAGCGATCCTGCATGACCCGCACTTTATGAAGGATAAGCGCAAGGAGTTTTACAACCTCAATCATGTGAAGCATATCTTCACAATCTATCGTGATCCTTTTTTAAAGTGGTATCCAGAGTTTGTCGATCAAATGCATTGGTTCCCGCACTTTGCAGAAACAGCCATCTTCCGTGACTATAAGCTGGAGAGAGACATCGACTTCATGCTGCTTGGCTGTACGGTACCCAAATATTACCCGCTAAGAAAATCAATGCTGGAGCATATGCGCCATAGAGAAGGCTTCTTCCATCGAGAGCATCCTGGGTATCGTAATTTCACAACGGAAGAAGATGTTGAGCTCCTTGTCGACCGATCTTACGCATTGGCCATTAATCGCGCTAAAATTTTTCTTTCCTGCGACTCCATCTTTCATTATCCATTGCGCAAATATTTTGAAGTGTTAGCCTGCCGGACCTTACTGCTTGCGCCTGCCTCACAGGAACTGTTTGATTTAGGGTTTGTACCAGGAATTCATTTTGTAGATGTTACTGAACAAGATTACGAGGAGAAAGCAGATTATTACTTGATGAACGAAGCTGAACGCCGTCGAATTGCTGATGCTGGCTTTGAGCTCATTCATGGACGACATTCCGTTAAGCAGCGCGCAAAGCAATTCTTTGATTTTATTCAACAATCTATGCAGGAATAGAAACTTTTAGGTGAATATTTGGGGGTTATTCAACCACACGTGATAACAGGGGGGTGACATATAGTATTAAACAAACGCGGAAGTGTCTGCAGAAAAGGAGTGTCGTCATGGTCAAAAAGAGACGAATGCAGGGGCATAAGAAAAATAAACCGGCAGCGTCTGCACTCCCTCGCACGCCTAAGACAAAAACGAGGTTAAAGGAAAGTGCAATACCACGCGTTAAAAAACGTAAAGAACTCGTCCCAGAGGCTATCTCCTTGCCGTCTATGTCCCTGCCTACAGACACTCCAAGGCTTGAATCTGTTCACTTTGATACCAATAACCGAGCAATGGACTTGCCTCATCATGAAAAGGCGGGAAAATATCCTCTTGACGTGTTCCGCTTTCCCATCATCGATTGGCATTATCGGTTTCAGCGGCCGCAGCAATTTTGTTTGAAATTTGCAAACGATGGTTATCGTGTGTTCTATTTCCATGTGGATACCAAAGCCATAGATGACACATACGCCACGTTCGAAGACATCTGCAGGAATATAGAAGTGATACCCGTTCAAGAACGCATATGGACGGTACGGTTATGTTCATATAATCCGCTCAATGCATATCGAAGCACTATTCAGCATGAACTGGACATTCATTATTTACTTATGTCGCTAGAAGCGATTAAGCAAAGGTTTGCTATTACAAACCTCTTATCCATAGTAGATCTTCCGTTCTGGTCTACCCTTGTATTCCGTCTAGCCAATAATACAATTATTTATGATTGTATGGACGAACATCATGGTTTTAACAATGTATCGGCAGACAATCTGGCATTAGAGGAACCTTTACTTAAACAAGCCGATCTCGTCATTGCTTCTTCGGAACAGTTGTTATCCAAAGCAAGCGAAATGACTTCTAACGTCTTATTATTAAGGAACGCCGCCGATTTCGAGCATTTCAACAAACCACCTGAGCTTCTCGCCCCTCAACTCCGAGAGAATCAGAAGCCCGTGATCGGCTATCATGGGGCGATAGCTCAATGGTTTGACAGTGAGCTCATTTCGTTCTTGGCCAGTCGTCATCCAGATTGGGAATTCGTATTGATTGGTCATAATTATTCGCTTGATCAGCGCCAGTACGATGATCATGTCCACTTCGTAGGCGAACTTCCTTACTCTGAATTGCCGAGCTATTTACATGGGTTTGACGTATGTGTTATTCCATTCCTGCTCAATCCTCTAACATTAGCCACCAATCCTGTAAAGGTGTATGAATATTTGGCGGCAGGTAAGCCGGTTATTGCGACTCGATTACCTGAACTTGAGGCAATGGATGGGTTGGTTGTTATAGCCGACACTTATTTGCAGTTTGAAGAAGCAATCCAAATGGCGTTGGAAGATCAATCGAACGAAAAGCATGCTTTGCTCCGATCGCAATACGCCAGCAAGCATACATGGTTATCCCGTTATCAACAGCTTATGAAGCATCTGACGACAGCGTATTTTCCAAAGGTCAGTATCGTAATTGCTGCATATAACAACTTTATTTTTACAGAGCGCTGTGTGGAGAGTATATTCGCGCACAACCGAAACCCTAATCTAGAGGTAATTATTGTCGATAATGGCTCCAGTGATGAAACGAGAAATTGGGGAGGTTCTCATTCGCAATTGAAGCTCGTGCGGCTTTCTCATAACTTGGGCTACGCAGCGGCGAACAATCTCGGCTGTCGATTGTCAGTAGGCGATTATATCCTATTGCTCAATAACGATACCATTGTATCGGAGGGCTGGATGGAGGGACTGATCGAACCGCTTCGCAACAACCTGGAACTAGGAATGGTTGGTCCAGTATCCAACAGCGTCGGCAATGATCAGATGCTCGAATTTGCTGTAAGTAACGATGTACATGGCGCAGAGCCTGCATTTCTAAACAAATTCAAGCAGCTGTACAAAGGCCGGAGACGAATGACAGATAACTTAGGATTTTTTTGCGTGGCGATGAAACGAGAAGTATATGAAGCGGTCGGAGGCTTGGATGAAAATTTCGGAATCGGTATGTTCGAAGACGATGATTATTGTCTGCGAGTAAGAAATTCCGGATATCAGCTCGCCATTATTGAAGATGTGTTCGTCCATCATAGTGGCAGCGCCACACTAAGACAGCTCCCGAATACCCAATACCAAAGCTTGTTCGATCAGAATAAACGACTGTTCGAGTCGAAATGGAATATGCGATGGAAGCCTCACCCAAGGCCCATCTCCGCACTCGCAGAGTGGGATTCCTTCCAAGAGGTCTCAGCTACGTTAGGAAAGCATCGGGTATAAGATCAGGAGGGGGATTACTTTGCTCGCAAATAATCAGGAAGAAGCGAAAATAACCGTCCTCATGCCTGTATATAATCGTGCCGACTATATCCCCTTTGCTATTCAAAGTGTATTGGCACAAAGTTATGCAGGCTGGAGACTTATTATATTAGACGATGCCTCCACAGATCATACTTATGAAGCTGCTAATCCTTTTCTCACCGATTCAAAGATTCAATATATGCGCTTTACAACAAACCGCGGAACCGGCGCTGTGTTAGCCGACGCACTATCATTCATTCAAACCCCTTACTTTGTCATCTTAGATTCTGACGACTGGTTAGACATGAGAGCTTTAGAGGTATTGCTGCGTGAAATGGAAAATCAAGACGAATCTATTGGGCTGGTTTTTGGCAATAGCGTCAGTTGGAGAGAGAATGAAGGGCGTATACAAATCAGAAGTGTAGAGAAGCACCGATCCTTCGCAAACAAATATGATTTTATGCTCTATCATCCAATGATTCAGCCAAGATTTTTCCGTACAGCGGCAGTACGTGAGGTAGGAGGCTTTGAATTGGATGATCCTCATCAGGGACGTTACATGGAGGATCGTTACATTTTGCTTAAACTAATAGGCAAGTATCAATTCCATTACGTCAACGCTAACCTCTATCATCTGCGATTACATGCTTCCAATATCTCAAATAAGAAAAACAGTACCAAATTTGAAGAAACCCGATTATATGTATATCCGAAAATACTAAAGCAGTGGGGTGACGAATATGAACCCATATTCGAAGCATCATCCGGATCCGGATGGCTGCATTTGAGTACCTTATTGCCGAGAACAACGGACTTACCTGTGCTGAAGGCTGATAGGACGGCGAAGAACGACAATCTATCGAATTTCTCGGAAGACAAAGTGACGGTTGTCCTGCCGACGTACAATAGGGCCTCGTATATAAGTGAAGCGATTCAAAGCGTGCTGGATCAAACGTTGCAGGATTGGCAATTGCTCATCATTGATGATGCTTCTACGGATCAGACGGAAGAGATTGTAGCTGCGTATATGAATGATTGCAGGATATCTTATGTCAAACGTCCGGTTAACGGAGGAATCGGCAGTGTGCTGAATGACGCGCTGAAGCTGGTGTCTACTCCTTATTTCATGCAGTTAGATGCAGACGATTGGATCGAGAAGGACACCATAAGCACCTTGCTGCAGGCGATGGAAGACGCTGGCGACAGTACCGCATTGGCCTATGGGAATTCGGTACACCATAAGATAAAAAAAGATGGTATCAAAACGGAGATCCTTCAACATCGTACCTTTCGGGATAAATATGAAGTGCTCTTGTACAGGTGGATGATCACTCCCCGTTTCTACCGAACGAATTCGGTTCGTGCTGTTGGCGGTTGGGACATGGATGTGCCTTTTCATGCGCGTTACGCCGAGGACCGGCAGATGTTCTATAAATTGGCGGAGCATTTCAAGTTCCTGCACATGGATCGGGAATTATACCATTCTCGTATACACGGCACCAATCAATCACTCTCGAATAGAGAGAAATACGCTGAAATACGAATATACCTGGTACAGTATTTCTTCCATAAGTGGAGAGGTGCTGAGCAAACAAATCACAGGATGGAATGGCATATGAATGAGCAGGGATGGCCACAGTTCCGCCTCGTTCCGATTGAACAGCGGAAACAGAAGTATTTGTATATTCTTGTTGCCGCGGAAAGGAATGGCCTTGCCGAACAGGAGAAGAGAAAAATGACCTCGTTCTTCAAACAGATATCGGGTACTCATTATACGGTATTTGTTTTCACTTTAGATCGTGTAAATAATAAGGGAAGATATCTTAGAGGCATTGCACTGGAGGATTGGAACAACGAGCCTATAAAAGAGGAATTCCTTCCTTTTCCAGATAGAATTTATACACATGATGTCTTGCTATACAATAAAGCCAAAGCATGGGGCAGTACGGTCGGTTGTAGCGTTGTGTTCTACTCCTATTAGCCGACAGAGGAATTAACGCATACAGGGAGCGACCCACAGCGACGTTACTCCCTGTTCCATTGCAAGGAATTGGAATAATGGGATTTGTAAAATCAGTTATATCTAACATGAATTGCTGTTATAATTCCTTATTGAGGTTAATCAATCATTTAACTGCTTTCAGTGGAGGATCAGATGTTATCTTACTTCTATGACCATAATCTCTTTTTACGTACATGTGAGAAGTCCCCAATTGGAATAGCGTTGTTATCTATTAATGGAAGCATCTTAAAGATTAATCCGTCTTTATGCAAAATGTTAGGATATACGGAAAGCGAATTAATACACCTCGGTATTTCATCTGCCACCCATCCTCAAGATTTAGAAACAGATCTGACATTATGGCATCAATTGATACGTGGCGAGGTGGATGGTTATCAAATCGAAAAAAGGTATTATCATAAATCTGGTTCCATAAAGTGGGGACTTCTAAATGTTACAGCAGAAAGAAACCTTCAAGGAATCAGTGGGAATGACGTTTGCATTGCCCAAATTGTAGATATAACGGAACAAAAAAAGAAGGAAGAAGAGTTTAAGAAGATTGAAGAACTGCACAACCTTATTGCTGAACACTCGCAAGACGCGATTATTCGGTTAACGCCGGACGCAATGGTCACCTATGTCTCGCCAGCGATTCGCAATCAAATCGGCTATGAGCCAGATGAGCTTATTGGGCGATATGTCTATGATTTTTGGCATCCAGAGGATTTGAAATGTGCTTGGTTAAGTCAGGATAATACTGATCCTTCGGATAGCAGAATATTTGTTAATCGTCTTCGACATAAGAACGGTCATTATATATGGCATGAAGCACACTCTAAGAAAATTAGAAATGCTGCAGGAGAGATTCAACACGTGATCAGTATGGGACGTGATATAACCGAACGAATACAATCCGAAGAGTTAATTCGCAGATCAGAGAAACTATCCTTAGTTGGCGAACTTGCAGCTGGGATCGCCCATGAAATCAGAAATCCATTGACTAGTCTACGAGGATTTATGCAATTGTATATGAAAGAGGATATTGATGGCACAAAGAAATTGCGCAATGATGTCATGCTATCAGAGATTGATCGAATCAATGAAATTGTCAGCGAGCTGTTAGTGCTGGCTAAACCTTCAAATGAAGGCTCTGAGTTAAGGGACTTGGTACAACTATTAAATCACGTTACCCGATTATTTGAAGGACAAGCCAATCTGTATAACGTTCAAATCATGACAGAGTTTGATGCCAATTTACCGTTAATCCAGTGTCAAAGCAGTATTAATCAAGTCTTTATCAATGTTTTGAAGAATGCCATTGAGTCCATGCCTAAAGGCGGAGATTTGATCATTCAAGCCAAGAAATTGAACGATAACCTCTACATTCGAATTAAAGATGCTGGGAATGGAATCCCGCAAGAAGAAATGGACAAGATCGGAAACCCGTTTTTTACTACAAAAGAAACGGGAACAGGGTTAGGTTTAATGGTTTCCATGAGGATCATTCAAAATCATAAGGGGACTATGCGCATTGAAAGCGAAGTTGGGAAGGGGACTACAGTGGAAGTTATTTTGCCAATCGTTAAATAGGGGATATTGCAGCAGGATCTGCGGTAAGCCTTACAGTTGCGTTACTTGATTCTAACGAAGGAGCAGTTTGCCGCTGGCAATTGCTCCTTCGTTATGTTTATAGGCTACATTTTTATTCTTAAACATAATTCCGCCATCATTGCCTCAGCTTGCTGTGGATCTTCGTTCAAGCTGCTCGCTGAAAACCTGTCCAACGCGGACGTCTCGCAGATCTGAAGCAATTTGTAAAATCAGTTATAATTAACGCAAATTGCTGTTATAATGCCTTATTGAGGTCAATCATTCTTGTAACTGCTTTAAATGGGGGAACAAATGTTATCACATTTCAATGACCATAGTCTTTTTATTCGTGCATTTGAGAAATCTCCAATCGGAATGGCTTTGTTATCTTGTAATGGAAGTTTCCTGAAGGCTAATCCATCCTTATGCAGGATGTTAGGATATAGTGAAAGCGAATTAATTAATTTCGGCATTTCATTTGATACCCATCCTGAAGATTTAGAGACAACTCAGAAATTATGGCGTAAGTTGGAGCAGGGTG
Source organism: Paenibacillus cellulosilyticus (assembly GCF_003182255.1). GTDB lineage: Bacteria > Bacillota > Bacilli > Paenibacillales > Paenibacillaceae > Paenibacillus_T > Paenibacillus_T cellulosilyticus. The sequence goes on along the minus strand of NZ_QGTQ01000008.1, from coordinate 39,707 downwards.
AAATGGATGGTTTTCAAATCGAAAAAAGGTATTCTCATAAATCCGGGACCATTATGTGGGGTCTTTTGAACGTTACAGTTGAAAGGAATCTTCAAGGAATTGATGGAAACGACCTGTTCATTGCCCAAGTTATAGATATAACCGAACAAAAAAAGAAAGAAGAAGAGTTCAAGAAGATTGAAGAACTACATAACCTTATTGCCGAACATTCCCAAGACGTAATTTTGCGGTTGACGCCAGACGGAATGATCGTATTTGTCTCGCCAGCAATCATCAAGCAACTTGGATACGAACCAGAAGAACTTATCGGGAAATATGCTTATGAATATTGGCATCCAGACGATTTGAACAATGCCTGGTTAAGGAAGGGCAATTCTGATCAATCGGACAGCAGAATAACGGTTTATCGTATTCGACATAAGAACGGTCATTATATATGGCAAGAAGCACACTCTAAGAAAATTAGAAATACGGCCGGAGATATTCAACACGTGATCAGTATGGGACGCGATATAACAGAGCGTATACATTCCGAAGAATTAATCCGACGATCAGAGAAGCTTTCCTTAGTTGGGGAACTTGCCGCCGGAATCGCACACGAAATTAGAAACCCATTGACCAGCTTACGAGGATTCATGCAATTGTATGTGAAAGAAGATATTAATGGTACAAAGAAAATACGTAATGATGTCATGATATCCGAAATCGATCGAATCAATGAAATTGTAAGTGAACTGCTCGTGCTAGCTAAACCTTCAAATGAAAGATATGAGTTAAGGGACGTGGCACAACTATTAAATCACGTTACCAGATTATTTGAAGGACAAGCAAACCTATTTAACGTTCAAATCAAGAAAGAGTTAGAAGCCAACTTACCGTTCATTCAGTGTCAAAGCAGTATCAATCAAGTATTCATCAATATTATTAAGAATGCCATTGAATCCATGCCTAAAGGCGGAGAGTTAATCATACAAGCCAGACAAATGAACGATAAACTACACATTCGAATTAACGACACAGGGCATGGTATTCGGCAAGAAGAAATGACCAAGATCGGCAATCCTTTTTATACGACAAAAGAAACCGGAACAGGGTTAGGATTAATGGTTTCAATGAGAATCATTCAAAACCATAAGGGGACTATCGGCATTGAAAGTGAGGTTGGGAAGGGAACGATGGTGGAAGTTATTTTGCCGATCGTAAATAGTAGGATTCTATAGCAGGACCAGCGTTAAGCTAACAGGTGCGATAAGAAGGAGCAGATTGCCGATGGCAACTGCTCCTTCTTTTCGTTGGCGGGAAAACCCAAACGAACGGTGTCGTCATCATTCTGTATCTCATCTGTTATATAAAATAGTAATATCTGTTTTATTACAGTTCCACAGTTAAAACAAAGAATAACACTACAAATTTTCATCCTGTTATATACATATTATCTTCTGTATCATATTGTTAAGGGGGAATATATAGGAATCAAAGAGGATTCACAACACTGCCGTGGCGGAAAGGATGATACGGATTGACTTCAATTAATCTGAATGATGTTTTTATTGCAAATACGGTTGAATCTCTTGGTGCCCTGCTGCTCGATTATTACATTTTCCCAAACACCGCCGAAATCATGAAGAACTCGCTGCTTGAAAAGCTATCTAGAGGGGATTATGACAAGGACGAATCCGGCTTTACTTTAGCGAAGAAGATTACAGAGGATCTGCAAGAGATAAGTAATGACAAACATTTGGCTTTTTCCTTTAGCGAAGCCATTCTACCTCTTCAACAGCACGATCCGATCAATAATGAAGACTTATTATTGCGTCAAAAACGAAATAATTATGGATTTGAACGAGTAGAGAGACTGCCAGGCAATATAGGATACCTTATCATTAACGAGTTTGCGTATCCGGAACATGCAGGCAGTACTGCAACACACGCGATGAGTTTTATTGCAGGTACAGACGGCCTGATCATCGATCTCAGAAATAATTACGGCGGTTCTTCATTTATGAGTGCATTTATCGCAAGTTACTTGTTAGATGGCTCCCCGCCCGTACATTTAAATGATATTTATTGGCGGCAATACGATACAACGCAGTCATTTTGGAGTTTGCCTCATGTACCTGGGGAAAGATTTGGTGCTGACAAGCCTGTTTATATCCTAACGAGTCAGCATACGGGTTCCTGCGCTGAAGAGTTCGCATACAGTCTACAAGCCATTCAAAGAGTAACCATTATCGGCGAAAAAACAGGTGGCAAAGCAAATGCTGGCAGTGTTCATCGCGTAAACGACCATTTTCAAGCTTTTATACCTAATGCTTATCCAATTAACCCCATCACAAAAGGTAGTTGGAATAATATAGGCGTCTTACCCGATATCGCGTGTAACAGTCGTGAATCATTTGATAAGGCCTATCATTTGCTTCTCGAACAGCTATTGCAGCAGTTTAGCGAGTCCATGGAGCCTGGTCGAGAGCAAATAATTGCGGAGATTAGGAAAATGTTGGAACTGTAATTCAACATGAAAAGTGAAGCTCTCTCCCAATTTACGTTGGGAGAGGGCTTTTTACATAGATGCTGCATGGTGGCTATTACAAAAGTTTCGTCTTTATCTAGTCAGATAGAAGTAGGATAAACAGGGGAAGGCATTGTACGCAGTCCTAGTGGCGGAGTTATGCGAGGGCAATTGCGGGTATTCATGTAAACGCTTACCGATAGACACAGACTCAAATACAATATCTTTCCATTCCGTTAACTAAGGTAGGCACTTCGCTCCAACCCGCAATCGTTTATGCGGTATCCCGCAATCTGTAATGCGATGCAGCAGCATTATTCTAGTGCTATACTGGGACAAGATGCTCAATATACATTTTATTCAAAAGGTGGTAATGACGGTGCTTAAAGAAGTGATCGCACAATTGAAGCAGAACCCTGGAATGATGGCTCAGTTTGTACAAGGCAATGTTGCATTAGCGGGTATTAATCCAAATCAGCAGCAGGCTATGCTGGACATCTTCAAAGGTCAGGAGACGGCTAAAGAGCAAGTTCGTAAGCTACTCTGGCTTTAAGATTGCAAGAATAAACCGTCCACGTTCATTTGTAGCTGTTTTATTAAGGAGAAAATGTCTTATGGTTAACACTAGATATAAAAATTGGGCCTTTTTATTGTTTACACTTGTTATTGCTGGGTGGAGCATCGTGCTGTATTTTAGAATACCGTACATGGGTGTTGATTTGCACAAATCGAATGGTGAGTGGATTGTAGCTGATGTGGACCCAAAAGCATGGGCCGTACAGGAAGGAATTGCGCCAGGGGATATTGTAACACATGTTGATCATCAGCCCGTTGAAGGGAAAAATCTCTGGGATGGCTACGGAATCAATACTTCGACAAGCATTACGGTCATGAGATCCGGACACCCGATCGAATTGGATTTCTCGGATAGGTCCGAGAGACCGATTCAGTGGAACGTATATTTTATTCCAATGTCTTTATTCGTAGTGATGTTAACTATCTCTTTGTTTATTGCCTACAAGAAGCCGGAAGATCGTTCGGCTTCTTTATTAATCTTGTTTTTAATGTCAGTAGCACTTGGTTACTTGGCAGGGTACGGAAATACAGTCGGTAATATGATCTTTGCTATCGTTTTCATGCTCGCACTGACCTTTGCTCCGATATTGTTTCTTCATTTTGTAGTAAGTTACTTTAACAATAAAGGGATTGTTTCGGTACATAAACAGGTTGTTACGATTGGATATGGGGCGGTTGTGGCGTGGAATATCTTATATTTGTTTTTCATTCCGATTAGCAATAGTGATCAACAAACATGGCTTTTAATGAAAGCCTTTGGTTTTATTGTATTTATCATAGGGACGCTAATCGCATTGCTCGTTCAAGTTCGAATGTATGTCAGGTATCGAAATACAACCCGCCAGGCTTTAATGATCTATATGATGGTTGGAAACATAGCATCTTTTTTCCCTTTTATCTGTCTTACACTATTACCGATACTCTTAGTAGGAACATCTATTGTGGACGGCAGCATAGCGGGATTGTCTTTTTTGTTTTTGCCAATAACGTACTTGTATCTTATTGTCTCTAATCAGTTATTTGATATCGAGTTTATTATAAGCAGGCTGCGGTATTATTTGATAATGGCCTTACTACCGAGCCTAATATTCCTGGCCGGTTTGGAACTTGTTTTTATCGATACATCAATTCAGCTCATCGTGTGGGGCAGACTGTGTCTTGTGATTTACGGTTTAAGTATACTCTTCTTATATGTGAGAGAAGTATTGGATCGCAAGCTACGCAACAAGGTCATTAAAGGTGCCCACGAATTCGAGCAAAGCTTGGAAAGCTTCTCGAATAGGGTCTCCGAAGTTAAGAAGGTAAGCGAGCTAGAACAATGTGTACAGAAGGAACTGCTCGACTTGCTGCCGATTGATTCGGTCGGATTTATTGAATGCAGCAATGAGGATCAAGAGATCAAGTTAAAACGAACGCACGGAAACGTCCCCTTCGAAGAGTTGTATTCGCAGCTTCATCATAATTGGTCGAGTTTAAGAGTCGGGAAAGAGTTGAAACTAACGAAAGGGATCTGTTATAAGATCGGGCAGGGCAGTGAAACACACCATTTGGTATGGATCAGCGACAAAGTCAATCATACGGAATTTAATCATGATGAGAAGATGTGGCTTCGCACGCTTATCACCCATGTTGGGTTTGTGTACCAGAACCTTCAGCTTATCGAGGGGCTTGTACAGGATCTGGATCTGAAGAGAGAGGAAGCACCGCCATGGGTACTACGTCTGCTGTTCCGACTATCAGAGCAAGAAAGACGTAAGCTTGCCAGTGACCTTCATGATTCTGCCCTTCAGGATCAGCTTGTATGGTATCGTAAGTTGGAGATGATCGTAAGTGATGAAGCAGAGCTGCCAACGAATACCCGATCACAATTGAATGAAATAAGTGAAGGATTGCTCGATGTCATCCACCAGATCCGTGAAACCTGTAATGAGCTTAGGCCGCCATTCCTGCAGGAAATGGGGGCAATTCAGGCCATTGAAAATTTATGTTCCCATGCGCAGTTGAATGCGAACTTTACGATTACGTTCGACCATCAAGATTTTCGCGTGGAGCTGGGCGATGAATATGTGCTGGCGATCTATCGAATTACGCAAGAACTGCTGCGCAACGGGATGAAGCATTCGAAGGCGACGCACGTCAATTTGCAGCTCTACTATGAAGGGCGGAACATTCATTATTGCTACAAGGATAATGGAGTCGGTATCGAGATGGATCGACTGCAGTTGTCTTTTGACCACATGGGGTTGGCAGGAATTCGAGAGAGGGTGTCTGGACTAGAAGGTGAGACCGTCTTGCGTACGGCGCCAGGCAAAGGATTAGAAATCGATATCCTATTGCCACTGCCGGTTGAAGATAAGGATAATGTGAGGAGGACTACTGATAATCGTACGCGGCCGATAATGATCTTCCCTCATTCCGCAGAATTATAGAACAATTGAAGCACCTCTCTATAGAGGTGTTTTTTGTATTGAAGGAAAAAACATGTTATATTAGGCACTACCTAATAATATATGTTACTGGCTAAACTTATCGGAGGTATAAAAATGCTTGTATGGATGCTACGAAAAGTGATGGCAGAAAGAGAAATATGGACAGGTGCAGCATTAGCAAGGTTATTGAAAGAAAAGTCTAATTACAATTTAACTCCCGCATCCATAAGTGCTTTGTTGACCAATCAACCGCGGCAAATGAAATCCGAGACACTTGACGCTCTCTGTACTGCACTTGAGTGTACGCCTAATGACTTATGGGTTCATACACCGCCTCAAAAAGTAAAGGGGGCATAACTATGGCTGTTAAACACATATTGCCTTTTGGAGATCCTATACTAAGAAAATCAGCCAAAGCAGTTGAATTAAATGAGAAGACATTAAAACTCCTCGATGATTTGGGCGAGACTTTATATGCTGTTGAAGGGCGTGCTGGTCTCGCAGCTCCGCAAGTCGGAATACTGCGAAGACTGATTGTCATGGACTGTGGAGAAGGATTAATCGAGCTGATTAACCCTGAAATTATACAAATGAGCGGTGAGCAAACAGGAAGAGAAGCCTGCTTATCTTTCCCAGGTTATATGGGCGTTGTTAAAAGAGCTAATTATATAAAGGTGAAGAGCTTAAACAGATCAGGCGAAACCATCATCCTCGAAGCCGAAGGCTATCTTGCTCGTTGTATTCAGCATGAAATTGATCATTTAAATGGCGTGCTGTTCATAGACCATGTCAAAGATAGATGGCTCTACCATGAAGAAAAAAATCAAAAAATTGAATTATTGGACGTTATAAAACTATCCAAAGCAGAACTGAGAGTTTAATTGAACTAAAAATGTGCAATTACGGAACGGATGAAAACGGACTAAAGGACGATTTGTACGACAATATTATTTTACAGCAGCAGGGAAATGGTATTTGGAAACAGAAGATAATTATGGTTATTTTAACATTTATGAAGGAGGTAATGGGTATGCCGCAAAATGACGAAACTATGGTAGAGAAAAGAGTGCGTGACATTACAGGGGTAACATGTCTATACGTCCCTGTAAGTAATGTCTACGAGTCCGTGAAATGGTATGAGAAAAATTTAGGATGCCAACCAACAAACATTCATCCTGTTGAACCTGGAATGGGCATGGCGATCATGAGGTTTTTCGAAGCGGACGGAAGCACTGCTGACCCAGCCACAGGAACAGTGCCTGCGTTATTTCTACACGAGTCGGGAGAAAAAGGCGGTCGGTTAGGATTCTCATGGACACTGGACGGAGGAAAACCTCATGCAGTGGGTTGTTTCGTCACACCTCATATCCAAGAACTTTTCGAACGTTTTAAGGAAAACGGAGTAAACATTCTCGGTGAGCGGGTAACTTGCGGTCCCAATGTAACATTCGCCGATCCTGACGGAAACGTATGGGAAATATGGCAGCCCTAATAGATCTACTAATATTGAAAGTCGATCGGATAACCGAAGGCAAAACGCGGGTGTTGCACCCTGTGTTTTGCCTTTTTTTGTTGTAGAGGGAGCGCAACTAAATAAGCACTTAAAGGAGGACGACAAATGAAGAGCAAGTTGACTATATTATCTGACTCCAAGCAATTGGCTGTCGCGAAGACGCATAGCGTAGTGTTAGATCGCGGGATTGATCAAGGCGGGGAAGATGCAGGGTTCCGAGCTGTCGAGTTATGGCTTATCGCACTGTCCGGGTGTGTCGGTGGTTCGCTTAATCACCGCGCACGCGGTTACGGTTATCCGCAAGCGGTAACGCGAGTAACCGCCGAAGAGGCAGTTAATAACGAAGGGCAAATTGTTAGTGTTGTGTTTACGCTAACCTTTGCCACCGAAGTGGACACCGAGGCGCGTGTGAAGCTGCTTCAAGAAACTCGGGAGACTTGTAAAATGCTGAATACGGTTGGCCCACACATCGACGTGAAGCTTCTGCAGCATAGCGAAGACGCGATCCCTGTTCCTCCAGACGCGGATGGCGTCGCCCTTACAGAAATTGCTGCTACAACAGCCACCGTCGAAGCAAAAGAGAACCAACAAGCGTGCCAGCTGGAGGACGGAAGCTGCTGCATTTAATAGCTCAAACAGCCGGGGAGGGGAAACCCTCATCCGGCTGTTTGTTTTTAAAGATAAGTAGAACAAGCAATGTGACAAATAATGGGACGCATAAATTGCGGTTTTTTACGTTATCGGATGACATATTTCTCAGTTACCTCTAAAATTCAACAGAATTCGCCAACGAAATAAAGGGATTATCTTCCTTTTACCGAATTATTGTTGCTGATGTGGTTTGTCTACCGTGAGTGTTCAAGAGGCAATTACTTGTTAAGGAGGTCTTCATGTCAAATAAAACAAGCAAGTCCAAAGATTCCTCGCTCTGGGTCATAATCCGCAACAATACTTACATGCTGCGGATTATTTATTCCATCACGCCTGGGCGCGTCTTCGCCAAGCTGCTGGATGCCTTTGCTGACTATTTCAGCTGGGTGTTCTTCAGCATTATCTTCGTGCGTTTTCTCTTAGATGCGCTGGAAAACCACCGAAGCTACAGCTCCGTAGTCGTATTCGTAATGGGATCCATGGCGGTTTTCGGCCTGCTTACCCTGTTCTCCAGTTGGTACAATCAGCGCTATGCCCGCTTCACCGAGCAGAAGCTGTATCATGCCATCAGCATGAAACTGTTCAAGAAGGCTAGTACGGTGGATGTTGGCTGTTATGAGTATCCGCAGTTTTACGACCAGTACACCCGCGCCGCTTCCGAGGCCAATGTCCGCGCCGTCCGAATTCTAGACGATATGGCAGGCTTAATTACGAACATCGGCGCTGCCATTTTTGTTATGGTCACCATGGCGCAAATAGACCCGTTTGTTGCGTTGTTCACCTTCTTTCCAGTGGTAGCCAATTTCATCATAGGAACCAAGACCAATAAGATCAGCTTCCAACACAGCCAGGACGACGTGCCTCACAATCGCAAGCTGGGCTACGTGAACCGTGTGGTCTTTCTTCAGAAGTACGCCAAGGAGATCCGTCTTTCACGCATCTTTGACGTTGTCAAAAACCTATATGACGATGGAGCCGCCGGGATCTTGGCCAATGTGAAGAAGTATATGCGCCGCTCAATCCTGCTGCAGTTTATTAAGGTTGTGCTCATTTACCCATTAGTTTTTGAAGGCGTGTGGCTCTACGTAGCTTGGCGGGCGATCATCGAGCGGGATCTGAGTATCGCCGACGCAGCCATGCTCGCTAACGCCATTGTGGTTGCCTCCAACTTGCTAACCTACATGATGGACGGCTTTGTCAAAGTGGCGGAGAACGGCCTTTACATTGCCAATCTGCGCGGCTTTCTCGCCTATAAGCCACAAATTGCTGAGGACCAGCCAGGCAGGGACATCACATCGCTTGACAGTATCGAGTTTCGGCATGTTAGCTTTGCCTATGAGGGTTCTGAGCCGGTGCTGCAGAATGTGAGCTTCACACTGCAACAAGGAAGAAAAGTAGCGCTTGTAGGCCACAACGGTGCAGGCAAGACCACCATCATCAAGCTGCTGCTGCGCTTATACGACGCCACGGAAGGGGAGATTTTGCTCAATGGCCGGAACATCCGAGAATACAGTGTCCAGCGTGTACGACGGCTGTTCGGTGTCGTCTTCCAGGATTTCCAGGTGTTCTCCTTGTCGGCAGTTGAGAATGTGGCAATGGTCGAGGAGATGAGCGATAAGTTGCGAGAGAAGAGCATCAGCGCCATGAAGACAAGTGGGATCTATGATAAGCTGGCTAATCTGCCACACGGTACCGATTCAACGCTAACCCGCGAATTTGACAGTGAAGGGGTGGTGTTGTCCAAGGGTCAAGTGCAGAAGCTGGCAATCGCACGGGCGTTAGTTAAGGATGCTCCAACTTTAATTCTGGATGAACCGTCCAGTGCATTGGATCCAGTGGCCGAGCATGAGATTTTCGAGGCGCTCGCTAGAACCTATGAGCATGACGCCAACAAAATCGTGTTTCTGATCTCTCATCGGCTCTCGGCGGCCATTATGGCGGATACGATCTATGTTTTGGATAACGGTTCGGTGGTGGAAAGGGGCTCTCATGAGGAATTGATGGGGTTGAACGGACTCTATCGAACGATGTATACCAAACAAGCTGAGAAGTACAGAGACCTAGATGAGTCGAGCACGGTGGCGAAGTGGGAGGTAAACGCGTGAATAAACAGATCTTAAGCAATAATTGGTTCATTGTGCGTTACTCCTTCCGGGCAGCCCCTCTGTACACGCTTATGACCTGCCTGCTAATGGCGGCTCATGCAGCCGTCCAATTTTTTGAATTCGTATATATGCCCAAATTTATGATTGATGCCATCCAGTACAATAAGCCGTTTAGCGTTGTCCTCTGGTATACGCTATTCGTGTTTAGTGTCGCCTCCCTGTGGCTGCTCGTTAATACCATTCATTACAATGTCATTATGCCTCGCGGTAAAGTGGCAGTGAACAAGCGGCTGCAGAAGGAAATTTATGATATTGCCTCCCGTATGGACTTGGCTTGTTACGATAACCCGGCATTTTATAATGACTTTGTGTGGGCGATCAGCGAATCGGACAAGCGAACCGCTGCCGCCTTAGATACCATTAGAGTGTTGTTAGGTACCGTTACACAGGTTATCCTTTCTGGCGCGTTCTTGATCGCACTCAACTGGGAAGGGATTTTCTTTGTTATGCTGTCCCTAGCAGGTTCCATGTTCTTCAACCTGCGACGGAACAAGAAGACGTTTGAGCTGGATCTGGCCATGAAGCCCCTACAGCGAAAACGCGACTATGTAAGCCGAGTGTTCTACCTGGCGGATTATGCGAAGGAGCTGCGACTCAATCCAATCGCCGGCCGGCTCCACCGTTTGTACGGGGAAACGAACGTACAGATCAATCGTGAGATCGACAGCCGCACCAAGCCTATGGTTGCCCAGGAGTTCGCAGCAGACTTCTTATTTAGTACCTTTGTAGTAAATGGTTTGTACATTTTGTATATCATGCGGAAAATCATGGTGGAGGCAGTCTTAAGCTACGGCTCGGCGGTGTCGCTCGTGAATGCCACTCGGCGGGTGAGCGGAGGGCTGTTAACCTTGTCTCGCACGATTCCACAGCTTCAGCAGAATAGTCTGTATATCGAGAAGATTCGCTCATTCCTAGCTTATCAGTCGGAACTGGCTGCCCAGAGCGCCCCGGCATCGGAGCAGCAACCGCTGCCATCGTATATAGCGCCGCTGGAATTTAAGAACGTAAGTTTCACCTACCCCGGTACGGGAGAGCCCTTACTGAAGAACATCAGCTTTACACTCGAGCCGAACAAGAGCGTGGCCATCGTTGGTTACAATGGCGCGGGCAAAACCACCCTGACCAAGCTGCTGATGCGCCTCTACGATGTTAACCAGGGAGAGATTCTCTACAACGGCGTCAATATCAAGCAGTATGATCTAATGGCTTACCGCGACCTGTTCGGCGCTACCTTCCAGGACTACGAGCTATTCGCTACCTCTCTAGCGGACAACGTTTCCATGGGTATGCCGACTCCTCAGCGGGAGGAGATCATCCGAGCACTGGAGAACAGCGGCTTTGGCGAGAAGCTAGCCAGCATGGCGAGGGGAATCGATACTACCATCACTAAGGAGTTTGACGACCAGGGAACGCTGTTGTCCGGCGGCGAGGCGCAGAAGGTGGCGATCGCTCGGGTGTTGTACAAGAATTGTCCAATCATCGTGCTGGACGAACCCTCCAGTGCTCTGGACCCTATCAGTGAGTACAACATGAACGAAGCTATCCTGAAGGAAGCCAGCAACAAGACTGTGGTCTTCATCTCCCACCGGCTGTCCACCACGCGCATGGCTGATATGATCTACATGATCGAGGAGGGGCGGATCATCGAGCAGGGCAGCCACAAGGAGTTAATGGATCTAAACGGAAAGTATGCGTATATGTTCAATTTGCAAGCGGAACGGTACCGAATCCATGAGACAGCGCAAACAGGGACTTGATGCGTTCTCTCAAACTAGAATATCTCTAAGGAGTGACTTAGCATGATTTTAACATGAGGGAACATCCCAATACCGATTTTGCTGTCTTATTGGATGAAGCGTTACGTAACCTGGAGAATGGGCTGCTGCTGTAAACCGTACACCGAAGAGAGCTCTATCTATTGCGATCGGAGCTTAATGTTATACTAGACAGGTTGACTCGTTACATATTTCCTCCTATCTGTCCGATATAAGTTAGGTATGACGTTAATTCGATCACGAGAGGAGTACAGGTTATGGATATTGCAGCATTATCAATGGCAATGAGCCAGAGTTCTGTCGCGCAGCAGGCGAGCTTACAAGTCATGTCTATGTCGAAGGATATGGCCGAGCAGCAAGGACAGCAATTGACGGAAATGTTAAAGTCGGTTCCGGCTCCTCATCCCTATCTGGGCGGCAATCTGGATATTTCGGTATAGAAAAAAGACGTAGCTCCCGATCTAGACGGCAGCTACGTCTTTTTCCATTTCATTTGAATACACTCTCGGATTTTTAGATTGGATTCTTGTAATCTTCCATATGTTGGTTGTATGATTTGATATGGGCGACCGTGGGTGATGTGGTATTTAATGTTCAAACATACTGCAGCTATCCATACTCCATTAAGGCAAATCCAATGGTAAGAGGAAAGGGGGAATAATAGAGTCGGGTCTCATTGATATCGTTTCATTCAGATTAATAAGAAGAAGCGGAGGTTAAATGTTATGGCGTTTAAAGCAAAATCTCTCAGGACTTATTTGTTAGCAGCGGTTGTAGCGATTACAACCGCCATTTCCGGTTGGAGTTCGACAGCGTCGGCCGCGCTTACGGACGATTTCATTCAATTGAACGCTTCGCAGATCGTAGCTCAAATGGGGGCTGGCTGGAATCTCGGAAACCAGCTCGAAGCGAACAGCAACGGCACGCCAAGCGAAACGGCATGGGGTAATCCAATTATTACGCAAGCACTCATCCAATCGGTAAAGGCAGCAGGATTCAAAACGATCCGTATCCCGGTTTCGTATTTGAATTTGATCGGAAGCGCACCGAATTATACGATTGACTCCACGTGGATGAACAGAGTAAAGACAGTCGTCGACTATGCCTACAACGAGGGATTGACTGTCATCATCAACATTCATGGAGACGGTTACAATTCGGTCACTGGCTCTTGGCTATTAGTCAATTCAAGCGATCAATCGACGATTAAAGCCAAATATCAAAAGGTGTGGCAGCAGATCGCGAATACGTTCGTTAACTATGACGAGCGTTTGATTTTCGAATCGATGAACGAAGAATTCGACGGCACTTACGGTACGCCTAACACCAGTTACTATGCTAATCTCAATGCCTATAATCAGATTTTCGTGGATACCGTTAGACAAACCGGCGGCAACAATAGCGCAAGGTGGCTTCTCATTCCAGGCTGGAATACGAACATCGATTATACGGTCGGCAATTACGGATTCGCGATGCCAACGGATCAATATCGTTCTTCTACGATTCCGAGCACAGAGAAGAGAATCATGCTCTCGGTTCATTATTATTCGCCTTGGGACTTCGCCGGAGAGGAATCGGGCACCATTACCCAATGGGGTGCAACGGCGACCAACTCATCCAAAAAATCAACCTGGGGACAGGAAGATTATTTGGAATCGCAGCTGAAGTCCGTTTACGATAATTTCGTCACGCAAGGGTATCCTGCCGTCATCGGCGAATTCGGTTCCATCGATAAAACCGCCTATGATTCGACGAATAATACGTACCGCGCTGCGTTCGCCAAAGCAATAGCCGCAACAGCTAAGAAATACAGCTCTGTACCCGTATATTGGGATAACGGATATAACGGACAACATGGCTTCGGATTGTTCAATAGGTCAACCTATGCGGTCACTCAGCAAGGCATTATCGATGCGATCATGAGTGGGATGGGAACTACGGCAGCGAACAACTCGACGATTACACCTTCGAGCGCTTCGTTCGACAAGAAGACGGCTAATCAAGCCGACATCGCTGTTACAATGACACTGAACGGAAACACGCTTAGCAGTATTAAGAATGGCTCTGCCGCTCTCGTATCCGGAACGGACTACACTGTATCGGGCAATACGGTCACGATTAAGAAAAGCTACCTCGCCGCGCAGGCTGTTGGCACGACGAGCCTGACGTTCGACTTCAGCGCAGGCACCGATCCAGTACTGGCGGTAACGGTCGTTGATACGTCGGCCGCCTTGCCAGGCGCCTTTACAGCTTCCGGCACTTCCGGAAATGCAAGCGCTTCACTAACGTGGACAGCTTCTTCAGGAGCAACTTCGTACCAAGTTGAGCGCGCGACGGGAAGCGGTGCCTATACGGCGCTCGCTTCGAACCTGACCAGCTTGACGTACACAGATACGACGGCTGTGAACGGTACGCTGTACAATTACCGCGTCGTTGCATCCAATACGGCGGGCTCGACATACTCCAACGTCGTCGCGCTAACGCCGGTGGGAACCACAACTACGGGCAGCTTCAAAATTCAAATGTACAGCGGCAATACGGCCGCATCCAGCAACACGATCGCTCCACGCATCAAGATCGTCAACACAGGTACGACGGCGCTGAATCTCTCAACGGTCAAGCTTCGCTACTATTACACGATTGACGCAAACATAACGCAAGCGTTCTGGTGCGACTGGGCGAGCGTCGGCAGCAGCAACGTTACGGGCGCATTCGTTACGATGGCAACGCCGAAATCGGGGGCCGACACGTACTTCGAGATTGGCTTCGCAAGCGCTGCAGGCTCGCTGACGCCAGGTGCGGAGTCCGAGATCCAGATCCGCATCTCCCGAACGGATTGGAGCAATTATACGCAAACAGGCGACTACTCGTTCAGCCCGACCGGCTCCAGCTACGTCGATTGGACGAAGATGACCGGGTACATGAACGGCGCACTGCAATGGGGCGTCGAACCGTAAAGCTAGATTCTATTGAAATGTTCTAATCTGCTTGCAACATTAAATAAGGAGCTCGCCAGAATTCTGGCGAGCTCCTTATTTAATGAGAGTTTTATGGAATAAGGTTACGTCTGAATAAATTCTTACACTCCAAAAACATTGTCTAAATATGTCGTTAATACTATGCTTCTATAATGTAAAAAAACAGCCAAGGGAGCACAATTAACGATGATTACACCGAAGCAACAAGAACCAGCAAGAATGCCCGCATTCCGAATCAGCGACAGTGAGACCATGCAGAACAAGCTGATGTACCAGATTCGTTCAGGAAATTTGAACGAAGACGCAATGAACCGTCTTCAAACGCAATGCACGGAAGAGCTCCATCAATTGCGCTCCGAGCTTGATGTTATGCTGCAAGAGCTGCGCGAGATCGCGGACCGGTTAAATGGCCGTACCATACAGGAAAGCATCGCTGCCTAAGAAAGGTGGAGATGCTTTTTTTCATGGTTTAGATGAGCTGCGGACAATATTGCGCAATAAATTTTAGTTGAACAATTCGAAATTATCTGTTAAAAATGATTCAGGAAGTATTTGGTATGTGCGACTGGCGTAAACGTGGATGTAACCACGAGGAAGCACATATTTCATATGCCGTACGCCTGGGCAAAGTGTTTGATCTATTGATCAAATGCTTTTTTTATTTTCCAACAGACGAAAGGTATGGTGGCGGCGATGAGAATGGCGTTTGTATTATTCGACGGTATGACCAGCATGGACTTTGTTGGATTTTATGAAGCGATAACCTGGATGGCTATCCTGAAAGCGAAAGAAAACGTTTCGTGGAAGTTTTGTGCAGACAAGGAGGAAGTGACGGATGACCGTGGGCTTAAAATGAAAGCAGACATGGTGCTGCCGAATCTAGGAGAATTCGATCTTGTATTTATTCCTGGCGGCCTCTCAACAAGACAACTTCGGTTTGACGATGCTTTCACGGGTTGGATCCAGACTGCAGAATCTGCACGCTATAAGGCGTCCGTCTGCACAGGGGCACTTCTATGGGGAGCGGCCGGATTCCTTAAGGGTAAAAAAGCGACTACGAACTCCGCCGCATACGAGTTGTTAGCGCCATATTGTGCAGAAGTTATTAAGGCTCGTGTGGTACGGGACGGAAATATCGTCACTGGAGGTGGCGTGACCGCCTCTATCGACTTGGGGCTCTACATGATCGAATGGCTTGTAAATACAGACACTGCACGACAGGTGAAACAGAAGCTCGAGTATCCTTATTATCAGGCAGGTAATCTGAGCGATGTCTACTTAGGATAGCTTAACCTAAAGAGGCTGAACGAAGGAGAAGGAACCTATGAAAAAGTACATCCTGTTCGATCATGATGGTGTGCTCGTTGATACTGAATTCTGGTACTACAAAGCAGGAGAACGCGCGCTGGCTGATATTGGATTTACCTTGGATAAAGATCAATACCTCCGCGACATGACTCAGTCCTTCGGCACTTGGTCCCAAGCTAGGGCGGCAGGTATGGATGAACAGACCATCAGCAAGCAGCGTGAGGTCCGTGACGTCTATTATCAGCAATATCTAAGAACAGAAGCCATAAAAATTGAAGGCGTAGTTGAAACGCTAGCCGAATTGTCAAAGTACGTCCGCATGGCCATCGTGACGACTGCAAAACGCGCGGATTTTCAACTTATTCACGAAAACCGCCAGATTACACAATTCATGGATTTCATCCTTGTTCGCGAAGACTACGAGCGCGCCAAGCCGCACCCGGAACCATACTTGACCGGCCTAAAGCGCTTCGGAGCTGCCAAAGAAGAGACTTTGGTTGTAGAGGATTCCAACAGAGGGTTGAACGCGGCCGTGGCAGCTGGTATCGAATGTGCTATTGTCCATAACGACTTCACACAAACACATGACTTCTCACAAGCCAGCTATCGAATCAAGACTTTGATAGAATTAAAGGACATTATTCTGAATGTAACCTAGTAACATTGAAATCCGCGAAAGCCGCATAAATTGCGGCTTTTTCTTTGTTGTGATCAAGAAGCGATAGAGAAGGGGCACGGCATCTTCAGTTACGCTTTCCACGCCGTAATTACGATACTGCCCATCACATTAGCGAAGCTGCTCATCAGGCGCTCATTTTTCATCATCATGGCAACTGCATCTGGTTTCGTGAATAGTTCGTGATCGATTACCCGCAAAGGGTCGTTGTCGCTCACCGGTTGTTTTATCTGTACAAAATGAGACGCCGAGTAATGATGAAAGCTTGATTTGCTGAGCAGCTTCAGCCACTCCGGTACGGTTCGCATATGATGAAGTCCGTAATACGCCTGGAGTTTTTTCTTTTGCACCGCGGTTAATGTTCGAGCGAATGCCAGCTCACGATCGTAAAGAACGCCTTGTGGTTTCAGCACTCGCCAGTATTCGCGTATAGCGGTGCTTCCTTGGGTAAAAGCCGTAACCGACTCCGTAAACACGACATCAAACGTCTCATGCGGAAAAGGCAAGGAACTGGCATCTGCCTGGACGATGCGGACGGGAAGTCCGCTTATTGTCGCACGGTGGGTTGCTTTGCGAATCATATCCTTGTTCCGGTCTATCGCTGTCACGTCGCAGCCCAAACTAGCTAAATAACACGCAGTCCGGCCCGTTCCGCATCCTACCTCCAGCACTCTCGTACCGCGAGGAAAGCCGATTTGTCCGATTAATTCTTTCGTCGCTTGGAAACCACCTGGATGGGCGCTTCCTTCGCCGAGCCGGGCTAATAATGTATGGTAATCCATCGCCTTTTCACCTCTTCCTCTTCCGATATCCTATGCATAACTACCACCATGACTACACCGCTCGCGCCTTCATCTTTCAAACTTTTGTCATTGCTAGAGAGTAGGGGAGCAACTCTCGATTTTTCCTAATTAGAAGACAATCGTACAATCCTTATTGCAGATAGTTTCATAGTCTAGGATAAACAGCTGCAGGTTAGGAGGAGTAAAGTTATGCAGGAAGTTTATCCGATTTCCCATCATACGGTCTATCCGTACATCGGGCGCAGGGTCAGTGCGGTTACGCAAGACGGAAGGCATTTTATCGGAACGATAAAGGGAGTAGCAGACGGTAAATTAATGCTGGAGGACTGCACGTTAGACAGCAAGCCTTTATTGATGTCATCCGTTCATTCTAAAAAACAAACGCGCACCATGCATAAAGCCAGACTGTCCGGTTATTACGACGGTTACGGCGGCGGTTACGGTGGAGGCTGTGGCGGTTTCGACGGCGGTTGCTTCTTTTTTCCGTTTGCCATTCTTGCTTCGCTTTTCATTTTGCCTTTCTTTTGTATTTGATTGCGGTTGACACGACTTCTAATTGAGAAGAGAGGTAACAGGATGGCATCCAGGAAAGCTCCTAAAAAAAGTGAAGCTGAAGGTAGAGTTCTTGCGGTCAAAAAAGCTTACCGTTGTATCGGGCAGCCCGTTTGCGTGTTGTTAAATGACGGCAACTGTTATGTCGGCACGGTTCAAGCCATTCATAACCATCAGCTAATCCTTTCCGAAACCAGAAGTTGTGGAAGAGTGAAACCTTCAGATCGTTCCAAGACACCGGAAGTCCAAGTATCGGGACTGCTGGATTCCTTGATAGGGGGAATCGGTGCGCTCAATTCTTTCGGGGGCTTATTTAAGCCGATGTTATCCGGCCCGTCGGGTTTATCAGGAGCAGGCGTTCAAAAGCAAGAGGAATTGCAAGGCCCTTCAGGGCTAGGTGGAGGGCAGCAGAGCGGTTTTAACGGTTCTTTTAAGCAAATGCTGCCGACTTTCCAAATCGGACTTAATGTAGTGAAGTCGATTATGCCTTTAATGGGCATGTTCAAAATTTAATGCTTTATTCCGTTGTGTTCAGCCTGCCGGGAATTCCCGGTGGGCTGTCTTTTTTTTCAAGGGGTCTTGGTACTGGTTCAAAAATATGATATGTGTAATATATTGCTCCAAAACAGGAGGTAACATATGAGTTCCATTCTACAAGTTATAGAAAAACTAAAGTTGAACGTCTTGAATATTGAAGATGTTCCAGAGTCATTTAGTTCTGAAGTATACAAACTTACGCTGGTCAGTGGTCAAAACGTTTTTGTAAAAATTCCATTTAACAAACATAAACTATTCCGCGAGTTTCAAATGCTTGAAACATTAAAGGGCATCATACCTGTTCCTAAGGTATTGGACATTTGGTACGGGGATGAAAGCACTACAGGAGCATTGCTTCTTTCAGCAATGCAAGGTATGCCTTGTACAGGAGACATTGACGAGAAACTCTCCTATCAAATTGGCGTGTATCATGCTATGCTCCATGAGGTCAAAACTCCTGGGTATGGTTACCATGTCACCGATGGTTTTAAGTTGCTTGATCAAAATAATTGGAGATTACATATCAAAAGTAATTTTGAAAAGTGGAAAGAGCCATGCAAAGAGATTCTCGATTCAAACTTGTATGAACGATGTATGCTTCATTTTGATGAAGTTTTCGCTGCTTTACCGGATCCTGACGGACCATGCATTGTTCACATGGATTTCAGACCGGGTAATATATTGGTGAATGGCAATGAGGTTGCTGGCATTATCGATTTCGAGAGTGCCCGTGGTGGATCGTCGGAAATTGATTTCACCAAAGTCAATCGATATATTTGGGAAACCAATCCGAGTACAAAGAAACCGTTCATTGAAGGTTATCAATCGATTCGACCTATGTTGACTCTGGATAACGTGCTGCCATTTTATGATTTTTACGATGCTTTCAGCGCCGTTGTTTGGTGTAAAACCAGAGGAATCGAAAGAAATCAAACGTTCCTTCAGGAAAATATTATTACTTTAAAGAATGCGGTGGGTTGTTGAGTCCTAGAATGAGCTTGTCACCGAAAGAAAACCATCATTCGATTTTTGAATGATGGTTTTTTGATTTGTTGACCACGACTTAACGGTTTATGTCCTTGTCGTCCGACAGCAGCAGATCGTTCCGACGCTTAACGGGACACACCTCACCGTACCTATAGTTTTTTGGCAAAATTCTAAATATTCCTAACTACTTATTCTTATACGGTCCTCTTATAATAAAATGTGCAAGCGCTATCAAATATTGGAAGGAGTGATTGCGAGAGGCTGTGCGACTTGATGACGGCATCTTGTGCGCCCACAGGTCAGGCATAATTTCGTGTCAACATATTAAACCATTAATAGGAGGCGACAATTAATGTTATCGGCAAAATCAAAGTCTTTAAATTTGATGCTTGCGCTCACGATGGTAGTATCCTCATTCCTGTTTGTGACATCCGCACAGAAAGCTCATGCGAGCCTCGTGTCCGGCTCTAAGTTCCTTGGGAACGTCATCGGAAGCAGTGTGCCATCTAATTTCAGCACTTATTGGAATCAGATCACGCCGGAGAACGCGACGAAATGGGGCTCCGTCGAAGGTACGCGTAACACGATGAACTGGACGCAGGGGGACACGGCTTATAATTATGCGAAAACAAACGGCATGCCGTTCAAATTCCATACGCTCGTCTGGGGAAGCCAAGAGCCAAGCTGGATTTCAAGCTTGTCGGCTGCCGATCAGAAAGCGGAAGTGACCGAGTGGATTAAAGCGGCAGGAACGCATTACAGCGGTGCGGATTTCGTCGACGTCGTGAATGAACCACTTCATGCGAAGCCCAGCTATCGTAACGCAATCGGCGGTGATGGAACGACGGGCTGGGACTGGGTCATTTGGTCCTTTGAGCAAGCGCGGACGGCATTTCCGAATTCGAAGCTGTTGATTAACGAATACGGCATCCTTAACGATCCGACCCAGGCTGCTAATTATGTCACTATCATTAATTTACTTAAAGCCCGCGGCTTGATTGACGGAATCGGACTTCAAGGCCATTATTTCAATTTGAATGACGTGTCGGTCAGCACGATGAACAGCGTACTGACCACGCTGACTGCGACGGGTCTGCCGATCTACATTTCCGAGCTGGATCTCACCGGGGACGACGCGACACAGCTGGCGCGCTATAAAGAGAAATTCCCTGTTCTATGGGAAAATTCGAACATAAAAGGGATTACGCTGTGGGGATATACGGAAGGCCAAACTTGGACGTCGGATTCGTATCTGGTTCACTCCGACGGCACTGAACGTCCAGCCCTGACTTGGCTGAAGCAATACCTAAGTGGCAGTACGACGACGCCTACGGCACCGGCAGCTCCTACGGGCTTGACGGCAACGGCGGGTAACGCGCAGGTAGCGCTTAGCTGGACCGCTTCGAGCGGCGCTACTAGCTACACGGTCAAACGGGCAATAACGAGCGGCGGTACTTACACGGACGTGGCGACGAACGTCACTTCGACGAGCTATACGAACACAGGCTTGACGAACGGCACAACGTACTACTACGTCGTCAGCGCTGCGAATAGCACGGGCACGAGTGCCAACTCGGCACAGGTGAGCGCGACGCCTACGGCTGGCAGCACAGGCGGTGGAACAGGCACGACCGGCACGCTCATTGCACAGTACAAAGTGAATAACAGCAACGCGACGGACAATCAAATCTACGCCACGTTCAACATTAAGAATACGGGCACGAGCGCTGTCAACTTGAGCGACTTAAAACTTCGGTACTATTTTACGAAGGATAGCAGCGCATCGCTCAATTTCTACGCCGATTACGCGCAAATCGGCACTTCCAACGTGAGCGGTACGTTTGCGAGCACGGCCGGTACGAACGCTGATACGTATTTGGAGATTTCATTCGGTGCAAACGCTGGCTCGATCGCAGCTGGTGGACAGACGGGCGACATTCAGATCCGCGTCGCGAAGTCTGACTGGTCGAACTTCAATGAATCGAACGACTACTCATTCGACGGAACGAAAACAGCTTATGCTGACTGGAGCAAAGTTACGATTCTTCAGAGCGGCACGGTCGTCTGGGGTACGACGCCATAAGTAAACTGAATACGACAGGAGCCATAAACAAAACAGGCAGAGAGTAACATCTCCGCCTGTTTTGTATGTATTGAGGTTTTCTGTTGTTGATAAGAACGGTCAGACTAACAAGCGTCACAAAGATGGTAGCTCCCATATCAGAAAGGATAGGATGACAAACCCATTTCGACTGAATGTAAAATATAAACAAAAAAGTATTGGAATTAATATACTCCTCTGATATTATTAAATTGCATTAAAATATGTGTGACTGGCGTAACGTAGGATAACTACGGGGGAGCACATATTTCATAAGCCGTACGCCTGGGCAAAGTATTTGATCTTAGATCAGATGCTTTTTTTTATTTCAATTATTGAAAGGTCAGGTGCATATGCATAAGGAGGCTTCCATGATAACCAAAGAAACGATTCAGAAAAACCTAATGAACTGTCTCGATGACACCTCATTTCTGAATGTCCCCGGATTCAGGAGAGATAAAGTTCGCGACACCTATGACCTGGGTGATTCTCTAATCCTTATCACCACAGACCGCCAAAGTGCATTTGACAGGATTCTTGCCAACATTCCGTTTAAAGGCCAAGTATTAAACCAGCTTAGCGCTTTTTGGTTTGAAAATACCTCAGATATAATAAGTAACCACGTTATAAAAATCCCCGACCCGAATGTTACGATAGGAAAAAAATGCAAAGTATTTCCGGTCGAATTCGTAATGCGCGCCTATCTTACGGGTTCGACAGATACCTCGGCATGGGTCCAATACTCACAAGGTATCCGAGACCTATCTGGCCATATTCTACCCGATGGAATGAAGAGAAATCAGAAGTTCGAGCAACCGATCCTGACTCCGGCAATGAAATCATCCGTACATGACGAATCGATTTCGGCTGCCCAAATCGTTAACGATGGCATAATCGACAAAGATACCTGGGAGTATTTGCAAAAAATCGCATTCTCGCTTTTTGCCAGAGGCACAGAAATCGCGGCTAGAAACGGATTAATCCTTGTAGATACCAAGTATGAATTCGGTATTGATGACAAAGGAGAGATTCTTCTCATCGACGAGATACATACACCCGATTCTTCCCGCTATTGGATGAAAGATACATACGAATCGAGGTTAGCCGAGGGCAAGGAACCTGAGAATATCGACAAAGAATTTCTACGACTTTGGTTCAGGGAGCATTGCGATCCTTATAAAGATAAAATCCTGCCTGCCGCACCCGATGACCTTGTCATCGAACTGTCGCATCGCTATATTCGCCTCTTCGAAATGATCACCGGCAAGCAATTTTCCGTCGACGGTACGCATGCTGTAAAAGATCGGCTTAAAAAGAATTTAAATGCTTATCTTATCTAAGCGAAAGCTCGCTTATTTTTGCTAATTTAGTTTGACCGAAACGCTTTGCAATCGATTTCGAATCGGTTATGGTAGAGTTATCTAAGAGGTAAAGGGGAATTAATCATGGCGGAACAACGCATCGTGAAATGGGGCATCATGGGACCGGGAGGCATCTCGGACAACTTCGCTACGGAACTACCGCACGCGCCGGGCGCAGAGCTCGTCGCTGTCGCGGGACGCTCGCTCGACAAGGCGCAGGCATTCGCCGAGAAATTCGGCATCCCGCGAGCGTATGGCAGCTGCGAAGAGCTTGCTGCCGATCCGGACGTTGAGATCGTCTATGTCGGCACGCTGCACCCGATCCACAAAGAGAACGCGCTGACGCTGCTGCGCGGCGGCAAATCCGTTCTCTGTGAGAAGCCGTTCACGATCAATGCTGCGGAGGCTAAGGAGATTGCAGACCTGGCCCGTCAGAAGGGCCTATTCCTGATGGAAGCGATGTGGACGCGGTACCTACCTGCGATCGTCAAGGTGCGGGAGTGGCTGGATAGCGGCGCGATCGGCGACGTGCGCATCGTGAAGGCCGAGTTCGGCTTCGACGCGGGCTGGAATCCCGAAGGCCGGTTGCTGAACAAGGAAAAGGGTGGCGGCACACTGCTCGACGCCGGTATCTACCCGGTGTCGTTCGCTTCGATGGTGTACGGCGGTGAGCAGCCTTCCACGATCAAGAGCTCCGTCCTAATCGGCGAGACAGGCGTGGATGAGCAATTCTCGCTGCTGTTCGAGTACGGCGGCGGCCGCACGGCCTCCCTGCACAGCTCGATACGATTGTCTATGACCAACGAGGCGGTCATCTACGGCACTAAGGGGCGGATCGAAATTCCGGGATTCCTGTTCGCCAAGTCTGCGACGCTGCATGTGAACGGGGAGGAGCCGGTCGTCTTCAAGCACGAGCTCGAGCCATCCGGCCACTTCTACCAGGCGATTGAGGCGATGGAGTGCCTGCGCGAGGGTCGCAAGGAGAGCCCGGTCATGACCGTCGACGAGACGGTTCGTATCATGGAAACGCTAGACCGGATCCGGGAGCCATGGGGACTTAAGTATCCGAGCGAAGCGTGATCGGGAGACTATCGTTTCGGTATAATTCAACACAACAAGGCGGATTGCGGACACGCAATCCGCCTCTCTTATTCCAGAAGTGGTCACAATGCTGGAATTAAGGGCTTGTCTATTTTATGGTTTAAAATGATTCAATTTATTCATCAACTTTTGTCGGTGCAGTGGTAAGACCTATTATATCTTTCGAACCAAATACAAATAATGAGATTAGAATAATAATAATCAGAGATTCCGCAAACCCTTCTCCATCAAAACGATTCATTAATTGGCCTTCTTTCTGTATTGCTTTCATTTATATTATGACTTATTTATTTGTTCAATGATTTCATTTATTGTCATATTTCCGTTCTTATTAAAGAGCTCCGAAATTCTAATTAAATCATTATTATTCAGGTCAACTAATGTTTCATATTTACCGACAAGGCTGACAACCAGTGCTGCTTCGCGGAATAATTGTATCGAATCGAATCGTAATTTACCTGATAATAATAGCGCGGCAATAATGATTTCTATTTTTCTTTCTTTTACACAATCACTAACTGAAGTTTCATCGTTAACTTTCTTCTCACTACGAGTCCTACGCGTCATATTTTTTTTATTTTTTTTAAGAGAAGTCATTTCTTTCTCCTCCCACCGTTCACTTTATCATCTGTGATTTGTTATTAGTGGTGATGAAAGGGGTAGGGGGTAAACATTTATGATTGCTACACCTTCTTAATTTATGTTCTCTTATGGGCAAAGGTACCTTGTCCTATTCGTACTGAAAAGCGCCAAGAACTAAGGTAACATTAGAAGCCGCATATAATGCGTTTTTTTGTGTATACAGCTAGATGTTAATTCTAAGACGTAATTCCTCCATCATAACCTCGGCTTGCTGTGGATCTTCGTTCAGCAGCTTCCTGTACGTCAGCATCCAATTCAGCGTTACAAGCATATGATCGTATTCGTCCTTCTTACGCTCGATCTCATTAATCTTCTGAAGAATCCATTCTATTACTTCTTGGTTCGTGCGCGCGTTCGTATCGTGATCCTGCAAAATCGTTTTCAGTTCAGCTATCGAGCAGCCGATGCCTTGAAATTTCTTAATTAGCTTTAACCGGCCAATCGCTTCCTCTGAGTAGTTGCGATAATTATTTTTCTCTCGCTGAATATGCCTGCTGTCAAGCAAGCCTTCCTTCTCATAAAAACGAATGGTGTGGGGTGTTAGACCCATCAAGTCTGCTAATTCTTGAATTTTCATATGAATTCATACCTCCAAACGCTTGCCTTAGAGTTTACTTTATAGTTTAGACTGGAGTCATATCTTCGTCAAATGCTTAAGGAGGCGTTAAAAATGATGCGTATATTCGTTACAGGTGCAGCAGGTTATATTGGTACGGCTGTTGTCCGCGAACTCATTGATGCGGGCCATCAGGTAGTTGGTCTGACCCGTTCAGAGAGTGGTGCTCAGGTATTAGAAAGCTTGGGAGCCGAGGCGGCTCGCGGTGTTTTAGAGGATTTGGATTTATTGCGCAGCTGTGCAGCCAATTCAGACGGTGTTATTCATCTGGCATTTAACCATGATTTTTCTAATTTCGCGACATCCCTAGCAACCGATCTTCGTGCTATCCAAGCAATGGGAGAGGGCCTTGCAGGCTCCGGTAAACCGCTTGTTATCACTGCTCATGCGAATGGCCAAGCATCGGAGGAAGCCGCACTTTCGTTTATTGAACAAGGCGTGAGAGCATTGATCGTCTCGCTTGCACCTTCCGTTCATGGAGAAGGAGATAAAGGCTTCGTACCGCATTTAATTCGGATCGCCCAGGAAAGAGGCTCTTCGGCTTACGTTGAAGACGGCACCAACCGTTGGCCCGCGATTCATCGCTTGGATGCGGCAGTTTTATTCCGTCTCGCTGTAGAATCTGCGCCTGCAGGTTCACGACTGGATGGCGTGGACGACGAAGGGATTCCGTTCAGCGACATTGCCAGCGTCATCGGTCGTCACTTGG
The DNA here is from genome assembly GCF_003182255.1 of Paenibacillus cellulosilyticus. GTDB lineage: Bacteria > Bacillota > Bacilli > Paenibacillales > Paenibacillaceae > Paenibacillus_T > Paenibacillus_T cellulosilyticus. Next base: position 13,718 of record NZ_QGTQ01000008.1, on the reverse strand, counting down.
ATGTGCCGGTAGTCAGCATCCCGCGTGAAGAGGCACAAGCGGTCTTCGGTTTTCTAGGCATGGTCGCATCACTGGACTTAGCAAGATCAAGCGAAGGGACGAAGGAGCTGCTCGACTGGAAGCCTGTCCAACTTGGACTTCTCGCAGACTTGGAGCAAGGACATTATTTCACAAAATAGCTTTAATTAAATAAAGGTCGGAGTCGGAGTTCATGTCAGCTACTGTCTATGACCAACGAGGGCGATGGAGTGCCTGCGCGAGGGGCGCAAGGCGAGCCAAGTGATGTCCATCGATGAGACGGTTCGTATCATGGAGACGCTAGACCGGATCCGGGAGCCATGGGGACTTAAGTATCCGAACGAAGCGTGATTGGTCAAGCCGAACAAATATGTAGGATAACAAGAACTCATATCGAATGAATGCCGCATAATTGCGGCATTTTTTTGTTGTAACGATATAAATTCTTGTCAGAAGCAATTGATAAAAACTTACATCAATTTGAGTCGTTCTTTTTATTTAAGATTCATTAAAGGCAAGACCCTTATAGTCGGAGATGTAATTAATAACCACTAAGTTACCGGAGGGTTCCATGAAGAAGAACATTACATTTACTTTAACTTGCATGACGCTCGTTCTCGGCCTTGTGCTGGGAGCGTGTAGCAACAACAGCAATTCCAGTGACACGGCGGCAACAGCGAGCTCGTCGGATATGCAGACGGGCGGAGCTCAAGGCGGAACGCCGCCAGATGGAACGCCGCCGGGCGGCGGCAATGGCGGCGGTCCTGGCGGTGGAGCCGACATTCCGGAGAGCGTGACGGACGTAGCAGCAATCATCGAAGAGGTCGACGCCACGGCGGATACGTCCGCTTGCAGCTCGGATGACACGACGGTCCAGATCGCATGTTTGGCGAATGCGTTCAAGGAAACGCTGACGGACGAGCAGGCCGAAGAAGTGCAGTACGAACTAACGGAAGAGAACGCCGAAGTCTGGTCCAACCTTCCGGTCAACGCGGTCGAGCGGAACGGGGTGATGTTGGGCAGTCTGAGCGAGGATAGCCTTAAGGCATTCTTCGCACTGGCGCAAACGGCTCTGGGAGAATCCGGATACGAGACGTTTAAAGAGGTCGTCTTGGCGGACAACAACCTGAACTCGGTTAACAGCGGCATGTGGAGCTCCGACTATTACTTCGTCGCGTTCCTGGGCGAGCCGTCCGACACCTCGGCCTGGATTCTGCAGATCGGCGGACATCATTATGCGAGCAATCTCTCTTATAATACTCAAGTGACGAGCGCGACGCCGACTTTCACCGGAACCGAGCCGCTCACATATACGTCGGATGGCGGTGTTACGTACGCGCCTCTGCAAGGCCGCCGCGATGCGATGTACGGCATGATCAACTCCCTTACCGACACGCAGCTTGAGGAAGCGCAGTTGTCCAAGTCATTCGACGATGTGCTTGTCGGACCGGGAGAGGACGGAGCGTTCCCGACGAGCGAAGGGATCACCGTCTCCGAGCTTACCGACGAGCAGCAGGAATTGGTTAAGGCAGCTATTGAGGCTTGGGTGAAGGACACGAACGATGAGGTGTCAGAAGAGCTTCTGAGCTCCTACTTGTCCGCCGAAGCTCTCAGCCAGACGAAGATCTCCTGGTCCGGCTCGACGAGTCTTGACGAGCATGGTTCTTATGTACGGATCGACGGCCCGCGCGTATGGATCGAATTTATCTGCCAGACGGGAGTCGCTTACCAAGATCAAATCCATTACCACACCGTATGGCGCGATAAAGAAGCCGATTACGGCGGCAGCTTCAGCAGCTAACCGAGGTCGTCATGCGTAAGCTTATCGGAGTATTCGCCGTCATGTTACTTCTATGCTTGAATTTAGTCCAGACAGCCTCGGCGCACGAAATGCCCAGCTCGGCGGTCTCGCTCGATTTTGAAGAAAACCGTGTGACGGCGGAGCTCGTTCTTCCAATCGATCGGCTCGAGATCGCGTTCGGACAGACCTTGACCGATTCGCCGTCCGAGGTGATCGCTACCTATGGAGACGAACTGGAAGCTTATATTATTGAACACGTCAATCCGGTTAGTCCTGACGGAGAGGATTGGAGCGTCTCCGTCACCGATATGTCGCTTCAACTGGACGAACAGCCTTATGATTTGATTGTGCAGTTGGAGATGGAGCCTCCTAGCGGAGCGCCATTAGATCAATTCACCTTCAACTATGACGTTATCATTAACCAATTGATTACGCACAAGGCGCTCATTTCTGTCACCAGCGACTGGAACAATGGCGTTACCACCAGTGATCCAGTGCTACTCGGAACGCTTCGGGCGGATGTGACCTCGATCGAGGTGGATCGGAGCGGAGGCAGTTGGTGGCACGGGTTTACTAACCTTGTTCAGCTTGGCATCTCACATATCGCGGAAGGAACGGACCATCTCATGTTCCTGCTTGTGCTTCTTCTTCCAGCGCCGATTCTAGCCCGCGGCAAGCGTTGGACCAAGTTCGGCGGAGTGCGGCACAGCATCGCCCAGCTGCTTAAGGTGGCGACGGCCTTCACCGTCGGGCACTCGCTGACCCTTATCGCGGGTGCGCTGGGATGGATTCCGGGTTCGAGTCAGTGGGTGGAGACGCTCATTGCCGTCTCGATTCTCGTGTCCGCCATTCATGCGATCAGACCGATCTTCCCCGGCCGTGAGGCTCTCGTCGCTTTCGGCTTCGGGCTCATCCACGGCATGGCTTTCGCTTCCTTAATAGAGGAGATCGGGCTCAGCCCGTGGCGGATGGCTTCCAGTCTTCTCGGATTTAATGTCGGCATCGAGCTTATGCAGCTTACCGTCATCGCCGCGACGATGCCTTGGCTGCTGCTCCTTAGCGTAACACGACTCTATCGTTTCATTCGGTTGGCCGGGGCCGGCATCGCGATTGTCGCGTCAGTCGCCTGGATCGTCGAGCGGGTAACCCAGGCGTCCAATCCGGTCGCTTCCGCGGTGAACGCCTCAGCTCCCTATGCGGGGTGGTTGATCGTGGCTATCGCCGTAATTGCCATCACAGTTGCTCTATGGCGAAAGTTAATATTAGTGCATAAAAGTAAACCCGCTTAGCTGGATCAAAGCTCCCTCACTAACGGCCAGGATAGGACAGGACAGACCAAGGTCTTGTGTTTAAAGTCAAGAACTTAATTTGTATAACCTCAATAAAACGGTTTAAGGGTCTCTGCCACGAACCGATAAATCCTGATTACAAAAATTCTATTTCATTTTTGTAATCAGGTTTTTTTGTTGTTCAATCCAACTCTGTACATAATGGAAAATATATTTCAGCGAGATTGGGGTTTTGTGAATTGGCGATGTATGGACTCATGGAGGAGTAAATGTTTTGCCGGGGGTGACAATTGGGGATAATTCGGTTATTGGGTCCGGAAGTGTGGTGACCAAGAACATTCCTTCAGGAGTTGTTGCTGCAGGAAATCCATGTCGAGTGATCAGAGAAATTACAGAGGCAGACAAGGACAAATATTCAAGGCATCAATGAAAAATGATGAGAGCTTCCGATTAGCAACATACAGTAATACATAACTCCCGCGGCTGAAAAGGACGACGGTTGTTTTCCAAAAGAAAATGGGCAATATATGTTCTGGGACCTAACGCAGGAAAAGTGCCGCGCTTCCCTATAACAAACAAGGGAGTGATCCAGTTGACGGAAAATAACAAGCGAGAACATAATGAAGAACACACCAACACTGCCGGTGTGCTCTCTGGCGAAGCTGTAGGAACCCTCGGCGGTGCTGCTGCAGGAGCTGCCGTTGGTTCTCTTTTGGGACCACTCGGCATGATTGCAGGTGCCGTCGCCGGTGGCGCGTTAGGTAATAAGATTGGAGAAGGTGCTGGGGATTCCGATAGTGATAACGTCGACACGGTGAACCGCATTGAATCGAAGGAGTAGCGCAGTACCAACTATTAGTGAAAAAGCAACAAGCCAGCTATCGCTTCCGATAGCTGGCTTGTTTAATTACGCAATTTCATCCAATACTGACTAGCTGCACATCAGAAGAAGCCATGACTTATAATGAGTGGTGAAGTCGATTCGCTAAATAGGAAACGATTCTTGATAACCGGGAGTAAACGGATTATGGATATGGACTACATGCTGGATGACGGCGCGTGGTGGCGGCTGCTGGAGAGCGTCGCCGCGTGTTTTGACGAACTGACGATCATACGTGGTTTTCAATATTATAAACAGGGACGGGTAGAGGAACTGGCGCTCCGCGATGACGGCGTACATGTGGACGCGCGCGTCAAGGATAACCGGATGTACGACGTCGCCGTCGATCTGAACGATCTTGCGGCAAGCGAATGCGCCTGCTCCGCGAACCGCGCCTGCACGCACATGGCTGCAAGCCTGATGCGTTACGCAGAGCTATGCGGACGGCCGATTCAGGCACTAGCCAACGCGCGCAGCACCTTGAAAAGCGCATCTTCCGGCGGCAAGCTGGGTGTGAAGTCGGATGGCGGACGCGGCGAAGACCGCACAGGTACCCAAGGAGCTGCAGCGGACGCGCCATCCCGCGCTGGCTATGGCGGCGAAGGCATGAACCGCAGCGCGCCGACGGCCTTTCGGTCCGGCCGGCCGACCGTGACGGAGGTGGAGCTGACTGAGTCTCCCGTAGCCAAGTGGCACGAGCGCTTCCAAGAGTGCAGCGGACCGATGCACCTGCACATTCGCACGGCGCAGGAGGCCGGCGAGCTGCTCGTCGAGCTGCAGGCGATGCGCCCCGTGCTGCCTTGGGCGCTGGAGCAATTGTACACGCTCCATGCTGTGCTGTTCGTGCTGGAGCGGATGGTCAAGCCAGCCCAGTCGAACCGGGCGCAATCCGGTCTTTTTATGGGCTATCATACGCAGCATGCAATCGACGGGTTGCGTGGGCAAGCGAGAAGCTTGCTTGAGGATAAGCTGGCGCTGGCTGACAACAGCTCAGCCTATTGGGAGCGGTTGATGGAGACGGCAGATTTCCTCCGGAAGAACATGATGATCGAAGACAAGACGATCGGCTGCTTCTCGACGCTCTATTCCTCGCTATGGCTCGGTTGGCTCGGTCCCGGATCGGCCGGGAATGCGCCGTTGTACGAAGAGGAGCTTCGCCAGCTGCAAGCGGCGGAGGCGGAACTTGGTCCGTCGTTATCGCGGCTGCCCTGGATACTCTCGCAGTGTCTGCTCCTGATCTACCTGTCTCGCGACACGGAAGCTCAGGCGATGATTGCCCGGGACGGAAGCAAGCTAATGCTGAAGCCGGAACATCTTGCGCCGCTGCTTGGCGTCCTCGAACGCGCGGGGCAATGGGCTCGACTACGAGACTGGCTCGCGGAGACGGGACCGCTGCTCGTCGGATTCCGCGGGGACCTGGCACCGTATGGAGACTACTGGGCCGTTGTCGTAACGCAGATGCCTGAGGCGGAGCCGGTAATGTGGCGCACGCTCCAGGAGATGCTGCCGTTCTCGCGAACCGTCTACGAGGATGCGCTGGCGGCGCATGGCCGGTGGGACCGGTGGATCGACCTGCAAATGTGCATGGGTCAGGACCCGCTGTCGTTTCTCGTGACCAAGCTGAAGCCGATCGAGAAGGAGGCGCCGGAGCTGCTGCTGCCCTTCTACCATCAGGCTGTGGAACGGTACGTGCTGCAAAAAAATCGCGACGGTTACAAGGCCGCCGCGAAGCTGCTGAAGCGGCTCTCCAAGCTGTACGCTCGGCTGAAGAAGGGCGAACGCTGGGAGCTGTTCATCGCCGCATTCGCGAACCGGAACAGCCGGCTGCGGGCACTGCAGGAAGAACTGCGCAAAGGAGGATTGCTGTCATGAACGCATATGCCGATACGCTTACGATTCAAGCGAACCTGACCGAACAGGGGGACGCATTAATATTCGGCGCAGACGCATCCGGCTATGCGCCGGCGCTGTTAGTCAAGCAGCGTCTGTTCGCATGGCATGAGCCGTCTTTTTATGGCACGGAGCTCGAGATCGAAAAGCTGAGTGAAGAGCTGGAGCTCGTCGTGCTGCCTGCGGAAATGGTCCTGCCTTTCTTCGCAAACCCTGCATTACTGCCGGTACATATGAATTGGCAGCTCGAAGGCGATGCTGCGCGAATCGCCGCGCTTGCGCCGGCGCTGGAGCAAAGCGTCGCGGAGCTGAAATTCGTCCCGAGCTTCGAAGCTTACAAAGCCGGCAAGCTGCAGTGGACGTGGGATTCGGAGGCACTCGACGCGAAATCCCGCCGATCGCTGCGCGCGCTCGCGGACATCGGCATGGAAGAGCCCGACGGTTTGAATGAAGAAGACAGGGATGCCGCCTTCCTGGCCGGTCTCGGCGCCGCTTTCTCCGCGGCAGTGTTTCATCGCCATTACGGCACGAAGGAAGCCTCCGACGACCTACGCCGCGAGTTTCCGCTGCTGTTCGCTCGCGACCGCGCCGCAGCGGCCGCGGGCCTCGACGAGCGCGGATGGCTCGTCGCCGCCGGTTGGAAGGCCGACATGCTGCCGTTTCGGCCGCTCCTACAGCTGCAGGAGCCGGAGAATGTTGAAGCCAGCAGCGGCTGGCGTCTCGTGCTCCTGATGCAGGACAAGCTCGAACCGGCGAAGCTAGCGCAGGTCCGGCTGGCCGTGAACGGCGAAGCCTCGGGGACGTGGCCCAACGGGTGGACGCCGCATGTGCACGAGCGTTCTGCGGCTTGGCTCGCGCATCTTCGCGCGAGTCTGCCGGCGGACCGGCTGGCCGGCAGCCCATTAGACGTGCTAAACGCACCGCTGTCGGATGATGAAGCATGGCGGTTCCTGACTACGGATAGCCAGCGACTTTTGAGCGCAGGCTGGCAGGTGCTGCTGCCCGCTTGGTGGGAGGAGGCGAGCCGCACTAAGCCTCGCCTGCGCGCGAAAGTTCGCTCCGGCGAAGGAGAAGGGGAACGCGCGGGTGGCAGCCGATCGTTCTTCGGCCTAGACGCGCTGATCGAATTCGACTGGCGCGTATCCATTGGGGATACGGACCTCAGCGAGGCCGAGTTCCGTGAGTTGGTCGCACGCGGCGAACGACTCGTGCAGTTTCGCGGCCAATGGGTGCCGCTTGATCCCGCCTTGCTCGCGCAGATCCGCAAGGCGATGGCAGGCGTTGACCCACGCCGTGGCTTGTCCTTCCAAGACGTGCTGCAGCTGCATCTACGTCGTAATCGCGGCGGCTTCATGGCGGCGAACCCAGGTAAGAATGAAGAAAGTGGCGGCGAGCAGGACGACGATAACGAAGGCGAACTGGAGATGGACATCGAGCTGAACGCTCATCTGACTTCCGTCATGGCGCAGCTGACGCAGCAGGCGGACTGGCCGTCGGTCCCCGTACCAACGAAGCTCCAAGCAGAACTGCGCAGCTACCAGCAGGGAGGCTTCTCGTGGCTTGCTTTTCTGCGACGGTTCGGGCTTGGCGCCGTTCTGGCCGACGACATGGGTCTCGGCAAGACGATCCAGTTCATCACGTATCTGCTGCACGTCGCCGAGGAAGCCGATGCACATGGAGAACGACGCCCCGCTCTGCTGATTTGCCCGACCTCTGTGCTCGGCAACTGGCAGAAGGAAGTGCGCCGCTTCGCGCCGTCGCTTCGCATCCTGCTTCATTACGGAAGCAAGCGGCTGGGCGGTGACGCATTCTACGAGGAAGCGGCGAAGGCCGACCTCGTGCTTACCTCATACGCGACGTCGACGCTGGACCAAGAGCTGCTCGGCGCTTATACGTGGTCGGCAATCTGCTTGGACGAAGCGCAGAACATTAAGAATGCCGGCACGAAGCAGGCCATAGCGGTCAAGAGCTTTCCCGCGCAGCACCGCATCGCGCTCACGGGCACGCCGATTGAGAACCGACTCGCGGAGCTGTGGTCGATCTACGATTTTACCAATCCAGGCTATCTCGGCACCGCCCGCACTTTCGCCGAGCAATTCGGCCAAGCGATTGAGCGCGAACGCGACGAGAAGCGAACGCAGGAGCTTCAGCGGCTCGTGAAGCCGTTCATGCTTCGGCGCAAGAAGAAGGATCCGAACATTATGCTGGACCTGCCAGAGAAAAACGAGATGAAGACGTATATCCATCTCACCGGCGAGCAGAGCGCGCTCTACGAGCAGACCGTTAAGGAGCTGATGGACGAGGTCAAGAAGACGGAAGGCATTAAGCGTAAAGGCGCGATTCTCTCAGCCCTGACGCGTCTGAAGCAGCTGTGCGATCACCCCGTGCTGTTCACGAAGGAAGTCGTGCCGATACCGACGGACGAGCGCGATGAAGCGGCCGAATCGGCGATGCTCATCGGACGCTCCGCCAAGCTCGAACGGCTGCTCGATCTCGTGAAGGAATTGCGACAGGAGGGTGAGCGGTGCCTGATCTTCACGCAGTACATCGGGATGGGCGAAATGCTGCAGCGGGTGCTGGGCCGGGAGCTCGGGGAACCTGTTCTGTACCTGCACGGCGGCTCGTCAAAGACAGCGCGCGACCGGATGATCGAACAGTTCCAATCCCGGGAGCTGCCGGACGCGGAGCAGCCTAACGTATTCATCCTGTCGATTAAGGCCGGCGGCGTCGGGCTCAACCTGACCGCAGCGAACCACGTGTTCCATTTCGACCGCTGGTGGAACCCCGCCGTCGAGAACCAAGCAACGGACCGCGCCTACCGGATGGGTCAGACCCGCGACGTGCAGGTGCATAAGTTCATCTCCCTAGGCACGCTAGAGGAGCGGATCGACGAGATGCTCGAGAGCAAACAACAGCTGAGCGACGACGTTATCACGAGCTCGGAAAACTGGATTACAGAGCTGTCAACGGACGCTCTGCGCGACTTGTTCACGCTGCGGCGCGATTGGTCGGAATAGCGGGCTTTGCACGAAAGCGACCCTCGTAGTTGTTGATGTCGATCGTGTGCTTGTTGGCCTGCTCAGGATGCCTAATGGCCCGCTACTACTATAGTGTAGCGGGCCATTGGCGTTCTCGTTTTACAGTTAATGCGATTGATGCTAAAAAGATAGCGTCGAATCCCTCAACCCCCTAGATAAACGCTCACCCTCGCTGGTAATAACTGAGGGCATTTAACTACCGTCAGCAACATTATATTGAACGTGATCGTCTAATGGATTGTTAAACTTAACCAGTACTGGGGTGAACTGATCTTTGACTATTAAAAAATGGAATAAAGCGATGGCTGTTATTTTGAGTGTGTCCATGCTATTGCCGGTGGGCGCGCATATGACCTATGCGGCTTCCAAATATGTCGTTCTGGAAGCGCAATGGGAGGATGGTCATATCGATCATGTGCAGACACTTCTGAAGGACGGAGTGACCTACGGAAGTTTTTTCTCACTTGGGAGTGAGGCAAGCTTGCATTGGAGTATGGAGGATAAAGATACGGCAGTGTTGAGCGGGAGTAAAAAGCGCATAGTAGTATATATGGGAAGCAGCATTGCCGAAGTGGATGGTCAAAAGGTAGACATGGGAAGAGCACCCGTGTGGTATATCAGTCATCTCTACGTTCCAATTAAATTTCTCGCTGCCGCTTTGGACGGCGAAGTGACCGGATGGGACCCGAAATCAGGAAAGGTAACTATAACGGGACTTCATAATTATAACGATACTTTCTCCAGAAGCTTGTGGGGATACACGTACAGGATTCAATCTGAAGTAGGTGATTTGGAGATTACTAATGTGAAGACGGGGAAACTGGTTACAATTCCATTGGGGATAAAAGATATCGATGTAAATACACATAATCTCACATTCGACTTCGAGGTGACATCTAAAAATTTATTGATCGCCTCCATACTCTATTCCGATCGAAAGACCGGCGTATATGACTTGTATACTTTAGTTTTTAAGAATCAAGGTTTGATACGCAAATCTATCGCTCACGGGTTAACAGAGCAGATTGAGAGTATACGGTCGGATGGCAATATTCAACTTATCAATGACGAAAATATTCGTGTGATAGAAGACGGAACAGGCCATGTACTTGAGGTGAACGCACGGTAAAGCACTGTCTAAACACTATAGTGATTATACCAGAAGGCGAACATGCTCGCGGGATCCGTCCAAATAGAAGGACTCTCCGGTTATCTGGTACATTTGGAGAAGAACATTTGCTAAAATGTCCTAGATAAGCTGATTCATTTATGAAGGAGAATTAGGTCATGAATTTTCAAGATAAAGTTTGTGTTATAACCGGCGGAGCAAACGGGATTGGCCGTTGTATTGTGGAGGAATTTTTAAAAGCAGGTGCTTATGTTGCCTTTAATGATATTGACAGTGAATCTGCCGAAAAATTAATCCTTACATACGGTCATGAAAAATTATTATTTGTCTCTGGAGATATTGCAGAGGAAGAAACAATTATACATTTTGCAGAAGAGGTAAAAAAACGTTTTGATCATATTGATTTCTTAATAAACAATGCTTGTATGAGTAAAGGGGGGATTCTTTCAGATTGTAGTTTTGACGACTTTAATTACACTTTAAGGGTTGGAGTTACAGCGCCGTATATGCTTAGTAAATTGTTAATGGATTACTTTTCACTTGATGGCGCTATTATTAATATCGCTTCTACGAGAGCTTTCATGTCACAACCAGATACAGAAAGCTATTCTGCTGCGAAAGGGGGAATAATTGCTTTAACTCATGCTCTTAGCTCTAGCCTAGCCGGGAAAGTGAGAGTAAATGCTATTAGCCCTGGTTGGATAGATACTGGAGCTTATCAGAAAGAGAAACATTATACACCTAAATACACGAGCGCGGATATGTTGCAGCATCCTGCTGGAAGAGTAGGGGAGCCGCTTGACATTGCCAAAATGGTTCTGTTCCTTTGCAGTAATGCAGGCAGTTTCATCGCGGGAGAGAATATTACAATAGATGGCGGAATGAGTAAGCAGATGATTTATCATGACGATCAAGGCTGGACATTTAATCCCCATAAGGCTCGATAAGAACATTTGACCTACGGAAAGACATCTACACGACGAATTACTCAAACAATACAACAGCTGCCGAGGCAATCGGCAGCTGTTTTCGTGAATTAAACCCCGTGTTTGCAACCAATGGTACATTTGCTTCGTCAATTGGATAGAAGAATTTGTATTTGAAGAGGAGAGAAAGAATTGAAGAAACATTTTATTGCAGGTGTTTTGTGTGGCGCCTTCTTAATGGTAACAACTTCTGTATTTGCTTCGAGTGTAATTGAAGCAACAATCTTTCCAAGTAAAGTTACTTTTTTTCTAGCTAACGGACTCTCCAAAGAAGTACAGCTACAGGAAGGTGAAGAGGTTCTTAACTATAATAATAAGGCATATATACCTCTTCGTTTATTTGCAGAGAGCAGTGGTGCTCTTGTAAAATACACACAAGCCTCTCCTGAGACGGATAACAAACAAAAAATAGATGTTCACTATGCTGCTGAAGAGGCTATCTCAGAGCAGACTTCAAATGCAGTAGGTAATATGTCACTTAAGGACTCAAGGGAACTGCAGCTTCAAGATATGCTTGTCATAAGTCTACTTCCGCATATGCAAAACAAGCTTGCCGATGTATACGCAGATGTAATTACAGTAACACCAATTATTCATCCAGATTCTGTGAATGTGAAGAGTATTGAAAGGGTATCTGCTTTCCGTGGTTTTGATTTCTTAATCACAATAGATGCTCAACCAATAGTCGGTCCTCATATACCTGTCGGCGAAGATGTACTTACTTATCGGATTTCATCGGCTGGGGTTGAGCTTACAAATTTTGAACATCTTAGAGGACCCAATAAGGATGACTTCCTCCCCAATTACCAAAATCTTTTGAAGTAACGGAGACTGTAGCTCGACGATCCAGAGAACCCGCAGGTGACGCCGATTCCCGTCTCGTTCGTGCTTTCTACCGAGCCGATATCGTGACAGGAGGTGCCGCAGCGCGTCAAGAGCATGATTGTAAAAAAATTAAAGATCGGTTTTCGTCTAAATAAACGAAGGCATCGCATTGGCCTTCGAAAGCCGAGAAAAGGTGGATGAAATCGTGAACACTGCGGTCTCCTTGGGCGGGAAATCGTACGAAGAACCTGAGGATTATGGATTCATGTATCATTGGGCCTTCGAGGACTTGGACGGCCATATGTGGGCAATTAACCACATGAACACGGATACAGCTCAAGGTTAAGGATAACGGAGATTGGAGCACAGTATTCAACAGAAAAAGCAATTCGGATTTAATCCGAATTGCTTTTTCTCAAGAAAGAATACGTGAGCATTTAAGAGTAAATCATTTCTCCATAGAGGGGATGAATGTCTAGGGAGGTTTTTGCCATTGAAAAAAAAGAGGGAATATTAAAAAAAATTCTAAATAGAAAAGATATCATTTCTTTGGTCTTAGGGGTTCTATCAATTGCTTTTTATTTTAGTGTTGGATTAATTTTGGGTGTTATTGGTTTAATAATTGGTATCGTAGCTCTAAAGGAAATAAGGGTTAACGAACAACGCGGAATAAAAACAACAATCACAGGGATCGTTTGTAGTTGTTTAGGAATTATTATCCCCATTCTTTTGATGACAATTCTATATCTAAGTAGATAGTACTGATGCTGTAGTGAAGATGACTCTACCTGATATGAAATGTAGCGGATTGGTGTGAAATCATATGAATAAAAAAGTACGGATCATAATATTCATTGTTGCTTTAATTGTATGTCTATTACCGTTGTCCTTGTTAATAGCAGGTGTGGGGAAAGTAGGGGAAACTAAATACTGGATTCAAGTACACCTCGATGGCGAATCACAGCAATGGCGTATTAGCGATTTCTTGTATTATCACAAGGGTCAGGAAGAAGATCGGGGATATGGGAAGTTGTATGCCAAATTTGATCGAGTAAGCGACTTGGAAAAGGTGACGCTCGAGTTTTATGATAACGAAGCGGCAAAATCTCCATTCCTTATCGTGAATCCCGATATCAAAGGATTTAAGGAGGAAGGATTTGTGAGATTAGGAGCCGGAGGAGGAATATCGATAACAAACGAAGAGCGATTTAATGGAACCATATTCACGAAGATCTCGTGGGAAATAGACGAAATAGCGTACACGGATCATTTTTATTTGAAGGTGGATACAGAAGTAACAAAGCCGAGCCTCGTCCTTAAGTGACGGGTTCGGCTTTGTTTTATTCCCCTTGATCTACGAAAAGTTGGATTCTGTCTTTGATCGCGTCTCGAACACCTCGGAATTGCGCCATGATTTCTTCTTCTGTTCCGGTAGCTTTAGCAGGGTCATCAAAACCCCAGTGCCATTTGAACACGTTAGGATTGCTAATGACAGGGCAGTGTTCATCCGCATGTCCGCATAACGTGATTCGTGCCGAACAGGGAATTTGTGACCAGTTGTTTCTTGTTGCCTTTGGACCGTCTTAGTAACAAATAGGATGAAACTTGAATGAATCTAAAGGATCTAAGCGGACTGTGTTTGCTTGACTCCTTGGTTTTGTTGGCGTCCACTGCAGAATGCTCGTTTGATAAAACGGATTAGACTTGCTATCAGTTGTGCTATAGTTCTACTGTAAATTCGTGGTGGACTGCTTTACTATGGAATGATGGAGTTGTCAAAAAAAGTGCAGTTTGAAAACACACTCATACAGAAACCCCGTTACTAAGCTGCCTGTGACAGCATTCTTTCGCGATAAATAGCA
>NZ_QGTQ01000007.1:221825-238829 GCF_003182255.1 Paenibacillus cellulosilyticus | reverse complement strand
GGGAAGTACAGGTCGATCCAGCGCACGATACGATTACCCAGACTGGTAGACTGTCCGGACCAGTATTCACGGGTACTCATCATGGCTTTTATGCACTGAAACACAGGCTGCTGCGGCGAGTAATCCGTGTAGTAGCAACGGCTGACCACGTCAGCAATGACAAGTGCATCCTTAGGGTCATTTTTAGATGGGCTGTTGTCGCGGTTTTCCTTGTTGCGATGCGTGGTAACCGGATTGACTAACACGACTTCAATGCCCTGCTCTAGAAGCCAATCTTCAAGATTATGCCAGTAGTGGCCGATTGGCTCCATGCCAACGAGGAATGAACTTTTGTTATGCTTAGCACTCGTTTCTCGAAACCAATGGAATAACTTCTCGAAGCCCTCTTTCGTGTTCGTAAAAGAAAGGTGACGTGATGTTAGCATGCGGCCGCGAAAATCTGTGATTTGTGCAGCGTGTACATCTTTTGCAATGTCGATCCCTACGATAGAATGATGGCTGGTAATTCGTTCAATCCGTTGATTTGTTGGGTCATTTCGAGTAAACTCCATATACAGCGCCTCCTGATGGGTTTTAGGACATTGATCCGTTCAACCCCCATCATACGAGGCGCTCCTTTTTTTGTCCAAGCTCAATTCTTAGACTCTACAGGAATGTTTAGGGCGCGGTCAGTCTATGTCAAAAAAGGGACCGTCCCTCCGTCCATTGTTCACACAATAGCCTCGGTACAGCCCCTTACGGTTGGCACTATCTACTGCCTCACATAAATCTCGTACGCCCATGGCGCGAGATCGACCATTTGCTCCGCTTTCAGCTCCGCCGATGCACCGCTCTGCGACGTATACGCGCCCGCCAGCGCCGGATCGAGCTTGACGCTCGTCGCCACTGGCTCCGCGGACAAATTCATCATCACGACGACCGTGTTGTCGTTCTTCGTCCGCTCGAAGGCGAGCAGATGGTTGTCGCCCGCTTCAAGCGAATGATACATACCGCCAGCGTTGCCGTTCCACAACGCCTCGTTGCTATGCTTCAGATCAACAAGTCCCTTATAGAACGTCTGCATCGTCAGATCTTCCCAGCCGATCTCATCCTTCTCGAACAACGGCAGCCGTCTGTTCAGTCCTGCCTCTTGCCCTGAATAGATAAGCGGCATGCCCGGCAGCGTAAAGCTGAGCGCCGCCATCGTCTTCACCGCGTCGCCAAGCCGCTCGTACTCCGTCCCCGTCCACGCATTCTCGTCGTGGTTCGACGTGAAATTGAGCGGATAGGTGCCCGATGGGAAGCTCTTCGCAAGCCGCTCTGCATACGAGGCCACCTGCCGCGCATCACCCTGTCCCTTCGCCAGCCGGTTCATCGTATTGTACAGCTGCCAGCCATAGTTGGCATTGAATGCATGGCTGAGCAAACCAATCTGCTGATCATCCTCTGCCAGCATATACACCGGCTTGAGCTTCTCCAATTCGGTTCGCGCCTGCTCCCAGAACGTCTTCGGCACACCACCAGCATAGTCAGCGCGGTAGCCGTCGATATCAAACTCGCTCACCCAATATTTCATCGCGTCCAGCATCGCGGCCTGCATGTCAGCATTCTCGTAGTTCAAGTCTGCAACGTCGGACCAATTCGTGTTCGGCGGCATCACAACATTGCCCGCGTCATCAGTCGTATACCAGCCTTTATTCGCCAGCCATGGATTGTCCCAGCCGGTATGGTTGCCGACCCAATCGAGCATCACCTTGAAGCCAAGCTCATGTGCCTTGTTCACCAGCGATTTGAAATCATCTGCCGTCCCCATATCCGGATTAACCGCCTTATAGTCATCCACCGCATAAGGGGAGCCGAGCGTTCCGTTCCGCTTCGTCTGCGAGATCGGGTAGATCGGCATTAGCCATAGGATGTCTACACCCAGCTCCTTAAGCCGGGGCAAATGCTGCTCGAACGCCGCGAAGGTGCCTTCCTTCGTATACTGCCGCACATTCACTTCGTACATCACGGCCTTCGCCGCCCAATCCGGTGTCGGCGTACCGTTGCTCTGCTGCGACTGCGCTGTTTCCTTCACCGGTTCCTTCTGCACAGCTGCCTCCTCCCCCGCCGAGCAGGCAGATAGACCAACCATGGAGATGAGAAGCGGAAGTGTTATGAGCATTTTCCGTGTCTTACGCATCCTAGCACCGTCCATTCGTTCGTTTCGATTAAGCGTGAATGACGAGATATTATCCGTTGATCGGACAATCGACCGCGACCGTCAGCTGCTATGCACCATCATCGAAGCATACAGCTATCTCATCCGAGCTGATCCCCTCACTCGTTAACATCGTTTCGTTCCTCCTCTATCCCTTAACCGAACCAAGCGTGATCCCTTTGACAAAATACTTCTGCAAAAACGGATAGATCACAAGCAGCGGCAGCATCGAAATAAAGATCTTCGCTGCATTAAGCGTCTGATTGGACAGCTCCGACATCCGCTTAACCGTCTCCTCATCCATCTTCGTCGGATCAATCACGACCGCGACCTGTCGAATATACGATTGCAGCGGATAATGATCCGCTTTGTTCATGAGCACAAGCGCTTGGAAGAACTCGTTCCAGTGATACACGATCGTGAATACCATGATCGTCGCGAGCACCGGCACCGACAGCGGCAGGCAGACGCTGAACAGAATGCGCCACGGGCCAGCACCGTCGATCATCGCCGACTCTTCCATCTCCTTCGGCATGTTGCGAAGGTAGTTCATCACGAGGATAACATTGAACACCGGAAGACCGCCGCCAAGCACCAGCCCCCATATGTTATTGATCATGCCAAGCGACTGCATCGTTAGATACCAAGGCACAAGGCCGCCGTTGAACAGCATTGCGAATACAAGCAGCCACATGATGATATTGCGAGGCTTGAAATCCTTGGACGTCTTCGATAGCGGATATGCCATCAGCAGAATGACGAAGAATGCAATTGCTGCGCCACACACAACCCGTTGGATCGAAATCCAGAACGAGCGGAAGAACTGGTCGTCTTTCATAATCGTTTCGTAGGAGCCCCAGGTGAACCCCCGAGGCCATAGAAACACCTGCCCGGCCGCCGCCGAAGCTTTGTCGCTCAGCGAGACGGACAACGTATACCAGACGGGAAGGAGGCACAACAGCATTAGAACGATTAGCACCAAGAGATTCAGACCGTTAAACAATCTGGCTGTCATCGAGCGTTCCGTAACCATGTTGATCGACCTCTCTATTAGAAAATTCGATAATTCGCGAATCGATAAGCGAGCGTATACGAAATCGTGATAAGGACGAGCCCGACAACCGATTTCAGCAATCCGACAGCTGTCGCGAGTCCGTACTGGAAGTCGATGAGACCGGCGCGGTAAACCCACGTGTCCACGATATCGCCCGTCGAGTAGACGGATGGATTGTACATGTTGAAGATTTGATCGAAGCCCGCATTAAGAATGTTGCCGAGGCTGAGCGTCGCCAGCAGCGCCGCTACTGGAATAATGCTCGGAATCGTTATTTTGATCAGCCGCTGCCATTGAGACGCGCCATCGACGGCTGCCGCTTCATACATCTCTGGGTTAATCGAGGTCAGTGCCGAGAAGAAGATAATCGCGTTGAAGCCGAATTCCTTCCACACATCACTGCCGACGACGAGCGCCGGGAAAATATGTGCATTGCCGAAGAACATAATCGGGTCAAGTCCGAGACCCGAGAGCACTTGGTTAACCGGACCTGAATACGAGAAGATGTCCAGCATCATGCCCGCTACGATTACCCAGGACAAGAAGTGCGGCAGGTACACAACGGTCTGTACGGTACGCGTCAGCAGCCGATTTTTCACCTCATTAAGCATGAGCGCGAAGACGAACGGCACGAGGAGATTACCGACCATTTTGGCAAAAGCAATGACGACCGTGTTCCGGAACACCAACTTGCTGTCATCCAATTCGAACATGTACTGAAAGTTCTCCATGCCGACCCATGGCGACTTCCATATGCCAAGGCCCGGATTGAACTCCTTGAACGCCGTCAGAACGCCATACATCGGATAGAGATTGAACAAGGCCAGCCAGACGAGACCGGGAATCAGCATGATATAAAAATGTTTCGAGAAGCTCTTAGGTATCATTTCTCTCTCCACCTCCACCACTGTCTTTAGAAAAGCAAGACGAGCGACAAGCGCTCGTCTTGGTCGTCCTTATTTCAGCTCGTTAACTTCTTCCGTAATCTTGTCGCCGCCTTGATCCTTCCACTTTGTGACGAACGTATCGAATGCGCTGATGTCTTCCGTACCCATGATGATCTTGAAGAACGTCTCGTCCTCCAGCTTCTTCAGGTTCGTCCAGCGGGATTCCATCGTCTTCGTCTGAGCAGTTGCGATACTGCGTACCCAGTTGATATCTGCGTCGACGAACGTGGAGCCGCCGTTCAGATGGGCATAGATGTGCGTGAAGAAACCGGTATCTGCTTGCTGGTCAAAATATTGAATGTCGTAGTTGTCGAACGGCTCTTTCTTAATGGCCTTAACATGCGTTGCCATTTCGTGTGCCCAGCCGTAGTTAATGTTGTCGATATCTTCGAGCTTGATTTCGTCCTTGAGGTATTGGCGCAGGTGGTTCACGGCGTATTCCAGCTGGTCGCCCGCTCCGAGGATAAGGAACAGCGGCACTTCTTGCGACGTCATTTCTTTGCCGGCCGTCAGCGTTTTGTACTCTTCGTCCTTGCCCCACTTGTGGAGCGTCGTCATTTTGATAACCGCCTCTGGATGCTTCGCTTTCTTGCTGACGACGATATAGCTGGAGCCTGTCGCTTGGTTGGAGTTGAACTTGCCTGCCGCGTCGAGCGGTGCAATGTACGGTCTCCAGTTCGCATTCGGATCGTTCTTCATCGAGTCCGACAGATTGTACGCCGACCACCACGGTCCGAAGAAGATACCCGTCTGCCCGCTTGCAACGACTTCGGCCGTCGATTTGCGGATGCCGAGCTCTTTGTCCAGAATGCCCTTCGCGTACCAGTCCTTCATCATCGCGAGCGCGTTCTTCGTCTCTTCCGTGATGGAGCCGTATACCGCGTTGCCGTCCTTATCCTTCACCCAGATGCCTGGATACGCATCGTTCGCGAAGAACAACGGCGAGAAGTTGTACCAGTGATCCGTCGAAGCCAAGAAGTTGGACGAGAGTGAACCGCCCTGCTGCGTACCAACGATGCCGACCGTTTTGTCGCCGCCCATTTTGTTGTCGATGAACGCCTGCGCGATCTTGCCTAGATCCTCAAGCGACTTCGGCGCTTCGAGGTTCAGCTTGTCGAGCCAGTCCTTCCGAATCCAAGTCATTGGCGCCGAAGGCAGCGTCGTCTCTGGCAGCGCATACAATTTGCCGTCGAACGTTACACTGTCGAGCAGGCCGGGATTGGAGTCGTACACCGCTTTCAATTCCGAGCTTGCGTATTTGTCGTACACGTCTGTGAGATCGGCAAGCTGGCCAGCCTTCACCATTTGGCGAAGCTGCGTTTCGTTGACGACGAGCGCGTCCGGCAGATCGTTACTCGAAATCGCGAGACTGACTTTCTGCTGATAGTCATTGCCTGAAGCCGCTTCCCAAGCGTGCTTCACGACGATGTTGTATTTGTCTTTCAGCCAGCGCGTGTACACATTGTCTTCCGCCGTATCCGTACCATCGTACTTGTAGTTCGGGTCGATCGCGCGGCCAATCGATACTTCCGTTGGTTCTGCGAATTTGGCGAATGGATCGATGACTTCCTCCGCTGCTGTCTCTTCTTTCGCTGGCGTGGAATCGGTCGTCTTCGTTTCCGTACTGTTGTTAGACGATGCTGCATCTTCATTGCTCTTGTTGTCGCTGCCGCCGCATGCGCTTACGCTTGCAGCTACGACAAGCAGTGCCAATCCGGACAAAATAGCCTTCTTCATATGCATCCCCCTTATATCGTCCTCGCATGTGTTCTTGACAGTTCCCATCTTAGCACCGCTTCCGCAATGGCTGAGATAGAGCGCCCTCCGCAATGAGGGTAGAACATCGTTGCCGCTATACAAAAAGCGTGCGAAAACCGTCTACCCTGTTTTCGCACGCCTTCTACCCTTCGCAAAGCTCGGTTCTCAGCACCGACTTTCTGAACAACCTCTGTCGTGTGCCGCTATTTGCGCTGGCTGTCCGCCGACTGCTGCCGATACTCGCTCGGCAGGATGCCCGCATGTTCTCGGAACAAGCGGCTGAAATATTTCTCATCGCTATAGCCGATCTGCTCCGCGATCCACTGAATCGTTCTCGTCGTGCTGCGGAGATACTCCTTCGCCCGTTCAATGCGAATATCTCGCACATAATCGGTATACGTCTGGCCGACGTACTGCTTGAAGCATTGGCTGAAGTAGCTGCCGCTCATATTGACCATCTGTGCGATCTCGGCTGACGAGATCGGATTGCTGATGTGCTGCTGCGCCAGGCTCATCGCCTTCACGATGCTGTTCTGTATCTCCGGGGAGAACAGCGGCTTCGCTGCTGCGCGGCTGATCCGCTCGCGCACCTCAAGGAGCCATTGCTCGAAGCTGTACCAGCTGGCGAAGAAGTCCTCGATCGTGATCGGCTCTGCGAGAATCGTTTGGTACAGCCGATTCCATTCGTCGGACAGCGAATAGAAGATGCGCGCGAGCCGAACAGGCGGCAGCTTGAGCGATTTCAATTCTGTTAATTGCGCTTGGAATACAGCGTCTGTGTAGATCCAATCCGCTGCGCCCCACTTCTCCTTGATCGGGTCGAGCGGCGGACTGCCCGATTCCTTATCCTGCGCGTTGTATTCAGTCGCATCGATCTGTATCGGTCGTGCTGAAGGTGCATGATGATAGAATAAGTCCTGCCTGCCGTATGCGCGGACAAGCTGAAGAATTGATTTGCGGTCCATTCCGGTTAGTCCGTGGAAATGAACGTGCGCGATATTCGGATGAGATGCTTGGGTGGCAGTCTTCGACTGCGACTTAGTCTGTGGCTGGGTGTTGGCGTACCAGATGCCTGGTTCTGCCTCTACGGCGCCAGCTGGAATGCCCTGCTGCGATGCAGATGCAGGGTCCTCATCGGGATTGAGCGCATAGTAGACGTGCAGAGAGCCATTCGCTGCGAACGCTTCTTCCTCAGGCTGGGCAGCCTTGCCCTTCGCGCCAGCCTTGCGCCCCATCAGCTTCACGATGCGTCCGAGCACTTCCTCGAACTGCTCCTGTTCGAGCTGTGTTTTGGCAATATAATCGATCGCCCCGAGCCGGAGCGCTTCTTGGATATATTCAAAATCTTGATGCAGCGACAGCACCACAATCTGCATGTCGGGATATTGATCCCGCACGATGCGAATCAGCTCGATGCCCGACATGACGGGCATTGCAAGGTCCGTAATCAGAAGCTCCACATGGTGCTGCTCCAGAAACTTGAGCGCATTCTCGCCGTTATTGGCTTCGCCTACAATCTCCATTCCGCATGCCTGCCACGGCATCGAGGAGATGAGTCCTTTGCGTACCAGCTTATCGTCATCAACGATCAATACACGGATCATGGCTGTTCACCTCCGGCTGCTGTCTCTTTCGTGGTAGGAAGGCCAAGCGTCTTGGTCGGCAGTGGCAGGCGAAGCGTAACGATCGTTCCTTTGCCCGGCTCGCTGCGGATTTGCAGTCTCGACTCATCGCCGTAATTTGCTTTAATGATGCGCTTCACATATTTCATCCCGATGCCCATACCGGCCTTGTGCCCGTCGTCGGTGTCCTCGTTCAGCAGTTGGTCGATCGTCTCCTTCGACATGCCTGCGCCGTTGTCTTGAATCGTAATTTGCAGGCCATCCTCTTGCAGTGCTACACCGACATAGATGTAGCCGTCATCGCTGACGCCGTGGTAGAGCGCGTTCTCGACCATCGGCTGAAGCAGGAAGCGCGGGCTCTGGATGGCTAAGCTTTTCTCGTCTACGTCGATATCGACGTCGAATCGGAAGTCGTACCGAATTTGTTGCAGCTGAAGATATTCCTTGAGCGCTTCGATCTCATCGCCGATCGTCGATGTCTCGCCCATTTTGCCAAGATTATAATAGAGAAGCTTATTCAAGCTAAGCACCAGCTTGTCGATATCCTTCTGGCCGTTCATGACGGCGAGCCAATGCACGGTATCAAGCGTGTTCATGAGAAAATGCGGATTGATCTGGTAGAGCAGCTTCTCGACTTCCAGGTCGGCTCGCCGCTTCTCCTTCTGTTCAACCTCCTCGTACAACGCCCAGATCTTACCCTTCATGCTGCGGGTCTGGTAGAGCAGATAGTCGAACTCCGGTATGTACGTTTTCTCATTGCGTTCCTTATCGTTCGAGTCGATGAGCGACTTGATCTCCTTATGGAACTTGTCGAGCGGTCGGTAGACCATCTTCCACAACAGCCATGCGAAGAAAATCGCGACAATCATGAACACGAGGAAAATGCCCGAAATTTGCAGCAGCCACCGGTTCCGCTCCTGATTGAGCTCATTCTCCGGCACGATGCTGACGATGCTCCAGCCTTGATTGCTCACTTCCTTGTTCCAGAAGAAGCCGCCGGAATAACCTGACTGCACGTCTGGACTGGTCTCCGGGAACAGTTGCTGAACCTTGAAGCTGTCTGCCACCTCACTGAAAGCGATGCGGCCCGACGGGTCGAGCAGCAGCAGGCGACGCGAGCTGTCCTTCCGGTTCTGCGGCGCAAACAGCGTCGTCAATGCGCTGCGGCCGGATTCGATGTATAAGTAGATGTCTTTGTCCAGCAGGCTCACCTTGCGCATTATGCTGAACACATACTGGTTGATCGAGCCGTTATAGCTTAAGTGAGGCCCATAGTATTGGATTTCGGAGAAGTCCGCGAGCAGCGGCAGCGTCTCGGGCTTGAAGTCGCCGCGGATGCGGAAGTTTTCGAACGAGTATTGTGCCGAGTCCGGGTCGTAGTACATCATGAGCCCGATGTTCGGGTTGGAGAACGTAATGATGTTGAGTTCGCTGCGAATCTCGTTGTTGAGGCGCAGCTTCTCATAAGGCTCCGTTGCCTCCCCCAGCTGCTCGAGCAGCTTGATCGTACCACCGCCGTAAGCGAACTGTTGAGAGACGTGGTTCAAGTTGTTGAGTGTGTTCTCGAGCGTCATCAGGTCCTGCTTCAGATTGCTCTGCAGGGCGCTCTCGACTTTATTGCCGATGATCGAATCGATCGTATAGAAGGATATGAATCCTAGACATATAAAAGGGGTCAAGCTGCTGATGAGAAAGATGACGATAATCCGGTTTTTGAAGGTAATGTTGTTCAGCCATTTGATCGGCATAAGCGCGGACGCTCCACCCTTTCTATAGTTCATCTCATGCTGACTGCGGATTGCGGCATAAGGACAGGAATCCGCCCCATTCTATCATAGCTTGAAACGGATGGGATGAGGTAGGAGGATTATCTTGAGATGGGTGGGGGGATTTTTAGAAAGCTGGTGGGCTTCATAAAGGATTACTACGCAAGTGAATGTTCTTGCGATCGCTGTTGTCCTCGGATTGTTCTGATTATATAAATTCAGATATGGTAACTATCCGAGTGACAAAGGCAAACGCTGACGCTTCTCCAGAATCATTCACTCGCTTCGTAATCAATGAAGTTTCAGTTTCTAAAAATCCCCCCGTGGGTGGTGGATGAGGGAGAAATCCCCGTCCGCTTAGGCGTTTGGGGATTTATGTTGTCATGGGACAAACCGGTGCTATTCACTTCGATAGCTCCTTGTTATTGATCTAATTAGTCTTCCGTACACCGTGTTCAATCGTACACTTTCCGCCTCCATCTGCCGTCTGCTCCACTACCCAGTCGGGTTACTCTCTAAGAAATCACAGCGGCGCTAGCACTTACAGTACCATTGTCTCTTCGTCACAGCCGTAGCCACCTCCGTAACGGACCATAGCGACACTATTCGCCTTGAAAACACTCAGTCCCACCTCTAACGGACTGTAGGAGCACTATTCAGTCGAAAACGGACTAGTTGGGGAGTAAATACAATGAATAAGGTTTCCTGAGTCCGTTACAGCGGTGGGCGTCCTAACTGGTGCGAATAGCGTCGTCTGAGTCCGTTACAACTCAGCTCTATTTCAGATAGGAATAGCGGCTACCTCTCCACTCTCTCCTTCAACTTTCCATCGCCGTCCCCCCGTCTCCTTAACGGACCATAGCGACACTATTTGCCTCGAAAACACCTTATCCCAACTCTAACGGACTGTAGGAGCACTATTCGATCGAAAACGGACTAGTTAGGAGGTAAATACAATGAATAAGGTTTCCTGAGTCCGTTACAGCGGTGGGCGTCCTAACTGGTGCGAATAGCGTCGTCTGAGTCCGTTACAACTCAGCTCTATTTCAGATAGGAATAGCGGCTACCTCTCCACTCTCTCTTTCAACTTTCCGTCGCCGTCCCCGTAACGGACCATAGCGACACTATTTGCCTCGAAAACACTTGATCTCACCTCTAACGGACTGTAGGAGCACTATTCAGTCGAAAACGGACTAGTTGGGGAGTAAATACAATGAATAAGGTTTCCTGAGTCCGTTACAGCGGTGGGCGTCCTAACTGGTGCGAATAGCGTCGTCTGAGTCCGTTACAACTCAGCTTTATTCCAGATAGGACTAGCGGCTACCTCTCCACTCTCTCTTTCAACTTTCCATCGTCATCCCCCACCTCCGTAACGGACCATAGCGACACTATTTGCCTCGAAAACACTCGATCTCACCTCTAACGGACTGTAGGAGCACTATTCGATCGAAAACGGACTAGTTGGGAGGTAAATACAATGAATAAGGTTTCCTGAGTCCGTTACAGCGGTGGGCATCCGAAATGTTGCGAATAGCGTCGTCTGAGTCCGTTACTCACAGATCTCGCCCAGTTTCTCTCCCCTCCCCTCCGTCACCACGGACACCGGTATACTAACAAAGCAAAAATCCCCCGCAACGCCTAAGCGTTCGGGGGATATCTGTTTAAGCCACACCAGCTTGCCGAGGCAGCGCGGAGCGCTTCGCTTGGCGGCGGTGGTGGAGGATGTAATAGCTGACAGCCGACAGCAGCGCAACTACGCCGGCGCCTTCGTACATGACTCGGTAGTCGGTGAACGATGCGATCATGCCCATGAAATACGAGCCGAAGCCGTAGCCAAGGTCGAACAGCAGGAAGAACGTACCCGTCGCGCTTCCTCTCCGGTGAGCGGGCGACAGCTTGATTGCAAGTGTCTGGAAGCATGGCAGCAGCGCCCCATACCCCACACCTAGCACCATACCCGCAAACAACACCATAAATCCGGAGTGCGCTGCGCTTAATACGAGCATCCCTACAATAAACAGCACGATGCCTGGGTAATATAAGTAGTGCTCTTTGTAGTTGTCGAACACTTTGCCCACAATCGGGCGGGAAACGACGATCATAACCGCGAATACGACGAAAAATAACGCCGTTATTTGCGTCTGATGAATTTCCTCCGCGAACGATGCGAAGAAACCGGACAACGAGCTGTATGCGAAGCTGAGAATAAAACCAACAAGCGAGATCGGCACAGCCTTTGGCTCGATGAATTTGCTCCAGCCCCGCTTTTGCTCCACAACCGGTTCTGGCTGTGGAACAACAACCGCTGCTTCATCGCGTTCCTTCTTCTGCCCAGGCAGCCGAATGCCGAGCGTGAATAGGAGTGAAGCCGCCGCAATGACACATACTCCCGTCAGCAGTACATTAACATTGTGATCCTTCCATAGCAGCAGTCCAAGCGCCGGGCCGATAGCCATCGCAATGCTCATGAACATACTGTAGTAGCCAATCCCTTCGCCCTGCCGCGAAGTCGGGATAATGACCGTTGCGGCGGTGCTCGTCGCCGTAGAAGCTACCGCATAGCTAATGCCGTGAAGGAGACGAACGATCAGGAACAGTGCCATGCCCTTCGCTCCAAAATAGCTAATACAAGCGAGCAAGAAGATGATCATGCCGATGACGGCCATCTTTTTCTTCCCGAACCGATCCACCCACATCCCCGAGAACGGCCGGCCAAGCACCCCGCCAACCACATAGATCGTAATTGCAAGCCCCATCTGCTGCTGATCTCCATGCATGCTGTCCCTTACATAGAGCGGAAATGCTGTTGCCAGAATATAAAACGTGAGGAACATAAAAAAGCTGCTCAAACACACGACAATGAAATCTCTCGACCAAATTTTCTCCTTTACCACGACAATACGCTCTCCAATCTCCATTAAAGCTATCTATATATTCGTGTTCAAAAGCGGACTTTTTGAACGACCTCTGTATGTTAGATCATTATAAAAGCGTTGATTAATCATGTATAATACTAATTCAGTGATAGATTCATCACATTAAAGTTATATGGAGAGCGAGTTGATCGCTTTGGAATTTCTTCAGCTCAAATACTTTCAAGCCGTCGCACGGCTCGAGCATATTACGCAGGCAGCTAAAGAATTGAACGTATCGCAGCCTTCCCTCAGCAACTCGATTCAGCGGTTGGAGAAGAAGCTTGGCGTTCCTCTATTCGAGCGACAGGGGCGGCAGGTAAAACTGAATGCATTCGGGCGAACGTATTTGCGCCGTGTGGAGCGCGCGTTTCTAGAGCTTGAAGAAGGCGAACGCGAACTAACCGATATGGCGGGCCTGGAACGAGGCGTCGTTTCGGTATCCGTTACGCTTCCTTACGTGCTGCCGACGATGCTCAAAGATTTTCTAACGCATCATCCACATGTCCGCATTATTCAACGTCAGCTCGGCTCGGTGCTTGATATGAAGACAGAGCTTGAGAATGCAGATATCGACTTCTGCATCTGCACGACCCCGATTACCGGTCCAGATATCGAATGGCTCACACTGGCCGAAGAAGAGCTATGTCTAACTGTGCCGAAAGGGCACCGGTTCGCTTCACGAGAGAGCATTGCACTGAGCGAGGCAGCAGACGAGCCTTTCATTACGTTGTCATCAGTGTCGAACTTTAGAGAGATTACCGATGGATTTTGCCGCCGGGCAGGGTTCGAGCCGCATATCGCCTTTGAGCTGGAAGAAGTCAGCTCCATCCAGACGCTTGTCGAGATGGGCCTTGGCATTACGTTCACATTGCCGCTGTCGCTCGGCAAACGAGCTTCCCATCCGGATACCGTTCAGGTGAAAATATCCGATCCGGTCTGTCAGCGGACATTCGGCATTGCGTGGAACAAGAAGCACTACCTTTCCGGTGCCGCGATCCATTTTCGCGAATTCGTGATCGATTTCTTCAGTAAGCCCATCAATCCCAGCTCATAAAACCATATACAAAAAGCCGCCTCCCGTACGGGAAGCGGCTTTTGTGTATGAACAGCTAATTAGATAAGACCGGATTTCTGCAGAAGACGCTGAATGATCGCAGCAACTTCGGCTCTTGTAATATTATCCTTCGGTGCAAGCTCCGAACCGTTTCTACCCGTTACGATACCGGCTTGAACACTGTCTGCAATGCCTTCTTGCGCCCAAGCGGAAGCATTCGCGGCATCCTCGAATGGCGCCAAGGTTACATTGACCGATTGAGCGGTCAGCTTCGCATTCAGCTCAGTCCATTTCATTGCTTTCGAAATCATGACCATTACTTGCTCGCGCGTAATGAGATCGCTTGGACGGAACGTTCCATCCTCGAAACCATTAATGAGCTGATATTTGTATGCAGTGTTGATCACTTGGTTGTACCAGGCTGTCGAGCTTACATCTGAGAATGGTGCGCTGCCGCTCTCAAGTTCGAGACCAAGTGCACGAACGATAATGGCCGCGAATTCTGCGCGAGTAATGTCCCGGTTCGGCTGGAACAGACCATTCCCGACGCCTTCGATAATAAGACGGGAGCCCATATCATTGACCGCGTTTTTCGACCAATGATTCTCTACATCGCTGAACTCAACCGGATGCCATACGAGCGCATATGTGCTATTCGTTAAGCTATTGATCGCTGCGTAGTGCTGTCCGTTGATATCCAGAACTTGCGTCGGTACATGGCGGAACGTTCCGTCTGGTTCAACAACAACGCCAGTTGTAACTCGGCTTGAGTCAACGCCGTCTGGAATGGTGATAAGACGTTCAACATACACATTAAACTTCGAAATCTCAATCGTGCTGCCGCCATAGGTGCCTTGAATGGAGAAATCAAGCGGTGGTGCAACGACCGTAAACTTTCCTTTGTCCGCTGCATTGTCCACGATGTTCTTCATCGTATCCGATGGCTCACTGATTTTGATTTGAATTTTAATGTCTTTCAAGTCAATTGCATTACCGAGTTGATCCGAGATCGCTCCGATATTAATTTGATCCGCAGGAATCGTATACGTTGCACGGTCCGTCTGAATGACGACCGTCGCATCCTTGTCATTCAAGCTGCTAAACATTTGACCATCAAACTCGACAACGAGTGAATCGGTCATGTTTGGAACAGGAACGGTAACCACTGCACCTTGGCCTTCGGATGCGAGTCTGTCTTCCAACTTATCCGGATCCACAGCAACTGTTGTTTCAGTACGGCCATTCTCTTCTTTCGTTGATACATTACCTGCACTTTCCGGCTTGCCATTTACCAACACCTCGAAATCACTATCTGGCTGTGTCGTCGCGCTTGTGCCTGTGCCAGGAGTACTAACAGGTCTTGGATTGCTAACCGTTACTGTGCTTACTGCAGTATATCCACCATCGACTGTTGTTACCGTGATCGTTGCTTTACCCGCACTTACAGGCGTGACAACGCCGTTCATGACTGTTGCCACGCTCGTGTTGCTTGAACTCCACGTTACCGTTTTGTTCGTTGCATTCGACGGGTTCACCGTCGCTGTCAGCGTCGCCGATGTTCCGCCTTTTATCAGGCTCAGCGTTGCTCGATCCAGCGTTACGCCCGTTACACTTGTTAGTGGAACAACGGGGTCCGTCACCGTTACTGTGCTCGTGGCCGTGAAGCTGCCATCGACTGTCGTTACGGTAATCGTCGCTGTACCTTCGCCCACTGGTGTAACAACGCCGTTAACGACTGTTGCTACGCTCGTATCATCCGAGCTCCACGTTACCGTTTTGTTCGTTGCATTCGACGGGTTCACCGTCGCTGTCAGCGTCGCCGATGTTCCGCCTGTTGTCAGGCTCAGCGTCGTTTGATCCAGCGTTACGCCCGTTACACTTGTTGGCGGAACAACGGAGTCCGTCACCGTTACTGTGCTCGTGGCCGTGAAGCTGCCATCGACTGTCGTTACGGTAATCGTCGCTGTACCTTCGCCCACTGGAGTAACAACGCCGTTAACGACTGTTGCTACGCTCGTATCATCCGAGCTCCACGTTACCGTTTTGTTCGTTGCATTCGACGGGTTCACCGTCGCTGTCAGCGTCGCCGATGTTCCGCCTGTTGTCAGGCTCAGCGTCGTTTGATCCAGCGTTACGCCCGTTACACTTGTTGGTGGAACAACGGAGTCCGTCACCGTTACTGTGCTCGTGGCTGTAAAGCTGCCGTCGACTGTCGTTACGGTAATCGTCGCTGTACCTTCGCCCACTGGTGTAACAACGCCGTTAACGACCGTTGCAACATTCGTGTCATCCGAGCTCCACGTTACCGTTTTGTTCGTTGCATTCGACGGGTTCACCGTCGCTATCAGCGTCGCCGCTGTTCCGCCTGTTGTCAGGCTCAGCGTCGTTTGATCCAGCGTTACGCCCGTTACACTTGTTGGCGGAACAACGGAGTCCGTCACCGTTACTGTGCTCGTGGCTGTAAAGCTGCCGTCGACTGTCGTTACGGTAATCGTCGCTGTACCCTCGCCCACTGGTGTAACAACGCCGTTAACGACCGTTGCAACATTCGTGTCATCCGAGCTCCACGTTACCGTTTTGTTCGTTGCATTCGACGGGTTTACCGTCGCTGTCAGCGTAGCCGCCGTTCCGCCTGTTGTCAGGCTCAGCGTCGTTTGATCCAGCGTTACGCCCGTTACACTTGTTGGTGGAACAACGGGGTCCGTCACCGTTACTGTGCTCGTCGCTGTAAAGCTGCCGTCGACTGTCGTTACGGTAATCGTCGCTGTACCTGCTCCCACCGGTGTAACAACGCCGTTAACGACCGTTGCAACATTCGTGTCATCCGAGCTCCACGTTACCGTTTTGTTCGTTGCATTCGACGGGTTTACCGTCGCTGTCAGCGTCGCCGCCGTTCCGCCTGTTGTCAGGCTCAATGTTGCTTGATCCAGCGTTACGCCCGTTACACTTGTTGGTGGAACAACGGGGTCTGTCACCGTTACTGTGCTCGTAGCTGTAAAGCTGCCATCGACTGTCGTTACGGTAATCGTCGCTGTACCTGCTCCCACCGGTGTAACAACGCCATTGACCACTGTCGCAACACTCGTGTCATCCGAGCTCCACGTTACCGTCGTGTTTGTTGCATCAGTTGGTGCTACTGTCGCTGTGAGCGTCGCCGCCGTTCCGCCTGTTGTCAGGCTCAGCGTCGTTTGATCCAGCGTTACGCCCAGCACTGGCGTCGTTACCGTTACCGTACTCGTTGCCGAATAGCTACCATCTACCGTTGATACGGTAATTGTCGCTGTACCATTTCCAACAGGTGTTACAACTCCATTCGCTACTGTTGCAACACTCGTATCATCTGAGCTCCATGTGACAGAAGGATCTGTCGCATCCGATGGGTCAACTGTCACTACTAGTGTTTCAGATGCTCCACCTTTGATCAGATTCAATATTGATTTGTCCAGCGTCACACCCGTGACCGGCTTCGTAACCGTGACTATGCTTGTTGCCGTATAGCCGCCATCAGCCGTCGTTACTGTAATCGTTGCTGTACCTACGCCTACTGGCGTGACAACACCATTCACGACCGTTGCTACATTCGTATCATCCGAGCTCCATGTCACAGAAGAATCTGTCGCATCTAATGGATTAACTGTTGCAACCAACGTTTCATCTGCTCCGCCTACGAACAGATCCAGCGTGGACTTGTCCACCGTTACACCTGTTG
>NZ_QGTQ01000007.1:188157-221729 GCF_003182255.1 Paenibacillus cellulosilyticus | reverse complement strand
AATCTGTCGCATCTAATGGATTAACTGTTGCAACCAACGTTTCATCTGCTCCGCCTACGAACAGATCCAGCGTGGACTTGTCCACCGTTACACCTGTTGCAGGCGTCGTTACCGTTACGGTGCTCGTTGCCGTATAACCGCCATCCACTGTCGTAACTGTAATTGTCGCCGTGCCATCCCCGACTGCCGTTACAACACCGTCCGCTACAGTTGCGACACTCGTGTCACTCGAACTCCAAGTTACACCTTTATCCGTTGCATCCGATGGATTGACTGTCGCTACCAGCGTTTCCGTTGCCCCGCCTTTATACAGGTGAAGCGTCGGTTGATCCAGTGTCACGCCCGTTACCGGCTTCGTAACTGTGACTTCAGTGGTTGCCGTATAGCCGCCATCGACCGTTATTACGGTAATCGTCGCTGTACCCACGCCTATTGGCGTGACAACACCATTCACGACCGTTGCTACATTCGTATTATCCGAGCTCCATGTCACAGAAGGATCTGTCGCATCTAATGGATTAACTGTTGCAACCAACGTTTCATCTGCTCCGCCTACGAACAGATCCAGCGTGGACTTGTCCACCGTTACACCTGTTGCAGGCGTCGTTACCGTTACGGTGCTCGTTGCCGTGTAACCGCCATCCACTGTCGTAACTGTAATTGTCGCCGTGCCATCCCCGACTGCCGTTACAACACCGTCCGCTACAGTTGCGACACTCGTGTCACTCGAACTCCAAGTTACACCTTTATCCGTCGCATCCGATGGGCTCACCGTCTCGGTCAATGTGCCTGGTGCCCCGCCTTTATATAGGTGCAGCGTTGGCTGATCCAATATCACACCCGTTACCGGCTTCGTAACTGTGACTTCGGTGGTTGCCGTATAGCCGCCATCGACCGTTGTTACGGTAATCGTCGCTGTACCCACGCCTACTGGCGTGACAACACCATTCACGACCGTTGCTACATTCGTATCATCCGAGCTCCATGTCACAGAAGAATCTGTTGCATCTGATGGATTAACCGTCTCAGCCAGTGTTCCATCCGCTCCGCCCACCAACAGGTGAAGCGTGCTCTTATCCAGCGTTACGCCCGTTACCGGCGTCGTTACCGTTACGCTGCTCGTTGCTGTATAACCGCCATCCACTGTCGTGACCGTAATATGCGCTGTACCGTCACCCACTGCCGTAACGACACCATCGACTACTGTCGCTACATTCGTGTCATCCGAGCTCCATGTAACTGTCTTATCCGTTGCATCTGATGGATTGACTGTCGCTACCAACGTTTCCGTTGCCCCGCCTTTATACAGGTGAAGCGTCGGTTGATCCAGTGTCACGCCTGTTACTGGCTTTGTTACCGTTACAATGCTCGTTGCCGTATAGCCGCCATCCGTTGTCGTGACCGTAATCGTCGCTGTACCCACGCCTACTGGCGTGACGACACCATTCACGACCGTTGCTACATTCGTATCATCCGAGCCCCATGTCACAGAAGAATCTGTCGCATCTGATGGATTAACTGTTGCAACCAACGTTTCATCTGCTCCGCCTACGAACAGATCCAGCGTGGACTTGTCCACCGTTACACCTGTTACAGGCGTCGTTACCGTTACGGTGCTCGTTGCCGTGTAACTGCCATCCACTGTTGTAACTGTAATTGTCGCCGTGCCATCGCCAACTGGCGTTACCACACCGTTCGTTACGGTTGCAACATTGGT
The DNA here is from genome assembly GCF_003182255.1 of Paenibacillus cellulosilyticus. Classification (GTDB taxonomy): domain Bacteria; phylum Bacillota; class Bacilli; order Paenibacillales; family Paenibacillaceae; genus Paenibacillus_T; species Paenibacillus_T cellulosilyticus. The sequence goes on along the minus strand of NZ_QGTQ01000007.1, from coordinate 220,012 downwards.
ATCATCCGAATCCCAAATTACACTTTTATCCGTTGCATCCGATGGATTCACCGTCTCGGTTAGTGTACCTGCCGCTCCACCTTTGAACAGATGCAGCGTTGGTTGATCCAGCGTTACGCCCGTTACAGGCGTTGTAACCGTTACTGTGCTGGTTGCGGTATATCCGCCGTCAGCCGTTGTTACAGTAATCGTTGCCGTACCTACGCCTACTGGCGTTACGACACCGCCGACCACGGTTGCCACACTCGCATCATCCGTGCTCCATGTCACAGAAGAATCTGTCGCATCCGAAGGATTGACCGTCGCTACCAGCGTTCCATCTGCACCGCCTGTAAACAAATCCAGTGTCGAATGATCCAGCGTCACACCTGTTACTGGCGTCGTAACAGTGACTTCGCTAGTGGCTGTATAGCTGCCATCGACCGTTGTCACTGTAATCGTGGCTGTTCCATCCCCTACTGCTGTTACGACACCGTTTACGACGGTTGCTACATTCGTGTCATCCGAGCTCCACGTCAAACCCTGATCTGTCGCATCCGACGGATTGACAGTTGCCACCAGCGTACCTGTTGCTCCGCCCTTGAACAAATGCATCGTCGGCTGATCCAACATTACGCCGGTTACCGCCGTCTTCACCGTAACCTTACTTATTGCAGTAAATCCTCCGTCATCGGTTGTAACAACAATGTCCGTCGTGCCTGCGCCGACCGGCGTTATAACACCATTCGAAACCGTCGCTACACCGGGATTCATCGAAACCCACGTTACACCTTTATTCGTTGCGGTTGAAGGGTTAACGGCAGCAGTCAACGTGCCTGCAGCCCCGCCCTTAATCAGACTCAATGTCGTCTTGTCCAACGTCACACCCGTTACAGGCGTCGTTACGTTTACAGTACTCGTTGAAGTAAATCCGCCATCCGCTGTTGTTGCCGTAATATGGGCGGTACCATTACCTACTGCGGTAACAACACCGTTCACGACTGTCGCCACACTCGAATTATCCGAACTCCAGGTTACACTGCTATTCGTTGCACCTGCCGGACTTACTGTGGACGTAATCGTGCCTGTTGGGCCGCCAACCTTAAGATCCAATGTCGAAGGCGACACTGTTACGCTAGAAACACGCGTTACAACTGTAACCGTACACGCTGCCGTCTTCCCGCCATCGGCTGTTGTTACCGTTATTGTCGCTGTTCCTGGCCCTACCGGCGTTACGACGCCGTTCGCGACTGTCGCGACACTTGCATTACTCGACGTCCACGTCACGCTCTTGTTCGTGGCGTTCGCAGGGTTCAGCGTAGCGATCAACGTACCCGTCGAACCACCTGTCTCTAGGTTCAACGACGTATGATCCAGCGTCACACTCGCTACCGGGGTCGTAACCGTTACAGTAGCCGTTGCGGTCTGCGAGCCGTCGACCGTCGTAACCGTAATGTGAGCCGTCCCTGCGCTTACTGGCGTGACGACTCCGTTTGCGACCGTTGCGACGCCCGTATTATCCGAGCTCCACGTCACATTCTTGTTGGTTGCGTTTGATGGCGCGACTGTCGCCGTCAACGTACTCGTTGCTCCGCCTGTTGTTAAACTTAGTGCAGAGGTATTCAGGGTTACTCCTGTTACCGGAACAGCAGTATCCATCCCGAAGGTATACAGCTTGGAATCAACCCAGTTTAGGAAACCAAAGCCTTTATCATAGCCGTTGAAAGCCCAGCCGTAAGTATAAACGCTTCCTTCAACACCTGTTGGAGTCCAACTGCTGTTATTGTTATAAAACGTTCCATCATTATTGAACTGCTTCACATAGAGCTGTCCTGGGTAATCGGGTTCAATATTCTGATACACATTGTCAACGACTAGAAATCCGCCGTCGCCCAGCCCCAACACCCCTGGATTCTCTACTATAGAACCATCAGTCGCCGTGTAGGTCAGTCCGCTCGTAATTGCTGAACCAACCGTATTGCCGCTGCTATCAAAGATTTGGAGCTGATAGCCGGATAATGTATGAATGAGCAGCGCGTAATTGCCATTGGATAAAGCCGTGAGCGATTTTTCTCCGTTCCCATATGTATCCTCTGTTCCAAAATCAAACGTCTTAATTCTCGTGCCATCATTCTGGTATACAGCAACATGATATTGAGTCGCGTTGTAGGTATGATACACAACCATGAACGTGCCGTTAGAGCTAGCTGCGAGAACATGGGTGTAAGATGAATCCGTTGCGCCTGCTCCTTCAATCGATACCGGACTCGACAGGAACGCTTTTGTCGTCGGATTAAAAATCCGGTAATAGTACTCTGCACCTGTAACTTGGTACATAAAAGCAATGTTGCCATTCGATAATGGCTGAGCACTTATGTAACAATTGTAATTGGCCGTTGCGGTGCTAACGTCAGTGGCCGATTGTACCACATTGCCTTGTCCATCCACGATAATGAATTGAACAGAATAGCCTTTATTCTGATCACAGCCGGTCGGTTGCCCCGCCCACATGATTACCGTATTGCCATTTGCCATCGGGGCAGCATATACCTCTGAATAATTAGTTGCCCTCGTACCCATAATGGCACTCGTATTAAGCGGCAGCGAGAACACCTTGTTCCCGCTACTGTCAATAACAGAATAGCTGTGGCCAGCAGCCGTAGATCCCAATATACCGACCTTCCCACCTGGCAAACCAATAAACTGGCCGTAGGGCAAATTCGTCATATCGTAGCCAAGGCCCATCGTAGAGAGATCAATCTTCTTCGCTGTGCCGTAATCGACGTTAACCGCCGCCTGAGCGACACCGATATTGATAAAGCCGCCGAATATTACCTGACTGATCAGCATTGTAATGAATGCCAGTATGACGGTTACCCTTCTGAATCTAGCTCTCGCCCTCATATTTGTCCTCCTTTAATATATCGTGACCCCGACCCTTCCCCAACCAGATCGAAATCTAGTAAACGTTTGATCAATCTCGACAATTTTCTTCCAGATTATAATAGAATTCGACATGAATTACATCACTAATTTAGCAATTAAATCTGATTATTTTTAAAAAGATGCTGTTCACTCTGTTCCAAACAAAAAAAACAGCCCCAGCCTCGTAAAATCAAGGCCTGAGCTGTTCCAATATTCGGTATAAAACCGCCGATCTCGTTATCATTGAGCGTGCAAATCTTTTAAGGCAAAATGTGCTGCCTTACGATGGTAGCTGCCCTTCAAGGGCGGTACTTATCCGCTCACTTCTTCGTCACTTGGAAGTTATCTTCAATCAGCAGCCAGTTTTGCGGGAAGCTTAAGCCAAGCTTCCAATAGCTGATGCCGCGCAAGCCCAGCTCCTTGAGCAAATCAAACTTCGCCTGAATCGAGCGTGCGTCTTCGAACCAGACAACATGCTCCTTCCCGTTATTATCCCAATAGTTGAAATGAGGAGCCTGCGCCTCATAATCATATTGAATCGCAGCATTATGTCGGCGCGCAATATCGATCGCCTGCTGCGGACTAACCGCCTTGGCGTAAGCGCCTCCTGGTACAAAAGGAAGCGTCCAGTCGTAGCCATACAAATTTTGGCCCATCATGATCTTCGATCCCGGCATCTCGGTCAGCGCATACTCCAGCACCTTCCGTACCGGCCCGATTGGAGATACTGGCATTGCCGGACCACCGCTGTAGCCCCATTCGTACGTCATAATAACGACGAAGTCCACAATTTGGCCGTGCGTATGGTAATCATGCGCGGTGTACCATTCCCCTGCCTGCGTCGCACTCGTCTTCGGAGCGAGCGCTGTGGAGATGAGCAGCCCTTCATTATGAATCCGGGTCGCTGCTTTGCGCAGAAAACGGTTATAAGCATCACGATCCTGCGGACGAAGATGCTCGAGATCGAAGTGAATATCGCGGAATCCCCGCTCCTTCGCCGTCTGAATCACATTGTCCAGCAGCCGATTCTGCACCTGTTCATCATTCAGGATGACTTGCCCCAGCTCTGCACTGAACTGGCCGTTCTCTAAGTTGGTCACGACCATCATCAGCACTGCGCCATTCTGGCTCGCGATCTCCCTAAGCCCACCAAGCGGAGGCGGCTTCAGCGTCCCATCCCGATTAATCTGGAAGCTGAACGGAGCGAGATACGTAAGATGCGGCGCTGCTTCACGCGACGCATTCAGCAATGCAGGCGCAACACTATTGCCGCGAGGCTCTACATACGCATTAATCTCCGCCGCTCGTCTCGGTCTCGGTGGAATATACAGCCGCGTCCCCGGCGTTAAGCTGCCGCCGATCGAGATTTGGTTCACTTCCGCAAGCCGCTCCGCCGTCGTGCCGTGCGCCCGAGCAATGCTGGTCAGCGTATCGCCCGGCCGTACCCAATAATAGGACCCAACAATCGGAATGACTAATGTTTGTCCAACGACCAGTGTTTCAGACGGTGATATTTCATTCGCTTCCGCGATAGTTGCGACAGGAATTCCATACGTTTGCGATAGCTGATAGAGCGATTGGCCGGACTGTATCACATGAATTTGCATAACAGCCTCCCCACCTTATAATTACGACATCAAACTGGCATCATTTAATGCGTATTCCACAGCGGGGACGTTAGACCATTTTTATGCAGAAACGTGAATCCATCTAAAAGAAAAAGCCGTCCCTCTAGTCTCTAAAGGACGGCCTGCTCCATACATATACATTCTGCAACACACGTGCTCCTAAAGTGGATAATGGCACGCAACACGATGTCCCGTTCCGATCGATTGCAGCTGCGGCTCCTCCGTTCGGCACCGGTCTGTTGCGGCTGGGCAGCGCGTATGGAAGCGGCAGCCCGAGGGCGGCGATGCCGGAGATGGCATCTCCCCTTGGATCGGCGCATATTCGCGGCGGGCAGTCGGATCGGCAACCGGAATCGCGGATAGCAGCGCCTTCGTATAAGGATGGGCCGGATGGGCGAACAGCTCATCGGTTGGCGCTACCTCGACCAGCTTGCCTAAGTACATGACGCCAATTCGACTGGATATATGCCGCACGACAGTCAGGCCATGGGCGATGAACAGATACGTCAGTCCAAGCTGTTCCTGCAAATCCTGCATCAAGTTAATGACCTGCGACTGCACGGACACGTCCAACGCAGAGACCGCCTCATCCGCTACAATAAAATCAGGCCGAAGCACAATCGCCCTTGCGATGCCGATCCGCTGGCGCTGTCCACCGGAGAACTCATGCGGATACCGGTTATACCAGCTTGGGTTCAGACCAACAAGCTTCATAACCTCCTGCACCTTCTCGCGCTTGGCAGCTCCTTTGAGCGACTCGTGCACCCACAGCGGCTCGCCGATAATGTCTTCAATTGTCCATCTTGGATTAATCGAGCCATACGGATCCTGGAACACGATCTGCATCTCGCTGCGCACGTTTTTCCGTTCTTTCACATTCTGTTGAAGCAGATCCTTGCCCTTGAATAACACCTGGCCACCCGTTGCTCGGTCCAGCTGCAGCAGCACACGGCCAAGCGTCGACTTCCCACAGCCGGATTCTCCGACCAGTCCGAACGTCTCCCCTTTATAAATATCGAAGGAAACACCATCTACCGCACGCACATGCCGTTTGCTTAATTGCAGAAGCCCACTCTTTACCGGAAAATGCTTCTTCAGCCCCTGCACGGAAATTAGCGGCTCCACCTCCGCAAGCGAATCATAGTCCAATACCGCATCGCTCCTGCGGCCGCTCAGCTCCAGCGTTCGCTCGCGTTCGCGCTGCTCGGCGGCCAGCCGCAAGGGGTGATCATTCTGCTGCAGCTCACTTGCATGCCAGCAGGCAACTTCACGATCATCGATCGACTCCAGCGCAGGCTCCTCTGCGCGGCACCGTTCAGTCGCATACGGGCAGCGCGGATGGAAGCGGCAGCCCGAAGGCAGCGCGGTCAAGCTTGGAATCGCACCATCGATCGTATACAGCCGTGCGCTCCTGTCCTGCTCCAATGTAATGATCGAACGAAGCAGCCCCTGCGTATAAGGGTGATGCGGCTGCTCGAATAACGGCAGCGTCTTCGACTGCTCAACGATTTGTCCAGCGTACATGACGACAACTCGGTCCGCCATCTCAGCTGCAATACCGAGATCATGCGTAATGAGCAGAATCGACATGCCGAGCTCCTTCCGAAGCTCCTGCAGCAAATTCAAGATTTGCGCTTGAATCGTTACGTCCAGCGCCGTTGTTGGTTCATCGGCAATGAGCAGCTCCGGCCCGCAGGCCAGCGCAATTGCGATCATCGCACGCTGTCGCATGCCGCCCGACAGCTCATATGGATATTGATTGTAGCGCATCTCAGGTTCTGGAATGCCGACCCGGCGCAGCAGCTGGATCGCTTCCTCCTTCGCCTTCAGCTTGCTCACCTTCTGATGACGAAGAATGACCTCGCTAATCTGGAAGCCGATCGTGAAGACCGGGTCCAGCGCCGTCATCGGCTCTTGGAAGATCATCGCGATCTTCTTGCCGCGCAGTTGACTGATTTCTTTCTGCGACAAGCCGACCAAGCTGTTCCCATCCAGCGTAATATCGCCTTGCACGATTTTACCCTTGCTATAATCAATTAACCGCATAATAGACAACGAAGTAATCGTCTTGCCGCTGCCAGACTCCCCGACTAAGCAGACGACCTCACCTCGCCCCATTTGCAGGCTTACTTTGTTTATCGCATTAAGTGAACCGTTCGGCGTCTGAAAGTCGACCGACAGCTCGTTAATCTGTAGCAGCTGTTCCATATACGTGCCCCCTTGTTAGCGGCATTACTATTTTTTGGGATCAAGCCGGTCGCGCAGCTCATCCCCGAGCAGGTTGAAGGCAACGACCAGCAGTGTGATAAACAAGCCCGGGAATGCTGCAATCCACCAAGCAACCGTCATATAGCTCCGGCCTTCGGACAGCAGGTAGCCCCAGTCTGGAATCTCTTTAATGACACCAAGACCTAAGAAGCTCAGTCCTGTTCCGGCCAGAATCGATGTCCCGACGCCAATTGTCGTCATGACGAGAAGGGGTGACCAGCAGCCCGGCAGAATATGCCGCAGCATAATTTGCAGATGTGACGTCCCGATCGCTTTCGCCGCATCCACATACATCCGGCTTCGGAGGCTGATGACCGTGCTTCGGATGACACGCGCCTTCGATGGAATCGTCGAAATGCTGATGGCAAGAATGACATTGAAGAACGTCGGGCCGATCGCTACCGCGATCACAATCGCAAGCAGCGTGCCCGGGATCGTCATCAGAATGTCCGTCAGCCGCATCAGCAGCGTATCCACGATCCCGCCGAAATACCCCGCAACAAGACCTAGCAGCAGCCCTGCGATTCCCCCGATCAATACCGACACAACGCCAAGCAGCAGCGACTGCCGGCTGCCATAGACGAGCACCGTCCACAGATCGCGGCCAAAATGGTCCGTCCCGAGCCAATGCTGCAGACTCGGAGACTGCAGCAGCTCGGAAGCATTCATCGCCGTCGGCGAGTAGTGCGTCAGCAGCTGCGGAGTAATGGCGCTAACGAGCAGAAACAACAGATAAACGAGCGAGGCTGTAATATACAGCTGAGGAAACGTCACCTTGCGCAGCCTCAGCTTTCTTCTCTTCCGCTGAGCCGCAAGCGGCAGCGCTGCATCTGACGAGATTGAATTACTCACAATAGACAAAATCTCACCTCCAGTTGCTCTGTCCATCACGCGGACTGCTGCCTGACGCGAGGATCAACGAACGAATACGAAATATCTACAAGAAGGTTGACGACGATATTGAAGACGGCGCAGATCAGTATCGAAGCCTGAATGACCGGAATATCCTTCTGGCCGATCGCGTCTACGACCATTTTGCCAATCCCCTGCCTAGCGAACACCGTCTCTGTCACAACTGCACCCTCCAGCATGCCGACGAAGATTACACCGATGATCGTCAGCGACGGCAGCAGCGCGTTGCGCAGCACATGCAGGTACAGCACCTTGCGCTCAGTCACCCCTTTGGCCCGCAGCGTTGTGACGAACGGATCCTCGATGACCTCAAGAATGCTGTTGCGCACCATCCGTGCAAGGATACCGGCCCCCGTTACGCCAAGCGCAAAAGCCGGTAGTATAACCTGTTTGAAGCTGCCATTGCCGATCGCAGGAAGCAGATGCAGATGCACGGAGAAGATCAGAATAAGCAGAATGCCGAGCCAGAACTTCGGCATCGATACGCCGAACAGACTGACGATGCGAATCACATAATCCACCAAGCGATTGCGATATACCGCCGACAATATGCCAAGCGTAATGCCCGTAATGATGGCAAATATCGTACTCACGACCGCCAGCTCCGCCGTCGATGGAAGCTGGGACAGCAGCCGATCCATGACCGGCTGCTGATTCGCGAAGGAATGACCGAAGTCGCCCCTCATGCTATCCCATAAGTAAGTGAAATATTGGACCCACAACGGCCGGTTCAACCCGAGCTGCTCCTGCAGGTATTGAATCCGATCCTCAGCATGATCATCCCCCGCCAGCATGCGGGCCGGATCACCAGGCAGCCAATGAATAATGAGGAAAACGAGCGTCAATGAGCCGAGAATGACAGGCACCGCTAGAATGAGTCGGTTGATGATATATTTCACCATGAGGAACGCTTCCTTTCCGCTGCCTGGTTATTGCTTGATCCAAGCATCATAGAATACAGGCCATGCCGGGGAATCAAACGTAATATCGTGAACCTTCTTCGAGGAAGCGACTGTATAGTCGAGAACATACGTCGGGATCGAATACACATTCTCGATGATGTACTCTTGAATCTTCTTATACAGCTCTTGGCGTTTGCTCGAATCCAGCTCCGCGTTCGCCTGCTCCAGCAGATCTTCAAGTGCAGGGTCAGACGTTCTCGCGACGTTGTTCACACCGGATGGTCCTTTCGTCGAATACATTTGACGCAAAATACTCGGGTCGCCGTAGAACTGGCTGCTTCCCGCAAAATCATACTCGCCCTTGAGCGAACGCTCGGACACCGTGCCTGCCGGCAGCGTCAACAGCTTCAGCTCGATGCCAACCTGCTTGAGCTGCTGCGTGACGACCGCGAGCAGATCCAGACGTTTCTCGCGATTGCCTTGTGCATCGAGAAATTCCATCGACAGGCGCTTGCCATCCTTCACGCGAATGCCGTCATCGCCTTTCACCCAGCCAAGCTCGTCGAGCGTCTTGTTCGCGAAGTCCGGATCATACTTCCACGTATTCTCCACCGTGGATGTGTAATAGAGAGAATGCGGGCTGAGCGGCGACCATGCTTGCTTCGCTGTACCGAGGTAGACCGTCTTGATAGCGGAATCCAGATCGATAGCGGCACGAACCGCTTTGCGGACGTTAATGTCGTTCCAAGGCTCTTTGTTCTGATTGAAGTAGTAAGAATAGTTATGCTGCAGCAGCTCTGTCTCTTGCACGTTGAAGCCCGAGTCCGCACGCAGCGCCAGCAGGTTCTGCGGCGGAATAATGTCCGCTACATCCGCTTGGCCGCTCTGCAGTACGCTTAGTCTTGTTGCATCTTCCGCAACGTATTTGATCGTCAGCTTCTCCAGATATGCTGGACCTTGGTGCTTCGAGCCCGAAGGTGCCCAGTTGTAATCTTCATTGCGAACGAGATCAAGCTCTGTGCCTGGTACGACCTTGCCCAGCTTGAATGGGCCGGTACCAACTGGATTCTGCGGGAAGGTCTCGCCGTATTTCTTGACCGCGGCCGGCGATACGATGCCAAGGTCGACCTTCGCCACGTTGCTCAGGAACGGAGCAAACGTCGATGAGAAGTTGACTTTGACCGTATACTCGTCGATGACGTCCGTCGATACGTAAGGGCCAAGCGCATTTTTGCCCAGATAGGATTGTGTTGCAGGATCAACAGCGCGGTCGAAGTTGAACTTCACCGCTTCCGCGTTGAACGGCGTGCCATCATGGAACTTCACGTCCTGGCGAAGCTTGAACGTGTAGCTCTTCTTGTCGTCTGACAGCGACCACGACTCTGCCAGCCATGGACCGAAGGTATGATCCGGCAGCTCGACGACGAGGCTGTCATAGATCGAGCGCATAACGCGCGTCGATGGCGCGAAGCCGGTACGGTGCGCATCAAGAATGTCGTTCGTGACGACGCCCGCCAATGCCCAGACGAGCTCGCCGCCTGCTGTTGGCGTACCCGCATCCGCACTGTTCGTATCCGCGCTGGAGCCGGAGGAGCTTGAGGAATTGCCGCAGCCTGCCAGCACCAACATGATGGCAATTAGAATGAGAATTACAGATTGATAAGAGCGCTTAGATAACTTCATAAGGTGAACCTGCCTTTCCATGTCAGGAAATTATTTAATATACATAGGTTTACTTGGTATTAAGACAATAAAAATCGGCTTGCATCGGCTCCGTAATCAGTTCGTTACGCGTTGCTTGCTGTAGCGGTTGATCGGGAACTGCAGCCCCAAGTTACCGCGAAGCGTATCATGCTCGTACTCGGTGCGGAACAGACCGCGCTCTTGCAGAATCGGTACAACCAGCTCCGTGAATTCTTTCAGCCCGCCAGGTACGGCCTCGGAGATAATAAAGCCATCAGATGCTTCCGTCTCGAATGCTTCTTGGATGCGATCCGCAACAAGCTCCGGCGTGCCGACGAACAGCCCTTTGGGCGTTGCCAGACGAAGCGCCACTTCGCGAAGTGTCAGATTCTCTTCCCGCGCCAGCTGCTTGATCCGTTCCGATCCGCCCTGCTGGCTGTTCACACCAAGCTCGCCGAGATCCGGGAATGGAGCGTCAAGGTCATGCTGCGAGAAATCATAATCATCGAATGGACGGCCAAGTGCGACGATTGCTTTCTCGATGCTGACGAGATCCGCCTTTTGCTTATATTTGCGATCGGCTTCTTCCTGTGTACGTCCAACGATTGGACCGATGCCCGGAAGAACCGATATTTGATCGACTGAACGGCCGAACTGGACTGCCCGCCGCTTGATGTCTTGGTAGAACAAACGCGCTTCCTCGAACGAGCTGAAGCCAGTAAAGATCGCTTCTGCATTGCGGGCCGCATAATTACGTCCATCCTCCGAGTTGCCTGCTTGGAAAATAACCGGCTGCCCTTGCTTGGAACGAGCGATGTTCAGCGGTCCTTTCACCGAGAAGAACTCGCCTTTATGGTTCAGCTCATGCAGCTTGCTCGGATCGAAGAATTGACCTGTTTCTTTGTTCCGGGTGAATGCATCATCCTCCCACGAATCCCACAGTCCTTTGACAACGTCGATGTGCTCCTGTGCGAGCCGATAGCGGGTGGCATGGTCGGGGTGAGATTCCCGCGAGTAGTTATCGGCTGTGCCTGACAGCCAGGATGTGACGACATTCCAGCCTGCCCGGCCGCCGCTAATTTGATCAAGTGACGCCAATTGTCTCGCCAGCGTGAATGGTTCATTGTAGCTGACGGTTGCCGTTGCAACGAGCCCGATATGGGATGTCACAGCAGCCAGCGCCGACAAAATGGTGAATGGCTCGAAGCGATTGAGATAATGCGGGCTGGAGTTCGCGTGAATGAATAAGCTGTCTGCGATGAACGCGAAGTCGAGCTTGCCCGCTTCCGCAATTTGAGCCTGCTGCTTATAGAAGCCGAGGTTAACACTTGCATCGGTCAGCGCATCCGGGTGCCGCCAATCCTCCCAGCCTCCGCCTACACCATGAATCATCGCGCCTAATTTCAATTTCCGATTTGCCGCCATTTTCGATTTCCTCCCTATCCGAATCTCTATTTGACTAGCCCTGACGAGTAACGGAAGAAGACTGTCCCAGCAGCCAATAAAACATGACCTCTCGAAACAGCCCTTCCACACCAACTTGTTATAAAAAATCAACCGTTGCTTTCGCCTTGTATTCCCCGCTTTTGAACTCGCATTTAAGCCAGCAGCAGCGCGTCGACTCGGTTCAAATCGCCGTCCGTTACCGCTTCATATACTTCACCGTTACCGATTTCCACAACGGGCACATGACGAATGCCGTACTTCACTTCGAGAATGTCGCGCAGATGATCCTTGCCCGTCACATCGATGTTGTCATATTCATAGCCTTTGCTTTGAAAATAAGCTTTCGTTTCCTGGCAAGCATTGCAGCCCTCACGGCTCCATAGCACAAGCTTCACTTGGTTCGACATCTCGATAACGCTCCTTCTTCTTATGAGGTTAATTATTAGGAACGAACGGCCGGTGACAGCCATTCGGCGAATACTTCTTCGGTATGCTCGCCCTTACGTGGCGGCAGGCTGCGGATGGCGAACTGCACACCCGACATCTTGACCGGGAACGCCACCGTCTTCGTTACCGCGCCGTTAGGCAGCGGCAGTTCTTCAATGAGCCCCATTGCTTCTACACCCGGGTCGTTCAAAATATCTTCGTACGTATTAATCGGCGCGAACGGCACGCCTCTGCGTTCGAACTCTGCCAGCCAGTAAGCGGCTGGCTGCTGCTCGAAGCTAGGCTGCAGCAGCTTCACCAGCTCCTTCTGATTGCGTGCGCGCAGCGTCTGCGTCACGAATCGCGGATCCTGCGCCAGCTCCGGCTGCCCAACAGCTTCAGCAACCTCCTGCCACAGCTTATCGTTGCCGGCTGCGATGACGAACGGCTTATCGCTGCCGCGAAAGCCTTGATACGGCGCGTTCCGCGGATGCGCGGTGCCAAGCCGCTTCGGCGCCGTCAGATTGCCGTAGTACTCGCTCGTCTGCAAGGCCGATATACCGAGCACGCTTCCGAGCATCGAGCAATCGATATACGACCCTTCGCCCGTCTCCCGTGCCTTAAGGGTAGCGGCTGTAATGCTGTAAGCTGCGTACAGTCCGGCGGTGAAGTCCGCGACAGGCACGCCGCATTTGACCGCCTCTCCTTCTTCCTCACCTGTCACGCTCATCAAGCCGCTAATGGCTTGAATCGTAACATCGAATGCGCCTCGCTGCGCATAAGGGCCTTCCTGCCCGTAGCCCGAGATTGAGCAATACACAAGCTTGGGATTGACTGCCGCCAACGCTTCATAGCCAAGGCCGAACTTGCGAAGCACGCCCGGACGGTAGTTCTCGATGATGACGTCCGCAGCGCTGCACAGCTCCTTCAGCCGCTCCAGCTGCTCCGGCGATTTGAAATCGATCGCAATGCTTCGCTTGTTCCGATTCAGCGAGGCGAAGTTCGAGCTGTACGCTTCTCCCTCTTCTCCGCTGAAGAACGGCGGCCACTGACGCATGCCATCGCCGCTGTCCGGACGCTCCACCTTTACGATATCCGCTCCGAGATCCGCCAGCAGCGAACCGGTGAACGGTCCTGCGGCAATTTGTCCGAATTCAATAACTTTGAGTCCTGCGAGTGGTCCTGTTGTCTGTATTCCTGTCATTCTGCCTGTTCCTCTCTCGTGGCGTACAATGGCTGTTCATTGCGATGCTTCGTCACTATTTGGCGCGTGCTGCTCGACTCCGGATCGTAGAGAAACCGCTCCTGCTTGCCGATATCCGTACCATAGATATGAACCGTTATAGCTGGCGCCGCGAATGGATTCGACACACCATGAATGTCGTGGTCCGGCGGATATACGAAGGAGATCTCACCCTTCGACGGCTGAACCTTGTTCACTTCCTCAAGGAAGTCATTGCCGCTCGCATCTGCCTGTTTCAGCCTGCGATAGCGCGTCTCCTCAATTTGCCCTTCATAGATACCGACAAGGCCCCAAGTCAGATGATCATGAATCGGCGCCGTCTGACCGGCTCCCCATACGAATGCAACGATCGAGAACGCATCATCCTCTGGCCTATACAGCAAATACTGTGCGTATTTGTCCGGCAGCGGCTGACGATACTCCGCCGGTACGAGTCGTTCATCCTTCAGCAGCTCCTGAAAGTACGGGCGCACACCATCGATCGTCTCCCGCAGCGTTCCTTGCTGTGCAAGTACATCACGAACCTGCTGCTCGAACTGCGCGAATGTATCTTGAACCGTCAACTGGGTCATTGTAATCTCCTCCGTCCTAAACCATATAATTCATACCTGATTACCCCTATTTTAGTGCGGAATTTGCCATTCGTACAATTGAAATAACCGAACCATCTGTTCAGAAAAAATGAACTTCCTCGCACGTTTATTGCAGCTCAGCTACCGCAAATTCAGGATAAATAGACAGCAGCTCCCGCTTCACTTCCGTCCGCAGCAATTGCACCAGCTCCGGCTCCGGTTCCGCCGCCGTCTCAATGACGGACGCATTGCCGAGCCAGAAGCCCGTTCGCTCCGCTACCTCCTCCGGCGTCACATCAGGCGCCGTCTGCACGAGCTGCAATCGGCCATCCCGTCCGTCAGGCCGCAGCACGGCGATCGGCGTATAGACCGCCTCAAGCCTGCCGAGTGATGGGTTCGTTCGGTGCGCAGACGATGCGCTGCTCGTCACGAAATCCAGCCGTTCCGGGAATCCCTTCGGCTCATGATCAGCCTTGAACAAGTACACTCGCTTACAGCGGTAGTAGAACATGGCCGCTCCCGCACCGCCGGGCATGCGAACCTTAGGAGCTGTGTAATCACCAATCACATGCAGATTGATATTGCCGTACGCATCGATCTGCGCACCGCTTAAGAAGAATACATCCGCATCTCCGCGCTGCACGAAATTGAAAAACTGCTGCATATCCGTAAACGGCCAATCCACTGCGGAACCTAATATGTAAGCACTAGCCTCCGGTGCATGCGCATGCTTCGCAAGCAGGGCAGCCGCAGCTGGAATCGGAGAGTTATTGCCAACCACAACCTTCTCACCATTGCCGATCTGCTGCGCTAGTGAACAGATAAGCCGTTCTGCACTCGTTAAGCGATTCCCCATACTGCACGCTCCTTCTCTGCCACATGATGCTTCACGTATTCTTGATGGTTCTCATACGACAGCACGTGCTGGAACACATATTGCTCGAAGCCATCCGGTGTCTTGGCTTGCGTTGCATAATACTTGAAGACCGGCCGATCCACGCCATAATAACCTGGACTGGAAGACGGATGAGCAGCATACGGTGCGTGTACTGCAGCTGTAAGAAAAGCTGCTGGGATCTTCACCCCTTTGCTCTCGTCCAGCTCGCCCACCTCTACTACTTCTTCAACCGTCGCTATACTAATCTGTGACGCCTGCACCATCTGCATAATGTTCTGATAGCGGCTCGCGATCACATTGCCCGCCTTATCGGCCTGGAAGGCATGGAATAGGGTCACATCCGGTGTAATCGCTGGTACAACTACGGTCTGCTGCTCCGGCTCATAGGGGTCAGCAATCAGCTTAAAGTCTTCCCTTACCCGCAAATAATCCGTTCCGAGCATGCCCTGCACCGGGATGAACGGAATGCCCATCGCCCCTGCGGTGAAAGCGGAAGCCATTCCAGGGCACGTATGATCGAGAATCCGCAGCGCTCCCTGCTCTGCTAATCGTCTAAACCGCGGTGCCAGCCCCGATTCCCCGAGCATCACGTGGGACAGCTCGATCGTCTCCACTGCTCCGCTTCCGACGAGCAGATCAGCATTGAGTCCGACGGATCCGCTGCATACGAGATGCAGTCCCTTCACGCCTGCTCGAATGACCTCGCGAACGAGCGCCATCGGCGCCATCTCCAGACTGCCACTAATCGCCACTTTATCTCCACTGCGGATGAGCGCAGTCACTTCCTTCAACTCCTTATGAATGGCCGACATCGGCAGCCTCCTTTCCGAGCGAACTCCTCACAGGCTCACGCTTCAACCCTTGACGAATCGCTTCAATCAGCTTCGTACCGGCAACGCCAAGCGGCGGTCCGTCGATTTTGCGCAAAATGCCCGTTACAAGACCCGCATGCAGATCGACGATTCGCTTTACGACCGTACCCGCAGGCGGCGGCGTCACGCTGATATGCGGTACAACCGCCATGCCCAGATTCGACTGCACGTAGAACTGAAGCGCAGGCATCATGCTGATCTCCGTCCCATACTGCGGTGTCACGCTGCATTCCAGCAGACGGTTTTCCAAGCTTTTGCGAAAAGGGCACAGCGACGTCGTCAGCAGCAAATGCTGATCCTGTAAGTCTTGCAAATAGATCGTTTCCTTCGAAGCGAGCTCGCTCCCCTCCGGCAGGAGCAATACAAGCTCCTCCGTGAATAACGGCTCGAACGCCATCCCTTCACCCGTCTCCGGCGTTGTACAAATAACGAACTCGATCTTATCC
This sequence comes from Paenibacillus cellulosilyticus, assembly GCF_003182255.1. Lineage (GTDB taxonomy): Bacteria > Bacillota > Bacilli > Paenibacillales > Paenibacillaceae > Paenibacillus_T > Paenibacillus_T cellulosilyticus. The sequence goes on along the minus strand of NZ_QGTQ01000007.1, from coordinate 203,812 downwards.
TCCTGAAGCATCTGATTCAGCATGAAGGTGCTGCTAATCTGAAGCTTCAACTGCACCTTCGGATGCTGCGCACGGAACGCTGCCAAGATCGGCGGGAGGCGCAGGCTCGCAGTCGGCTCCATTACGCCAAGCCTTACAACGCCCGCATCTCCTTGCGACCACTCATTCATCGTTGCTTGGAGCAGATCAAAGTCTTTCAATATAACCGAAGCCCGTTCGTAGAGCAGCCGGCCGGCCTCCGTTACCTTCACCTTCTTGCTGCGCTCCAGCAGCTTGATGCCAAGGTCCGATTCCAGCTTCTGAATATGTAGCGTTATGCTGGACTGCACATATTGGAGCTGATCGGCTGCCGCCTGAAAGCTGCCCAGCTGGACGATCGTCTGAAAGGTCTTGAGTGTTTTCAAATCCATAGCGGTCATCCGCCCCAGTCATTGATTTTCGCGTTATGCGAGACTTACTGTCTTCGCCGCTTCCCGCTCGCGCTCCGCCAGCTTCTGCTGCACACGCGGGATGAGATCACGCCCTACCGCTTCCACCGTCTCGATGAATGGGTAGCCGCGCAGCAGAAACTTATCAAAGCCGAGGTCAGCGTATTCAATAATGCGGTCAGCTACTTGATCCGGTGTGCCAACGAGCGCAATGGAGTTGCCGCCCAGCGCCTGCGTCAGGCCAGCCCATAGATTCGGTCCGATCTGGAAGCCGTTGTCGCGCGAATCTTCCATCAGCTGCTGCAGCCGCTTCTCACCGAACGATTCATTCTTCGCCGTCAGCTTCGCTTTCGCGTCGTACACTTCGTTCTTCACGTATTGAACGCGGCTGCGGGCATTCGCCCATGCCTCTTCCTCGGTATCGCCTAGATACACTTGGAACGAAATGCTATAGCCAAGCGTACGATTGTACGCAACGGCTGCCGCCTTCACTTCGTCAATTCGTTCCTTCGTCAGCTCCAGCGTTTCCGCCCAGAGCATATATACATCCGCTTCCTTCGCTGCAGCTTGAATCGCATCGCTTGATGCTCCGCCGAAGTAAATCGTTGGACGCGGCTTCTGAACCGATTTGTAGAACAAGGAAGCATCCTTCAGATGATAGAACTCGCCTTCATGCGTGAAGTGATCTTCCGTGAACAGACGCTTTAGCACATGAATGAATTCCGCTGTCCTTCTGTAGCGGCTCGCATGATCGAGAAAATCGCCATCGGCATTCAGCTCAGCTGGATTACCGCCCGTAATGATGTTGACGAGCGCTCGACCGTTCGTATAATAATCGAGCGTACCAATTTGGCGTGCGAACGTAGCCGGTGCCGTAAAGCCCGGGCGCGCCGCAATGAGAAACTTCAGCGTCTCCGTGCTCGATGCCAACGCCGAAGCGGTAACGAGCGAGTCAAGGCACACATTGCCTGTTGGCAGCAATAGCGCCGAGAAGCCGCTTTTCTCTGCCGCCTGCGCATACTTAATGGCATAAGCAAGCGAAGGCTCACGGTCTGCAATCGTTACCCATGGATCCGTGCGTCCAGGCTCCGGATTCGTTACCCCTACATAAGCCGAGTCGCCGTGCGTCGGCAGCATGGTCAGAAATTCAATCATCGCTAATCCTCCTAATGCGGTCGCTTATCCGCCTCATCGTTCTGCCTGTTACCAATCCCGCTCAGAAAACAAAAAGAGACCTAACCCTATTGCAGTGGTCAGGTCTCCGGTGATCCGGTAGATCTAAAGTATAAGTATTCCAAGTAACTAACTTAGGTTTAATGGTATCCCATCATTTGGTATGTGTAAAGTAGAATTTACTGAAGCAAATATTCAGTTTTTATGAATTGACGAAGACGTTGCTAATGAGGCAACACCTTCTAACCGTTTACTGGCTTGTCGAATGCGGATAACACGGCACGTGACAGATGAAACACAAGCTGCGGATTCATTACAAAACCCCCGACCTCAAGTTGAGATCAGGGGTCTTACCCATTACCATTCGATTAGTTCCAATCCTTCATCTCAATGCCGAATATGTCTTTCAGCTGCCTTGAATCCCCGCGCAGGTACAGCCCGGGCTCGGTAAGTATGCGACTGTCGACCGCTTGATGCTCAATCGGAATCCCTTTCGCCTTCACCAGCTCATGCAGCTTCACGACATGCGACAGCCGATCCCACACATTCATGGAACGTCCATCGGTATAATGAAGCGTGTATTCCATCTTCGGCTTATCTACTTTAATCCCATTTCTTCGGCTTCCGTTGAAGAGTGAGTAGCCGCGATCCGGGAAATAGGCATACGTCGAGACAGAGGACACATCGCTCCACTTATACGTGTCTCTGGACCACAGCTTCTGACGGACAATACCCGCTTCGCCTGCCGCCGTATAATTGAAATACGGAACTATCACACCAACCGAGCAGACGATTAGCAGTCCGATTAGCGCCTTCTTGCCGAATCCAGTCAGCTGTCCATATCTTGAATAAGCGAGAATGCTGTATACGATCGCTAATACAATCAACAATCGCAGGCTCCAACCGCTAATATAGGAGAGCGAATAGGAGTAAGTCGTATAATCGAAGATTTGCGCAATCAGCCAATATGTGCCCTTAATCATAAGATTGCTGCATAATAAAAGGATGATAGTACCTAGCAAACCGAATATGACTTTCTTCATTTCGATCTCCCTTAATCAGCTAATGGTTTACCTTGCGGCTGAACAATTGCACAACTGACATCGATTCAGTTTGTTTGAATTAAACCGGCTGTGGCGTCTGCTCAGACGAGTCTACTTCTGTTTGTTCAGACTGCTCTGGCTGCTGCTCAGCTTGTTCTGTTTGCTCTGTTTGCTCTGTTTGCTCTGTTTGCTCAGACTGCTCTGTCTGCTCAGACGGTTCTGTTTGCTCAGACTGCTCTACCTCACCGGATGGATCTGTCAATTCAGGCTGCTCCACCTCAGTTGATCCAACTGGAGCGAAATCGTCCGCCGACATCCATGAATCCGTATATCTCATCGTATTGATCGGAACGATCCGTCCATCTTGAATCTCGAATACATCCCATACATTACCTTCCTGCTCCAGCGGAACATTGAACACCGCAATCAGCACATCGCCGCTGTATAGTCGAACCGTCGCTTCTGAGTTAGCTAGTGCATAGCTGCCGCTCGTGTCCCACTTATCGGAGTAATCGTGAATCGAATACGTATACGTACCATCGTTCACCCGGTTAATAACCGTAATCGTCTCTGGTCCGTATGAGGACGTATCATCAACGTCTAGGTTAACACTGCTGCTTGAATCCGTGTAGTCACGATTAGCGTAATACACATGGAATCGTGATCCATCTTCTGTCGGCCCCGTCAGATGGGAGTCCAGATCATAAGGCTGCTCGCCCCAGCTTAGAACAACTCGCAGGTTATCTCCGAGTACACCAGCAGGCGATACTGTTGCATTCTGATTACCACGCTCTGTACCACCCACTGCTACGATCGTGAATGTTGTTGTAATATAACCATCACCGGTAATAACACCTGTGTAGTTACCGCCAAGAAGCTCTGCCGAATACTGTCCATTCTCGTTTGTTGTCAGAACCGTAATAGGATCGCCAGACGTCTCGTTACGGCCACGTCTAACTTCAATCTGGACGTCCGATACCGGTTGACCGGTGAGGGCATTTGTAATAACACCTGATACTGTACCTTCGCCAGCATATTGGTTCGCCACCAGCTGCAACCTTGCATCATAGGTTACGGTATTCGCCTCTGTAATGGTTACATTGGATGATTCTGTAAGATACTCTGGATACGATACGACAATATGGTACGTGTTTGGTGCCAGATTGATCTCATAGGAGCCCGATGCATTAGATGTCTGTTCCGCCACTAGTTCGTCTCCGATATAAGCTTTCACCGAAGCATTCTCCAATGGAGTCGATGTTACAGCATCAATAACTTTGCCGACAAGCGTACCCTTCTGACGTTGGTCGACAACCGTAACCTTCACGCTCTTCGTGAATTCATCGCCATTCGCGCTGTAGCGGAACGTCAGATTAATAATGTCGCCATCTTGCGCTAGATCAGAAGCGGTTACATCCGCCGAAAGCGCTGACTTATGAACCTCAATCAACGATGGCTTGTCTACCGTAATGGACAGATCGGCTTCACCGGAGATGTTATCCGAACCGCCTAGTCCATTGCTTGCCGATACGATAATCGCCTCGGTATCTCCAGGTGCAATCGTCAGCGATTCCGGATTTACCTCAATACCGCGCACACAACTGCCGAGTGTGAACGAAGGCAGCACGAACGATCTCGTCATACTTTCCGATTCCCAATCCACAAGCGGTACACTAATCCGTGCTTCATAATTAATAGAAGGCTCTACATTCATACACTGGAACAATCCTTGTGAGCCGAGGATGGACAGCTTGGCTTCCACCTTCCCACCAAAATCCTGATTGATGCCAGCCAGATCGACGCGTGCTGCTGCAAGATATACCGGGAATTCCAGACCTGCCGAGATCGCGCCAGCTGCCGTCGGATCGGATATATCGAACGTCGATTGGAACTTATCATCCGGATAGGTATCCATACCGTTGCGATCCGAATATTTGAAGCCAACTTCCTCCGAAGCGCCAACCGAAATTTCTACAACGACATCACCTTCGATTTTGACGAAGAAGTAGATTGGAATTTGCGCCGTAATGCCCGGGATTTCCGTTGGAATGGTAATCTCGCCGAGCTTCTTCTTCACGAGCTCATGCTCAGCCCCGCCATTCACGACACTAACTTTCGCCTTCAACGTCTGGTTCGCTTGGAACAAGAAGTCGAACGAGTCCACGAGGTCCCATTCCCATGCCCAATCGATATCTCCGGAGAATTGTCCGCCAATCTCCAATTCGCCTTCAACCCTGATTGGGTCATTTCCTTTGAACAATTGGCCAAGACCAAGTGTTATTTTGTTCCCAACCGTAAGTGCGCGAGGTGAAAGGCTTGGCGCACCACTCGGGGTCAGCAGACTATTGCTATAGTTCGAAACTTTTTTGGCCATAAGCAGCTCAGGTGCAGTATCGATTACCTGTACGTCCTCTTCAGGAACAAAATACTGCTGCTCAAACGTTGTTTCTGTATGTCCTTTAATCGCATAGAAAGCTTCGTCAACCTTCGGCTCAGTCGTCTCAATGATCGTCTGGCCGTTCTCCTTCTTCACACTCACCGCTTTTAATGCTGCTCCGCCGACAAACTGTTCGCTCGGCGGCAGGAAGAATACCGTACCTGCTGTAATTGCCATATTGAATGGGAAAATAACCTGTGTAGCATCATCGTTCACAACCGCCTGCTCTGCCTGTGCAACACTGATGGGAAGCGTCGTGGACAGCAGTGTCAGATGGTTGTCGCCGGAAGTATAGGATTTGCCCTCGCTCGGCTCGGGAGTCGTTGGTGTCGTCGGCACGCTTGGTGTGCTTCCGCCGGACGAACCGCTGATTACTGATGTTGTTTCAGCTTCGCCCTCTACCTTAAGCGCAACCGTCTTATCGAATTTCAGATCCTTGCCTGACTTCGTCTTCGTACTAATGGTGACCGTAGCGGAATAACTGGCAGCCTTATTCTCCTCGACTACCCAAGCCGCACTATTGCCATCTTCGGCAACTGTCAGCTTACCGCCAGTAGCTTGCCAGGACGTCGTGTATTGCAGCTCTTCTTGTCCCGACTTCGTCAATGTAAGTTGAACTTTGTCCCCTGCTTCAACCGTTGACTTGTCAGCTGTAAGCGAGAATCTGTTCTCGATCGCTGTCTGCTCCGCCTTGTCTTGATCCCCTGCTCCGTTCAAATAACGAGCAAACAGGATGCAGAATTCAAGCCGTGTAATGTTATTGGATGGTTTGAACGTTCCATCTGGATAGCCATTCGTAATGCCATTCGCGACAAGCAACTGTATGTATGAATAAGCCCAATGCGCAGTTGGTACATCGCTGAAGTTAACCTGTGCCGTACCGCTCAGCTTATAGGTGCTGGCAATAATTTTAGCCATCTCGGCTCTCGTCAACGTACCGTTCGGATCGAACGTATCCGCTGTTTTGCCGCTAATAATGCCCAGATTGTAGGCCGTTGCGATTACGTTATAATTGCTCGAACCAAGCTCAACATCCTTGAACGGAATCGAACCTGGCTGATCCGTGCTTACGCCAAGCTGGCGGAGAATCATCGTTACCGCTTGCAATCGTGTAATCGGATTGTTCGGACGGAACGTGTGATCAGGATAACCGCTAATAATACCAAGCTTCACAAGCTGGTCAATCTCTTCTTTGTGTGAAGTTACATCTTGAAACTCCACATTCGTATTATTCTCTGCAGCAGAGGCTGTAGAGGTGCTGCTCCATACGCTAATCTGAATGAACATTGTCAGAATAAGCAGAATGGGCAGCCATTTCTTCATCATCTTCATCTCTGTTATCTCTACCTTTCTGTAAGTTACAAGGTTTCTATCACACTAATAAACCAATAATTAGGATATTACTAGTGCAGGATTCCTATTATATAGGAAGTTAGAACCTGCTACTAGTAGCCTTTATCTAAAAATTTACTAAAGATTAATAGAAAAAAGAGCCCTGCCATCGTTCTAATGGCCTGACTCTTTTAGGTAAATATAATTAATTATTATTTTAATTTCACTAGAGTGAAGTCCCTTACTTCGATCCCCAGATTGACATATTGTTCGAGCCGATCAGCGAGAATGTCATCACTTCCGTGTGGGCGGACAGCTCGTTTCTTTGTTTGAAGAAGACGCCCTTGTACGTTACGCCGCCGATAACCATCGAGCAATAATAGGAGCCCGAAGTGTACGACCACGTACCTGTTACGTCACCCGTAATCGTGCCGTTGGAGTTAAGCGTTACGCTTTGTGTCGTCAGCATGCCCACACTGGACGTTGATGTATCCAGTCCCATATTTACGTACTGATACGTACCTTGCATGTCGCTCGCGCTGTAGCCCGTGGACGAAATGCTGCTGCCAAGATACTCATACACTGCCGTTACCGGCCACTTGTCTGCATTCAAGAACTGCTGGTGTACGCGAACCTCATGGCCCTCCGTGCCGTTATTGAAGCGCGTATGGTACACAAGATAACGCAGTCCATCCGTATCGATCAATGCTGAGTTATGACCGCCGGACTTATAGCCAAGCGTTAAACCAGAGAAGTTGTAGTTACCGAACAGCTTAATGCCGTAGTTCCCCTGCGTAATGGATGCCGATGAATAAACAGCTGAGTTGCCTGCCGCATCCGTATACGTACCGTTAATGGAAGTCGAACGATACAGACGGATGTGATAGCCGCCAGCGTTAGCCAAGCCGCCATACGTTACATACAGATAGTAGTAGCCTGCGCTTGCATCATATACGATGTACGGACCTTCGCCTGACAACCCATAACCTCCGGCGATTCTTGTACCGAAGTAGCGATCGGTGTTACCGCTGTCCGAACCCGGATAGATCGGCTGACCCGTTGATTTGTTAATTTGGAGAATGAAGATACCGCCAGACCATGATCCGTAGCTCATCCACAGATTGCCGCTGCTGTCATACGTAAGTGCCGGGTCGATCGCATTCGGGAACAACGTATTGTTGAAGCCACCGCTGCTGTTGAACCAGCCACTGCGCGTACCGGAGAGTGTGCCCTTGTCGATCAGGTCTTGGATGTTCGTATTTTTATACCAAATATCTACGGTCTTCGTGCCGAGTGTGGAAGTCGTCGTAATCGAGCTGCTTGCGCTCGTGAACCCGGAATAAACGACCGTATCAACATATTCGAACGGCCCCGTCACCGACTTCGATACAGCATAGCCAATCGCAGAACGCATGTACGTCGAGGACGTACAGTAGTACATCATGTAAGCGCCCGTCGAACCGTCGGCCCATACATAAGAGGAGTTATAAATAACAGAAGGTGCCCATACCGACGTACCGCCCGAGCTGTCTTGGTCGTTATAGCCTGCCCATGCGAAGGAACGTGCTAATGACGAAGTGAGCGATGCGCTTGCTGCACGCGAGGAATTGCCCGTACCGCCAGCTTTAATCAGCTTCCACTTCTGCATGTCGCCGCCCCAGTAAGGCCATTGTTCTACGTTACCGCCAGCCGTCGTGCTGCCGTTCAGTACATCAAGCGCCGAAGCATAGCCGGAAGATTTCGTGAGGAACGCTACCGTGCCGTCGTCATTTTGCTGAATCTTGAACAGCTGCATCGTGCCGCCCCAATATGTCCATTGGTCAATGTTCGTACCATCCGCAGACGAGCCATTGTACACATCAACGCTGCTCGCATAGCCGGATGCACCCGTCAGCAAATAATAGTCGCCGCTGCCATAGTACACAATGCGGAACTTCTGCGCATCCGCGCCGTTATACGTCCATTGACGAATGTTCGTACCATCTGCTGCCGAACCATTCTCGACATCTAGATAAAGCCCGCTGTTCTTGTTCTTAATGTAGTAGTAACCCTCGTACGACTGAGCGCCGTACAGGCTCGTATTCGTATAACCCTGCGTACCTACATACGACCAGTTTCTGAGGTCCGTACTTGAAGCTTGCGCGATATGCGAACCATAAACATAATATTTGCCCGTCGTGGAGTCATAATAAATGTTCGGATCGTGTACGGACGCCCGTGTTGTCGTAGAAGTCGTCGATGAGCTTGCGGCGCCAAATGCACTGCTGCTGATCGTAACCAAGAGTAACGCGCAAATCACGGACATAAGGAGTACTTTGTTCGTCCAAAATCTTTGTATACGCTGCATCGCGTTAATTATCCCCTTTCATCACCTTGCAAGTTTAGTTGGATTCATCTTACGGATTGGAGAAGCCTGATCTGTCGTCACTTGAATATTAAAGCGTTTTCAAAACTGGTGACAATCCGCTTCCCTTTGTGAAACAAATTGCACTCTTATTTAAGTTTTAAGCGCTTACAAAAATGACCGTCGATTCGGAGAATCTCCCCTCCCTCCTCCTATTTGTACCCGCTCCCACAACAGTTAGCTGGTGAATCCATGATGAAAGTGGGTTGTTATATTTTTATTAACTGGTTAACGAATCCATTATATACAAACCTTTATTGTTTGGCTATTCAAACTTTACGGAAAATTTAGAATCCTCCTAACGTTCCATCACAACTCCCTTTAAATAGGTGATTCGAAGCGGATTCCATGGTCTAGATGATGATCCAGAAGGCCGACAACTCGGTTTTAGAGAGTAACAAATGTATTAAGCAAATCCCCATCTCATCGGAGCAAAAAGAACCACATCCGCATCGCGGATGTGGCTCCAACTACCCTCTTATCGTCTAACCGTCTGGTCCAGCTTCGTCATCAGCTCCTGCAGCTGGGAGATCGCGGATACGATGTCTTCGACATAACGCTGCTGCGCGAGCGAGCTTGCCAGCACCTCTTCAACAGACGCTGCAGATTGCTCCGTGAAGGAAGCAACCGTCGCAACCTCTTGTACGACCGTCTGCGAGGAAGCATTAAGACTTACATTGAGCTCGCGGATATAATCCGCTTGACCCTGAACTTCAACTACATTCGATTCAATGCCATGGAACAATTGCGATGCGCTCTCTGTCGAGTCTTTGCCTAAGCCTACGATCGACTGCCCCTGCTGTACAAGGCCCGCTGCTTGTCCAATCTTGGATTGGATGGACGCAAGAATGCTTGCGATATCGGTGGATGCATCTTGCGCATGCTGCGCCAGCTTGCGAATCTCGGACGCAACGACGGAGAAGCCTTTGCCGTTCTCCCCTGCTCTTGCCGCTTCGATCGAAGCGTTCAGCGACAGCAGATTGGTCTGATTCGCAATCTCTTGAATCGTCGTTACGATGCTGCTGATCTTCTCGTTCTCTTCGTTGACTTCGCTCATCACGACCGACGTGCTGCCAACCAATTGGTCGATCTCGTTTATGTTGTGCGACAGCTCTTCCATCTTCGATTTACCGAGAATCGTCAGTTCTGCCGTTGCCTTCGACTTCTCGCTCATGGAGACCGAAGCATGCGTCGTCGTACGAATGCTCTCGCTTACGTGCAGAATCGCGTTCGAAATATCCGTCACGCTGGTCGCCTGCGTCTCGATTCCCTCTGCGATCTCCTGGAAAGCGACCACGACCTGGGATGAAATTTCGCCCGTCTGACCTGCATTTTGCTGCAAGCTGTGGATCGAATCACCTAATACATGAACGGAGTTCTTCACTTCGCCGAGTACATCCTCCGTGCGCGTTCTTGCCTCCGCCGATTCTGCTGCGCTTACTTCTGCTTTCTTGGTCGTCTTCGCTCCGAGAATGCTCGAAGCAATTAATGCCGCCAACGTCACGACCTGATAGGCAACCAAGTCAACCGTCGGAACCGCTGAGAAGATCTCCTTCGTTTGGGCAAAATAAATCGTCATCCCGATCGACAACACACCGCTCAGCACAATCGGACGGTAATCATGGTAGATCGAAATGATCGCCATTGCGAAGTAGAGAAGGTACAGGCTGTCGAACGACGAGCCTGCACGAATAAAGAAGAAGCTAATGACACCAAGTCCTAATGATACGAGATACCGGATATGCGGTACGGCAATCCGCCTCCATGTTAATCCCACGCTTAATAAGCAAAACGGAATGCCGACAATGGCCAGCGTTTTCTGAATTTCTGAACTCGCGATCGCGATCCCCAATATCAGCGTTCCGATCAACAGCCAAACCATTAATTTGTTTTTCTTGTGCAGTTCTAGCAAGCTCTCAGACATGCGAATCCTTCTCCCCTTAAGTATGTACCCTTCCAATCTCTAAACTTATCGACATTATCTAACAATATATGATTTTTATCTGTTCGCATATGGGGTTTAGTTAAAGATGCAATAAAAAAACTCAGCGAATACGCTGAGTTTCAAATTCATCGATTTAACCTCTCTCAAACCTGCCAATATGGACACTGTTCTTATTCGCTGATACCGACCGGGACCATGTACAAGCCCGTGCGCTCATCGCTTCGGATCACGACATTCATCCCATAAATCTGCTTCATCGACTGCTCGTTGACGACCTGCTCTGGTGTGCCCTGGTGAAGCAGCTCGCCGTCTTTCATGACCAGCATGTAATCACTGTACCGTATCGCCTGATTCAAATCATGCAGCACCATGACGATCGTTAACCCAAGCGATGCATTGAGCTTGCGAACAAGCTCCAGCAGCTCGTACTGATAGTACATATCTAGAAAAGTCGTCGGTTCATCCAGCAGCAAAATCGGCGTGCGCTGTGCCAGCGCCATCGCGATCCATACTCGCTGCCGCTCCCCGCCCGACATCTCGCTTATCCGCTTCTTCCGCTTGTCCTGCAGATTAGTCATCGAGATGGCCCAATCCACAGCCTCATCGTCTTCCTTCCCGCTTGGCATCCACATCGTACGATGCGGCATCCGTCCGAAGGCGACCAGCTTCTCCACCGTCAGATCCGACGGCGCTTCATTCATCTGGTGGACGACTGCCAGCTTACGGGCAAATTCCCTCGGCTTATAATCTGCGATTACCTTGCCGTCAAGAATGGCAGAGCCGCTCTGCGGAAGCAGATGCCTGGCCAAGACGCCAAGCAATGTAGACTTGCCGCTGCCGTTAGGCCCGATGATCGTCGTAATCCGATTCGATGCAATAGACACCGTCACGTCACTCAACGAGTTCACTTGTTTGTTATAAGAGAACGCAACCTGTTTAAGCTCCATATTCGCGTCCCCACTTTCTAAGCATGAATACGAGGAATGGCCCGCCAATGACCGTCAGAATGATAGATGCTGGAACCTCTGTTGGCGCCACGACCGTCCGACCAAGCGTATCCGCAGCCAAGACGAGCAGCGCGCCTGCAAGCATCGAGAACGGAATAACGAGCTTGTGATCTGAACCGACCAGCAGCCTCGTAATATGCGGGATAAGAAGACCAACGAATGAAATGAGTCCGCCAACGGCCGTTGCAACAGATGCCAGCAGCACCGCAATAATCGAGATGACGATGCGGGTACGCGCAACCCGCATTCCGAGACTGCCGGCCGTTTTATCCTGCAAAGCCAGCACGTTGCACCATGGGATCACAAGCAGCGAGAGCAGCAGTCCAATCGAGCCGTACAGCCCAAGCACATGCACATCGGTCCACGTTTTCATCGTAAAGATCGAGCTGATCGCCTGATTCACAGACGTTACCGCGTAGCTGCCCCGATAGTTGAATGACTGGCCCAGACCGGAGAACGTTGCATTAATCGCCACACCTACAAGCAGCAGTCGCGTTGGGGTTAGCCCTGACTTCCAAGAAAGCGAATAAACGAGGAAGAATGCAAGTACCCCGCCCAGGAACGAGAACATCGGCATCCAGAAGAACACGGTTGGGAAAATCGTCACCATAAGCACCGATACAAAGCCAGCGCCTGAAGAAATGCCGATAACACCCGCATCAGCTAGCGGGTTACGCAGAACCGCCTGCAGCAGCGCGCCGGACACGGCGAGCGTCGCTCCCGTCAGCAGTGCTACAATAATACGCGGGAAGCGTAAGTCCCGTATAACAGCGGCTTCTTCGTTATCGCCCGTAATAAGTCCATGAATAAGATCAAACAAGCCGAGCTTGATGCTTCCGGCCGATACGGACCAAATAATGACGGCCAGCAGCAGCAGAATGGTGATCGTAAAGCTTATTATTTTTCTCATGATGCGACAGTGCCCTTCTCCTCAGGATACAGCATTGGCAGCAGCGTCTTCAGCGCTTCCGCGGCAGACAGGTTCGCCGTTGTTCCGAACAGCTCTTCGGGCAGATCGTACACCCGTCCATTCTTCACCGCGTCAAAATGCTTCCAAATATCGTTCTTCTTGAACTCTTCATCGAACATCTTAATAACCTCATCCGGCATGCCATGTGCCGCACGAAGAATGATATCGGGGTTCGATTGCTGCAAATACTCCGTATTCGACGCCAAGAACTCAACCTTCGCATCCGGTACAATATTCGTTCCGCCTGCAAGTGAGACTAAGTTGCCGATGTACGATTTCTCGGTTGCAACGAGATAGCTGCCAGGAACGCCAAGCAGAATAAGAACGGTCGGCTTTTCCTTGCCCTGCGCCTCCTCGCTAATACGTGAAATCTCGTCATCCATCTCCTGAACGACCTTATCAGCCTGGCTCACGCGGTCAAACTGCTCGCCGAGGCTCTTGATCGCTTCCTGCATGCTGGCGATGCTCGTCAGATCAAGGAACGTCCCATTTACTTTAGCTGCTTGGAATGTAGGCTCGAGGTCGACCTTAAGCGTCGTGACGGAGAGCACATCGGTCGGCTTTAGCGACTTCACCATCTCCATGTCCGGGCTCATGGGGTTGCCGACTTCCTTCACACCTTTATACCGTTCAGGCAGCTGCTTCGCGCTTGTTGGTACGCCGACCAAATCAAGCTCAAGCGCATCCATAATTTGCGTGACCGCCACTGTCGTGGACACAATGCGATGCTCCGAGCTCTCTGCCGACGTCGTCGTAACAGATTGGTTCGTACTGTTGGATGCTGCAGGCTCCTTATCCGTCTTATTCGAAGAAGAGCAGGCAACGAGTGCCAATAGACTTCCGAGAATAACAAGCAGCCTTATCGATCTAGCAATCATGGGTTTAACTCCTCTCCTAAAAAACAAGGCAGAGGACGCCGTAAACGGACATCCTCATACTTTGCTGTCTTATGCGGTTTCGTTAGCAGCCGCTTCCTGCTCTTCTGCTTGTGCTGCTGCATAGTCAAGAACGCGAAGAACGATGACAAGCGCCTCGGCGCGCGTAGCTTTGCCAAGCGGATCGAATTGATTATTTTGTTTACCTTGAATGAGGCCGTATTTCACCGCTGTTGCCACATATGCCTTCGCGTACTCAGGCACACCAGCTGCGTCTGCAAACGTTAAGGACGATGCTGACTCCAACGGAAGACCAAGCGCCTTCACGACCATCACTGTCATTTCCGTACGTGTAATGTTGCCGAACGGACGGAACGTGTTATCCTCGTAGCCGCTAATAATGCCGGCTGCTACTGCTTGCTCCAAGAATGGTTTCGCCCATGCTGGAACCGTCGATAGATCGTTGAAGCTTACCGATTGGTCTGGTGTTTTCAGCTGCAAGGCACGGCTAATGATTGCTGTGAACTCTGCGCGCGTAATATCACCGTTTGGCTTGAACGAGCCATCGCTGTAGCCATTGACGATACCGAGCTGCACCGCGCGTTGGACCGAATCAGCTGCCCAATGGTTATTCACATCGCTGAACGTAACAGCTGGCGTCGTCGTGCTCGTACCGCCATCCGTCGTTGTTTCACCAGATGCCTCGCCGCTGTCAGTCTCTTCTGCAGCAGTATCTTCATCGTCGGAAGTATTGCTGCTAGACGTCGACGGGATCGAAGGACTCGCTGTATAACCTGGTTCGGAGTACGTATAGTAATTGCCGAGCTCGATTTGCACGTTATAGTCCTCATGATAGTTAAAAGCAGGCCAATCAATCTTCACCCAGCCCGACAGCGTCGTCGTCAAATCGCTGACGGTGAACTGTACGTCGCGTGTATTCTTGCTTGTATTGGAGCTAATCGTCGTTGGTGTCACTCCGCCTACCGTGAAGCCCGTAATTTCGTTGCTTTGCGTCAAGCGAAGGGTCACTTTGTATACACCGCCCGATACATTGAGCGTACCTGGATGCACAACATAACCATTCATAACAGATGCTTCATTCGTGCCTTGCTTCTTAATCGTGAAGTTGATGCTGTACTTACCGTCTGGAACCGTGCTCGTAACAGGCGTTGTCCCGCTTCCACTTCCACTGCCGGACGATGCAATAACGGCTGCCTCAAACGTTGCAATGGCAGACGTCAAGTCAGACACCGCTTCGTCTACAAGCGCCTGCGTGCTCAGCCAAGAACCTTTGACCTTCGCAGCTGCAACTGCCTCTGTTAGTGCCGTCTTCGCTGCTTCTGGATATTGGCCAGCCTCTGTGCCAACAACTGCGTTCGTGAGCTTCGTTTCAGCAGAAGCGACAAGCGCTTCCAGTGCCGCGTGATCGATCGTGCGGTTGAATGCGAGTCGAATCGAATAATCCATCTCATATGGATTGCCATTTGCAACCGTCGAAATATGAACCTGCGCATTTAGTACTGCACTCAGGTCAGCTACTGGGAATTTCACAACGCGAGTATCCGCAGTCGTATCTTCCGATACCTTCACTGCTTCTACCAATTGACCGTCCTGCTCTGTTTTGAGGCTTGTCACAATCGAGCTATCTTTGATCGTGAACGATACGTAGTCCGTTCCCGACTCATTCGTCAGCGTATACGGCGCCAAGAAGTAGTTGCTCATCGACGACAGCTTGTAGTCGTCTGTCGCATGCAGCACTAGAAGTGTTACTGTGTTGGACTCTGTTCCTATCTTTGCTGCATCGAACGCTGCAATGGCAGACGTCAGATCAGATGCTGCTTCGTCTACAAGCGCCTGCGTGCTCAGCCACGAGCCTTTTACTTTTGCTGCTGCAACTGCCTCTGTCAGTGCCGTCTTCGCTGCTTCTGGGTATTGGCCTTCTTCTTCGCCTACAACAGCCGCTTTCACTTTCGCCTCTGCAGACGTTACCAATGCTTCCAGTGCCGCGTGATCGATCGTGCGGTTGAACGCAAGGCGAATC
>NZ_QGTQ01000007.1:162414-188062 GCF_003182255.1 Paenibacillus cellulosilyticus | reverse complement strand
CTCTTCGCCTACAACAGCCGCTTTCACTTTCGCCTCTGCAGACGTTACCAATGCTTCCAGTGCCGCGTGATCGATCGTGCGGTTGAACGCAAGGCGAATCGCATGATCCATCTCGTATGCCTGACCATTAAAGGACGTCGAGATATGAACCTGCGCATTCAGTACCCCACTCAGGTCTGCCACTGGGAATTTCACAACGCGTGTATTAGCCGTCGTATCTTCCGACACATTCGTCGCTTCTACCAATTGACCCGCTTGCTCTGTCTTGAAGCTTGTCACGACCGAGCTGTCTTTGATCGTGAACGATACGTAGTCCGTTCCTGACTCATTCGTCAGCGTATACGGTGCCAAGAAGTAGTTGCTCATCGACGACAGCTTGAAATCATCCGTCGCGTGCAGCGTCAGAAGTGTTACCGTGTTGGGTGCCGCTGCGATCTTCGCTGCATCGAACGCTGCAATGGCAGACGTCAGATCAGATGCTGCTTCGTCTACAAGCGCCTGCGTGCTCAGCCAAGAGCCTTTCACTTTTGCTGCTGCGACCGCCTCTGTCAGTGCCGTCTTCGCTGCTTCTGGGTATTGACCTTCCTCTTCGCCTACAACAGCCGCTTTCACTTTCGCCTCTGCAGACGTTACCAACGCTTCCAATGCCGCGTGATCGATCGTGCGGTTGAACGCAAGGCGAATCGCATGATCCATCTCGTATGCCTGACCATTAAAGGACGTCGAAATATGAACCTGCGCATTCAGTACCCCACTCAGGTCTGTAACTGGGAATTTCACAACACGCGTATTCGCCGTCGTATCTTCGGATACATTCGTCGCTTCTACCAATTGACCCGCTTGCTCTGTCTTGAAGCTTGTCACGACCGAGCTATCTTTGATCGTGAACGATACGTAGTCCGTTCCCGACTCATTCGTCAGCGTATACGGTGCCAGGAAGTAGTTGCTCATCGACGACAGCTTGAAATCATCCGTCGCGTGCAGCGTCAGAATCGATACCGACTCTGATACTGATTCTGCTTTTGCCGGTGTAGCCTGTATTCCTGCAGCCAAAATTAATAAGGCTGTCAACATCGTAATGACTTTGAACCATTGCTTTCTCATGTTAGTCAATCTCCTTATCTCTACTTAGGTTCCTTTATTTTGCTTGCGTCGTTTAACCCATACAATTGCAGCGCCCGCCGCAATGATTATGACAATAAACACAATTGCATTGACGATACGGCTTCCGCTATTGGCCTCTTCAACAACAGCATCTTCGGGTGCAGCCGCAAGCGTTTCTACTGCTGCCGACGCATCGGCCGCTGTATCTTCTGCCGGTGTTACCGCTTCAACCGTGTCCTTCGTCGAATCAGCATTAGCGATATCCGATGAGGCCGCATCTACAGTTGTACCTTCGGTGCTTCCCGTTGTTGTCGCTGTCTCTTCCGTGCTAGAGTCAGCAGCAACAACCTCGGCTGTATCGGCTGGCTTCGCCGTTTCAGTGGCCTTAGTCTCCTTGGCCTTATCGTTATTGACCACTTCGGTCTTGCTTGTCGTCGTCTCAGCCGCTTTACCCGACTGTGTGGTTTGCTGCGCTGGCTTGCTCGTCGCAGCCGTTGACGTTGACGCTGGCTTCTCTTCACTCGTACTGCCTGAAGCAGTAGTGGAGTTGTTCTTCTCTGTCTGCTTCGTTGGCGTCGTTGTTGTCGTCGTTGTTGTCGTCGCAGTCGAAGAGTTCGTCGTAGTTGTCGTTTGTGACGTTGATTTCTCGTCGTTAACCTGCTCGACGGCCGTCGATTCTTTCTCAGGCGCTTTCTCTTCTGCGGCCTTAATCAGCGAAGCACTGTCTTCATCGAACGATAGACGAATCGTGTACTTATGGTCGTACCCGATCTCTTCGACAATGACATGAATTTTGGCTTCAATCGGCTTCGACAGATCGTCCGTCTTAAACTCAACAACTCGTTTGTCCGCCGCGGTATCCTCGCTAATCTTCGTGACTGACACATAACTGCCGCTGGAGGATGGCACCGAGAAGGCGACAATCCATTTGCTGTGATTAAGTGTCATTCGAACCGTATAACCGTCATTACCTACCGTTACCGTCGCTGGCTTCTCCCAGTAATCGTTCGCAATCGATACCGAATCATCTTCCGCTCGAAGCACCTCGTAACCAAACGAGTAGGTACCCGCTGCAAGTTTCGAAGCCGCTGATACTGGCAGCGAGGCAATGAGCATGACCCACACACCGACAAGCAGCAAGCTTAACAGCCTCATGTTTCTGATCATTTACGCCTCCATAAATAATTACTTTAAACACGATAAAACAATAAAATATCGATTACTATCACGAAAAATAATCATGTATGCAACATTACTTTCTATCACAAATAAATTGATCAACCTATCTACTGATTATCATTCTCAATAAAGAATCAAAAAAAAGAACCTCTCTCCTCTCTTCTGTTGTCATGAAGCTCTTATAGCATAATCAAGGCTGGAAATTCGAATAAAACCGCCATATCTCAGGCAAGTTACACCTCTCATTCTGATTCCCTACCTACAAACTTGCGCCTCTTGTACTCCACCTGCTGCCAAAACTTAAGCCCACAGAGGAAGTTAACACAACTCTATTGAGAACGTCAATCAAAAAATTTCATAATTTTTCTACTGATCCGGTAATCATTCATATAATAAAATCATAAGAAATTATACTAACAGTTATTTCTTGAATTTGGACGAGAACATTTGACAAACCAATTGATAATGAATATCATTATTGCGATAGTGATAATCAATCTCAATAAACTGCTGTATGTTCTCATGAAGGAGGTATACGAATGCGCCAGCACTTATCGCTTATCACTGTCATCATAGCCCTAGTCATTGGCTGCTGTGCTTGTGGCACAACATCCACGACATCCACGCATGCGGACAGCTCTTCTTCGTCTCTGTCCGTTACCGACTTCACAGGACGCAGCATTGGATTCAGCCATACGCCCGAGCGAATCGTGGCTCTCGGCAATGGCGAAGCCGATATTATTCACGCGTTAGGCGGTAACCTGGTGGGCCGCCCTACTTCGGAGCTGCCTGCAAGTCTAGATGGAATACGTGAGGTGAAGCAGATCGGCACCGCACATGAGGTCGATCTGGAGCAAATTACCCTTCTTCACCCCGATGTCGTACTCGGCAACGATCCGATGAATGTGAAGGATATTCCGATTATCGAGGGTATTGGCTCTAAGATGCTGCTCACTAGCGCCAATTCGGTTGAGGAGATTACGAAGCAGATTGAATTGTTCGGCTCCATGCTCCAGAAGGAAACCCGCGCAGCTGAACTCGTCGATCAAATCAATACGCAGCTTGCAGATTATAAACAATCTGTTCAGCCTAATGGCCCTAAAGTGCTTCTTGTATACGGAGCGCCAGGCACCTTCATGGCAGCGCTGCCTACCTCGCTCGGCGGCAACATTCTAGAGCTTGCCGGCGGTACGAACATCGCAGCAAACTTCCCTCGTTTGCAAAGCTATCCGCAATACGCACAACTGAGCAATGAGCGAATTGTCGAAGCGAATCCACAGCATATTTTTATCATGACACATGGTAATGCGGATGAGGTAAAGGCCAGCTTCTTGAAGGAAATGCAAGAGAATGCGGCTTGGAACAACATAGATGCGGTGAAACAAGGGCATGTGGAGATATTGCCGAACGATCTCTTCGGATCGAATCCAGGCACACGGGTTATGGAAGCGCTAAAGCTCATGCGCGACACACTGTTTGCCCAATGAGAGGTACTCTATGAATATGAAGCAGCGCAGAAGACGACGACAGGTGATCATGATCCTTGCTCCCGTCTCTGTTATTATCAGCGCCCTACTAGGCATCATGATCGGAGCTGTTCCGATCGCTCTACCAGATATATGGCATGCCCTAACCTCACCTGTACAATCGCCAACGGATACGATCGTGTTCGATCTTCGACTGCCACGCGTTCTGATTGGATTATTAACCGGTGCTTGTTTGGCTGTCTCTGGTGCTATTCTGCAAGGTGTTATGCGTAATCCATTGGCGGATCCCGGTGTGATCGGGGTATCGTCAGGAGCTGGTCTCGCCGCTGTCATTACGATGGTCATATTGCCGCAGTTCAGCTACCTGCTTCCTGCTGCCGCCTTCGCTGGCGCCTTCATTTCGTCCATCATTATCTATTTCTTGTCTTGGGATCGTGGTGCATCTCCTGTCAAAATCGTGCTTGCGGGCATCGCGCTCAATGCGCTGCTCGGAGCGGTGATGAACGGCATCATGGTTATGTACAGCGATCGCATTCAATCCGTTCTGCCTTGGCTTTCCGGCGGACTTAACGGGAGAAGCTGGCATCATCTATCGTTCATGCTCCCGTATGCACTCGTCGGGCTAATTGTATCGATCCTTGCCATTAAGCCAGCAAACTTGCTGCTGCTAGGCGACAATTCCGCCAAGCTGCTTGGCCAAAAGGTTGAGCTCCAACGACTGCTGCTCATTCTGCTCTCCTCCCTGCTGGCAGGAACAGCGGTCAGCGTAGCTGGACTTATCGGCTTCGTTGGACTTGTCGTTCCCCATGCGGTACGACTGCTTATCGGCGATGACTATCGCTATCTGCTTCCCGTCTCCATGCTGGGCGGCGCAGCGTTAGTTACGCTTGCAGACACGGCAGCACGTACGGTATTCGATCCTGTTGAACTGCCTGTCGGCATATTGCTTGCGTGCCTCGGCGCACCGTTCTTCTTATATCTGCTTAAGAATAGGAGCAATTGGCGATGACAGCTGCCGAAACGAATAACCTCACTTTAGAACGCGGCATGTTCAAGCTTATGAATGTGAATGCCGTCATTCCGAAAGGAAAAATGACAGCGATCATCGGTCCCAACGGCTCCGGCAAATCGACGCTCTTATCATTAATGACTGGACTATCCGACGCTGACGAGGGAACGGTCACCATTCAAGGCAAGCCGCTAGACAACTATTCGAGATCCGAATTCGCTCGTGTCGTATCGATGCTTCCTCAATCGAAAGAGCAAATGCCGAACATAACGGTCAAGGAATTCATCGAGTACGGTCGTGCGCCTTATCAGCCCTTCTTCAAACAGCGTCTCTCCGAAGAGGATCAACGAATCGTCGATTGGGCTATGCGAACGATGCGAATTCTTCGTCATGAAGACCGCATGTTCCATACACTCTCTGGCGGTGAACAACAGAAGGTACGTATCGCTATGGCACTCGCACAGCGAACCGATCTGCTCCTGCTTGATGAGCCTACTACATATCTCGATATTGCCCATCAGCTTGAGGTGCTCGATGCCCTTACGGTTCTCAACCGCCAGAAGAGCACGACAATTGTGATGGTGCTCCATGATTTGCAGCAAGCTGCTGCTTATTGTGATCATCTGATAGCGATGAAGGATGGAGAAATTCATTCTGCAGGTTCACCGAAGGACATCTTGACCCGCCAGTTGCTGCGAGAAGTATACGAGGTGGAAGCGAAGGTCAGCTTTGAAGGCCATTACCCCATTATTATTCCAAAAAGAAAAACAATCGAGGAGGAAACGACTATGCTTATCGTAACGAACACGTCTCAAATTGTAAAAGGCTCCGGTGAAAAGCTGATCGAGCGGTTTGACCGCATTGGTCAAGTGGAACGTATGGAGGGATTCCTTGGGCTTGAGGTTTTGTTCACGCAAAATATTTCGGAGTATGACGAGGTATCGATCGTAACTCGCTGGACTTCCCGCGAGGCGTTCCAAGGCTGGACGAAGAGCGAAGCATTCCGTGAATCGCACCAGCATCGCAAGACGCCGGACTACATTCTGAATAACAAAATTACGTTCCAAGAGGTTCGCATCAAGCGCAACCCGATTACGGACGAAGACAACGCACAGATCGCAGACACGGAAACAGCTTAATTGTTACATAGGACGGGGTCTCTATCGATTCCCACAATGCTAATTGAATAGCACCATGAATAGACAACCCACATCCTCATGCAGATGTGGGTTGTCATAGGTTATAGGCGAGAAACTGTCTCCTAACCGACTAACAGCTTAGCTGTTAGACTCGCTGGGCTTACCCTTGCTAGATAATTTCTGAGTTTCTCTCGAATTAACAAGAACAGGAAGCTCTTTCATACCACTTACCATTGGTGTATTACATCGATGACAGGTCGGCACCGCTTCGAATGCAAAATTATCCCTCATCCACCCGTTGCAGCCATCTTGTGTACAGTACCATACCGCCGTCATTTCCAAAGGGACTTCTACTGCTTTCTTTTTAGAATAGTACATAACCTGTCCTCCCCCTTATGCTCAAACTCATCTGAAAAAAAGAACAATGCCCCAAACGTGATGTTTGAGGCATTGTGCTTATTTCAATACTACAGTTTTACAACGTTCTCAGCTTGCGGTCCGCGGTTGCCTTGAACAACGTTGAACTCTACGCGTTGACCTTCGTCGAGCGATTTGTAGCCGTCGCCTACGATTGCGCTGAAATGTACGAATACATCGTTACCACCTTCAACTTCGATAAAGCCGAAGCCTTTCTCTGCGTTGAACCATTTCACTGTACCTGTTTGCATGTAAAGAGCACCTCCTTCATTTAATATATGTGCTTTTATTTTCAAGTAAAAATAAAAATTCACATATTGTACAAGCTTATTGTATCAATACAATAACCTTCTACAACGTGTGAATTAAAGGTCAGTATTCCAATCAACCCATTATAGCACGTAAATTCCTGATTGGCAATGCCATTGAACGAGCGAGATTTATTTTTCGAAAGAAAGGCTCAGCATGATGGCTGAGCCTTGGCTCTAATCCCTTCAAATCATCATCCTAGGCTATTCCGTGATCAACCCATGCGGTGTAATATGCTTCATCCGATACGCCGCGGTCATCGATACGGCATACGCGAGTACAACCAGGGCGATGCACAGCGCGGTAATCATCGGAAGCTTAATCGTAAACTGAACGTTATGAATGCCCGAACTAGACAGCAGCACCGTCAGGATGCCGTTCGTGCACAACGCTCCAAGGGCGCCTCCGATCATTACGCCAACAAGCATAATCGGCATATAACTGAACGTCAGCTGGTTCATGAGCTGTGATGTCGTGTAACCTGTTGCTTTCATAATGCCGAAGTCTCTTCTCCGCTTCAGCAGCGCCGTTCGAACGACCATGAACAGAATGAGTACGATAACTACAACCGTAATGACCAGCACAATTCCCATCACAGCCGCTACAGCGGTCGAGTAGATCGAGCTTTGGCTGTCGATTGTCGCATCCACATCTGTCACTTCGGACGCCATGGCGCCGTACTTCGCTTTGACATCCGTTATAAACTGCGTATTCGTCATGCCGTCCAAATACACTTGGATGAGCAGTCCCTTATAATTCGGAATAAGATGCTGCACGCCAGAAGCCGTCAAGTAAACCGCCTGCCCCATGTTGCTGATCGATTGGCTCATCCCGGTCACCAGATACGTATGCTTGGCGCCGCCCGTTTCCACGTCAACGGTATCGCCGATGCCCTTGTCAATCAGCTTCGAGACTGCCCAGGAGATGGCGATTTCATTGTCGAACTTCGGAAATCTGCCCTCGTAGACCATCTGATTGTCGAGCTTGGCGAAGTCATCGGACACGTATGCGAAAATGCTTTGACCGTCCACCATCGTCGTGATCGTATCCATCATAGCCGTCCTCTGGACGCCGTCCATTCCATCGATCGCTGCTTTCAGCTTGCCGCTGATCGCTTCGGATTTCGCTTGAACGGCTACGTTCGACGTCTCCGCACCGACCAGATGAATGAAAGCCGTCTTATCTCTCGCAATGTTGTCATACAGCGCAAGAGAAAATACCGAAGCGAACGTTACAGCGATCATAATGAGCGTAATCATCAAGTTCTGCTTGCTGTTGATCATAATGGACTTGCCTGCATGCAATAGCTGCAGTCCGCCTCTCGCCTTCTCCAGCGAGAAATAGTTCCGCTTGAAGCTGTGCGTCTTGAGCCCGCCGCGCAAAGCTGTAACCGGATGCAGCTTGCGGACGCGTAAGGAAGTGAAAAGCGCGACAAGCGTAACCGAAATCATGACAAACAGTATGCTTATCAGATTCAGTACGACAGCCTCTCGCTGCTCCCACAGCAGTCCCGTCAATGTGGACAGGATGTTGCCGAACTGAGGGAAGAACAAGTAAGACAATTCCACTCCTATTACGCCTGCCAATAATGAGAGGAGTAAGAACTGCCCCACATGAGAAGACGTAATCTGCCGATTCGTATAACCAAGCGCCTTCAATACCCCGATATTGACGACACTGTCTTTAATCATGTTAGAAACGCGGAACCGGATGACAAGCAGGGCTGCGAGTACGATGACGACGGCAAATGCAACGAGAATCATCGCAATCATATTGACCGTAAGGCCGTTTACCTGCTTCATGGATTCGATATCGGCCATATAGTGAAACTTCGCGGTCGCGCCTTCGCTTACAAGCGGATAGACCTTATGATAGTCGTCGAGGATTCTCGTGGATCGTGTCATATCCTGCATCGCAGCAGAGATCAAGATCCCTCTCGCATCCCCGCCAAGCTTGGCGGATAGCGCCTCGTAAGCGGCGCCTGACAGGAACATTTTGATAAGGCCCATATTGTTCGTGCCCAGCATGGTTGATTCGAAAAATCCCGCCACCTTATAGCTGTAAGGCTTATCCTGATAGGCGATTGTTATCGAGTCGCCAAGCTTGTAACCACCGCTCCTGTTGTAGCTGTACGGCAAATAAATCGCTTCGTTGTCGGGCACCGAGTCCAGCTTCTCAATTAGCTTGAGCGGTCCCAGCTTCCGGTCCGTATCCGCATCGAGCAGCGAGAGCGCGGTGTTCAAATCGCTGTCGCCGAATCGCATCGTAGCGGAGGGCATTACCAATATGGATTCTACCTCTGTTGCGGTGACGCCGTCATAATTTCTGAAGAAATCGCCGTTCTCCTGTTTGTAATCCGACTGCTCCATCATCATCACGACATGCGGATCGCTAAGCTCCTCCACTTTATGCTCGTAGAAAGAGGACATGCTCGAGATAATCGTCAGACCAACGTTCAGCAGCAGCGATGCGGCCGCAATCAGCAGAATCAGGGAAACGACGGTTCCTTTTCCTTTGCGCAAATTCGCCTTGATCAGATTGAGGATACTCATGCTACCACCTCATATCCGACAGGAAATCCTGCAGCTGCTCCTGCCGCTCAGCGCTGTGACCCTTCTGGTAAGGGCCAAGCGACATATCGCCACGAATAACGCCATCCCGTAGAAAAAGAATCCGGTTGCCGCGCATCGCCGTCTTAATATCATGCGTGACCATCACGATGCTCTGCCCTGTCTGATTCATCTTCGTCAACACATCGAGCACGCTGTCGCTCGCCGCTGAGTTAAGGGCGCCTGTCGGCTCATCGGCGAACAGGATCGCCGGTTTATTGATGAGCGCTCTGACGATGCCTGCCCGCTGGGCTTCGCCGCCCGACAGCTGTGAAGGGAATTTGCGCCACGTTTCCTCAGTTAGTCCCACCTCGGTCAGAAGCTGCTTCGCTCTTGCAGCTGTTTCCTTCTTGTTGCGGCTTATGAGCAGTCCGCTGGCAAGCACGTTATCGAGCACGCTCATGTTGTCTAACAGGTGGATTTGTTGGAACACGAACCCGCAGTTGTTTCTACGGAAAATCGCCAGCTTATCGTTGTTCAGCTTGGAGATTTCGCTGTCTCCGAAATGGATCGTCCCGAGCGTTGGTTTATCCATGCCGCTCAGCGCGTAGAGCAGCGTCGACTTCCCGGAGCCGGAGCTCCCCATGATGACCGTGAAGTCGCCTTTCATAAGACGGATGTCTAAGTTTTTCAGCACATGCTGCTGGAGCCCGCCGCTGGAGAACGTTTTGCACAGCTTCTCTGTTTTTAACCATACATTTTGCATATTATCACCCTTATCGATTTAAGATTATCGCTTCATGCTTGCGTCGCAATATGCCGTCATTTATGCTGCACCCTAACTATACCGAACCAATTCTTAGTAGAGCTTTGTGCATTTCTTAACGGTTTCTTAAATCGATCAGGAAGCCAGCTTAAGTCGCAGCACAACCGTAAAGCCATCGCTCCGGTTATAGCACTCCGTATCGCCCTGCATGTTCTGGATAAGATAATTGGAGATGAACAGTCCGAGGCCGGAGCCGCTCTGCCCCTCCGCATTCGCACCCCGATAGAACTTGTTGAACAACAGCGGCAGCTCGTCTTGGTCTACCCCATTGCCGTAGTCCATGATGTTAATCTCGAGGTAATCGTTCTGGATGTGACACCGCACCGTCACGTCCGTCTTCGCGTATTTGTAGGCATTGCTGATGACGTTATCGATTACCTGCTGCAGACGGGAAACATCCATCAGCACGAGACATGGCGGAATCGGCTCGCAATGAACGCGTTCGTCGTAGTCTGCTTTGGCGAACATCTCATGCAGGATGCTGCTGGACTGCTCGCTGACGGTTACGTGGAGCTGCGTCATCTCTTCGAGGGCTGCGTGGAACATGTCCGTG
This sequence comes from Paenibacillus cellulosilyticus, assembly GCF_003182255.1. Classification (GTDB taxonomy): domain Bacteria; phylum Bacillota; class Bacilli; order Paenibacillales; family Paenibacillaceae; genus Paenibacillus_T; species Paenibacillus_T cellulosilyticus. The sequence continues at coordinate 177,490 of NZ_QGTQ01000007.1, read as the reverse complement.
ATGAGCAAATGAATCTGGTCCGCCTTCGCGTACATCGTGTTGAGCTGCCGAATGACTTTCTCGTCGGTGGCACTAACGAGCATCAGCTCGATGACCGCCTTAATGGAGGCGACCGGCGTCTTAATATCATGGCTTAAGCTGGCGACGAGCTCCTTCTTGCTTCGGTTCGCTTCGTATTCGCTTTGGCGTGCGGCCGCAAGCTGCTCGCGCATCAGGTCGAAGCTTTCCGTGAAAGCGCCGAATGGGTTATGGCGGCTCATCGGCAGCGGAACGTCCAAGTTGCCAGTGGCGACGTTCGTCGCGAAGCTCTGCAGCCGCATGAATGGCTTGAATACGGTGCGATTGAGCCAAATCGCGTAGCCTCCGCATAACAAGGCCAGCAGAGCGAACGCGATGCCCACGGTCATTGCTAGTCGATGCTTAATGTCGTGAATCGTCTGTTTGTAATCGTTAACGACGATAATTTTGCCAATAAATAGCCCGCCCTTCGTGATCTCCACGATAGTGCTGTTATGTTTAATGGCATTATTTAAGGTCGTGAATACGCCAGCCGATGTCTCGTATATGAGGTTTCCGTTCGTATCGAGTATGGCGAAAGGCAGCGTGATCGCGGCATAGTCTTCGCGGTTCGTATCCGGCCAGTGGCTCTCGACAGTCTTCACGATCTCGTTGACGGCGACTACGTCGACATCGGTATTCACCGGGATTTTGTTAATGAGGATAAAGAATAGGATGCCGGCGGCGCATATGGCAGCGGCAATGACGAGCAGTCCCTTGGACTTCATAGGCTGCCGTCCTCCAGAATGTATCCTTTGCCCCAAACTGTCTTGATGTACTGAGGTTCGTTCGGCTTCTCTTCGAGCTTCTCTCGGAGATGGCGGATATGGACGTTCAGCGTACCGTCGCCGGCGAAGGAATCTCCCCATACTTGGCGGAACAACTCTTCCTTCGGAATGATGCGGTTCTTATTGCCAGCCAGATAGGTGAGCAGCTTGAATTCCATTGCCTTCAGCTTGATCTCCACGCCTCGGACGCGGACGCGCTCCATTTGTTCATCGATGGTGATTGGGCCAAAGTTAAGTGTTGACGCCGCGACTGCTGGTTGGGTGGTGCTGGTGTAGCGTTTGAGCACCGCCTTCACCTTGGCATGCAGGACGCTGAGCGTATACGGCTTCTGGATGTAGTCGTCGCCGCCGATATTAAGTGCGATCAGAATATCGTCGTTACTCGTACGTGCGCTGATGAATAGGATCGGGATCTGCGTCGATTGCCGAAGCTTCCGGCACAGCTCAAACCCCGACGTCGTTCCTAGATTAATATCTAATAGAATGAGTGACACCTCATGCTGCTGCAGAAACGCCAGACACGCCTCCGCACTGGTCACATACGCCGACTGGACGTCGAACATATTGAAGTACTCGCTTGTCGTCTCCGCCAGTACTTCCTCATCATCTACAATAAGGCAATCGTATGTCATGGTGAGTCTCCTTGCCTTTAATCTTTGAAATGGAAAACGATTCTATCATTCATACACCATATTAGGAGGAAAGGAAGAGACTGTAAACCCGGCTGCGGTTTCTTCACTTAACGAAGTTAATTTTTTATTGAATGGTTGACAACCGGAATTTGCAGGTTTATCCTGATTACAATAAATCTCGTTAAATCACATAAGAATAGTAAGAATTATTAAAACGAAAAAAGTTCCAAGGAGACCCTATGGATACTGACTCCGTTTTTGACTTGATTCCGATTTTCGCGAGAGCCTCAGCAGTCACGGTATGGATCGCTACGACATCCATATTCTTCGCATTCACCATTGGATTACTATTCAGCATCGCCTTATTCTTCAAGACACCTGTGCTGAAATCTATCGTTCATGCTTATGTCGCTTTTTTTCGAAACACGCCTTCCCTCATTCAGGCCTACTTTGTTTTCTATGGGCTTCCCAAAGTTTCTGTACAATTCAACAGCTATACGTGCTCGATCATTGTTCTGTCGCTGATCGGGGGAGCTTATATGAGCAAAGCCATCTACTCGGGAATCAAAGCCATCTCGACCAATCAGCTTGAAATCGCTAGAGCCATGGGGCTGTCCAAGTTCAACATGGTCGTCCATCTCATCGTCCCTCAGGCATTATCCATCTCCATCGCCGCCATCACGAACAATTCGATTTTTCTCACCAAAGAAGTATCCGCTATGAAAATCATCCTGTTGCCTGAGATCGTCTATCAGGCCTTTGCAATCATCGGATTACGAACAGATCTGACCATTCCGGTTGCGGTTCTGACTGTTGCCAGCTATCTGCTCATTTTACTGCCGATGTCGTATTTATTCTCTCGTCTGGAAAGGAAGATTCGATTTGCAGAATTCGGGGGTTGATGCCATCATCCGTGCTTTTCCGAGACTCCTGAACGGACTGGAAATGACGGTGCAGATTGCTGCCATCTCCTTCATTCTATCCGTGCTGTTCGGGTTTCTCCTTGGCGTCTTAATGAATTTGCGATATAAGCCATTAACGATCGTCTTGAGGCTGCTATTGGACGCCTTTCGTTTGATTCATCCGATCATTTGGCTGTTCGTTCTCTTCTATGGCCTCTCCTATGTTTTTCATTTGTCTACAGACGGCTATGTGATTTCGATCATCGTCTTTACCTTATGGGGCTCCTTCGAGATCGGAGACCTAGTAAGAGGTTACATCAGCAGCTTGCCCCGACATCAATTCGAATCAAGCCTGGCACTGGGACTTAACCGAAGACAAATGTACGCGTACATATTACTTCCGCAGATTGTCATTCGAACGACCCCCTCCATCGTCAATTTAGCGACCCGCCTGATTAAGACAACCAGCTTGGTTTCGTTAATAGGTGTTCAAGATATGCTGAAGATCTCCCAGAGCATCATCCAAGTGACGTATTACAATAACCCGACGAGTATGATCTCGTTCACGATGTATCTGCTGCTGCTATTGCTATACTTCATGATCTGCTTCCCGTTGTCCCTGCTCTCGACGTTTATCGAGAAGAAAGTCTCATCCCTATGAGTTCGATCCATACAAAGGAGATCTCCTATGCATCTGACGATCCGCAATCTGAAGAAATCGTTTCATAGCAATGTCGTGCTGGATGATATCAATCTGGATATTAAGCAGGGAGAGGTCACGGTAATCATGGGGCGCTCCGGCTGCGGCAAATCGACGCTGCTGCGATGCATGAACGGGTTGGAGCAAATCGACGCCGGTGAAATTTATCTTCACGACACCCTGATCACGAAGCGAGGCTCCAATGATGCGCATTGGGTGGATATAAGAAAGAGGATCGGCATGGTATCCCAAAGCTACGATTTGTTTCCTCATATGAATGTATTGAAGAACATGATTCTCGGGCCGATGAAGGTGGAGAAGCGCAGCAAGAAAGAAGCTGTACAAGACGCGGTCAGACTTCTCGAACGAGTCGGATTATCGGATAAAATAACCGCTTATCCAAGAGAGCTCTCCGGTGGACAGAAACAGAGGGTTGCGATCTGCAGAGCGCTATGTATGCACCCCGAGATCATCCTGTTCGATGAAGTAACGGCAGCCTTGGACCCTGCGATGGTGCGAGAGGTGCTCGACGTCATTCGATCGCTGCAGAATCAAGGATTAACGTTAATCGTCGTCACCCATGAGATGGAATTCGCCGAGAAAGTAGCAGATCAAATTGTATTCATGGATAACGGGAAAATCGTTGAAATCAGTACCCCGCGTCAATTTTTCTATTCTCCTCAAACGGTAGAAGCCCGGCGGTTCTTGAACCTCCCCATTGACGACGCAATCTTGAAATAAAATATGCAAATATTTTATTTATACATGTAGAAGGAGTGAGTGGAAATGAAAAAATGGTTTGCCGTTGTAATCAGTGTTCTATTGATAGGAGGATTAGTCGCTTGCTCCTCTAACAAGAATGACGACACTAACACCACAAGCGCAGAAGCATCTGGATCGCTTGCTGCAATTAAGAAAGCAGACACGATCCGACTCGGTATATTCGCCGATGACGCTCCGTTCTGCTATCAGGACGCCGATGGCACTTTTAAAGGCTATGATGTGGAATTAGGGAAACGCATTGCCAAGGAACTGCTCGGGGACGAGAACAAGATTACATGGGTAGTGGTGAATCCGACGGACCGAATTCCGTATCTGCAAACCAATAAAGTCGACCTCATGCTTGCCGACTTTACCGTTACAGAAGATCGGGCCAAGAGCGTCGACTTCACGCTGCCTTACGAGAAAGTCTCATTAGGTATCGTCTCCAAAGATAAAGCCCCTATCACTTCTGTTGATGATCTGAAAGGGAAGACGTTGGCCGTTAACACGGGGACAACAGCCGATTCTTACTTCACCAATAACTACCCGGACGTCAAATTGATCAAAATCGATGCCATTACAGACGGCTACCAAGCACTCATTACAGATCGGGCTGACGCATTCGCGCAGGATAACACACTGCTGTTGTCATGGGCTAAGAAAAATCCAGGCTACACGGTCGGAATCAAAGAACTGGGCAATAAGGACTTTATTGCCGGAGCCGTTCAACAAGGAAATAAAGAGCTCTTGGATTATGTGAACGGTCTAATCGAAGGGAAGCTGAAAGACGAGAGCTTCTTCCATAAGCTTTATGATACGACGTTAAAAGACAGCTTCCCAGACGATTTCACTGCAGATCAAATCGTCGTCGAAGGTGGTAAAACGGAGTAAATCGGCATTCATCAGCCGGATACGAATGCGAATAGCCATATCGATAGGAAAACCAAAATGGTTGAGCAGCTATCATCCTTCTGCTCAACCATTTTTAACTTTCAAAAGCTTAATAATTAATTGTTTTCCTTCTGCTGCTGCTGCTGCACCAAGCGCGCTTGCTTCTCGGCTAACTGCTTCGTCGACTGAGCGAGTAGGCCATCAATCTCGTCAATTGCTTTCTTGAGCTTCACTTCCCGTGAAATTTTGCTGCTCAAATCGTTCATGGATTGACTTAATTTCTGGTCACGCTGAAGCTGTTTTATTTGGGACAGCATCCGGTCACGTTTCTTCTTCTGTTCACGAACGAGCGACTGAAGATCAACAATCTCTTTCTCCAGTCTAGTAATGATAGAACGGGTGAAGCTTATTGCCATTCGTGCACCTCTTTATCCAATAGTCATGCCTAGACCTCATTTTACTATAGTTCGCAGGATAAGCAAAAACCACTCCCTCCCAACCTAACTCACTCCGAGCTCTTCATGCTTGCGTCTTCTCAACGGCTGCTGCTCCTCGGCCCTTTGCCACTAATCGGGCATTCCCCATTAACAAGCTGCCGCCGAGCTCGTTTATTCGCCAGTTCGAGCATATTGCGGATAACGCCCCTTTTTACAAATTGATGCTTGGGCCAAAAGGCATTCCCGGCTTCTCCCTTCGATTGGAGACGATCATTCGTGACTCGCTGAACCATCGATCCTTGATTGCGCAGCCGAATGACCGTCATGTGCAAATTCCACGTGATATTATCGTCCGCTACGTCACCTCCGCGCATCTTGGGATCATTATGTATTGGTTGGAAAATGATAGGTCCTACTCGCCCAAGTACATGGCGACGCAGCTTATTCGCCTGCATCTGCTCGGCTCGGTTCACTTCTTTAACAGAGGTGATTCGCTTTAGACTCGTAATAGACTCGTGACTCCCTCTATAACAAAGAGCACCCCTTATCGTTGTGGTCAAGACCCTATTGCAAGCTGGCTCTGGTACTGTACCAGAGCCAGCTTTTTTAACTTTCTCTTAGGACGTCGATGATTATAAAAATAGATGTAGTCCTTCCTCAAATCGATCGGATATCTATAAGGATAGAATGCTTCAATTGTGAAAAGTTTTTCCGAACCGCACGCCGCTCTCAGCACGCGGTTCTTGGCCCCACGGAGGCTGTCAAATCTCTTGCCACCTCGAAATTACGATCTAGTAGGTTTCTAGCAACTCTGTCACCCAGACTCCATTCTCGATGATGTGCGAATTTACGGTGTACTATGGAGCCCAAGCCCATCTCCTGCATATATAGCTGCACTCTCTTGTGATTCATCCACACCTTTTTGAAGTACAAACAGTTGCACTTGACGATAGCCATAAAAACCGTTATAACGATCATACGTTTTAAGAATAATTTCCCTAAATGGTTGATCCTTGTCTATTTCTAATACCTCCGAAACCTTCTCCTTCATCATTCCCTCCAGTCGCATTTCAATTGCTTTCTTCTTTGTTTCGAAGCTGTATGTCTTGTACTTTCGTTCTTTTTCACCATTGTAAAAAACACCCCCTATAGTATTACATCGGCATAAACACCAGGGTGCTTTTCCAATGTCCACTATAAGGGGTGCACTTCACCGATGTGGGGACTCTTCTTATAATACTATTCTATAGAATGGACGATCTACAGATCTTCTCTCGCCACAAGTCTCTGCAAAGTAAATTGGGCTTGTTGTTTAAACTCATTCGCATGAATAAACGCCTCAACTTCTCTACGGTCATTATCGATCCTTAAAATATCTGATATCTCCAATGTTCGGTCTTTCGCGAACTCTGCCTTTTGCAGCAATTCCTCGAAGGACAACCTGCTAGTCTCAACCGCGCACGTTATGCCTAGTTCGAAGTGATTTTTCTCCAGAAATACATCGTAGAATTTAATCGTCGAGTCGTAAATATAGATGTTCTCAATGCCTAGTTCCTCGCAAAAGCCCCTCTCTACGCATTTGCTCAAATCAATGCGGTCACTACTGTTCTTATCCGTAATGGTTAGTCCCTCAAGCATCGAAATATTATATTGATCTCTCGATTGAACCTCGGTCGCATTTCTCGATCTCTTCGTTAGGATGTATTCTTTTACACCCGCCCCATGATTTAAAATCATTAAACAATTAACCCCGAAGGAAGTGGTAAACGCATTATACTTATTAAGTTCCTCTTCTGTATCTACATCGGCAATGGCATGACCATCAGCCATTAGTTCTTTGTAAATCGATCGAAACACCTTGTGGGTAAAATAGTCCGTTTGAAACAGCTCCATATTAACGGTCGGCAGCTCGTTCTCGCCATGTCTGCTATGCGTACGAATTCGATATACGCCTAACTTCTCTTTGTTAAAGTGGCAGCCGTTCGTCTTCTCGATAAAATGTCTCGCTACAATATTGCGATGCTTCGCAATTAGTTCGGGCAAATCAGGAATCCCTGTCGAGAGCGCTAGATCCGAAAAAGAGTTGCCATTATCAAAAGAAGAATCCGAATACAGCACAAACTCATCCGATATATCTTCCTTGTTGAAGCTCTCCTTCAGCTCCCCTAGCAAATCGGATGGAAAACCAACGTATAGGCTTTTATTTGAAAGAGCAACGTAGATCCCTTTTTTATTGTCATAGGGGCTCCCGCTTCCCAGTGGGAGAATGTTAAGATTATGTCTAAACGTCTGTTCTTGTTTCCTAAGCCTCTTACGGATGCCCTTGGACTTAAAATAATTAAAAATTGTTTTATGCGCACCATCATATAGTTTCTGCGCAGAGTAACCTATTAGAAAAATTACGATTGTTTTAATTGCCGCTATAACAGAAAATGATATGTCAAACTCTCTCTTTAAATACAACAGTGAGTCCATAAATTTCGAAAACATTCTTCATATCCTCTCTAATAACTATTATTTACATACTTATTCGACAAAGAGTATGGCTACCCTGCCTTAGATTAATATTCACAGTTTTAACCGGTTGGAAAATGATAGGTCCTACTCGCCCAAGTACATGGCGACGCAGCTTATTCGCCTGCATGTGCTCGGCTCGGTTCACTTCTTTAATCAGGGCGGTGCACCTTCGTAATAGGCCGCATATTACGCCATAACAAAGAAGAACACCCCTTATCGTTCGATAAGGGGTGCCTTCGTATGGATGCAGTTAAACAAGTTCACTGCCGTTACGGCGTGTGGTAACCAATGAATTGGGCTGAGCCAACAGGGTAAGCAGTCCACTCGCCATACAATTGGAAAGTGGTGTTCCCCGCACGGATGCCTGACTTGCGAACAATGGTTCCGCCATTCGGCATGAACGCCGTCGTTGCGTTTGGATTGCCCAGCACATCGATTATAACGCCGTTCTTTTTCAAGACAAAACCAGTCGTAAGTTTCGTAGGGTCACCATCGCTTAGCACCAGTTCGTCATTGTAATAGTATGCATTCGTAATATCAAAGAAGTCATAGAAAATTCGATCGATGAATATATAAGGCATGCCTTTATACATCGGGAATAACGCTTGTGAATAGGAAGACTTTTGTCCAGTCTTCGTATTGTATTGGTAGACTTCCAGCGTGTATCCGGATATCGTCCCGGATGTATCTCCTACTGGATTGTAGTAGAGCTGAAGTGCTGTTCGACCGTTGCCCATGTCCACATATTCCGAGAAGTACAGCTCCTCTGCCCCTTGTGGATCGACGGCCACATTCAAGACAACCGCCGTGCCATCAGCGCCAATAATCCATGTATTAAGCGGCATACCATCCCAAGTCCACTTGGTGCCTGTCATCGTTGTTGGACCCGTAAAGGTGGAGTCTGGCGTACCCGTGTAGACCTGGAACGTATTCTGACCTGGGAACACGTCTGATAGATCATATTGAATATTTTCTTTGACGCCTTGCTTCGTCCGAATATTGACCAGTCCATTAGGAGCAAGCGGTGCATTACGCACGGTTAACGTATAGGTCGCCGTACCGCCGTTACCGTCATTCGCCGTAATCTGAACCGTCGTGCTGCCTGCTATGGAGCCCGCTGTTAATGTAATCATGCCGCTATTTACATCTGCCTGAACGATGCCTGATGAATTCGGAACAGCCGTGAGTGTCAGCGCATCCCCATCTAGATCTTCGAACAATTGCGTAAGGTCATAATTTCGGGCGTTCGTTACGCCGTATGTTAGAACCTGTTCATAAATCGTAGCAACCACAGTCGGTGCGTGGTTTTGTGGTCCAGCAGCAGCTTGAACAGTAACTTCAAGCTGAGCTGTCGCTTGGCCTCCGCGTCCATCCGACACCGTAACCGTAATCGTCGTCATGCCTGCCGCAACTGGCGTCAGCGTTAACTGCTGGCCAGAGTTACTTACGGTTACGACTCCTGTATCATTCGATGTCGCCGTAACCGTCAGCGTATCATTCTCCGTATCGCTAAGGTACGAGCTGAGATCTACGCTTGTTGGTGCAGCACCCATCTGAAGCGTTTGAGCAGGAAGTGCTGCAATCACTGGTGCCTCATTAATCGTCACCTGGAATTGCGTTGTCACTTCGCCGCCATTGCCATCCTTGGCTTTCAGCTCGATGGTAGTTGTACCGGAAGCAACAGCTTGTACATTCACTTGTGTTCCGGTTAAACTTACCGTCGCGATGCTCGTGTCCGAAGATGCTACTTCGTACGTCAACGCATCTTGATCTGGATCGCTGAACAGTGTTGACACATCCAGCGTGTAGTCCGCATCGCCAACCGCTAGCTCTTGGTTGCTAGGCGTCTGCTCTACAACCGGGTTCTGGTTCGGTGGTGGCGATACCGTGACAGATAGCTGAGCTGTCGCTTGGCCTCCGTGTCCGTCCGACACCGTAACCGTGATCGTCGTCGTGCCGGTTGCAACTGGCGTCAGCGTTAACTGCTGGCCAGAATTGCTGACGGTTACGACTCCTGTATCATTCGATGTCGCCGTAACCGTCAGCGTATCATTCTCCGTATCGCTGAGGTACGAGCTGAGATCTACGCTTGTTGGCGCGGCGCCCACCTGAAGCGATTGAGCAGGAAGTGCTGCAATCACTGGTGCCTCATTAACCGTTACTTGGAATTGCGTCGTCACTTCGCCACCATTGCCATCCTTGGCTTTGACCTTGATGGTCGCTGTACCGGAAGCGACAGCTTGTACGTCCAGTTGAGTTCCGGTCAGCGTTACCGTCGCGATGCTCGTGTCCGAAGATGACACTTCGTACGTCAACGCATCTTGATCTGGATCACTGAACAACGATGACACATCCAGCTTGTAGTCCGCATCGCCAACCGTCAGCTCTTGGTTACTAGGCGTCTGCTCTACAACCGGGTTCTGGTTCGGTGGTGGCGATACCGTGACAGATAGCTGAGCTGTTGCTTGGCCTCCGTGTCCGTCCGACACCGTAACCGTGATCGTCGTCATGCCTGCCGCAACTGGCGTCAGCGTTAACTGCTGGCCAGAGGAGTTACTTACGGTTACGACTCCTGTATTATTCGATGCCGCCGTAACCGTCAGCGTATCATTCTCCGTATCGCTAAGGTACGAGCTGAGATCTACATTTGTTGGTGCAGCGCCCACCTGAAGCGATTGAGCAGGAAGTGCTGCAACCACTGGTGCCTCATTGACCGTTACCTGGAATTGCATCGTTACTTCGCCGCCGTTGCCATCCTTGGCTTTGACCTCGATGGTCGCTTTTCCGGAAGCGACAGCTTGTACGTCCAGTTGAGTTCCTGTCAGCGTTACCGTCGCAATGCTTGTGTTGGACGACGACACTTCGTACGTCAACGCATCCTGATCCGGATCGCTGAACAGTGGTGACACATCAAGCGTGTAGTCCGCTTGGCCAACTGTCAGATCCTGATCACTCGGCGTCTGCTCTACAACCGGATTCTGGTTCGGTGGCGGTGCAACCGTAACCGCTAGTTGAGCTGTCGCTTGGCCCCCACGTCCGTCCGACACCGTAACCGTGATCGTCGTCGTGCCGGTTGCAACTGGCGTCAGCGTTAACTGATAGCCAGAGGAGTTACTTACAGTTACGACTCCTGTGTCACTCGATGTCGCCGTAACCGTCAGCGTATCATTCTCTGTATCGCTTAGGTACGAGCTGAGATCTACGCTTGTTGGCGTGGCGCCCACCTGAAGCGTTTGAGCTGGAAGTGCTGCAACCACTGGTGCCTCATTGACTGCCACTTGGAATTGCGTCGTTACTTCGCCGCCATTGCCATCCTTGGCTTTGACCTCGATGGTCGCTGTACCGGAAGCGACAGCTTGTACGTCCAGTTGAGTTCCGGTCAGCGTTACCGTCGCGATGCTCGTGTCCGAAGATGATACCTCATACGTCAGAGCATCTTGACCTGGATCGCTGAACAGTGGTGACACATCCAGCGTGTAGTCCGCATCGCCAACCGTTAGGTCTTGATCACTCGGCGTCTGCTCTACAACCGGGCTCTGGTTCGGCGGTGGCGATACCGTGACAGATAGCTGGGCCGTCGCTTGGCCCCCGCGTCCGTCCGACACCGTAACCGTGATCGTCGTCGTGCCTGATGCAACTGGCGTCAGTGTTAACTGCTGGCCGGAGTTACTTACGGTTACGACTCCTGTATCACTCGATGTCGCCGTAACCGTCAGCGTATCATTCTCTGTATCGCTTAGGTACGAGCTGAGATCTACGCTTGTTGGCGCGGCGCCCACCTGAAGCGTTTGAGCTGGAAGTGTTCCAATCACTGGTGCCTCATTAACCGTCACCTGGAATTGCGTTGTCACTTCGCCGCCGTTGCCATCCTTCGCTTTCAGCTCGATGGTAGTTGTACCGGAAGCAACAGCTTGTACGTTAGCCTGTGTTCCCGTTAGACTTACCGTCGCGATGCTCGTGTTCGACGACGATACTTCGTACGTCAGAGCATCCGAGTCTGGATCGCTGAACAACGGTGACACATCCAGCGTGTAGTCGGCTTGACCAACCGTTAGCTCCTGGTTGCTAGGCGTTTGTTCTACAACCGGGCTCTGGTTCGATGCCGGTAAAATCGTAAGCTGGAACGAATCGGTCACAATGCCTCCACGTCCGTCCGATGCTTTGATCGTAACCGTCGTGACGCCGGCACTTACCGGAGTCAGTTCAAGCTGGCTCCCATTAAGCGAATATGCCGCAATACCAGCGTCTGCAACAGCAGCTTCGTAAACGATCGAGTCCTGATCAGCGTCCGCAAAATAATTGTTTAATGAGACGTTTACATTCCCCGTCCCCATTTGCTTGGACTGATCCGGAACTCCACTGCTCTTCGGTGGTTCATTAACCGTTACCGAGAATGTGGTATTGACTTTCTTGCCTGCCTGATCATCTGCTACAACGGCTATTGACACGGTGCCGCGAGCAACTGGCGTCAGCACGATGTTGTCTCCGACGAGAGCTGCTTTGCAAATTTTACTATTAACCGACGTCACGACATATTTCAACACCGACTGTTCATCATCGACGAAATGGCCAGCGATACTAATTGATAGATCACTGTCGCCCAACGTCACCAGTTGGCTACTGAAGGAAAGCGCTAATCTGGGCGCCGTGTTGACAGTAGAGGTAGAAGTGCTCGTGGTTGTCTGTGTCACCGTAGATGAAGATACGCCTGTGTCGTAGGTGACCCCTGATACTTGTACCGAGGAACTAACTTGCACACTGGCTTCAGGGTTGGACACCTGTAAGGTGGATATTGTACCGCTCCCACTCAAGATCAATGGCGCCGATGCATTGACCGTCATGCTCCCGACCGTTCCATCTACAGACAGCGTCGTTGACTGCTGGGTGTTCACCGTCACATTTTGGACGCTTCCTTCCAAGCTCACCTGTTCCGCATTGCCCGACACCGTCACCTGCTCTAAGGTTGAAGACGAATTATTGCTAAGCGTAGCATCCGATAAGATGGTTGCCGATTGAACCGAAGAACCGTCCTGAAATTCCACATGAACGTCCTGTTTATCGATCTCGACGTCCTCCAGTTCCGATTGGGAGAACACAACGGTGTTCTCGTCTCCTCCGTGAATCAATGTGTTTCCTTTAACCTCGACGTTGCGGGCATAGAAATCGTTCGCTAGCTGTGGTGTAATCTCTAGGTCCTTATTCACGTTCAGGTTGAGCACGGTAATAAAATTACCCGATAGCACTAGGTTTCCGTCTACAGATGCACCATCGCCATCAAGCACAAGGTTGCCGCTGAACTCCGAAGCTTGTCCGTCTGGTTCCTTACCGCTAGCGTGAATCACCAACTTCGTGACCGATTGCAGCGTACGTCCGTTTGAGACAAATTGAATCTCCGCCCCTTGCAGCACCTCTCGGTTCTCCGGTCGCAGCAAACCTTTCACAGTATCAGCAACTTGATAGGTAACGCCGTTGACAACAACCTTCCCATCCTCAACCTGCTGCAACCGAGCAAGCTGATTCGTTGGGAGGAATGTATCCATTAAACTCTGTGCAATATCTTTCCTCAATACCGATGCTTTCGGCTGGAGGTTCCCACCAACTGTTTGGATCGCACCATAATTATAAGCTGCGCTCACCGATGGCTCTGCCCACTCGCTAACTGCTTCCCAATCGGATACGTTGACTGCTTGTCCAGCCTCCTCTACCGGAAGCTGGGCAGCGCGCATAAGCAATACTGCCAACTGCTCCCGTGTGACGGGAGCGGTTGGACGAAATGTACCATCCGAATATCCAAGCATCAATCCTGCTTGTTGTACAGCTTGAATGCTGCTGCTTGCCCAATGGGATGACGACACATCCGAAAATGCGACAGAGGAACTGGCCTTCGGCAACTGCAACGCTCTTGTCAGTATGACGGCCATCTCTTGGCGAGTTACAACGTCATTCGGGCGAAACTTATGCGAAGCATCACCTTGGAGCAGACCCGCTTTCACAGCATTTACGATTTGCGCCACCTGCTCAGACGACAAACCTTTTAGATCCGAAAATAATTCCGTGGAAGAATTTGCTGCCGACGCGGCGTAGGCCGGAGAGACAGCACTAGGTGTTAAAGCGATGGTTACAGCAAGAGCTGCTGCTGCCCATTGACGAGAATGCTTCATCGGAATGGCCTCCTTTTTATCTGATAGTTATGATCATGGTGTGTATGAGTTAAGGCCATCCGTGTAGTCGGTTCCCTCATCGTCCCACTCATTACTGTCAGGGCCTGTTGGGTTACCATGCGTCGTTCCCGATGTCCGCGCAATAGAAGTCGCGGGGGTGAATACTGCAACGTCGACTAACTCGCCATCATAATAAAGGCTAAGTGTCACTGGATCTTCTGTACCAAATAGCTGCATCTCAGAGAAATCATCATAAGGTACATCCCCGCCGTAGAAAAGTTCTGCAATTGTATATGTGCTTCCTTGAGATATGACCCCAGAAGGGGTAAAGTCCATTCCATTGCTGCCTACGATTTGAATTCTAGAACCGTCAATTTCTTCGCCTGTCGGATTATAAAGCTCAATAAATTGCATGAACATGTCGGATTCGCTCCAGACAAGTTCGGAGAAGAACGGAGTCCTATGCTCCACTGTCACTTTGATGGTCGTATGAACGGTACCGCCATTGCCATCGCCTGCCGTCACCGTGATGGTCGCTGTTCCCGCTTCCAGTGGCGTAATGCTCAATGTATCTCCACTCATCGATACAGCTACTACGGTTATGTCCGCCGTTGTTGCCGTGTATGTTAATCCATCGTTGTCTGCGTCTGCGAATACGCCCGCTAAGCTAACCGTCTGCACATCTCCATTAGGCTCAACTGATATTGGAGCAATCGTGTTTGCCACCGTTGGTGCATGGTTCAGAGCAGTAATTGTTACGTCAAACGTCGTTGAGATCGTTCCGCCGTTGCCATCGTCAGCCGTTACCGTAATGGTCGACGTTCCCGCGGCTACTGGCGTAATGACCACGGATGCTCCGCTCACCGATACTGTTGCTGCGCCTTCATCCGAAGATGCTGCCGTAATCGTTAAGGCATCACCGTCCGCATCTGCAAACACGCCTGCCAGACTCGCTGCCTGATCCCCATCCAGCTCTCCTGCTGTTACATTACTAATCGTGCCTACCACTGTTGGGGCATGGTTCAGTGCAGTAATTGTCACGTCAAACGTCGTTGAGATCGTACCGCCATTACCATCGTCAGCTGTAACCGTAATAGTCGACGTGCCCGCTGCTACCGGCGTAATGACCACCGATGCTCCGCTCACCGATACTGTTGCTGCGCCTTCATCCGAAGATGCTGCCGTAATCGTTAAGGCATCGCCGTCCGCATCTGCAAACACGCCTGCCA
>NZ_QGTQ01000007.1:0-162318 GCF_003182255.1 Paenibacillus cellulosilyticus | reverse complement strand
CCGATGCTCCGCTCACCGATACTGTTGCTGCGCCTTCATCCGAAGATGCTGCCGTAATCGTTAAGGCATCGCCGTCCGCATCTGCAAACACGCCTGCCAGACTCGCTGTCTGATCTCCATCCAGCTCTCCTGCTGTTACATCACTAATCGTGCCTACCACTGTTGGGGCATGGTTCAGTGCAGTAATTGTCACGTCAAACGTCGTTGAGATCGTGCCGCCATTACCATCGTCTGCTGTTACTGTAATGGTCGACGTGCCCGCTGCTACCGGCGTAATGACCACGGATGCTCCGCTCACCGATACCGTCGCTGCACCTTCATCCGACGATGCTGCCGTGATCGTTAAGGCATCGCCGTCCGCGTCTGCAAACATACCCGTCAGGCTTGCCGTCTGATCTCCATCCAGCTCTCCTGCCGTTATATTAGCAATAGCACCTACTACCGTTGGGGCATGGTTCAACGAAGTAATTGTCACGTCAAACGTCGTTGAGGTTGTGCCGCCATTGCCATCGTCAGCCGTTACCGTAATGGTCGACGTTCCCGCTGCTACCGGCGTAATGACCACGGATGCTCCGCTCACCGATACTGTTGCTGCGCCTTCATCCGAAGATGCTGCCGTAATCGTTAAGGCATCGCCGTCCGCATCTGCAAACACGCCTGCCAGACTCGCTGTCTGATCTCCATCCAGCTCTCCTGCTGTTACATCACTAATCGTGCCTACCACTGTTGGGGCATGGTTCAGTGCAGTAATTGTCACGTCAAACGTCGTTGACACCGTACCACCATTGCCATCGTCCGCCGTTACCGTGATCGTTGATGTTCCCGCTGCTACTGGCGTAATGACCACGGATGCTCCGCTCACCGATACCGTCGCTGCGCCTTCATCCGACGATGCTGCCGTGATCGTTAAGGCATCGCCGTCCGCGTCTGCAAACACACCTGCCAGGCTTGCCGTTTGATCCCCATCCAGCTCTCCTGCCGTTATATCGGCAATAGAACCTACTACCGTTGGGGCATGGTTCAACGAAGGTGTTGGAGGTGCTGCCGTGATCGTCACGTCAAACGTCGTTGACACCGTACCACCATTGCCATCGTCCGCCGTAACCGTAATAGTCGACGTTCCCGCTGCTACTGGCGTAACGCTCAACGTCGTTCCGCTCACCAATACCGTTGCTGCGCCTTCATCCGAAGATGCTGCCGTGATCGTTAAGGCGTCGCCGTCCGCGTCTGCAAACATACCCGTCAGGCTTGCCGTCTGATCTCCATCCAGCTCTCCTGCCGTTATATTAGCAATAGTACCTACTACCGTTGGGGCATGGTTCAACGAAGGTGCCGGTGGTGCTGCCGTGATCGTCACGTCAAACGTCGTTGACACCGTACCGCCATTACCATCGTCCGCCGTTACCGTGATCGTTGATGTTCCCGCTGCTACTGGCGTAACGCTCAACGTCGTTCCGCTCACCAATACCGTTGCTGCGCCTTCATCCGAAGATGCTGCCGTAATCGCTAAAGCGTCGCCGTCCGCGTCTGCAAACACGCCTGCCAGGCTTGCCGTCTGATCCCCATCCAGCTCTCCTGCCGTTATGTCGGCAATCGTACTTACCACTGTTGGAGCATAGTTCAACGAAGGTGCCGGTGGCGCTGCCGTGATCGTAACATCAAACGTCGTTGAGATCGTACCGCCATTGCTATCGTCTGCTGTTACCGTAATGGTCGACGTGCCCGCTGCTATCGGCGTAATGACCACGGATGCTCCGCTCACCAATACCGTCGCTGCACCTTCATCCGACGATGCTGCCGTAATCGTTAAGGCGTCGCCGTCCGCGTCTGCAAACACACCCGTCAGGCTTGCCGTCTGATCCCCATCCAGCTCTCCTGCCGTTATATCAGCAATAGAACCCGCTACCGTTGGGGCATGGTTCAACGAAGGTGCCGGTGGCGCTGCCGTGATCGTCACGTTAAACGTCGTTGAGATCGTACCGCCATTGCCATCATCAGCTGTTACCGTAATGGCCGATGTTCCCGCTGCTACCGGCGTAATGACCACGGATGCTCCACTCACCAATACCGTTGCTGCGCCTTCATCCGAAGATGCTGCCGTAATCGTTAAATCGTCGCCGTCCGCGTCTGCAAATACGCCCGCCAAGCTCGCTGTCTGATCCCCGTCCAGCTCTCCTGCCGTTATATCAGCAATAGAACCTGCTACCGTTGGGGCATGGTTCAACGAAGGTGTCGGTGGTGCTGCCGTGATCGTCACGTCAAACGTCGTTGAGATCGTACCTCCATTGCCATCGTCCGCCGTTACCGTGATCGTAGCTACTCCTGCTGCTACTGGCGTAATAACAACGGATGCTCCGCTCACCAATACCGTCGCTGCACCTTCATCCGACGATGCTGCCGTAATCGTTAAGGAGTCTCCGTCCGCATCTGCAAACACGCCTGCCAGGCTTGCCGTCTGATCTCCATCCAGCTCTCCTGCCGTTACGTCGCTAATCGTGCCTGCCACTGTTGGGGCATGGTTCGACGAAGGTGCCGGTGGCGCTTCCGTAATCGTCACGTCAAACGTCGTTGACACCGTACCGCCATTGCCATCGTCCGCCGTTACCGTGATCGTTGATGTTCCCGCTGCTACTGGCGTAACGCTCAACGTCGTTCCGCTCACCAATACCGTCGCTGCATCTTCATCCGAAGATGCTGCCGTATACGTTAAAGCGTCGCCGTCCGCGTCTGCAAACACGCTTGTCAGGCTTGCCGTCTGATCCCCATCCAGCTCTCCTGCCGTTATGTCGGCAATCGTACTTACCACTGTTGGAGCATGGTTCAACGAAGGTGCCGGTGGCGCTGCAGTGATCGTCACATCAAACGTCGTTGAGATCGTACCGCCGTTGCCATCGTCTGCCGTTACCGTTATGGTCGACGTTCCCGCTGCTACCGGCGTAATGACCACGGATGCTCCACTCACAGTTACCGTCGCTGCACCTTCATCCGACGATGCTGCCGTAATCGTTAAAGCGTCGCCGTCCGCGTCTGCAAACACACCCGTCAGGCTTGCCGTCTGATCCCCATCCAGCTCTCCTGCCGTTATGTCGGCAATAGAACCTACTACCGTTGGGGCATGGTTCAACGAAGGTGCCGGTGGCGCTGCCGTGATCGTAACATCAAACGTCGTTGAGATCGTACCGCCATTACCATCGTCTGCTGTTACCGTAATGGTCGACGTTCCCGCTGCTATCGGCGTAATGACCACGGATACTCCGCTCACCAATACTGTCGCTGCACCTTCAACCGAAGATGCTGCCGTATACGTTAAAGCGTCGCCGTCCGCGTCTGCAAACACACCCGCCAAGCTCGCTGTCTGATCCCCATCCAGCTCTCCTGCCGTTATATCAGCAATAGCACCTACCACTGTTGGAGCATGGTTCAACGAAGGTGCCGGTGACGCTGCCGTGATCGTCACGACAAATGTCGTCGACACCGTACCGCCATGGCCATCATTCGCTGTTACTGTGATCGTTGATGTTCCTGCTGCTACTGGCGTAACGCTCAACGTCGTTCCGCTCACCGATACCGTTGCTACACCAGTATCCGACGATGCTGCCGTATACGTTAATGTGTTGTTGTCCGCGTCTGCAAACACGCCCTTCAGACTTGCCGTTTGAACACCATCTTGCTCTCCTGCTGTTACATCAGAAATTGAACCTGCCACAGTCGGCAAATGATTAACATTGCTGATGCCCGTTGAACCTGATCCATTCGATGTATTACGATCGTCAATGCCCGTTTGCACCTGATCGACTTGACTGCTCACTTGATCCAAATTCGCAATGACCTGAGACAGCTTAACATCTACAGGCAATTGAATGCCTTGGACCGTCACGTTACTGCCAAGCGTCAATCTTGCATGCGGGTCCGCAATATTCAATGTATTTACCTGTACATCCCCACCGAGTTGAAGCGCTTGTCCGCCTTCCACCACTAGGTTTTGTACATTGCCATTAATGCCGACACTGGATACCCCACTCGAAACAGATACATTACCTATCGAGTCACCGTTCACTTGAACCCCATTGCCGGAAATACGCAGACCGCCTACATAGTTAGTTCCCGCCAAATCAAGTACGACGCCATCTTGGACAATCTCCAAATTAGACAAGTCGTTAATGTTTCGATTTGCCGTCTGGAAATGTACAATCGCTCCCACGAGCGCTTGACTGTTACGCTCTCCAAGCAACTGCTTCCATTCATCAATAACCAAATACGGTGTACCATCGATAATAAGGACATCTCCGTCTACACTCGTAATCGTCCGCGTTTGCTCGCCACTCTGAAATATATCAACTAGATAGGAAACAATCTCTCCGCGCTGAACCTTAGCTTTTGGATTGAAGTTTCCATCTGTCGTGTCAATTAATCCAAGACGCACAGCTGCCTCTACTTGATTAGCTGCCCATCCGGATACCTGCTGTGCATCCTGAACATTACGATTTAGTCCACCGCGCGTGTTGGCCCCTCCCACAGCACGGACAAACACCGCGGCCATTTCCTCACGAGTGACGGGGTCTTGTGGGCGAAATGAATCTGTTCCTTTACCGGTCATCAGTCCTGCACGAAATACTGCATCTATGTACGAAGCGCTCCAGCTTGAGTCTTGCACATCAGAGAATGAAGCAGTTGGTACATTCGACAGCGGCAAATTCATCGCCCGAACGAGCAAAGCTGCGAATTCCTGACGGGTTAACTGATCAAGTGGTCTGAACGTTCCAACAGAGTCACCTTCCAACAGCCCAATGCTTTGAGCCTTCTGAATTGCCTCTTGTGTATTGGAAGATAAACCGTTCAAGTCCGTAAAACCTGATGAAGCGTTACTTGTCTGGCTCTGAACGGAGACTTGATCCGCATAAGCCACGCCTGGAACAATTCCAGCCAGAAGGGCTCCTGCCAATAGAGAGTGCTGCAAACGCTGTTTCGTTAAGACTGTGCCTTTAAGTCTCTTCTTTTTGCCCATAGTATCCCCTCAGTCAGTGAAATCTGTGTCTAGTTCTATATTTCGACAAAGTCCCTTAATTTCTTAACTTGAAAAATATTACTTTTGAGACTACAGAATCACTCTATCTCAATAAAAAAGCTAGATAAATAGGACTATATAACTATATGTTAGTACTTGCACTTGGAAGATTTGCATTCAAAATCGTATCTACCGGACAAAAAAAACCAGCTCGCATTGTGCGAACTGGTTTCTCATTAATTAGAAGCTGCTTACTACAGCGTCATCGCCTGCCCATACCGAGCAAGGAAGGCTTCTTTTTCCTTATAGTCTGGCATAATACTCCCGACAAGCCGCCAGAAGGAGCGATCGTGATTCATATGCTTCAAGTGGCACAGCTCATGCACGATGACATAATCAATAACCTCAACCGGAGCCATCGCCAGGCGGTAGTTAAACGTTAGCTGCTTGGCAGAACTGCAGCTGCCCCATTTGGTCGCGGACTCGACGATTTCGATAGATTTGGGCATCAGTTTCAACTGCCGCTGATAACCCGTAATTCGTTCCAAGACAACCTTCTTGCAGCTGGCAAAATAAAACTTTTTCAACCGCTGCCGAAGCTCTTCCTCACTATCCACCGCCGTATCGATCAGCTCTTCCAGCTTGTAATAACGGCCGAGGTGCAGAAACTTGCCCTCGTCTTCATATTCCCGAATACCCGATACATCGCGGGCTTTATCAATTCCATCAAGCTGAGCCGCGATGCGTTCCCCATACTGCTGCACGGCACGTACGATCTGCTCTTCGCTCGTACCGTTGGGCGCCTTCACCGTAACAAGCCCCGTCGGATCAACATGAATGGAAAGCTTGTTCCGAGGACCGTAGGATACATGAAATTCAATCGTTCGCTGCCCGTGTACAATCTGCATAATTGCTATCCTTGCTCCCTGATCCATATTCACTGCCTATAACGGCAGCGACAGGTATTCCAACACTGTGTTGCTCCCCTATAAAAAATGCCTCAAACGACTGGTTCGTTAGAGGCATTACCTGTACCCTTATTCGCAATCGATTAGCCCATTGTAAAGGTTCTAATACGGATTAGCAATGTTGTTCACGCATTTTCAAACACGCATCGATCCAACGCTTCGCAAGCCATGGTGCCGATCCGAAATGGATGTGGGTATAACCGGCAGCAAGATTTCCGATAGCAAAGCCTTCCGTTGCCTGCCCATACATCCCCTTCGTGATGTACGCGTAAGGAAGGGGCTGCTCATCATGGCCTTCCGGCTCATAGACCGAGTAGTGGAATTCATGCCCCCGCGCTTGCTCACCTGAACCGATTAGAAAATTGACTGGCACGCCCGTAATTTCACGATAGCCAAATGCGGCGAGCTTACCCTGCATCCGAACTCGACCCGGAATGATGCCCGCCATTGGATAACCCGCTCCACTGCGCGTGACGATCTCTTCTGTCAGCACCATGAAACCGCCGCATTCCGCAAGTGTTGGCAGCCCTCGGCGCACTGCCAAGCGGATCGATTCCAGCGCTTCCGTCTGCTGGGACAGCGTCTCCGCGAATTCCTCCGGAAAACCACCGCCAAGATACAGCCCATCTGCGTCCTCCGGGACTGGCTCGCCGTGCAGCGGAGAGAATGGAACAATCTCCGCACCATAATGAGTCAGCAGTTCGAGGTTGTCAGGATAGTAGAAGCTGAACGCCTCATCTCTTGCTACCGCAATCTTCACCTTGGGCGGAGAGGGGTTCCCTATGAACAGTGAGCTTTCGTCCGTTGAAGAGCTGATGGTGCCCATCGCATCCAGCAGCCGATCCAGTGCAAAGCCGCTTCTCACTCTCTCCGACAGCAGCTCGAAGAACGGGGTCAATTCCCCTCTTTCAATGGACGGAACAAGGCCCAAATGCCGCTCCGGCAGAACAAGCTCGGCTCCTTGCTCAAGGAATCCAACAACCGGAATGCCACACATCTGTTCAACGGCCTTCTGAATCATCTCAAAATGCTTACGGCTGCCAACCTTGTTCGCAACAACACCGGCAATTCTAACCTCCGGGTCGAAGCTTTGGAACCCTTGAACGATAGCCGCTGCGCTTCTTGCCATGCCGCTGCAATCGATGACCAGCAGCACCGGGCATCCGATCAGCTTGGCGATCGCCGCCGTACTTCCCTCGTTGCTCAGCGGCTCCTTCCCATCGAACATCCCCATTACGCCTTCGACGATCGCAATATCCGCTCCCTGCGCACCTCTCTCGAACAGCTCGCGAGCTGCGGCTGGCGCACACATCCAACTGTCCACATTGCGTGAGGGCCGTCCTGTCACAGCCGTATGATAGGTCGGATCGATGTAGTCCGGGCCGCATTTGAAGCCCTGTACAACATATCCCAAGCTTCGATAGGCTGCCATCAGCCCAATAGCGACCGTCGTTTTGCCTTCCCCGCTTCCTGGTCCCGCTATTACTATCGATCGGGTCATACGAACCACTCCTCCGACTTCGCCTCATCATAGGCGGGATACCGATCAGGATGCAGGATGGCTGCCAGCTTGTTAAGTCCCGCGATTAGCCGCGGCGATGGCCGGCAATATAGCGGCTCCTCCATGACCAACAAGCGGTTATCCCGGACGGCCCGAAGCTCCGATGCTCCCGGACGGCTGCGGACCGTATCTGGCTTGATAAGATGCTGCTGAATACCGACCCAAGCAAGCAGAATATAATCGGGATCTCGGCTGATGACATCTTCCCAGTCTGTCTTTACGCTCGCTCTCGCATCGTCGGCATATACGTTAACCGCTCCCGCCAGCTCGCTAATCTCGGTCAGCCAATTAGCACCGCCCGGCGTAAAAACCGGCTTCGGCCACCATTCCCAGTACAGCTTCGGCCTATCCGTTATCGTCCGGCTTATCTCCCGGAATGGATCCAGCATATGCTCATACCGATCCCTTGCCGCAGCAGCGCGCGCTAGCGTATCTGTCGCTTCGCCGACGGTCAGCATATTGCTGCCGATATCGGCCAAGCTGTTCGGATCGAGTACAATATAGGGAAGCTTCCGCTCCTTCAAGCGTTCGATATTTCGTTCCATGCCCGGAACACTTAGTGAAGCAACGACCAGATCAGGCTGAAGCGCCTCCAGCGCATCCATATCGATATCCATATCCGAGCCCAGCCGAGGGATGTTGTCTAGAATCGGCGGCCAGTCCGAATACTTATCTACACCGACAATTTGAGCACCTAAGCCGACAAAAGCGAGTAACTCCGTATTGCTTGGACACAACGAAGCGATTCTCATAGCTCAATCCCCATTTTCATCAAAATTCAATTCCGCGAACAGCTGGCACACCCTCATCGTAGTAGTGCTTGTGCGGCTTCATCTCCGTCACGAGATCCGCGGCAGCCAACACTTCCGGTTGCGCGTCGCGCCCCGTCAACACAAGATGCAGCCCTTTCGGACGAGTCCGAATCGTCTCCAGCACGTCCCCAAGCGGCAGCACATCTTCAATCGGGAAACGGTCGATCGCAAGCGCGTTGTTGATTTCATCCAGCACAATTAAATCATACTCCCCAGAATGAATCCGCTCCTTTGCAAAAGCCCACGTCTTCGCCAGCGCCTCGCGATGCGCTTCCGGCGTCTTCAACCAAGTAAACCCAACACCCATCTGGAGGATCGGAATATCCAGTTTTTTGAGCACGATCGCCTCTCCGTACGTACGCTCCGGCGATTTAATGAACTGAATGATTAACGGCTTTAACCCACGACCCGCAGCGCGAATCGCCACGCCAATTGCCGCCGTCGTCTTTCCTTTGCCGTCCCCTGTATAAACGAGTACCAGCCCTCGTTCCTTGCTGGGCTTATCCGTATCCGTAACTTCATTCATTGCTGTTCACCCCGTTCATGATTTCATAAATTGCCGCGATATCGACGTGCTGCCGGACATGATCGGCAAGCCGATCGAAGCTCATCTCTCGCAGCCTGCCGAACGGCGTTTCCACCTCAGCCAACGGCAGCCCCTTGCTGCGCCGCGCTTCGTTCAACCAATTGTGGCGAAACCGATCATTGTGAAAAATATGATGGATGTACGTGCCCCAAACCAAGCCGTCATGCGAGATGGCTCCATCCAAGTGATAGGCATTCGATTCTTCATTCAGGCGGCTCCTGCGAATGCGAAAAGGCTGCATGATCGGCTCTGTGAATACCGTACGGCCCATATGGATTTCATACCCTTCCACTGTCGTCACTTCGCACAGGCCTGCCGTGAATATACCGGTCACCCGCTCCGTCGTCTTCTCCTTCATGAATACCGTCTCCATCGGGAAGAGCGCGAGACCGTCGAGTTCCGGCAGATTCGATTCGACTCCGTCCGGATCCAGCAAACATTGTCCCATCATCTGATAGCCGCCACAAATCCCTACTGCTCTGCCTCCTTCTTGAATGTGCTTCAGCAGCAGGGACTCAAGACCGGACTCTCTTAGAAATAACAAATCTTCCACCGTGTTTTTGCTGCCGGGTACAATCACGATGTCCGGCGCTCCCCACTCGCGTACATGACGAATGTAACGAAGGGAGACGCCTGGTTCCTGCTGCAGCGGGTCGAAATCGGTGAAATTCGAGATACGGGGCAGTCGGATGACGGCAATATCCAGTTCATCGCTCGATGCCGCTCTCGTGCGATAGCCTCGAGCATCCAGCGATGCGCCATCCTCGTCCTCCAGCTGAAGTCCGCCGAGATACGGTACGACGCCAAGCACAGGTTTGCCGATTCGCTGCTCCAACCACTCCAGCCCAGGCGTCAGCAGCGAGACGTCTCCACGGAATTTGTTAATGATAATGCCCTTCACGCGGTCCCGTTCTTCCGGCTCCAATATTTCCATCGTACCGACGATCGCGGCGAACACGCCTCCTCGATCAATGTCGGCGACCAGCAGCACCGGCGCTTCCGCCCAGCCGGCGAGCCGCATATTAACGATGTCCCGATCCTTCAGGTTTACTTCCGCAGGACTGCCGGCTCCCTCGATCACGACAACGTCATAGTCATTACGGAGACGATTAAGTGCTTCACGAACGATAGCCCCCGCCTTCGGAAGATAGTGCTCCCGATAATCGCGCGCATCCATATCTATCAGCGGCTTGCCATGAACGACAACCTGCGATGCCATATCCTTCGTCGGCTTCAACAGAATCGGGTTCATGTCCGTCGTCGCGTCAATGCCGCAAGCGTCCGCTTGCATCCCCTGCGCCCTCCCGATCTCTTTACCGTCAGGTGTCACATAGGAATTGAGCGACATGTTCTGCGACTTGAACGGTGCCACCGCTTTGCCATCCTGCTTGAATATTCGGCACAAAGCGGTCACAAGCAAGCTCTTGCCGACATCAGATGCCGTTCCCTGCAGCATAATCGTGGCTGCGGGGCGTCGGATGCCTGCATCCGCTTTTCCACCAACCATCTCGTTATCCAATCCACGCATTATCAATGACCTCCTTGCAAGTGAAAGAAAGAGGAGCACGCACTCGGCTCCTCTCCCATCTACTATCTAACTATTTGACCGCTCCGGGATAAAGGGCATTCGAGATCGCAAGCAGACCTTGCGTAATCCGCGGGCCTGGACGGGACAGCAGGTTGCCATCCACACCAATTACCTGCTTGTCTTTCACCGCCTGGATTTGATCCCAGCCAGCACGGCTGTAGATCAGCTGGTCAATCGTTTTGCCGCTGTCGCTGTCCATTCCATCCAATGTGTATAGAATAACGTCCGGGTTGTCGGCAACGATTTTTTCCTCATTAATCTGGTACCAGCCTGCCACATCCGACGCGATATTGATGCCTCCCGCCAGCGTAATGAGCTCATCCATGAATTCGCCGCTGCCGACCGTCCAGCCTGGCGAGAACTCGATGTACATTTTCTTCTTATCCGTAACGGTCGCAGCAGCGTCTTTCACCTTCTGGATGTCCGCCTTCATTTGATCAACAAGCGCTGTCGCTTCAGGCTGCTTATCCGTAATTTGACCCAGCAGCAGAATCTCGTTAAGCACGTCATCTACCGATTTGGGATCCGAAGCAAACACGGTCAAGCCAAGCGAGTTCAGATGGTTGAGTGCCTCTTCGCTAATCGAGATGCCCGATACAACAAGGTCCGACCCCGCTGCTACGATCGCTTCTGTATTAGGCTCGACTACGCCGCCAACCTTTGTTTTGCTCTTCGCTTCCTCCGGATAGTTGTCATAGTCGGATACGCCAACGATCTGGTCATTCAGGCCGAGAGCGAACAGCATTTCTGTCTCCGCCGGCGAAGTCGATACGATTTTTTGCGGTGCTTTCTCAAACGTAATTTCTTTGCCCGTTGCGTCCTTTACTGTAAGCGGATATACGGTACTCTTAGCTCCCTCTGGTGCTTGTGAACCCTCCGGCGTTGTGGTTGAAACTGCCTCCGTATTTCCTGTCGTGTCTGCACTGTTGTCTGTACCGCATGCCGCCAGCATCACTGTGAGCATAGCAGCCGCCAAAACTAGTAAAATCCGTTTCATTCTTCTCTTCCCCTTAACGACTATAATGGCGAGAATGCGCCTCACCAATCCATTTTTATGACATGCCGAAAAATGAAAAAAACCTTGTCTCCAAAGGGAAACAAGGCGATACAAATCAGGAAATTACACAAATCAATAGACATGGCGTCTGCCCTGACCGACCGGTCCTTTCCGCGAAGGATCTTCATTGGCGTACCAATTAGGCAGGTCTCCTGGCTTACGGGTTCATGACTTCCTCGCCTTCCCATTCGTTCACGAACAGTGGCGTTACGAGGTTGTCCCCGGATTACAGTGGCGGGACCGCACCGGATTCGCACCGGTTTCCCTTTTAACCTTGTACCGTCTTCTTAAGCTCGATGAGCTCTTCAGACCGACAAGGCACCTAACGGCATAAAAATATGATGGTTTCACGCAAAATCTCCCACCCATTATACTTGAGTCTAGCCTAATTTGGAAGGCGACGAATGAATTATAGATCATTAACCTCTCTGGGCATATGGGCGGAACTGTACTATTCCATCAATCTGACGAAGACGATGCCGTAATTGCCGATGCCGTTGCCGCCGCTGTAATCGCCGCCTGCTGCGCAATTAGGATGTTCGTCAGGCTTGTGCTAAGCGCAGTAATCGGGACTACGCCGGACGATTCTTTTAAGTGCTGATAGGCAACCAACGCTGAGGCGTACAGCAATAGCTCCTGCGTCGTGACGGACCATCTGCTGAACCCATTCTGCATACGCAGCCACTCAGAGGTTCGGACCAGATCCTCTACGATATCTACATCCTCGCATGGAAGCAGGGTCAACACACCAAGTGAAGACAACGTGTCTGACTTATCCAGCTTGATTCCTTTATCTCGGAAAGCATTCTTCAGCCTCCGTACACGTGCCACGGGGTCTGCATGATGCTGACCAAGCACCAGCACCTGCGTTAACGCCTGCAGGCCGTTACCGATTCGCAGCTCGGGCTTCAATGCCGTATAGAACTGCTCCATCCGCTCTGTCCCCGCCTTGACATCGATATCAGATAACGCCAGCATCGCGGCGAAGATATAATCATCCTGACCGGTCAGATAGGGATGATTCCCTTTCATCTCTGTATAAAACGACTTCGCTCTATCTACTACGTCCGCATACCGCTCAGATCTAGAATGAGCGGCGATTTGATACGCGGCGACCGAGAGATATGGCGACGATCTGAATTTCGATTGCCTCAATCGCTCAAGCACATCCAGCGCGTTGGTAAGCTGTGCTTCCGGCTCACTTGAGAGCGATAGCTGCGCAGCGAAGCTAATCGTCCCACTGCCTCTAAACGTCGAGAAAATTCCGGTGTTTCGTTTGATTCGATCTACATTTTCTTTTATCGCAGGTACATCCACGTTCTTATCTTCAACAGCGTACAACAAAGCCGCCAATCGATTCACCATTGCATGATGCCACTTGAATGACCTCTTCATTACGTCGACATTGTCTACGAACAACGCGAGCCTATCCTTGTTCATTGCCATAGTCCGACTCTCCCTCACTAACGATTAAGACCTTGGGATGATATTACAATTCTATTATTATATGTACAATATAAACTGGCGTTTTCAAATCCAAACAATTGTGAATCGAAAGGAAGTGACGGTTTGAAGAAACAATGGATAGTAACCGGAGCCGCTGCTATTCTGCTCGTAAGTACGAGTGCTGGCGTGTATGCCGGTACACAGCTGCAGCAGATTAAAGCATATTTGGACCCCTCGATGAAATTCAAGGTGGATGGAAAACCGTTTCAACCCCAGAATGACAAAGGTGCCGCTCTAGCCCCAATTTCCTATAACGGTAGTACCTATCTTCCGGTGCGGGCGATCTCCAATGCACTAGGCGTTGCAGTTGAATATGACGGTAAGACGAATACCGTTCTGCTCGGCGAAAAAATAGCGGGCATCCCCATTGCCGATAGCTTTGGCGGCGATCAGCGTACGAAGGATCCCGATCTGACGAGCTACAACGGCAAGGACTACAAGGATGTTTTCTTCAACAACCTCAGCGGCAATCGATCCAGCAGCTTTATGCTTTATCCGAAAGGCAAGTACCAGAAGCTGTACCTTCAAGTTGCTGCTATCGGTGAGGACATCGAGCGGTTCTTCGTCCAGGATGATCGAGACGATAGCAAGCTAGAAATCGATACGATTGAGGTCAGCGAAGGGCTGAAAACGTTCGAGATCAATATTAGCGGTGTAGATGAACTGTTTGTCTACGCGGATGTGAAAGACGGCGGCAGTATGTTCGTCCCGCTCACGACTTCTTATTACAAATAAATATGGATGCACACATAGAAGAAGGGCAGTCTCAAAATCATCTAGTGATGACTTTGAGACTGCCCCTCTTTGCGATAGCTCGCGATTATTTCGCTGCTGCCGCGGAAGTTCTTACTTGCTCGCTTGCTTTCAGCGCTTCGAGGATGTTAATACGGCCGAAACCGCTGCCTTTCACTTCTTTAGGGTAATATACCGGTGGGATCATTGTGTCACCTCCTTTACTTAATATCAGAGCATGATGTCTTGTGCCTCAGTCTAGACTCGCAAATACCGCTTAAGCGCATAGAACGCTGACTCGTACACGAGCTCTGCGCGGCCGCCACGATCAATTTCTTCGATTCTATTAGCGAACTTGCCGTACAGCCTGATCAGATAGGGATGATCGGCCCGCACGAAGAATCGGACTTGTCGAATTTCACTATGTTCCATCATGACATGACGCACCCAGTCCCCGAAGCCCTTATAGAACACGATGCTGCTGCGATAGTCAGGCGATAGAATCGTAGAATCGATGAACAACGTACCGTCAGCCGCCTCATACCGATAAAGAATAAATCCGTGTAACTTGCCCTCTTCATCGTCGAATAACATGATCCGACTATCCTGAAGCGAGATCATCAGGTGAGCAACCGCTTCGTGAAATGTATATTGCTCGTCAAACTCATAGCTATGCGCGATATAGTAGCTGACGAATCTCGCATAATCCCGGTCTTGCACACATGGTGTCGCATAGAGACGCCCCACTACATATTCCCTCCTTGTTGACTGCACTAGTAGACAAGTGTCACACCGATATCCTTCGTTTGAATTTGGACAAATAGGCATTTAGCTGACTTAACGAAACGCGGTATCCAATAACGGCTTCCCCTACGCTTGTCCGCTCAGCGAACTTGCCGAACAGTCTTCCCGTGTAGGCATCCGTTCCCGTCCAAAATACTAGCTCCGTTACCTCTTCATTAAGCCCGCTCAAATGCTCCGCGAGTGTGTGCAAGCCCAGTAGGAACAACGCCGTGCGCCGCCTATACGATTGTGTCAAATAAGCGACCTGCAGCTGCACGACATGCCGATCCTCATAGTTTCCTTCACCTGTGCCGTGAATATAGCTGAACGCGCCAACTGCTTCTCCTTCGTCATCCACGCACAAGAAACATTCGTGACCTAATAGAACAGGGCTAGCTATAAATCGGAACGCAACAGGAAACGAATAGGGCAGCCTCAAATCCTCGTAATTGTTTAAAAGAAAATCCATATACTTTCGTTGATACATCTCGGATGCGCAAATATAAAACGCTTCGTACATGGTGTCTAAGCTCCTAGTTCTTTTGTTACATTATAGGATATTTTTACCTCGTTGACTATTAATATCGCTAATATTTACCAGGGTTTATTTTCTATCAAGCTCTTAAGCATGATGCTCCAAGATAGCAAAAAAACCCGACCTTATGCGGTCGGGGCTGGTAGTCGAATGGTTAAGTTTATAGGATCGAGATTCAATTACCTATTAAGGATGCGGAATCTCAACGCCATTAAGTACGAGTCGATAGCTGATATCCGCTTTGAGCGAGTCAGACACGGCACAATATTTTTTGCTCCCCATATCAATCGCTTTCCACACCCGATAGTCTGGAATGTCGCCGACAATGCGGAAGATCAGCTCAATACCGGTGAAGCTCGTCGGCGTTTCTTCCTTACGGGCACCGTCAGCCTCAATGTCGATCTGCTGGATGGAATCCAAGAATTGATTCAGAATCATCGTCACGTCAATGCCGATGCAGCCGGCCAAACCCGCCAGCACCAGCTCCATAGGGGTAGCGCCCTTGCCATCGCCTCCGTATGCTGGCGTAGCGTCCATCTGAACCGGATAGCCGGAATCGCCTACAGAAGTAAACAAACGTTTGCCGTTCCAAGTCGTCATTACTTTCATCGTTGTAAACCTGCCTTCACTCGTATAATTAATGCTCGCTGAGCTGATTCAAAAACTTCCTTGCCCTGTCCGATTGTGGTTGGCTGAAAAACAAGTCCGGATGCTGCTCTTCAACAATGACTCCGCCGTCCATGAACACAACCCGATTGGCCACCTGACGGGCAAACTTCATCTCGTGTGTAACAACGACCATCGTCATGCCTTCCTTGGCCAGCTGCTTCATGACCTCCAGCACTTCACCAACCAACTCCGGGTCAAGCGCCGACGTTGGCTCGTCGAAGAGCATGATGGAAGGCTGCATGGCAAGCGCACGTGCAATGGCGACGCGCTGCTGCTGTCCACCCGACAAACGGGAAGGATATTCGTCCCGTTTGTCCGTCAAGCCTACCCGCTCCAGCATCTGCATGCCGATAAGTTCGGCTTCTTTCCTCTGCATCTTTTTAACGACCAGAAGAGACTCGATCACATTACCAAGCACTGTCCGGTGCGGATACAGATTGAATTGTTGAAATACCATTCCCGTGTTACGCCGAATCTCATTAAAGTTCGCTTTCTTCCTGCTTACCGGCATGTCGGAATCGACTCGCACGCCATTAACCTCAACCGAACCTCCACTAAGCTGCTCCAACCCGTTCAGGCAGCGCAGCAGCGTGCTTTTACCGGATCCGCTCGGCCCGAGAAGAACGACGATCTCCTGCGCAGCGACGTGCAAATCAATGCTTTTCAACACTTCAACGCCATCAAACGATTTTGACAGC
The DNA here is from genome assembly GCF_003182255.1 of Paenibacillus cellulosilyticus. GTDB lineage: Bacteria > Bacillota > Bacilli > Paenibacillales > Paenibacillaceae > Paenibacillus_T > Paenibacillus_T cellulosilyticus. Next base: position 145,818 of record NZ_QGTQ01000007.1, on the reverse strand, counting down.
CCCATCGTTTGTATCATCATTCGGTCCACGCCCCGATATTAATAAACTTTGGACAGCCGTTTCTCGATTGACTCGAGAATAGCCGAGAATACCGTACTCATTATCCAGTACATCGCCGCAATCCCTAGATAAAAAGGCATGTACACATAATACTGAGCAACCAGCAGCTGAGCGGAACGGAGCAGCTCCGTTACCGTAATGACAGAGACAAGCGTTGTCTCTTTAAGCATCCCGATGAACGTGTTGCCGATCGGCGCAATCGCCACCCTTGCGGCTTGCGGAAATATGATCCTTCTAAGTGCTTGCCACGAAGTCATTCCCGTCGCATAGGCCGCCTCTGTCTGCCCCTTCGGAATCGATTGAATCGCCCCTCGGAACGTCTCCGACAAATACGCACTGACATTAATGCTTAATGCCACGAACGCCGCTGTGAGCGGGCCAAGCGTAATGCCGTAATCCACAAGTCCGTAATAAACAATGAGAAGCTGAACGAAAGCCGGCGTGCCGCGAATAATCGATACATAAAAGCGTGCCAACCAGCGGATTGGACGGTTTCCTTTCAGCCTGGCAATTGCAATGATCATGCCGAGAATAAGCCCGAAGAACATGGATACTACAGTGACCAGCAGCGTATAGTAGGCACCCTTGAGCAAAAAGGGTATGTTATCCCAGAGAAGGCTCATAAACACTCAAAACCCCTTTTTCTGATCGCAGGGCCATGACGTATCAACGTCATGACCCTGTACCTTCTTGCTTCTTATTCCGAGGCTGGCTCTTCGCCGAACCACTTCTTGAAGATGGTATTGTACGTTCCATCCGTCTTCATATCCGTCAGTGCCTGATTGATAGCATCCAGGAATTCTGGATTGTTCTTGTTAACGGCAACGCCCGCCTCGTCCGACTTGATCGGCTCACCAACTGCCTTGATCTTGAAGCCGTTCTTATCGACAATTGGCTTCAAAGCATACAGATTATTGATCGTACCGTCGATTCGGTTCGAATCCAGATCCTGAAGCGAGGTAATGACATCATCGTAAGTTTTAATCGTGAAGTCGCCTACTTGAGGCAGCACTTCATTACGCAAGTAGGATTCATCATTTGTTCCCAAGCCTACTCCGATATTTTTACCTTTGAAATCTTCAAGCTTCGTAATCGTAGTATTGTCCTCTCGAACAATGATCTTCACATCATTACGAATATAAGGCTGCGAGAAATCGACTTGCTCTTTACGCTCGTCGGTAATCGTCACCTGGCTAATAATCGCATCGATCTTGTTCGCCTTAAGACTAGGAATCAGCCCCGAGAAATCCTGTGGTTCGAATTCAACTTCTACCCCTAAGCGTTTGGCGATCTCTTTGGCAATGTCTGCGTCATAGCCATCGATTTCTTTATTATCATTCAGGAAATTATAAGGGGCATACGTGCCCATCAATCCTACTTTAATAACGCCGGCCTTCTTGACTTCGTCCAACTTATTCGAGCTCTTATCGGAACTAGAACCGCACCCGGCAAGCATTAGCGCGAACAACATAACAGCTGATACTGTAAGAAACATCGATTTCTTCGATTTGTTCAACATCGAGATTCTCCCCATCCTATCTATATATTGAATCTTTATATCCAAGCCTAACCAACAAATACGGGCGCGATGCTCTAAATACCGAGCAGTCCAAAGAACTCAAATCTGGCCGTCTCATACGCCAACTGTCCGGCGGACTTCGAAGTGATACTCTCGGACGGAACGATGTGGAACAACCATCGCGAGATGATGCCTTCGATCAAGCTCATGACTAGGGCCGCCCTAATCTCGGCGTTGATCTCTTCCGGCAGCATGCCTAGTTCAATCGCGCGCTTAATGTTCTGAAGAAAAGCATTCTCCATCGCTGCACGAGTCTCCGCAATCGCCTGCCGCACCGGTTCTACGACACCGCCTCCGCCAAGCAGCAATTCCATTAACGAAGCATTGGATTCGGCGAATTGAAACAGTTTCGTCAGCAGCGCTTCCGACGCTTGAACCATATCCTGAACGGTACCTATATCACGGCGGTAGCCTTGAGCAATGACGTCGAGTAGTTGGCGGCGTCCTTCCATCACTATTTCAAGCGCGACCGCTTCCTTGCTCTTGAAATACCAGTAGAAGGTTCCTTGAGCTACGCCGGCTTCAGCAACAATATCGGATATCTTCGTGGCATGATAACCATCCTTAGCAAATCGCCTAAGCGCGATCTGCATCACAAGATCTTTCCGCTCGCTCACGATCGATGAGTCATTCTCTCCGCTCAATCTTTCTTCGCACCCCACCTGACTGACTCATCAGTCAGTTAGTTTTTTTAAATCCTATCGGATTTATAAAGTATTGTCAAGTTGCATGCTGTACAGGGTTTCCGAGTTCATCACAAGAAGTCATAACGAAGAGCCCCCTGTAGTTATCGTTAGTATAAACATCTTGGATGTTTTCTAACGCTCGCAATAGGGTTCTCTGATTCAATTCATCACACCAATAGCGTATCGCCCAGATTTGAGTAGCTAACAAGAAAAGCCAAGTTCGTATTAGACATCCCCTTCTATTATTAAGCTGAAGATGCGCCTCACTTCCCTATAAAGGTGCGTTTATCCTTGATTCAATTAAGAAGGAGACTGATCTTATTTGCGATCCATACACACACAATCTAACCCGAATGTATTGACTTCTTCATCGTTCCTGCAGAGCCTAAACACGAAATGGCACGAACGGGCACTCCAGCTATTCATGATCATCGTTCTGATGCACTGGGCTGAGCATCTTACACAAGCCTACCAAATTTGGGTCTTGGATTGGCCGCGTCCTAAAGCACTCGGCTTATTAGGTTACTACTATCCATGGCTCGTCCATTCTGAGTGGCTCCATTACGGCTACGCCATCATCATGCTTGTTTTATTCTTCCTCCTGCTGCGCGGGTTCAATGGGCGATCCCGTGCATGGTGGCTCATCGCGCTTTCCATTCAGTTCTGGCACCATATTGAGCATGCCCTACTGTTAGGCCAAACAATAACGAAGCATCCGTTATTCGGCGCCGCTTCTCCAACCAGCATTATTCAACTTCTCGTCCCTCGTGTCGAACTCCATTTGTTCTATAACACAATCGTCTTTATTCCGATGGTCATTGCTATGCTCTATCATATGTTTCCTTCTAGTGAAGAGAAGTCGGGCATGACATGCAGCTGCGCCAAAAATTAATGAAAGCCATCCCATTAAAAGAGGTCATTAAGATGAAGAAACTGCTATTGACGTTGCCTGTAATTCTGCTCTTGATCGCATGCCCCTCCTTTGCAATCTACGCCGCCTCAGACGCAACACAGCATCATCATGACTCCCAGGATACGGTCATGCATCACTCGGAGGTCAGCTCTATACCTCTGATGATCATGTTCGGCATCATCGTCCTGCTATGCTTCTTGATCCTCTTCATCTCCTTTAAAAAGAAAGCCGGAAAGCAGGCGAATTAATGTAGAGGGTTTATGCGGAAGGACGAAGTACAAAACAAAGCTCACTTCATAGTAGACAGGAGTTCCCTGCTGCTGTGAAGTGAGCTTTTCATGTATAAGTGCTGCGTGCAATCAAATTCATACTATCTATAGTGATGGGCTCCGCTAACGCTGTCCATTGAAGTATGATGGGCCGAAATACTCTCCATTCGAAACAACCGTCGCACACGATCTGGCATATCATCATAGACCTGCCTCGGAATCGGCATCCTACCGCTTGTTGCATCCCATGCCCGTTGATAAATCAGCGTCAACATCCCTCTCGGATTATCCGTCAGATTCGGACATCCGCGATGCCATACTTTTTTATCCCGAATCATCAGCGAGCCCTTCGGCATAAGCGCCTTCTCAAAATGCATGGCTTCCCCAAGCCGCTGGATAAGCTTCGGATTATCATATAGATGGTCCGGGTTCAGATGTGTGCCTCCTGGATAAAACTCGGTTGCGCCGTTCAATTCAGTCAGGTCGCACAATGGGATATGCAGCAGCAGGTTATTCGTAGGGGATTGAAAGTATCGAGCTTCTGGGAATAGCGCGCCTGTGTCGGCATGTACGGACTGTTTCTCTGTACCGCCAGGCATGGCATTATTGGAGGCCAAGTATCGAAGCGTCAAATCGTCGCCTAACACCTGCTCTGCGATGGATAAGAAGATCGGATTCGCCACGACATCCGTATCAATGAACGGCGGCATGAAAGGAAGATCCATGCGCAGGTTCTTCATTTTATCCTGTTGGCCGTAGTCATATCCTTCTGCAAACGTTGACAGCAACTCATAGAACGGTTCTGCAATTTCATTCAATCTCGATTCGCTAAAGACGTTCTCGATGATAATAACGCCATTTGCCCGAAGGAGCTCGACAGCGAATTCCAACTTGCCAGGCTCCATTGTCTCGGTGATCCGTTCATCTTCCGTCAACTTCATGTACATACATACCCTCCTCCACGACCTTCTCCATATAAAGCAGCCGCTGCAAACGTGGTGTCATCTGCCGATAGAGGGATTCAGCTATAATCTGCTGTTCGCCCGTAATGTCCCACCATCGTTGATAGGTCAACTCCAGATTCATTCGCGGCACAGCATGTGGATCGCGGTACCAAAGCCTGCTGTCACGAATCAATACGCTGCCGAACGGAACGTTCACGGCCTCAGTCGGCAAACGTTCGGCTAGGCGCTGCATACAGTCCATACCATACTTTCGGAAGTAATGCGGTTGATGAGCGTGGCTGCCTGGCCATATCTCCAGCCAATTTTGGTTCACCTTCAAACTCGCTAATGGTATGGTCACATGCAGCCGGTAACACGGCAGATGTGTCTGCGTCGCCTCAGGAAAAAGGGAGGTCGAATCCATGACAATCTCATCAGAATGTTCTTGCTTGCCAGTGTCGACCCGTATTGTGCGGAGTGTACAGCTGTCCCCGAGTAAACCTTCCACAACGCGTAGTAGATCGGGGTTGTCTACGATTCCCGAATCTACAACCTGATCAGTGATCGGCAATTGCATGCGGCCTTGAGTGGACGGCTCTCCAGCTGTCTTCTCACGAGCCAGATCATGCATGTCTTGAAGCTGTTTCTTACGGAATACGTCACCAAGGATAACGTATCCCTTCAGATCCATACACGCCATTACGGTATCCCAATCTATAGCAGCGCGCTTTCTTCTGCGTTTCTGTGTTTCAAACGTCATCGTGCGTTCCATCCTTTCCACCAGATCGATCATTCTCGTTCGTATCCTATCAGATGCACGCTGCGGTAGCTCGGCTTATTCCACTGGTTCACGCGACAATAGCCGAGCAAACCACAATAAGCATAAGTACACTTATGCTAACGACAGCAAGAAACGGAGGATCATCCGCATGTCCGAGCTCGAACAATGGACGATTGAAACCTATATTCGCGATATCGGGAAGCACGAAGGCGCAGCTATTCTATTGGATAATGACATTCACATCACATACCAGCAGCTAAATCATTTAATCGATCATAACGCAGCTCTACTGCATGCCCACGTGCCTGAATCGAGCGTCATCACGATCGACGTTGCGTTGTCTTGGCGCTTCATCCCGCTCATGCTGGCAGCACTCAAGCTCCACCGTACCGTTATTCCAACTGACGATATTCATGACCAGCGTCTTACCCAAAGCGTATCGGCCGCATTCCCGAATGCGCTTCGCCTCGACGAATCGAATGTTCATGCCAGTGGATACGTGGACGCTGCCAGCTTCTCTCGACTCACATCGCCGTCCGATCCACAATTGGCTGATGTGGCGCTTCTCCTCCAAACTTCCGGCACGTCGGGCTACCCGAAGCTCGTTATGCTAACGCATAAAAATCTGGTCTCCAGCTCTATTGGTATTGCGGATTCCCTCCATCTTCTACCGCACGATCGTATTCTAATCCAGCGGCCGCTTACTTATTGTTCCGCTCTAACAGGCGAGCTGCTGGCCGGGTTGGCGGCTGGCTGCTCTGTCATGATTAAACCACCCAGCCGTTCCCCTTTGTTCAGCCTCTCGCTTGTGGAAAAGTACCGTATTACGACGATTGGCGCTTCTCCTACCCTGTTCGCGATGTTAGCCCCGCACGTTTCCAAACATGATTTATCCTCTCTTCACACGCTGCTTATCAGCGGGGAACGGTTGACGGAACCGCTGCTTCATACCATTCGCAGCGGTTTTCCGAATCGGTCATTGTGGAACGCCTATGGCCTGACTGAGGCCTCGCCTCGGGTTAGTTGTCTATTAATCGAGCCAGACGAGCTGCCATCCGCTTGCGTCGGCAAGCCGCTCCGCCACGTCCGCGTTGCCGTTGTCGACGACATCGGTAAGCCTGTGCCAGAAGGAGAATCCGGCCATCTGCTCGTGTCCGGCCCTAATGTCATGAAAGGTTATTACAGTGATCCGGAACAGACGCGAAGCAAGCTTCATTCTGGTTGGCTAATTACAGGTGATCGAGGTCATATACGACAAGGCATGATCGTTATCGAAGGAAGAGCCGATCATATGATCAACCGGGCAGGCAACAACATTTACCCCGAAGAAATCGAATCCGCTGTTGCTGAATGCCCAGGTGTATGCGAAGCATTCGCCTTCGGTAAACCCCATCCGCGTCGCGGCGCCGAGATTCATGTCTGGATCACGCGTGATGACGGCGTGCAGACTGCGAACGATGTCCATCAACATTTGCTGCAATCCGGCGTGAGTCCAAAATTGTGGCCTGATGTTATTGTAGTGCGCACCGACCTCCCCAAGACGGCCTCCGGGAAGCTGTCGCGAAGCGCCATATCCTATTCTTGAATAATCCAATGAGGTGATCTGCTTGCTGCTTAATAATGGCCTATCCTCAAGCAATACAGTAATAATCGAAGCCCCCATTGCCGCTGTGTGGGAGTATGTCTCCACCGCATCCGGCTGGAAAAAGTTTTTGGCAGATATTTCGTACGTATCCTCCTCTAGAGATGAGATCGGGGTCGGTGATACGGTTACACTGGTCATCGGGGAGCTGACGAATGCTGCCACCTGCATCAAACGACTTGAATGGAAACAAATCTCGTTCGACGAGCAATACTCGTGCATTTTGCCAGACGGGAATGAATGGCGCTATGCGCTGCGTACAGCCTTTCGATTCGAAGAGCGCGACGCAATGACGGAGCTGACCGTCGAGGTCGATTGCTCGGAATCAGACACCGCGATGCTGTGGGTCATGGAATGCGGCGAAATGGGCTGGCGCCAATCGCTGTATCACTTAAAAACAACCATTGAGCTGGGACTCGACTTGCGCAACGAAATATTTAATTATCCCAGACTCGGCGTCATGAATTACACCGCCTCGCGTGAACAGCTTCTTCAGCAGGAAGTACCTCCACATGTGGTTGGCGGCAACTATATTGCTGTGGCATACACCGGAGGACCGGCATGGAAAGCCGGCATACGCGACGGTTCGATTATTACGAGCATTGCGGCGCATCCGGTTCCAACCTATCGGGATTTCGTAAGGGTACTCGGGCAGTTTTACGGTAAACCTGCAGAGCCTTTGGAGGTGATTTACTACGAGGGAGGATGCTGTCATACCACTCGAATCATCTTATCCGACGACGACCAGTTTACAGGTATGATCGACCCTGAACGTGAATCCCCCTCCGAGGTCAGCCAAAGAAGGAAAGAACAGACATTACAAGCGGTCGCCCACGATTCAAATGAGACGACTCACCTTTTCTTAGATGAAGGCTGAAGCGGTAAATATGAGATTCTTTTGATTAGAACAAATGACTATGTTATGCTCCCCTTTATTTAGAAGGGGAGTGTTTTCATTTCTCGAACATCTGCCGACACTAACGACCACGAAAGAAAGATTTCAAGGTAAATAAAACGGACCTAGTCCCTTATATCTAGGAACCGGTCCGCGTATCATTTCATCTTATTTGCGTTTAACTTTTTTTCGAAACGATTCGGAATCTTCGAAAGTCGCTCCGGCCATTCGACCTTACGTTCACCCTTTTCCACTCGACCAGCTCACTCTTCACCTGTCCCCGCTCATTCGTGCCTAACATTTGCTTAAGCTGATTCTCAGCTTCGGTCTTACGGCGCTGCGCATGCTTCTCTTCAGCCTCAGCCAAGCGATACTGGGCAATCCAATCGTTGGCTTCTTCAGGTAAAGTGATGCAGGCAACGTTAACCTCCTCAGGCGGATACTGCCGCGATAACAAGCGAGTAGAAGCGTCGCTTCCGTCCACTTCAGGTGGACGATTGGCAAGAACGTGCTGCTCCCAGAAACGCGAGCCCACTCGAATAATCGTCGCAATCCGCTGCTCGTCACGCTCCACCCGTACAATACTCAGTTTGTTACCCCCAATCATGCCGGCTACCCACCAATGGTCTGTCCCCATGACAGCCATATAATGTTGGCATTGCAGCGCCACAACCTCAGGGATCTTCCCATCTTCCCATTCTGCCTTGCGATACTCACCCACCGATTTACATAGCAAGCCAGCCCCGTCACCTACGACCCATCGATCAATCGTTGCGATGAGATGCCGATGCTGCGAATGAGCGAACAGCATATTGCGCCTGAACGTTCGATAGCCCGTTCTCTCCGAGAATTGTGCAGCGATCACGCTCTTCATCTCCATGCCAAGCGCCATGCTCTCCGTTGTTCCCGCCCCTGGCGATTCCGCCTTTTTATCCAAATAAACTTCACGCGATGTACGCCAAGGGTTGACGCCCATAATAGCTGCAATATCGCTGCCACCAATGCCGGTTCTTCGCCAGCGTTCCCGCTCCTCCGTGGTTATAAGGCGCGTATGCGTCAAAATAGTTGCGGTCACTGTGATTCCTCCCTTTCGGCTATCGATACCGGCCTAATACGATTACGTCCCTTATAGACCCGATATGGCAATCCAATTAGCAATGCGACAAGAAAAGCCGAGTAAAACGTCGAATTCGTAATCTCCTGGATCCGAAGCCAGGCATCCAAGCCTGCAATGCAGAAGGCAAAAACTACGCGAGCCATTCTCGTCGGCGGTGTCGTCTGCGGGTCCGTAATCATAAAGAAGCTGAACAGCTGGAAGGATGCGCCCAACATGGGGCCGAACGCATACAAGAGAGGCTCGTCGAACACATAACATCGGATTAAGGCAAACCATGCAAAGCCCAAGATAAAGGCCAAGACCGTGTCGAGCCGGCCAGCCGAATAGGCAGCGATCGCCCCCAGCAATAAGATAAACGCCATTACCTCATAACCGTTCGTCCACTGCTTGGGCGTGCTTACGGCATATTGCGGCAGGAAATAGAGCATCATGCACATCGCGACGTTATTGGGGTTAAATACATGCTTGCCGCGCAGCCGCACCGCATGTTTGATGATAATTGCGAGGAGTGAAGCGAGAACATAGGGCCACAACAGATAGGAACTTAATAGCAGGCTAATTCCAAGACCTGTTATGAGCGCACTTAATGGTGGCGTCCAGCGTCCGCGAAGCAGACGAACGAGCACCAACTCCGCCGTAACGGATGTACCGACCGAGACGAACAGGCTGTCCCACTGTTGAAAAAAACCTAGCAGCAGTTGTCCGGCCAGCACAAAGCTTATTAGAAAGAGAAGGACCAAATAACGCGGATCTATTCTAGACCATGTCATGAAGGATCCTCAACCCCTTCGACCACCGTTACAATCCGGTCGATCGGAATGTTCGTTCGCTCTTCTACACGCCCGCTTGGCCACTCGATACGAATGCGATCAACTGCCGTTGCCTGCTTCAGGCCAAAATGAATCCGAGGATCACTCTGTCCGCCATGGCTATTACCGCCATCACGCTCGATCAGCGTTGAAACGCCGTTAACTGTAATCGTCACTTTTGCCCCTACGGCCTCCCGATTGCTTGGGGGCGTCCCGATCAGCTTGAGCGTAATCCAATGATTGCCGGTCGTGTTCGTACTCTTGTACATTCGCGCTGGACCACCTTGAACAGCGAATACAAGATCAAGCGTCCCACGATTCCACAGATCGACTGCCGCGACGCCCCGCGTATCGTCGGTAAAGGTCAACCCAACATTTTGCGCTATATCCTTGAATGATTGCCCATCGTTGAGAAACAGCTTCTTCTTCTCATAGCCAGACATGGACTTGTCCTTGAAAGCCGGCCAGTTGTTCGCATCTTCTACAATATAACCAGGCGTCGTCGCCAACGTCCCCATATCAAACCAGTAGTCTTTCTTCTTGCTAGCCGAAATAAAGCCGTTCGTTACCATGAGGCTCATCTGTCCGCTGTTATCGACGTCCAGGAACCTGGCCCCCCAGGAGAAACCAGCTTGCTTTACGCCCATCTCCTCCGCAACGTCGCGGTAAATCCCATCATCGTCCTCATGCCACATCTGGTTTCCTTCGAGCAGATAGGTTTCTTTACTAATATTACTGACGTAATTGGTTAATCGTCCGTCGTGGAATACATCGGCAAAATCGACGTTCATCCCTTTAAACGTATCATCGCCAACACCTCGAGTCTGAACCACCTTCTTAAAACCTTTACCCTCCTGATTGAGAAATAAGGAGTCCGGACCAAAATCGTTCGCATTATAGATATCCGGCCATCCGTCTCCGTTCAGATCGGCCGATCCCGCTGCCAGCGTCCAGCCTGTATCGTCAACCCCAAGCTGGGCGGCAACATCCGTGAAGGTGCCGTCTCCATTGTTATGGTAGAGTACGTTCCGGCCACCGTTACGAGCACGTTCAAAATCACTATGCATAATTTTCGTTGAAGCAAGATTCCACAGATCGTCGGTTTCGCGGAAGTAACAACCCAGATACAGATCGAGCAAACCATCACGATCGTAATCCAACGCGATCACTTTATTGACATATCCGCGGTAGCCAACACCGGCCATATCCGTTATTTCCGTGAAGGTGCCGTCTCCATTGTTCCGAAACATTCTACTCTTGCCCCAACTGCCGATGAACAAGCTAGGGTAGCCGCTATTATTGTAGTCGAGCCAAACGACCGACTCCGACATGCCATCGGTGTTCACGTCGGCTACACCCGCAGCCTCGGAGACATCCTCAAAAGTTCCGTCTCCGTTGTTTTTGTAGAGAGCATTAGCAGCCCCCCGCTTACTGTTAATAAAATAAACATCCATCCAGCCGTCACCGTTATAGTCAGCTATCGCGACACCGGCCCCTGTCGACCCCAACCAAGGATAAATGTTGGAAACCTTCGGGTCGAACGTATCCTTTTCATGCTCGAACGTCACGCCAGCCGCTTGGGTTACATCCTCGAAGGATATACCATAGGCCTGTTGTTCCTGCTCCTTGGCAGAGCACCCCGCCAGTATAATGATCAATGCTGCTGCGCCAATCATTCCGCGCAGCATGCCCCGCATCGTCAATCCGCAACGCCTCACTTTCATTTGAATTCTATTTATTGATGGTTCAGCAAGTACCGCATTTCATCCATCCAGCGAACATAATAAGGACGATCATGATCCGTCTGCTTCGCAATACGCTTCTCCGCTTCATGGACTAGCTCAACAGCTCGCCTAGCCCGGCTTGCCGCTTCTTCCGGGAATCGGCCCAGCATCTCCTCCCAATAAGAAGCATTCTGCAGCTGACGCGCCTCCCAGCCGAAAGCCATTCCCTGATAGAATGCTGTCTGATCAAAGGCAGGTACCTGATCAAGTGCTTCGAAAGCAAATGGCAGTCGGTCGAAATAACTGTAGGCTACCGCTAAGCCTAACCCGCTATAGGCATCACGACGATAGGCCACAGGCAATTGCTCAACTGCTGTGATCGCATCAGATAAACTGAAATAGTTGGAAAACCAAAGGCCCCTGCCGTAGCCTTGCAAGCAAACCCGGCGATAGGATAGAGGGAAATGAGCAAACCGCAAATAAGCATGGGGATTATCGGGGTAATCAAACAGCGCTGCTTTAAAGCCAATGCCGTCGAATACAATTGAAGCGTATCGGGGATCTAAAGTTCGCAACCAGCTATTATAACGGGCATCACGATAGCCATAACGTGTATGCAGCCACCAGCCAAGCCCCACGTAGTATTGGTAGAGATAATTGGGATCGAGCGCTCGGATATATCGCTCGAATCGCTTGCTCTTGTTAGGCCACAACGAGGCTTTTACACCAAAGCCCATGCCGGCCCCCTCATAGGCGAACCCTTTGTAAAAAGGGTCGAAATCTTCTAGATAGTCGCGAGCCTTCTCTAATCGGATGATCGGGCGGATGACACGATTATTCCCACTGAGGAATGCGCGTAATATTTTCGGAAACCGAATGCCGTAAGAGGCTTCCGATTCGTTCTCATTCTCGTTCGCGGCTGTCTTAAACCGTCTAACCATGCTCGGAATGTTAACCTGAAACATGCGTAAATACAGGAGCGGAAATCCGATGACTACCGCAACCAGCGCTGCGACTCGCAGCATTTCTGTCATCATGAACGTTTCTTGTCGGCTACCGTGGTTGCAATATCCGACAGGGTCCGAAGAGACGTCAATTCATCCTCTTCCAGCCGAACACCGTATTCGCGCTCAAGATGAACGGCCAATTCCAGCAGCATGAGCGAATCAATGTTCAACTCCGCCAGCGGACGCTCCAGGCAGCCCATATCCAGCTCCTCGCCCGTTAATTGACCGGCCAATTCTATCAGTCTAGCATTGAACTTATTCAAATCTTGGATCATATTCTCTTCCTCTCCTTTATGCTAATGTTAATCCGCCATCCGCGACGAGCACGTGGCCGGTTATATATGAAGCTGCCTCAGACAGCAGAAAAGCGACGGTGCTTGCGATTTCTTCCGGTCTTCCGTGCCGCCTCATTGGCGATGCTTTCTCCGCCAAGGCTTGCATTCGTATCGGCATGCCTCTCGTCATATCTGTCGCGATATATCCTGGAGCCACAGCGTTAACGCGAATGCCAAGCCCTGCCGTTTCTTTGGCTAATGCTTTCGTCATTCCAATAATACCGGCCTTCGCTGCCGCATAGTTGACTTGTCCACTTGCCCCCGTCATCCCTGCTACCGAAGTCATGTTAACGATGCTGCCTCTAGCAACCGCAAGCGCTCTGATTAATCCTTGCGTCAACACGAATCCTCCGGTTAGATTCGTACTCAATACGTCTTGCCACTGGGAGGACGTCATCCGAACCATCGGAGCGTCAGCCGTAATTCCTACGTTGTTGACCAGATAATCCAACTGTCCGCCAGACGCTTCCAGAATCAAATGCCTAGAGCGAACAATATCCGCTTCATCCGCATGGTCGCATTTAAATGCATGGACGCGGACTGCATAACCGCTGCACAGTCGAATTAGCCCTTCCGCTGCATCGTGATCCGACTTATAAGTAAAAAACACTTCTGCTCCGGATCTCGCCAACAATTGAACGATTTCACGGCCAATCCCACGGGAACCGCCGGTTATGAGCGCCCGCTTGCCACTGAAATCCCATTGAACTCCCATGGAAGAAAGCCTCCCTCTCCTAAATTTGTTCGAACATGGCTGCCGCCATAAATCCACCGTAGGCTGGCACTGTTTTCATAACACGCTTCAATCGGCTCTCCCTTGCTGCGGTGACGACCGGCAGCTCAAGCCCCTCATCGGGGCGATCGCATCCGACTGCTGGAGGAATAATGCCATCCTTCATGCAATGGAGCAGCAGCACAGACTCTAATATCGCATTGGCGCCTAGTGTATGACCCACATATCCCTTAAACGCAGTAATTGGCGGGACCTGCGGGAATGCACGCTGAAGCTCTACTGCTTCGAAGCGGTCCCATAGTACGTTGCCCGAGCCATGCGGTACGACTAGATCAATCGCCTTAGCCCCCCGAGTCGATGCAGTATGCAGGACTTGCGAGATGACGTTTGAATACGTATGCGACACTACGTCAGGCAGCGTAAGATGCCACGTATCTTGACCGAATGCTCCTCCTGCGTATGCTGCCATCCCACGTGTTGTTCGTTTAGACGATTCCAGTGTCATTGCGGCAGCTCCATCACCTAAAACAGAGCCATCCCGATCCCGATCGAACGGCTTCAATCGGCCGAGCGGTGATCCGAACCGTTTGCCAGCAAGCCATAGATGCTCAGTGAGATGTGCATAATCGGCGCAGGTTACGACAACTCTGTCCGCCTTACCAGAACGGATTAGCTGACTACCCGCTTCGAGTCCATACAAACCGGTGGCGCAAGCATTATTAATGGCCAGCGTGAAGCCGCGAATTCGCAGCGCTTTAGATAAATAAAATAGATAAGGGAAAGATTGTAGTTTATAAAAGGGATCACTGTATTCTTGGAAAGCGCCTTCGGGGTCTGAAGATTGAAAGGGCGAGCCCGAATCCGCGTAACGGGGTGAAGTCAATATTCGATCAATCAAACGGTTGACGCCTAGATTCTCGTGGCCGATTACCAACGCGGCCGTTTCCTTGTCCGTCTCCGTCCAGCCTGCTTCATCCATCGCCATAGAAGCTACGGCACAGAGCATGACGAAATCCGGATCTTCGTGCAGTCCTTGCTCTTCAAGCCACTCATACTCGCGCAGCGGGACCCAATCACGTAAATCCAGGGCTGGCGCAGGGTATACCGGATACGGACGTTGACTTCCGTCCCCCATCCGATAGATTCGCTCTCCATGCACGACGCGTTGACTTCGAACGGAGTCCCAGACGGCGGCAGAGCCTATTCCGCCGGAGGAGATAGCCCCCGTGCCGGTAATGACGACGGATTGTTTACTCACCATGCTCCTCCTCAGCCGACATGGCGGTCGTCACACAGAAAGAGTAGTATCCTTCGGATCTGCCGCTTGTCCGCCATTGCTGCTCCTTCGTCTTACTGCTGCGAAGACCATGGTACGCAGAGGCCGCAGCAAGGAAGGCATCGGCAGGATGGACCAGAGGAGCAGCGCTTCCTTCCTCAAGAGCCGACTCCGTCTCCCATCGAATATTCACGGCGCCCGGCTCCATGCTTTCTCTCTCGAACAATAGGGCCGTGACCGACTCTGCTCCAACAAGCGCGTCTTCGCCATGCATGACTTCCGCTAACGCTGTCGGCGGATGAATCGTAACCATGCAGCATATGACAGCATCCGCTCGATCGGATGCAATCAGATCATAAGCGTACAGCATAGCAGAGTTCGGGGATGGCACCGCATCCGATAACGTTACACTAGTGCCTGTAATTTGAAAGTAAATCGAGAGGTGTCCGGCAAACGCGTTCATGACGGTCTCCGGGAACAAGCCAGGATTAACATGGTTAACGCCGTAGTTCTCCGCATCCTTATACATGGCCACGATCGCATTTAGATTGGAGCACCCTGTACATACAACGAGCCCGATCCGCTGCCCGATCCCCGCTTGCAGCGGCGTCTCGTAGCCGGCGGAGGTTAGCGCCTCTCCTACGGCTAAGCTGCCATACTGAACGACTCTTGAATGACGCTTTAGGCCGTTCCATCCGTATGCCGATACATCCAAATCCGGCAGCTTGGACGCGCCCCAGGCAGTAAGCCCTTCCGGCCGCGGCAGGAAAGCTGTTCCTACCCCAGCGGGACTGACGACCCCAACGCCTCCAATACGCAACGATTTCATAGCTTTTCCTCCCTCAAACCTTATGCAGATTGGATACCCATGTCACGGCCCTCATAACGGCCAATAACGATGGATGTATTAATGCCGCCAAAAGCATATGCATTCGACATGATATAATCCGTTCGCATGGCAAGCGGCTCGTTCGCGATGACACGGACGCTGCAGGCAGGGTCTTGCCTTCGCATGTTAATCGTTGGCGGAAGCAGCCCTGATACCAGCGCCTTGACACACACGACCGCTTCAATGGCGCTGGCTGCACCTAATGTGTGGCCGATATGCCCTTTAATGGAGCTTGTCACGATCTCGTCGCCGAATACATGTTGCAGTGCGACCGATTCCATCCGATCATTGGCCGGCGTCCCCGTCCCATGGGCGCTTACATAACCGATCTGCTCCTTATGAATGCCTGCCATTTCGATCGCCGTTTCCATCGCGCGTATCGATCCTGCTGCTTTCGGATCAGGCTGCGTAATATGGTGAGCATCACTGCTCAAGCCGTATCCAAGTAAGTAAGCAAGTGGTTTGGCACCTCTTCGCAGCGCGTCAGATTCACGCTCTAATACGAGGGCCCCTGCACCTTCACCTAGCATGAGCCCGCGGCGCTCGGCATCAAAGGGTCTGCATAAATCCGGGGTCATCGCCCGTAAGCTCGCAAACCCGGTGAAAGCAACCCATGACATGGCATCAACACCTGCCGCGACCATCATATCGACTCTTCCAGCAGCCAGCTCGTCCACCGCTCTCGCAATCGCCATGTTGCCTGCCGCGCAAGCATTCGTAATCGTCCATTTGGGACCAGCTAAATCAAAATAGTCGGCAACATTCTCGGCAATGACACCCGGGCCACCTATCGATTTGGGCTGTTGTCCCGCCATTAATTCCTCGAGCGGCGTGATTTCGCCCATTGTCGTACCCACGCATATGCCATAACGTCGAGCTTTCCCCTCCGATTGCCCAAAGTAAAGTCCAGAAGCGTATAGCGCATCCTCAACGGCTGGAATGAGCAGCCGCGTCGCCCTGCCCCCCGGCACAGGCATCAGTGACAAATGATCGACGTCATCAACCTCGCAGCCGAATTTACATGAATGCCCCGAGGAATCAAACGTTCTAATCGTTCGGGCAGCGCAATCTCCTTGAAGCAGTGCGTCCCACGTGCTCGCGACGGTTGTCCCGACAGGCGTGATGGCCCCCACTCCGGTAATCACGATTGGTTCACTCAATTTCAAGCTTATTCACCCCTATTCATGTCGTCCCAGACCATGCTTAGATCCGATACGCTCGGATCCGGCCGGCGGAATTCGTCAATTCCCCGCTCCCCCCTGACCGTATCCCGCGCTCCTTGTTCACTAAGCCCTGCGCGGCGGCTTAATGCATCGTCGGTTTTGTATTTACGGAAGCCGTCTTTCCACACTTCAATTCCTTTCTTCACCTGCCCATCCTTCACAAGGGCATCACCGTACGCAATGTAGGTCAACGGCCATATCGCCAAATCCAGTTGGCCCTCCAGCTGCTTAGCCACTGCTAAGCAATAGCCGAGATCTTGAATGGCCTTATCCGTCCGCTGCAGGCCGGATGGCCAATATAAATTGTTCAGGCCCCTTGCGTAATGGGCGAACCAGTCGTATGGCCGCTCGTTAATAATCTCGTTCAACAATGAGATCGACCGCATGGAGATCTGGCCAAGCGAAGCAGTACCTAGATCCGGATCTTGGAGCAAATCAACATAGGCAAGCGCCTGCTGCAGTTGAAGCTCAGGCGTTGCTGGCTTCAGCTGTTGTACGTATGAAATGTAGTCCTCGGTCATGCCTGCTTCTCGCATCTGAATGCGCAGTGCGTTGGAATAGGCTAGGTTATCCGGTGCTTTCTCCATCTTCTCCTTGAGCTCCGCTATCTGATCGCTCGCAGGCAGCGCTTCGATCGCAAGCTGTGCTTCTTGCTCGCCCTCGAACGTCAAACCGTATTGGTCAAGCGTAATGCCGTCCTCAACCTTCGGCAGCGAGTATGGCGCAGTCCACCAATAATAAAGTGCGACTGCGGCTACGCCGGCTATAACGGACACTGTGACAAAATAAAACGTTTTCGTTTTTCTTTTCATGCTAACGCTCCAACCTCCAATTTATAGTTGCTGTCGTATTTGGTCCGATAGACCGATGGATTCTGACCGAATGTTTTGCGAAACACTCTGGAAAAGTGCGTCAAATCGTTATACCCAACAGCAAAGCATACCTCCGTCACTTGATGCCCCTTTCGAAGTAAACTCATCGCCTTATTCATTCGCTTCTTAATGACGTATTCTTTAAACCCTGTCCCCACATACCGCTGGAAAATGCGCGAGTAATGATACTTGCTGACAAAAATTTGCGAAGCAACCATCTCCAGTGATAAATCGTGATCGAAGAGATGTTCCTCGATAAAGTCGAGTGATTCCGTAAAATGGTTGATTGGTTCAGCCGACCTCGAACTGTTTCTCAGGCTCTCAAGCATGGTGACTAGAACTGGGAAGTTAGTTGCGTTCATGCCGCTTAAGAGGAAGAACGGACAGGACAGCAGGGACTTGATTTGCTGCCACTCCGGGGGCAAGACGTTATCCATCGTAACGACCGTAACAAGTTGATATGAACGTTCTCGGATCAATTGGACCAGTAGATCCTTGTCTTCGGGATGGGAAATGTGCAGGATGTGCGAGATATGCGACAGAGCATCCAAATGATCGCTGGATAGGAAACGATTTTGGCTGTTAATGATACAAAGTAGAATATCGTTCACCAAAACACCACCACTATTTATTTTTTTTACAAGTTTCATTGCTAACTATTCCATTTTAACAATGCCAAAATTAAAAAAATCTGATAAATTTGCCTAAAAACCTGTTTTTCTTGATATGGTTTATTCTGGAACCAATTGGGTAAGTTGATTATATACGCATATTCGAATACAATCAACCGTATAAGCGTATGAAAATTTGTTTCATTACACTATGCAGCCGCCCATTTGTTTGTCATAATAGAACGTATGTTTGATTATTCAACCCCGCAGGGGAGGAGCAACGATGCACAATATTAACTTAAAAATACGGGAACTGCGGCTTAGTCACCGATTAACGCTTGCCCAGATGGCCGAGTTAATCTGCGTATCTCCCGGCAATATAAGCGACTGGGAAAGTTCCAAAAAGAATTCGACCCCAAGTGCCAAGGCATTAGTCGCAATTGCTAACCAGTTTAAAGTTTCGCTCGATTGGCTTATGAATGATTCTGACTCAGACACACTGCCTACCCCCAGCCCCTACATCCGTAAAATCGAACTGCTAGCCGATCAATTGAACGAGCAGGACCTCCTTTTAATTCACTCCTTAGCTGCTCATCTTGCGGGCAAGAACAAAGCAAATAGCACGCCTGCAGCAGACGTTTACGGTCTACCATCAACCGATGGAAAATCTATTCTACGAGAGTCTTCTTTGGCCGCCGAATACTTTGTGAGACTTCCGCTCGTCGGCAAGATTACAGCAGGCGTGCCGATTCTTGCCGTAGAGAACGTGGAGGAGTATGTGAGCGTACCCAATCATCTTGTCGGGTCCGGGCATTATTTCATCCTTCGCGTTCAAGGGGAAAGCATGATCGAGAAAGGGATACTCAGCGGGGATCTGGTTATTATCCGGCAGCAGCGGACGGCTGAGAACGGAGAGGTCGTAGTCGCACTCGTTAACGATGACGAAGCGACGCTCAAAACCTTTTTCAAAGAAAAAGACATGATTCGTCTCCAACCGGCAAATCCCGCTTATGAGCCGATATACTCCCGTAAGGTGGACGTTCTTGGGAAGGTAACAGGTGTCCTCCGCTCAGCAGAGAAGACAACAACAGACACCGAGGGAAGCGCAACGAAAAAGGAGTGAGTGACCCGACGGATGTCGTAAGCTGAATTCAACTGAAACATTTAAAGGAGGAGTTAACATGCCAGCCTTTGATCGGTTTGAATTCGGCATGAAGGATCCACAGTCTGAGGAGCCGGTACCGCTATGCGAATGCGCCTATGACAAATGCCGCAATCTGATTTACCAAGGAGAACTCAATTGGGATTACTACGGGGAATGGTTGTGCAGCACTTCCTGCCTGACCAAGTATATCGGCGCGGAGAAACATTATGCCGAATGAGACGGTAACGTACGACGGTTGCGCGTATACCATGCTGTATCAGCATGCAGCCGGCCACGTTCAATGGACGACAGCATACCATCTCGATGATAACCGCCACGTACAGCTGCTTCGTTTGACGGAGGATCTGAATACGGGGCACATTCAACCGGAGATGATGAGCTTGCATATCTCAGACATCACGCAGTTGATGTCTGCTATCTTATTGGAAGAAACGGAGGTGTATGCTGTCTAATTCGAAATCTATAGGGATAAGTTTTGATCTCACAGATAGCACGATCGCCTGCTTATGTCTTAGTGACATTTACATAAGCACGGCGATCTTTTTTGTTTGTTACTTGGGACACCTCACGGTCAGCTCGTAACTCGAACATAACCATCCTCGTCTGGCTGAAGCATAATCGGAGGACTGGCAGTTTCTGAACCTGCCTCTCGCTCGAATTGGCGCAGGCTAATCTTGCCTAACATGAAATCGAGATACCGCTCGACTGCCCTGTCTGCATGCTTGGCGTGAAACACCGCATGGCTGTTCATAATGAGCGAACTATAGGATTGCCCGCCGCGCGAGTGAGCGATATGCACATTCGCAGCGTCCGCCTCATAGCGGAACGGTACCCCCTTCTTATGAACACGATAGCCGAATTCCATATGCTCAAATCCCCATTCCTTGAACCGCCCGTCGAACCCACCTATTGCGCGAATCGTCTCTGTTGGCATTGACAGATTACCGCTTAACGTCGCTACCCAAGCAATCGGCGAGCTTGTAGCCCCTTGGACGTCAAATAGCTTATAGACAAGTTTGCAATATTGTGGTGTTCGAAGCATGCGATCATTCATATACCGCTCAATGACCACGTTCCGGTTGGCCTGAGGCGAAGAAACATACATTTCCTTTACGTGACCTACCGTCACTTGTTCGTCCGCATTGCTGTGAGATCGAGCATGCGCGGCCAGAAAGCCAGGGCGGGGAATGCGGTCCGCATCGCAGAACACGATTAGTTCACTGTCGGCAGCCCGTACGCCTGCGTTGCGTGCCGCTGCCCTCCCGCTTCTCGGCAAACGTATATACTCCAGGTTCAACTCGTTGGAATAGGCGGCGATCACAGCATCGATTGGCTCTTCGGAGCCGTCGTCGACAATGATGATACGACTGTAATTATATGGTGGATTCTGCTGCGTAAATCCCCAAAGCGTTTGCGCAAGCGCAAACGCTTGATTATATACCGGGATGATGACATTTAAGGTCATAGCCATGATTGTTTAATGAATGATCCACGCACCATATAGATCCGGTTATCCAAGTGGTCTCTTTTCTTCTGCAGTGTGGCGCGTTGCTCTTGTTGGAAGTTCTTCTCTTCCAAGTAAGCGTCTCCGCTTTGAGTCGATGCTTCCGCTTTACCCTTTGAACATCCCGAACCTGCTATAGCACAATCTTTATTGCACTGACGCTTGCACATTCACTACTCCCTCCCCTCTCCTATATCAGCTCTATCGTACTCTCAGAAGGTAGTCATACGCTCGGCCATCGTTGTCCCCTAATGTGGGCATTCATTCAAAAAAAAGAAGGACCTCGCCGAGGTCCTTCTAACAAGACATTTCCTACATCATGCCACCCATGCCACCCATGCCGCCCATGCCACCCATACCAGGTGCAGGCGCAGCCTCTTTCTCTGGCTTATCGGATACGATTGTCTCCGTCGTCAGAATCATTGCGGCAACCGATGCCGCATGCTGAAGCGCAGAGCGCGTTACCTTCGCTGGATCAACGATTCCGGCTTCCATCATTTCAACCCATTCGTCCGTCGCTGCATTATAACCGATTCCTTCCGGCTCGCTCTTAAGCCGCTCGGCGATAACAGAACCTTCTTTGCCCGCATTCGATGCGATAATGCGTACAGGCTCTTCCAACGCACGAAGGACAATGTTCACACCTGTCTGCTCGTCGCCTTCTGCAACGATTGCCGCTACCGCACCAACCACGTTCATTAGTGCTGTACCACCGCCGGCTACGATGCCTTCTTCCACGGCTGCGCGCGTCGAGTGAAGGGCGTCTTCGATTCGCATTTTCCGCTCCTTCATCTCCGTTTCCGTCGCAGCGCCAACTTTAATAACCGCTACGCCGCCAGACAGCTTGGCAAGACGCTCCTGCAGCTTCTCTTTGTCGAATTCCGAAGTCGTCTCCGCCACTTGCGCCCGAATCTGCTGCGTACGCTTGATGATCACCTCACGTTCGCCGCCGCCGTCAACAATGATCGTATGCTCCTTCGTTACCCGAACCGAACGCGCTCTTCCTAGCTGATTCAGCTGTACCGACTTCAGGTCCAAGCCGATCTCTTCGCTAATGACTTGCGCACCCGTCAGCACAGCGATATCCTGCAGCATTTCTTTGCGGCGATCACCAAAGCCCGGCGCCTTAACGGCCACGCAAGTGAACGTGCCACGGAGTTTATTGACGACAAGTGTCGCCATGGCCTCGCCTTCGACGTCCTCGGCAATAAGTAGCAGCGGCTTACCTTGCTGCATGACTTGCTCCAGCACAGGAACGAGTTCTTGGATGGACGCCAGCTTTTTGTCCGTGATCAGAATATATGGTTCATCGAGGCGCGCCTCCATCTTCTCTTGATCCGTAACCAGGTACGGGGAGGAATAACCACGGTCGAATTGCATACCTTCCGTTAGTTCCATCTCCGTCTGGAAGCCTTTGGATTCCTCTACGGTAATGACACCGTCCTTACCGACCTGCTCCATCGCTTCTGCGATCAGCTCGCCTACGCTTTCGTCAGCTGCAGAAATAGCGGCAACCTGCGCGATGGACTGCTTGCCTTGAATCGGCTTGGCAATTTGCGTAAGCCGTTCAACTGCCACCTTAACCGCTTTGTCCATCCCTTTGCGAATAACCATCGGATTAGCGCCGGCCGCTACGTTTTTCAACCCTTCGCGTACCATAGCCTGCGCCAGCACCGTCGCCGTCGTCGTACCGTCACCGGCCACATCGTTCGTCTTCGTTGCGACCTCCTTCAGCAGCTGCGCGCCCATGTTCGCGTTCGGATCCTCCAGCTCGATCTCCTTGGCGATCGTAACGCCATCATTCGTGATAAGCGGACTGCCAAACTTTTTCTCCAATACGACGTTCCGACCTTTCGGTCCAAGCGTGACTTTCACTGCATCCGCCAATGCATCAACGCCGCTTAGCAGTGCGCGACGCGCTTCTTCTCCGAACAACAATGTTTTCGACATTTCAATGTCCTCCTTGTATATGAACGATTAAAGCTGATCAATTATGAAAGAATGGCCAAAACATCGCTCTCATGCATCAGCAGCACATCCGTGCCGTCTACTTTCAATTCTGTTCCAGCGAACTTATTGAACAGTACTCGATCGCCTACTTGCACCTCAGGTGCTACACGTTGTCCGTCGCGAAAGGCGCCAATACCGACTGCAACTACTTTGCCTTCCTGCGGCTTCTCCTTCGCAGTGCCCGGCAGCAAAATACCTCCGGCTGTTTTCTCTTCTTGCTCAATCGGCTCGATAATAATTCGATCCCCAATCGGCTTGATCATTGCTAAATTCCTCCCAAGTGAATATTCATGGTTTATTGCGGTTCGACACTTCTTATTTTGCTTGAAACGAGATTTGTTTTCTCAGCTTTAATTTCAGGAAATCGGCTATTGTTTCGTATCATCTGGAATTTTCAAACCGCTGCCTTTAATAAGGTGCGCATAAAAAAACAAGCAAGGAATCCCTGCTTGTTTCAAGTTGCTATTTAACTAGGCCTCCGCAATCGGGGCAAACCTATGCTTGTTGATGTTATAATCGATAAAAATAAAGAAGGTACAACCTGTCTCGGTATACACATCATGTGCTTCATCAGCGATTGCAGTCAGGAAGTCGCCCGCTCGCATAATATCATCGTTGAGCCTAACCTCGCCTTCTACCAGATAGGCAACTTCTCGCCTTGGATGGTTATGAAAAGGAATCGAACATCCAGGTGCCACTTTCACAAGAAAAGCGACCCGTCCCGTCTCATCCTCTTCCCATAGATAGGTCATTTCCGTATCCGGATACATGCCATACTCCCATTTCATGTCCTCTTGCCGCACGATTAAATGCTTCGTAGATTCCGTCATGTGAGGTCGCCCCCTCCTTATTTGTTCTCCATATTGCACCAGAAGCCGATCTTTCGCTCGACATTTGCTTTCTGCGAATCTGCTCCTGCTCCTGCGCGTCGACCGTCCCTTCTATCAGCCCCGTAAACATACGATCAATCGACACGTCGGCAAATACACGGCAGTACTGCCCATCTCGGCAGTACTCGATTTCTACGGGTTCCTTCTTCCCGTAATAACTGGATATTGCCCGTACAAAGGAACGATAATCGGGCACCGGGACAGCCCCAATGGCAGTAATAACGTCGCCACAGCGCAATCCTGCTTCTTCGGCCGGCCCGCCTGGAAAGACGTCCAGCAAATAGTTGCCTTCCCCTTCGCCAATTCCCGTCACCACACTTTGCTCCGCATTGACTGTACAATTCGTAACACCAAGCCGAGGATAACTAAATAGCTCCGTCCGTAAATCCATTCCAAGCTCAAGCACGCTCTTGAGATTCGCTAGCGACCTTCGCCACCCCATCTCCAGGCATTCCCGAAACCACTGACCATGGGTATTATTGGCAAATCCCTGAACCTCTAACGTCAGCCTCGTGAATTCTCCCTCTTCCTCAAAGGTATATTCCGTTCTAACAAGAAAAGGGTCCACGGTGCCGTCAGGTGCCATCGATTCATAAGAATCGGCAAGCACGAACCGACGCTTATGCTCCACTTCAAGCACGACAGCATGATTCGTAATATCACCGTAGAACAGCGTCAATCGGTCGTCCACTCTTGGTTCGTCTGTATTTCCCGTCGTATCGACGCGATCGGTTAGATAGCAGTTACTCCCATTCGGCGTTGCAACCGCTTGCCATACGCTATCGATCGAAGCCTCTATATAAGTAACGTTAATTGAGCGATCCTTAGGACAATGTATCACGGTTCAATCGACACTCCTTCGGTAATCATCTTCATAATTTGTGCGGCTCTTTGTCCTGCCCCATGCACGAAACTCGGGAACGTGCAAAGCATCCTCAATTGCTCCTCGTCATCGGACGAAATGCTCTCACCAGCTCGTGCAAGCGTCTGAAGTGCGGCTTCATACTGCGGGCGTATTCGCTCGTCCCGCTGATTGGCATACTTAGACATGGCATGCTCCCAACTTTCCTTTCCAGAGAAATAACGGTGGAGCGCTCCCGCCAAATATTCCGCACAGCACACGGCGTTGTCTATACCGACGCCTGACACGGGATGAAGATGAGCTCCTGCATCTCCGACGAGCGCCCAGCCGGGACCATAACTTTGCCTCATATAGCCTTGCATATCGAGCGCCCTTCTGATCGGACCGACAAAGGCAAGATTGGACAAACGAGGCGCGAGCATTCGGATTTGTCCAAGCCAATCGATCATTTGCTGCCTCGACTGCGCTTCCCACTTATGCATCCTGTCACGAGGGAGCATGACGGCAACGCAGTGCATGCCTCTATCGATCGGATTGACAAGCACGATCGATCCGTCATGCCAGTACCATTCGACTGTCGGAACCATTTGCGCCACAAGGCCTTCCATATACGCATACAATACGTCGTGTGAATAGATATCTTGCCTAAGTATCCCCGCTTGAACCTGGTCGGCAACCAAGGAATGGCGTCCATCCGCACCCACGACTACACGAGCATGAACGGGTTCATTCTGTTTGTTCGAATCCTGGATAATCAGCCCTGTCGTTCGCCCTCTCCGAATCACGGTTTGAACCGTTCGGTTTAGACGAATCTCAACGTTCGGCCAAGCGGCAGCCGCCTCTAACAGCAGTGGATCAAACAATTCTCTTCGCAGGCCGATGACCCGCGAGGTAACGACGATATCGGACTCGAACGACGATCCGTTCAGATCGACCCGCATTCTAGTAATGGCAGGAGCTCCGGCGTTCTCCATCCGTCCTCGGATGCCAAGACGTTCATAGACGTCCGTCTCTCCGATCAGATGAGTGGAGAGCGTCGGACCCGGTCGCGTATAGCGATCCACTAGCAATACCTTGTATCCGAACCTCCCAAGAAACACAGCAAGTGCGGCGCCCCCGCAACGAGCTCCTACAATTGCAACATCATACATGCTTGCACCTCTGAATCCGCTCGTCATAAAACCAAAGAGACCAGGGGATGGTCTCTTTGGCTAAGGAGAGTTAAGCGGGGATTAGTTGGATTGCAGGCAGCCGTAAAGCGTACCTACGCGATCTTCCTTCTCATCAAAAATCGCGATCGTGCCTTCGGAGTGGAACGTAGCGTCTTTCGGAGGAAGGCCCGTAATGCGGCCTTTCATGTGGATTGGCTCGTTGTTGTGGAACGTGCCTTCCGGCGTCTCGATGACCCAGTACAGGAACGAGTCGGCTTGCACGCCGTCAGCCATTTTTTTGCCCAGCGGAATTGTCGCCGAAGCTTTGATCGGCTGGCCTTGACCATGAACGCCGCCGCGAACGCGAACTTGCTGGCCCGGCCACAATACTTGGGAGGTAGCAACAAGGTCAACGTTTTCGATTTCGAGTTCAACGGTTGCACCCGTTTTGAAGCTGAATTCCGAATCGTTTACCGTGAATTTCGTCGGGTTGACTTGCGAGAAGTGGAGTTCTTCGCAGCGACCGTCAACCAGCTCAAGATACGTTTTGCTATTCGAGCTTGGCAGTGTCATTTGGATTTTTTTCGAGGAAAGTAGTTTCATTGTGAAACCTCCTTATGAAGTGGGGTTGTCTCCCGGGGACATCTTCATTATCTCATCCCATCCTACTTCGCACTCTGCGTTTCCTTGATGCATCATTCGTCTTTTTCGCTCATCGTCCGTCTTCGTCATCCTCCAGGCATTCAATCACGATCTGTGCGAGCGCATAATCGCCAGAATGCGAGATGCTGACCCATACGCACCAATGCTGCCGACGGCAGTCTTCCAATGCTTTACCGTGCAAAATGACATGTGGTTGACCGGTTTCCATATTGATTGTCTCAACATCGGTTAAACGATATCCACCCGTCAGCCCTCTTCCGGTTGCCTTGAAGAACGCTTCCTTCACCGCCCAACGGGCAGCGTAATGCTGTGCGGGATTCCGGAATTTAGCGCAGTACGCAATCTCGCCCGGCGTAAAAATTTTAGCTAATGCTTGCGGTTCCTGTCGCGTAATCATGCCTTGCATCTGCTCGATCGATTGAAGATCAGTACCGATTCCGAAAATCATCTCGAACCTCCAGCCAATTGATTCCTAAGGGAACGCGCAATCCTGTAAGCTTGTTCCGCTCCGCCGTACTGTCGGGCCTCCACAGCGCTGTTCAATTGAAACAGCCTATGTCTATAACTATCCTCCATGACATGACGTGCAAGCGCATAGAAGTGACTAGGCAGGCAGGTGTCCGGCATCACATACTCGCCGCCCCCAAGCTCACATAGGCGGCGGGCATTGTATTCGCGTTCGGAGTGGGTAGGTACGATCAACGACGGGATGGCTTGCATAATTGACGAAAGGCAGCTTCCATGTCCACCATGATGAATATATAGCTTGGCCTGGGATAGCCAGGATTGCTCAAACCGTTCCACCCGAGTAATCGATTCAGGCATTGCCTTCGCCGTTTCGACCGGCAGCTTGCCTGTGTATACGAGTGCCACGCGCTCCGGCCTATCACGGAATGCATCCTGTACAAGTCGTATCAGGCGTAGTCCGCTATCACCGGAAGTATCCTTCAATCTGCCGGCATAAACGATGACATCAGGGCATGCTCCCACTGACCGCGGGGACGGGAAAGGTAGCCCATCCTTTCCAATTGGCCCGACATAATGAATATAGTCCGATCCGATGGAGTCCAGTTCGGGGATACTCGGAACAATCGTGACATCACCAACCATTAGTTGCTCCATTTTCTGAATAGCAGGCAAACCTAGCTCTTCGAGCACACAATTAATGATCGGCGTTACTTTCGAAATGTTCCTGGGATGCTCCTCCCAATAATGCAACGACTTGCCGTTTGGATGAAAGCAGGCCTGCACGATGCTGGCGACTGGGATACCCAAATACCGAGCGGCAATGATGGTGTGCGGACTTAAGTCGGCATAGACCAATTCAGGCCGGAATTCCTCTAGCATTGCTATCCGATGCCGAATCCATGAGCGAACGAATATCGGATCGAGTAAACCAAGCGATGCATAGTAATGATCAAGATGATAGAAGGTTTTCCCCCTTGGTAAGGTTAAGGCAAGATCGGGCATTACGGGGTCGTCGTCTACAAGATGCTCAAATCCCCTGCTCTGCAAATACGTCGCCGCATGCTCGTCATAAATGCTGAATGCCACCTTATCACCTGCTTCCCGATGCTTGTCCGCAATAGGTAACGTACGCATCACAGGCCCTAATCCGCCGCTTAATCCAATAAAAACGCGCCTGCTCAATCAGATTCCTCCTTGAATACAACATGTTCCGTAAAAGCTTGAAGTTGTTTTGGCGTTCCGAGTGGATGACAGAACAAAGCGTAATCGACGCCGATCCGGCAGCCTTGTGCAATCATCCGTTCGTACAATGGTGCCACATACCATTCACCTTCCGGCGGCATCGGTTCGTCCAGTACCTGGGCCATTAGTTCAAGATACGCTGCCGTGGATCGAAAATAATAAAGCCCGGACGTTGCCCAGGCGGAGATGACCTTCTTCTCCCGGACCGACCGGACCAATTCGTTTGAATCAAGATCTACATAGCTATAGGCAGGATCTGATGATGGGAATACGTTAATGAGGCCTTCGACTGACGCCGGACACTCCTTGATTTTTTTACCTATCTCAGTACCAACATAAGTATCTCCGTTAAATATAAGCAGCGAATCTACTGAGTCCAATACAGATCGGGCCATCCAGACTGTTTCTGCTTGTCCGTTGGTAGGCTGATCAATCGGGATGATGATAGCTTCCGGACAACGGGACAGTATTACTTTACGCAACGTTGTTCGTTCCAGCACTTCTCGCAATGCTACGAATATAAACCGATTATCTATAAGAGATGGCAGCAGACTATCCAGTGCCCAGTGCAGCATGGGTCGTCCAGCAACTTGAATCAGCATTTTCGGCTCACGGTAGCCTGCCGACTGAAAACGGCTTCCTGCACCCGCAATAGGAATAACGATGTTCATCTAGCTACTCCCTCCTTTCCCTGATGGCATCCAAGGTATCATCCCAGTTCAAATACCGATATCCCAAATCGTCGATATAGATGTCACCGTATGGCTTGCCAAATACAATCTCGTCATAAGGGACCGCATGTCGCTCTAGCCATTGGTAGGTGACCATTCCGACATTTGCGCCCACTTTTCCGACATTGCCCCCGCACGTCCGCATGTTTCGTGCCGTATGGATAATAATCGAATGTCCTTCCATCCTCAATTGATGCAAAGCCTCAATCGCCCCTTCCAGCGGAACGACATCGGCATACGATTGATTCTCCTGTCTCAATTCGCAAATCGTTCCGTCCAGATCCACAACAATACGCATCAACACCCCTCCTACCTACTCCGATAATGCTTGCTCCAACAATTCGGTTCCAAGCGCGAAAAATGCTAATTGGCGATCAGGCGTATCTTTATGCAGTGGAAGCATCGACAAGAATAAAAGCGCTTCGATGATTCGTACTGTTTTTATTTGCTTAGGCTGTAACCAACTATCGAGTCTACTACGAAGTCTGACTGCATCTTCGTTCAACTCAAGCCTCAGATCTATGGAATCGGCCCCTACATTAATATCGAACTTCCCCCGAACGATATGTTCATAGCCCGTAAGACTATGCCGAAGCTTCGCCCAGTCGTAGCGGTGATCGCCATATATGGTGCGAATGCCAAAGCTGCCACGCGGGTCAATCGCAGTCATGTTATTCGATTGCGGGGAATAAAATAGATTAGATAAGCAAAAGTCTCCATGCACAACTGTAATCTGCGGCTCCTCCAATAAATGAAGAACTTCTTCCGTGCCCTTCTGCAGCATGACCGTCGGACTCATTCGAGTCTTGCCATTTAGCCAAAAGTATCCCCTTGCATGCACCTGCCTCGCCCACTCGCACTGGTGGAGGAACCTATCCATTCTCTCGCGTGTCTTTCCTATATACATTTCGTACAAATATGCTTTTGACATATTGCCGGAGAAACTCGCGAAATCTTCAAGCGTTTGCCGTAGGCATCGGAATGCCGCATCCCACTCCCTTTTGGTCCATCCTTCTGCAACGAGTGCATCCCCTAATGTCCCACCAGGCACAAAGTCTAGAGTAATAGAGGGAACCTTCCTGTCCAACGAAAAGGAATGTACTTTGGGAATATAGCATTTCAGCTCATCAGGCAAATCCAAGTACCATACGATCTCATCGATTAACTTATGGGTATCATCGCTAGTCTTTGTAACCTGCGTGCCATTGGAATGGATCTTAAGGCTGTTGAAATATCTTGCCTTCACAAACACCCTCCTTTATGCCATGTTCGGCACCATCCTTGCATTTTTCTTACGATAATCAGATGGTTTTTCACCAACCAATCGTTTAAAAACTCGACCGAAATGAGTAAGGTCCCCGTATCCTACAGCATAGCAAACGTCCGTTACAGGTACGCCCTCCTGCAGCATTACCTTTGCCTTCTGAACTCGTTTATTCATAATGTACTCTTTAAACCCGATACCGAAGTGTTCCTTAAACATTCGGCTATAGTGGCATCGACTAACGAATATGTTTGCAGCAACCGTTTCTAGACAAAGATCGTTCTCGCATATGTTTTCCTCAATATATTCAATCGATTTGTACAAGAGAGGGGGCGGCTGCGAATTATCTGAGCCTGCTGCCGCCGGTTTAGAGAGGAGACCTACTGAATCGAGGAATGAATAGAATAAGAAAAGATCTAGCTTGCTAACCTTAAGCAAAATCATGATAGGGTTATCTAGCTTCAGATCATCGACTTTCCAAGACTGGGGGAGTGTATCTTCAAAGCTTAGCAGAACTATAAACTTATATTTGTTTGAGCGAATATGCTCGACTACTGCAGTAAAGTCATGTTGTGGCATAATAACCATGTTCGTGAACATGCGCTGAACGCGACGGTATTCATCTTCTTTCAACATATGACTGATAACCAGCAGTACATCCATTTGATACCAACCTCCCAGTTTTTTTATTCCAGGTAAGTTAATGGTACCAACGTCCTCTGTATTTCGATCTGTATCCGTTGTGCTTCAATAGGAGTTATTTGCTCATTTTACGAACATAAGTTCTTATGTTCCTATTTCTATAACTTAACTACTCAACGTCAGGCATTATAATTCAAGATCAGGGAAGCAGTCAGGCACTCTTCTCTGTTTCTTAGCTGTTTTATATCCCTCTCGATTCCTTTAAGGCCGTAATCTGTTACTTGTATCATTTGTAATTTCAAATATTTATTGCGAATCATTGCAGCTTGTCTTGCCACTTCGTTGAACTGTTGAATGAATGAGTAGTCCCGAATGTGACCTTCCTTCCATAGATAATGAACCCTTCGTGCCATTAAATTCTTATGATCGTACACGATATGCAGTGATCGGGCTACTTCAAATGATTCCTTGGATTCCATCACATATTCGGCCAACATGTCGTAGATGGGCATGCCGAATATGTACCGCTTATTTACATCCTTAATCAACTTATAATGGCGAGATGTATCTATCCCGTGCAAATACTCAGCAAGCAGCTCGAAACAATAGTCTGCATCGAACGTATATTGCCCCTTCTCATCACTACTGACACGCAGTAACTGCAGACCTTGAAAATCAGCATTATCATCCGAATAGGAGCTATAAAACCCCTGCTCCACTTGTGTAAACGGGATTTCATGATGTGCATAACGACCCTTTTGATAAAAATCAGCAGCATGAAACACACCTTTATGTTCGTCATATCCGAATATGAACATGTCATGAGGGAAGTGCGTCCGTTGATATACCTCGTACGGAGCTAGATAATAAACATCAATCGACAAATATACGTAGCTGCCGGTAGCTATGCTATTCATTATTAATTGGATGAGATCTATCCGATTATTAATTACTGTTCCTTTCGAAAATGTTTCTGTATCTATCAATGGATAGAGCCGGCGAGATACCGGCTCATAGAAACATAACCAAAGTGTATGGCTGTCATCATAATCGGCGTGCAATTGGATATGATTGTTGTACAACCAGGTTTCGTAACAAGAATGGTTAACGAGAATGGAGTTAACATTGGCGTGTTTGGGATAAGAGGTAATGATCGGAGAATGCATCGGCAAGATTATTGTCATCGCGGACTCCCTTGCTTGCCAGATAGCCGTAGATACTCACTCATATGACGGCAATCATGGATATTTTGGAGGGCATGTCATAGTTGGACTGCAATGCTAAAGCATCCTTCTTGGCATAACAATGCGAGGATAATCTTTCTTCGGAAGCGACCGGTAATATGCCAGTTCTTCTTCGGATAAATAATATGTTTTGACTTCCCCATTAGGAGAAGTCTTATCCTTATTATGATTTGGGATAACCGTACGTTTCATAACATGCATTTTGGCCATTGGACACCTCCTCTATTACACTTTCAAATCCTCAATGAGATAGCGCATATTTAGCGGTGTGCCGCTCACTTCATTAAGCAAAGCCGCCCAGTCTCTTAACGACCCTGGTTTAGCTAGCCTGTTACGCAGCCAGTCAAGCGAACACTTTGAGAATTCCGACTGGAATTGATCCTGCAAGGAATGCTGCAATTGCGAAGCCGCCGCTTCGCCCCACAGATAGTTGTAATAATAGACTGGCAGCGTCGTGAGATGCGCATTGGCAGCCCAATACGGGTAATCCCAGTTGTCTGGGCGGCGGATACGCTGAACATTTTCCAGAATGTACCACCACGTATCGTTTAGATGGGAAGTGGGGTTATGGTAGAGCTCCTTCTCGAACTCGACGATTGCAATTGTCGCGTACAATTTCATTAACAAATTCCGTCGCAGTTCTGCCTTCTGTAACGAATCATCGACTAGATCTGGGCTAACGACCCCGATCTCTTTCAACCATTCCGTTTCTACGGACATTCGCTCGAATAACAAAGCTACCGCTTCACTCAAAAAAGGATGCGCCGGCTGGCGCAAAATAAACGGCAACGACTCATCAAGCCCACATTCATAAAAGGCATGTCCAAGCTCATGCAGCAGCAGTCTTAGTCCTTCCGTATCACCCGACAAATTACACATTAATCGAATGTCCTTCTTGCGATCTACGTTCAAACAGCAGTTTGCCTGGCTTTTTCCGACCCTTCCTAGCAAGTCCGCTTTCGATATCAGTTGGTCGATTCCATCGCAGCTTGGCCGGAGCCAATTTACAATTCCAGTAATTATTTTATTTATATCCCAATTACACGCCGATTGCCGGGCAGGATATCTCTGCAGCATTAGGGCCTGATAGTGCCATGCCTCTATTTTCGATGAGGAAATGGTAAGCTTTTTCGCAACATTGGCATCCAGCTCGTCTTTCAATTGACGGTAACTCGGATCAAGTCCTTCTCTAAGCTTGACTATGCTCTCATCGAGTTCTTCCATTGCTATTCCTTGCAACTCCAGCTTCATCAGAAAATAGTTATCGAAGCCTTGTGCTCTTGCAACTTGATTGCGCAGGTTTACTAGCTCAAGAAGACCTGGCGCTATCTCTTCTCCTAACCGCATGCCCGCTTCCCAGATCCGTTTACGATAGGCTGAATCCCTCTGTGTATTCAGCAATGTCGAAATTTGTCTGTTCGAGAGGCTGGCACCGTCTATCGGGGCACGAAACGTTGAGATCCGATAATGAAGTCTATTCCATAGCTCTAATATTTGTTGTTCCAGAATAGGATCATTCCCGTACTCGCGCATCTCACGATTAAGAATGGTTAACTGACGGTGGATAATCTCGTCACTGGCTGCGGAATGCAGACCTTGAATTACATATTCCGTAAGCAAAGGTGTGGTAAGCCGATTTAAATATGTCTGTTCCCGTTCGGCATGTTCGTCCGCCCAATGCGCGTCACCCGTTATCATTACTTGCCATAAGGCATCCATCATTGAGGAAAAGTCTGTCGCTAATGCATTATTGATGATTTCTATATTAAGTTCGGTAAATCTAATATCATCATTGTGGTTCATGGGCCTTTCGCCGCCTCGGATTGCAGATCAATTATTACTTGCCCGATATGCTCCCTTGCATTCTCAACATCATAACAGCGGGCAATGTGACCATCGGGACGTATAATAAAGGTTTTACGCAATAGAGTATCTCCCGATCTAACGGCATTTTTAGTGTGTTCATTTATTGCGCCATACAGTTGAGCAGCTAAAAGCTCAGGATCAGATAATAAAAGAAACGGAAGACGGTTTTTAAGGGAGAAGAGCCGATGGGAGTCCATACGGTCAGGACTAATGCCGAGGATAATAACCTTATCGAGTTGATGACTATTCAGTTGAAAATCATCGTATCGATCGCGGAACTCACAGTTCTGCAAGGTGCATAACGGAGAGAAATTATAAGGATAAAAAAACAATACGACATACTGTCCAATAAATTCAGATAAGCGAACCAATCTCCTTCGCCCTAGCTCGATACCTTCCAACTCAAAGGAGGGCGCTGCATCTCCGGGCTGAAGTTGTATCATTTTAACCACCTCCTACCCCAATGATTACGTATGTTTATTTACCGACAATTGCACATACAACACCATTGACCATGAACGCAAGTTCTTCCCTCGTTGCACTCAGCGGCGGATAAAGAATTAATATTCCGTTAAACCAGTTGCCTAGTATGCCCTGATTATGCAATCTTGCGGATAATTGCTGCCCGAATTCATAATCTACAGGGGTCTTACTTATTCGATCGGCTACGAATTCGATTGCAAACATCATACCCTTGCCTCGAACATTGCCTACATTAGGATGATCGTTGAGCGAATTCAGAAGTGAAGAGATGACATAATCGCCTTTAGACCTAACACCCTCAACCAACTGGTTCAGTTCGAGATATTGGATGACAGCAAGAGCAGCGGAACAGCCTATAGGATGGCCACTCTGTGTTGATCCGTGCAAAAATATGCCTCCGCTATCAAATAACTGCGTTGAAATTGCTGATGAAACGACTGTAGCTCCCATTGGAAAATATCCACCTGTGAGTCCTTTGGATAACGCCAATAGATCAGGTTGAACCTCCAGTTCGTGGGATAAAATCCACCCGCCCGTTCGTCCGACTCCAGTGGCTACTTCATCCATGATAAGCAGTATTCCGTACCGAGAAGCCAAGCGCCGCACTTCTTGAACATAAAATTTGGGGATTTCTATAATCCCGTTAACGCCTTGAACTGGTTCAATCAGAATAGCTGCAATCTCATCCGGACCATTCTCAAAAATCGTCTCCTCCAGTAGGTCTAGACAATACTGAATGATTTGCTCCGCCGTTCCATCGATTGGAGGGCGATACATATTGGGTGCAGGAACGGCAAAACAATTCATAAGGGCCGGTCCGAACGACTCCGCAATTCCCATGTGCGTCACAGAGCCAGTCCCAAAAGTCGTACCATGATAGCTTCCTTCTAAGCTAATAAACTTTGTTCGTTTCTTTTGCCCCAATGAAAGGTAGTATTGGCGAGCAAGCCGCATTGCCGTTTCAATCGCGCCAGAACCGTCATTACTATAGAATACTTGGCCGAACGGAGAACCACACAATTCAATCAGTCGTTGTGATAGCTGCTCTACCAGTGGATGTGTTTGGCCGCAGGTTGACGCAAAGTGCAGCGTTTCGTACTGCTTGGCGATCTTCTCTGTAACATACGGGTTACACAAGCCAACCGAGGGAACGGCAGTAGTGGCGTAAATATAGCGGTTATCATGCTGATCATATATCCAAACTCCTTCGCCCCTGGTCAAGTAGGTATTGAAATGATGAAAACCCTGTGGAGTAAGCGTGGAAAAACCCGGCATGTAGGTAAAGGGATGAAGCGTGGCATACGGATTTAAGGAGTTCAATTGTCTCGCCTCCTGGTATGTTCGATTATTATTGCAATTCCAATATTATCGCTGTTAATAGTGAATATTCATTATTTTTCAGTTCCAATAATCCCCTTTCAATCCCCACTAAACATCTTATATCTTTACTGACATAAAACTTTAACATCTTATTTCTCAACAATAAGAATCCGTTATACAGTTCTTCATACCTTTGGATGTAATGAGCTATTTTTTTGCCGGAAAATGAAACAATATACTCTAAGCATTCAATTAATAACTCTTTATGTTCAACTAATAAATGAATAGAAATCATTAAATTATTAAAAATAATACTATCGTCACCATTCGTGAATTGTGCCAAATAACTTGCCACTGAATCGTAAGTATTTAATCCAAAAGAAATTTCAATCTTGGACTTTTTCTGCTGAAAAATATTATTATCCGGCGGTAGAGAATCACGATAAATATATAAACTCCGTATATACGTACTCAAATCAAAAGTGAAATTGATCTCTTCACGTTGAAGTTTCAAAAATTGCATTCTACTTTCAGTATTTTCGTAATCATACTCATTATCAAAATAGGAGGCAGAGAATTTGGAGAACGGAACTTCTCCGCGATGGAATGACCTATCTTTATTGAAGCTTGAATATAAAAATATCTCTTTACTAGTATCATATCCATGAATCATAATCATATGGTTGAAGTTCTCGTTGTTCAAATTGGCATATGAACCAAGAATATACTTTTCATTCACATAGGAAACAATGTACCGACCAGAGTTTAGTTCGTTTCTAATCATTTCAATCAAATCAATATTATTATCGAGAATAAACCTTCTTGATATCACTTCTCTTTCTATAAAAGGGTTTTTAATACCCCAGTTATCCCCATCTTGATCCGGCATATAAAATTGCAGGAAATAGTACTCACAGACTAAGTGTATATAATTCATATAAAACCACGACGCTTTTGTTTTTTGATCCTTTCCCGTAATTGCAAATTGGTATGCATGATGTAAATATGACTTTACTTTCGGTTCATATAAAGGTAATTCTATTATTTGCTTCATAACTCCCCCATTTCCCCTTCGTGACCTTAAGGAGTTGATGACAATAATGAACGACACTACATGACATTAATGATAACGTTGGATGAGCCGTTAAGGTGGACTTGTATCTATTTCATGGGTCTTGACAGACTTCACGTAGATATCAATGTTATAGAAAATAGAAGATCATACTAGATTACTTAAAAGAGTCTTCAACATTTCTGTCTCCTGAAGTGCTAAACTGGCTATTTTTGAGTTAATCCGTTGAAGTAACTTGATGTCCTTGGATACATTATATTTCATAGACATATTCCTTATTATTAGCACATTATTAACAAGCTCATCACAAGCATCTGCAAGTGAACTCTGATGAACCAACCCGTTCTCCATAAAGTACAAAATTCGGTCTTTCATTAGCTTTTTATGCTCCCATAATAAGTGGTAAATCCGAACATCCATTTCAAATTCAGGATGGTTTCCGATCCTTTCATTTTTTGTGATGATTTTATAATAAATATCAAGCCCATACACATCAATCGTTTTATAGAGATGCATCGTATAAGTCGGTTTTGAGAATAAGTATCTTTGAATAGACTCTATTACATAGTCCAAATTGATTGAATATCTATATTCTCTTTTGCGAAGCAAATTTATACTTGTAAGATGCGGGTTGTCACTATTCATCGACCAAAAAGCCTCTTCCATCTCGTCCAATCCGCACTCCGTATGAGTAAACTTGGCAAATTTTCCATCGGATAAATAATCCGCAAAATGAACCTTATTCTGGTCAACATCATACCCGAATATCAATAGCTCATGATCGTGATGCCTATTGTGATAAGCACTAGATGGCGGAAGATAGTATCGGTCCACATGACACCAAATATAATAATCATGAGAAATTGCATCAATAATAAAATCTTTAAATGTTCTCCATTTCACACTCATGAATTCACGACTTAATCCATGACTCTCAATCCAAGGGCATGTTGCAAATAGTACGTGGTGATTATCGAAAAATAAAACATCCCAATCCTCTACATATCTCAATTGTATAAAGTGGGTCATAATCCATGGTTGGATCTTCTTCAGATCATCCGAGATTATTGATAGTACACTCGCGTAAACACTCGATGTATTCAACATCGGTTCGGCCATGAACAACATTTTATTATTCAAATCTAACCCCCCCATTATCATGTTGATTCCTGCACTCATCTATACTCTTCTTCAAACCATATTTCCTGTGTCATCTTGTCCTTAATACTTGTAGCCCGTTTTTGCTTGTGATCTAATGTCACTTTAATCGAAAAGGCCCCTTTAATAATCGATACTATTTCTTCAGCAAGCTTCTGGTAGACAAATCTTTGGTAATGCGAGATATCATCCGTAAGATCATGGGGTGATTGTACATACTGGTTCACATCAACCGTAAATGTATTGCATACTGAGTTCGTGAATTGTTTTAACGTATTATTCATCAGTGTATGTCTCTGCACCCTCGTCTCCATTGGTACGTTATGCGGGGCTACTTCAGCACCATTCAACAAAATAAGCAACGTACTGGACGGGAGCTTCTCTCTTAACCAATATAGATTATTCATAAAATCCCTTTGGCTCGTTGGACCCAAAAAAACTGCCTTCTGATTAAACCATTCTAAAAATTGCGGATTTCTAGTTAACTGCGTGGAAGCATACTCTGGCAAAAATTTATGCTTGCTTAAGTCCGTAATAGGCAATTCGTTAGATCCATATACGACTCTTAATTGCTTGTCGCGATCATCATTTACAAACTCATATACCCCTAAACCATAATCAGAAATGACGCTATATACAACAACATCAATCTGTTTGTCAAACATATTTGTGTCATGCATATATTTATCGTAAAACGGAAGATGCTCATATAACCATTCCTTCTCTTCCTTAGGCAGACTCATTGTCTGCTTCACAATTTCTAGATGATCTCTTCGGATTTCACCTTTTTCGAAACTGTAGAAACAAAGCTCTCTAATTACGTTTATATTTTCGTAATAAAGATAATGAGATAGCTGCTCCAAGTCACATCCACCTCTAATAACGCAGTTAATGACAGACTTCATATTTGTCGCTGGATTCAAAGAATCCGTATCCGCTTCCTCGTTAACCCAATACGGACAGTATCCATCTGATAATTGAACCGCGACTTCCCCCGCTTCGGTTACCACAATTGGAGGAAACCCTAACTGTGCATATACCCACTGTTCTACTCCCATATTTAACAATCTGCAAGAGAAAACGAAATGCTCAAGTTTCCCGTCCCTTTTTGCATAAAAACCCGTGGTTCCATAGTCTCCATAACGATCCGTTACGGTAATGTATCTTGATTCTATATTAGGGTCAATTAATAAAAGCTGTAGTTGATCTATTGTTATTCTCTTCTTCGTAAAGTTAAGTTGGTTTGTGCGCTTAATTAGATCACTTATCTCACTAATACGATTTTCACAATCCGATGCTATTGAGACACAAATCTGGCTCTGCTTCAAAAAATCTTCGTTCGACTCCATCTTTACTTTTACTTCTTGTTTTTGCTCCAGAATTTTATATTGGTTTAATCGTTTATGAGCATGATCGCTCTTGCCCTGCATACAAGGAAGCGATAACAATGTGGGGAGTTCATTAACTGTAGCTGATTGAATAGCGGGGTTATAAAACGTTACTTCTCTGATATTATTGAAATCATCATCAATAAAGAGAATATTAGGAGGACGGAGATTTGAAAGTTCAACTATACTTTTAACTAGCATCCCTTTCGGCATCCATTTAATTTGGGGGAATATAAAATAGCCCCACATACCGAAATCTTCTAGAACACTCTTAACTTGCTGGAAATTGTTCTTTGAACATATGGAATTCATAATGCCTCTACTAACCAGGTCAATAACAATTTTACTATTGGATTGATTCCACTCCCAATCTCCCTCTGTCAGGGTACCATTCCAAAACGTATTGTCCAAATCCCATATAACAAGTTTAATGTCTTCTACAGCTTGACATCCATTAGT
Organism: Paenibacillus cellulosilyticus; assembly: GCF_003182255.1. Taxonomy (GTDB): domain Bacteria; phylum Bacillota; class Bacilli; order Paenibacillales; family Paenibacillaceae; genus Paenibacillus_T; species Paenibacillus_T cellulosilyticus. Next base: position 105,871 of record NZ_QGTQ01000007.1, on the reverse strand, counting down.
GTCCATATATAGCCCCCTCTCACTATTCCCATCATTATTGCAAATGCAGGATTTAAGCGCTCAGGTTTTGTTATGTCTTTATGAATAAACCTCCAACAAGCTAAACCGAGCTTAAACCTCTGATTAGAAATAGAATCAAAGTATTAGCCGCTTACTATTTATGTAAAGGACGCAACGAAATGAAAAGAAAACTATCAATAGAAGCAAACCCTGGATTCGCATTGGAGTGTTATCACAACTTTCGATTAAGTGTCGTTTTGTCAGTGAAAAGTAACATCTACTGGCTGCACAGTCATTTTATTAATTTAATGGTCACTCAGGTTGATAGCGACTTCCCAACTCTTCGATTTGAAGACCATCTTGATGTCTATTCTAATGTCATTGAGGAGGAATTGCATGTAGATACCGGAGATATCATACCCTTTATAAAATGCCAGCTAAACAAAGGGCATTATGTTCTTCTATATTTAGACTGGGCTTTAATACCAGATTCTCATTTCTACAATAAAAAACCAATGATTCATGAATGCCTTGTATATGGTTACAACGACGAAACGAATAAACTGAGCATACTTGCGTTCGAGGTCTCCAATACCACATTCGGAAGCATCGAGGTAGATTATCACACATGCACCCATGCATTTCATCAAGTATTGAAAAGGGAAAACTATGCACAAAAATGGTTTGCCTTTTATGGTTTCCCTCTTTCGGTTATTAAAGGGCTTCAAAATCATGATACTCGGCTGAATCGGCAAAAAATCTTCTTTGCTCTCGAAAAGGGGATGGCTTGTTCGAGCCATGTCAAATCCGGCTACTCATTAGGATATGGTGTGCCCCACATCTTGTCCTCTTTTTTCAAGGAGCGCATCAATGAAAATACAATAGATCCCTTCTATTTTCCTTATTGGAACATCATCAATCAAAAATTATTGTTACATAACAACATCGCACTTACTCGATTACAGCTTATTGAGCATGAAGACGGGCACAGTACTATGTTGCAAAAAATCCTCTCCATTTTCCAAGAGATTCGATCCATGTTAAAAAGCAATAAATTGAATTCGATTAACTTTCAAAAGAAACCTGAGACAGCATTATGCATAGAAATATCTAATGGCCTAAGAAAGATAGGCGAGAAAGAACGAAGAGCTAACACAATGTTACTTGAGTATTTTGTCTCTCAGCATATTGGCAAGTACATCCCACAATAAGAAAGAAGGTATTCCAGTGAACGCATTAGAACGCTACCAAGTTATTCAACAGTGTCTGCTACAAATCATGACCACTTCCCAGAACGAGCTTCCTGGCGACTATAACTTATTATCTATCGGGATGGATTCCATGCTCTATATAAGACTAGTTGTGGAATTGGAGGACCTTTTTAATATTGAGATTCATGATGATGATCTATTGCTAGACAACTTCTCAACGCCTGCATCTATTTTCGAACTGATTAATAAGTACTTCCCAGAATCCTAAGGGGGGCCGCTGATGAACCATTTGCCAAGCCATCCCACTCTTCTCTTCAATGACATTCTTCATTCCCCAACTGCTATTAATTGGCGCTATCAGGATCAGGCAGGTTTAAGCGACCGCTCGCTTGATTGTCTCCAACTTTGTACCAAAGAAGTACTACTCCGCCAGCATGTCGCAGCGAACGAACTCCTTCCCGTATTCCTTAATCCATTTGACTGCCATCTACTCGGAGAGTTTCATCTTAGGCGCAGTTTGCCGACATTGAACCACGGTTGGAAAGTAGGCAAGTACCCCTTGAACGATAAATCCGATATACGATCCTTCATAAAGTTAATACTTGAAGCTCATCGTTATGCGCTCATTTTTTATCAAGCAGATAAAGCTGCATTCTCAACCTATTACAAAAAACACTCTATCATTCATTGGGCGATAGTAGCTGATGTCACCGATTCTTCGCTGATACTAATAGACGACACACTTGTTAAAGATTTTTTAATCAATGGACAAGTTGGCATAATCCCTTGGTCACATTTGGATCAATGCCTTCGTTATTCCAATGAATTTGGTGTTGCGATTCTGGAGCGTCTCCCTGACTCATCCAATGAAACATGGGAAACTACCTTTCATCGAATTATAAGAGATTCCGTCCATGCCATGCTCCATTGTGGAGGACTAGCGCGTCTACAAACATTTATCAATCATTTATACAGTCTTTCGCACGAACAGTTAAACATATATTTGGAGCACTTGGAGTTTGATATTAACTACTATAGAAAGCTGCGTGAATTATGGCTGCTTGCTGTAGTTAAGAGACAAATACCACGCAGTCTCTTGCATGCCGACTGGGCGGAAGAACTCATCCCACTATGTAAAAGCTGGTCGCTAGTCATGGGCATACTTATGAAGTGGAAAAAGCAACCCGAACGTGACTACCGTTCAAAACTGAATGAATATCTCATTTATATGTATGATCTCGAAACTAAACTAATGAGAGGGCTCGAGCCCTTAACAGGAGACCTATGCCATTAAACACCAAAAAACTTGCCGATGCGATCGTCTCCAAGTCGTTGGCTGTCGCACCCCTGCAACGTGTCTTCATTGATGTTGTAGGTGAAGCTGACTCTTTAATAGATGAGCTTATTACGTCAATTTATTCATCCGGAGGCATTCCATTTTTACACACCGTAATGACAAAACACTTAAAAAGACTGTTGCAAGGCAGTCACCCACAACAAATTAAGCTAATGGCCAAGCAGCGTATCTACCAAATGAAAACAATGAATGCTTATATCGGAATACGATCAACACCTAACCTTTATGAGATGAATGACGTCGATGAAGAACGGTATAAACTATATATTAACGAGTACCTTCAGCCGATTCAGGCCACGATGGCATCTCTTGATCATTGGATACTTCTTCAATGGCCAACTGAAGGCGCTGCGCAGCTTGCCGGTATGAGTTTGGAGTCTTTTAAATCATTTTATTTTCAAGCGAGCAGTCTAGATTATGAGCAACTCCGTGAGAAGGCTGAACCGTTACAACACTTATTAGATCACACAGATAAGGTCAGAATCACGTCGCCCGGCACAGATCTAACGTTCTCGATTAACAATATCCCGAGTTTCCTTTGCATGGGAAAGTATAACTTGCCCGACGGCGAAATTTTCACCGCACCCGTACTGCACTCGACAGAAGGTTATATTCAGTTCAATATTCCTGGATATTATATGGGGAAGTTATTTCACAATGTATCCTTAGAGTTTCGTAAAGGCCGAGTCGTAAACGCCTCAAGCGATAATATGACCATGCTCAATTCCATACTGAATACAGATAATGGCGCCTGTTACCTGGGCGAATTTGGTATAGGGCTTAACCCCGCCATTATAAAACCTACAAATAGTTTAATTTTCGATGAGAAGATGAATGGAAGCATCCACCTAGCACTAGGGCAAGCCTATCCAATGGCTGATAACGGAAACAATTCCAGTATTCACTGGGACTTGGTCTTAATGCAAAGTAAGAATTACGGCGGCGGAGCACTTTATTTTGATGGGATCCTCATTCGAGAAGACGGACTCTTTATATTGCCGGAACTGAAACATTTGAATGAAGAATGAGATGGTGATGTCATGGCTCGAATTGCAATTGTTACTCAACGTCTTCAAGGTCATGTTCTACCTATTATTCAAATAGGCGTTCAACTGACCCGTCTCGGGCATGAGGTATGGCTATTGAGCCATCATTCTGTAAAATTTCTGGCGATTCAAAACCTTCTCCACTTCCATGCCATTGGGTGGGACCGTTTTCCCGAATATTTCATTGAAGAGATGCTGGAGGATGTTTCGCAATTTATCAACCTACAACCAATTGATCTGATAATTAATGATTCCTCTCTCTCTGCCCCTGCCATTGCCGCAGAGTTGTACTGCATCCCTTCCGTTAGTATTCAGACATCGCTTCCACTATCCGATAAGGCAGTTCCAGGAAGTCAGTCAGTGAACTTACGGTTAATGGCACGCTATCAAAGAAAGCTCGATCAAATCAGAGCCAATAACCATCTGCCACCTACTGTCCATCCGTTTCATTCTCGAGGTGATTTAGCTGGCCTTTCTTCCTTGCTTCACCTAGTTCTTGTCTATCCCGAACTAATCGATCTAGACTTCGTCATTAACCATCCTACTTTTCGATATGTAGGATCATGTCCTATGGCGGTTCCACCACAAAGTAATCATCTTTCAAAACCTAAACGGAAAGATGATAAGTTTGTCATTGTAGTATGCACTTCCTCAGTACCACGCGTAGAGCTTAAAGAAATAACTAATTTATATGTGAATACTTGCTCCACAGTATTTCGTCGCCCTGTTTTTGAAGTAATTATTAGCGGGAATCCACGACTCGCTTCCATCACTACACAGGAGCCCAGCATATCCTTCCCTACCCATCATGAAATTTTCCCTCAAGCGGACCTCGTAATTACACACGGTGGATGCGGAACTTTGCAAAGTTGTCTTCTGTATGGAATCCCCATGATTATTATTCCGCTTGGAGCAGACCATTCCATTCTGGCTGATCAATGCAGTAAGCTAGGCGTATCCAAAACACTAAACCCGGATGAAATACTTGAGTCAACTCTATACAACCATTTTCTGGAAATCCAGAGCGATCCGACATATCGGCTTAACGCTTTAGCGATTAGCAACAAAGTGAGAACCTATAATGCTCAACTGCAAAGCGCGAAACTAATAACAGAACTTTTAGAAGGGATGAAAAATGATGATTAGCATTGAAGAAATAATTTCGATTATTAAAAGACTTAATAATATTGGTGAGATTCTTGAGGACACTTTATTCGCCGAATTAGAACTTGATTCCACTCACATCGTGGAGTTGTTAGTTGAGATCGAAATAATGTTGAATATTGACGTACTTGACGATCAATTGAATCTCGATGAGCTGCTGACCATTAGAGATGTACACGAATACATATTGAGGTTTGCTTCGAACGATTCCGTACGATGATGAACAAAGATATGTTCTCAAGTAAAATTAAGCTTTTCCTTACCTATATTAAACCCTATAAGATCAGTTTCTCAATCATGTCGTTACTGTTGCTTGCGAACATAGTCATTCAAATCATACAACCTCAAATCACACGGTTCATTATCGACTCGGCGCTAAGTAACCAATCCTTTCGTTCCATTATTACCGCAGCTATGCTGTTCCTTCTCATTGTGCTTTTTAATCTTCTCATTAATGTGGTAATAGGCACTCTCGCAGAGACCATCGGATGGTCCACTACGAATGATATGAGGGTTTCTCTCTTTCGAATATGCCTAGGACAGGATATGGTATATCAGCAGAAAAGGACGCCCGGGGAGATGATAGAGCGTCTTGATGGGGATGTCAGTACTCTAGCTCGTTTTTTCTCCAACCTTTCTATTCAATTTATAGGAAACGCTCTGCTGCTAATTGGCATTCTTAGTATGATATTTATTGAGAATTGGCTGGTTGGTTTATGTTTTACTTGCTTTACGGTTGTGTTATTCGCGATATTCCGCAAGCTACGCTCCATATCTTCTCTACACTGGTTCAATTACATCCAAAGTTCTGCCAATTTCTCCGGATTTATTGGCGAAGCTGTTGCAGCAAAAGAAAATGTCACGGGAAATGCATCATTAAAATATATCATCATTAAATACACATTGCTTACAAGAAACTTGATTCGTAATCAAATGAAAGCCATGCTCATGGCAAACGGAATGTGGATGAGCAACATCCTTTTTACAGGGCTCGGCACTGCATTGATGTTTTTTTTGTCTCTCTTTCTCTGGAGGCAGGGAGCAACAACAGTCGGCGGCATTTACCTACTCATACATTACCAACAAATGCTCATGAATCCAATAAACACTTTGCGTAGTCAAATCGAGGAACTACAGCAAGTAGATGCTTCTTTCGCCAGGCTTTCCAGCCTAATTATCCCCTCAGCGTCGATAGTGGACGGCAATCGAAAACTTCCCGCAGGCGCATTGGATGTAAAATTCGATCAAGTAGACTTTGCGTACAATGATGAGAAAATGGTACTTAACCATATTTCTTTCCACTTACGTGCCGGAGAGACACTATGTGTACTTGGCCGAACAGGCAGCGGAAAATCCACCTTATCTAAGCTACTCCTTAGATTGTATGATCCTCTAAAAGGCAACATCTTTATCAACGATCTAGACATCGGGCTATACCAGATTGACTCCATACGCAGTCGTATTGGATACTTCAACCAGGATATCAAACTTTTCAACGCTTCGCTACGTGACAATATTACGCTATATGATCCCAGTATCACTGACGATCAACTTCTAACAATAATCGATCAATTGCAACTAGATTCATGGTTCCGTTCCCTCCCCCATGGTTTCGACACAATTATCTCCCAGAATGCGGGGCTGTCCGCCGGAGAAGAACAGCTTATTGCATTGGCTAGAATGTTTCTAAGAGATCCTGGAATGATAGTTTTGGATGAAGCTACCTCCAGACTTGATGATGCTACTGAATACGGGCTACAAAATATTCTGAAGGGACTTATTAATAAGCGTACAGCGATTATCGTTTCACACAAGTTATCTTCAATTCGATTAGCTAAATATGTAGCCATTATCGATAATCATACCATTGTGGAGTATGGAGAACGTGAAATACTCGAAAACGATAACAAGTCGCTCCTATATGAATTCATTCATTCTCAGGAAGGAGTGACTTTACAGTGACCCTAAAAGCATTCATAACAAGCATGATCAATTATAAAAGAAACACTTATTTTGCTAACATATTTTTTTGGGGCACTGTATATATCCTTCCTGCACTAACCGGCATCATTAACAAATCATTGTTCGACTTCCTCACAGGGACGCATTACAACGGAAATAGCACCACCTTACTTACCATTCTCATATTAACTTCTTTCGTGCAAATTCTTTGTATTTTTGCTGGGCTATTGCTCCATGTGTATCAGGATTTTTCATTCAGCTGCCTTATCCGTAAAAATCTACTGATTAGTTACCTCAAAAAACCCAATGTCCAAGGACGTAATCCATCAGTAGGTGAATTTATAAACAATCTGCAAGACGATGTCGGACAAGCTGTCGGTGTTCTTGGAATGCTGCAAGAGATTCCTGGCTATGCTTTATTCTCTGTATTCTCTTTCACCATACTATTTTATTTAGATCCTGTTATCACACTGACCATTATTGTTCCACTACTATTCATTCTTATCCTCAATAACTACTTAAAGTCCTATGTAACCTCCTATCATAAGACGAGTCGAGAAAAGACGTCGCTTGTCACTACTTTTATCGCAGAGATATTCAATTCGGTTCTTACCGTTAAATCTCTGCATGCAGAAAAAGATGTTACAGAGAAATTTAAACTTCTAGGCATTGAACGAAAAAAAGCAATGATTAAAGAGCGCATATTCCTGCTAATAATCGATTCTATATCCAATGGTACCGTTCAAATTGGAACTGGATTGATACTAATTGTTGCTAGTGCGGCCCTAGCAAAGGGGGATTTTACAGTTGGTGAATTTTCTATTTTTGTTTACTACATTCCATTCATTAACGAGTTTTTTTATAAAATCGGAAGATACTACGTCCAAACCAAGCAGGCGAAGATCTCAATAGAACGACTTGAGCAATTAAACTTGGATTGTGTATCATCTTTTACTGAACCAACTCCTCTTTACTTGCGGCACTCTTTCGACCCTCTACATCTCTCATTCAAGGAGCTTTCAATAGATACGCTTGGCTCATTAAAAACATTGGAACTTCAAAACTTAGGGTATTCCTTCAGTGATAACCGATGGGCGATCCGGCATATAAACTTCAGCATTGAGCCTGGCACCATTACCGTAATCGTAGGAAGAATTGGTTCAGGTAAATCCACTTTATTAAAATGTGTAGCAGGCCTGCTCCATTCCACGGAAGGTAATATAAATTGGAATGGTACCCCCGTTGTCTCTTCTGCGCTTCTTAACAGCAATAAGATTTCATATACGCCACAAACGCCCCAATTCTTTAATACAACGATTGAAGAAAACATTAAGTTGTTTCGAGAAGGCCCCCCCTCTGCAATAGACAGAGCGTTATATCTATCTCGATTGGACAGTGACATACCAAAATTTGAACAAGGACTACAAACATACATCGGTAATAACGGATCAGTAATTTCGGGAGGACAAAAGCAACGACTTGCTGCAGCGAGAATGTTCTTTGAAAACACCGATTTGTATATTATGGATGATATTTCTAACGGACTTGATAATCAGACCAAACAAGTGTTTTGGTCACGGATATCAGATTCGAACCATACGTTTCTAATATCCTCTAATCAGAAAGAAATACTATTACGCGCACATCAGATCGTTGTGCTTAAAAACGGTAGTATGGAAGCGGTAGGCCAACTGGAGGAACTATTAGTTACATCACCAGAAATGCGATTATTATGGTTGGAACAATTTAACGAGTAGAGGTGAGCGCTCCATGCATATTCTTGGACTTGGTGGAACAGGACATAGTTTTTCTGCGTGCATAGTAACGGACGGCACTATTCAAATTGCAGTAGAGGAAGAGCGATTGAATAAAGTTAAGCACTCCTTGCTGGATGAGAATGATAGAAAACTCGCTCGTTGTAAAGCGGGAGAGTATTGTTTAAACGAGCTAGGTATTCCTTTTAATCAAATTGAACTGGTAGTGACAAGCAATATAATAAACAAACTTTACTATTCAAGGTATGCTACTAAAACTATACTAATGCCTCATCATCTATCTCACGCAAGCAGCACTTATTACACATCACCTTATAGCGAGGCGGCCATCCTCGTCGTCGATGGTTGTGGAGGTATAATAGGAAGCAGTGGATTTCAAAAGCCGCTCGAAGTGGAAACCATTTCCACATTTTATGGACAAGACAAGTATATTACTGATGTGTCGAAGATCACCGGATCGTGGATGTCCAGCAGGTTTCCATACCATTCCATCGGTGAGTTTTACTTTTCTGTAACAGCGGCATTGGGTTTTTCTTTCTTAGAAGAAGGGAAAACAATGGGGCTTGCTCCTTACGGAACAGATGAGTATGTGAAAACATTTGAAGGCTTCTATTCTATCTCTGATGATGGGCAATTCATTAGAAATCAGGATCATGTGAATAGAATGGATCGATTCATGACTGAACAGCTACACTGGGCAAAGTTGAATGACGAACTATTCAAAGTTAAAGCAAATCTTGCCTATGCAGCGCAATTCCATATTGAGAATGTTCTCATCCAAGCCTGCAATACACTATATAAGAAAACACATTCTAAGAATTTATGCTTAGCTGGAGGAGTATTCTTAAACAGTTCAGCCAATTATCGAATACTTAAAGAAACACCTTTCGAAAATGTATATGTATTTCCGCAATCGGGGGACACAGGAATTGCCATTGGCAGTGCACTCTACGGATATCATATATATAAAGATAAACCATTGATCAAAACAAATCAGCCATTCTCACCCTACCTAGGAAGGAACGCAGCGCCATACGAGCTGGAACAAGCTATCCAAGAATATGAGGGGAAGCTGAAAGTTGAAACACCAACCAATATCTATAAGGAGGTTGCTAGACACATTGCTAAGGGTGCAATTATAGGCTGGTCAAATGGTAGATCGGAGGTTGGACCAAGGGCTTTAGGGAATCGAAGTATTCTTGCTGATCCTCGCTCCGAGAAAATGAAAGAAATTATTAACTCCAGAATTAAACATCGCGAATGGTTTCGTCCATTTGCACCTGTCGTACTAGCAGAAAGACAGCAAGAATACTTTGCCTTAGCTGAGCCCTCATACTATATGTTATTTGTTGCTCCTATACATGAGGAAAAACAAAAATATATTCCAGCGGTTACTCATGTTGACGGCACGGGACGAGTACAAACTGTTAGCAAAGAAAGCAATAAAGAGCTATATAACCTTCTACAGCATTTCTATGAATTAACTGGAGTTCCTGTACTTTTAAATACAAGCTTTAATGATAACGGTAAGCCTATTGTTGAAACACCTCATGATTCGATTAAAGCCTTTATGGAAATGGATCTGGATTATCTCGTTATTAATAATCAAATCTTAAGTAAAATACTCTAGTAATAATAAAAGCAAGGACCTTATCATTTTAGGTCTCTTGCTTTTATAGTTAACCCCGATTAGTCGATGACAGCAATTGCATCCATCTGGAGATAGAAGCCCAAGTCGCTTCCAAATATAGTTCTTGCCGGAAATCTCTTATTGAAGTACTCGGCATATATTTCATTAAATGTGTCGAAATCTGCACCGTGACCTAATATTACAGTGACTTTCACAACGTCATCAAAATCTGCTCCCGCTTCTTCAAGAATAGCTTTTAAATTCTCAAATGTTTTTCTAGTCTGCTCCTCTAGTGTACTGCCAACCAGCCCCCCTGTTATCGAATCGAATGGGCCTTGTCCAGCAACATAAACCGTATTATTCACTTTAATGGCTTGTGAATAAGGCATTACTCCTGGCTGCTGCGCATTTTCAGTCAAAACTACAGTCTTCATTATTAAGCCTCCCCAAAATAATTGATACACAATGTAATTTCGCCATTTATACAAAAAAGCCTTTTTTTTCAATTGTTTTTTCCTTCTATTTATAAAATGAAAGACAGAGGGGTTGTATCCTTGTCAATAATAAAACAGTTCGAAAGCATCGCTCAGCTACATCCGGAGAAAACAGCTATAATTTATGGTACGGAGCATATCACATATAAAAAACTGAATGAAAAAGCGAATCAAATCGCCGCTAATCTCATAAATACTGGAGTTCAGCCTGGAGAAGTTATCGGATTACTAATGGATCGCTCTATCGAAATAGTTGTCGGTCTATTGGGTATTTTAAAGTCGGGCAGTGCATTCTGCCCACTTGAACCATCCTTGCCTAAAAGCAGAATAAACTTAATGATCCAAGATTGTAAGATTCGAATCATTCTTACCACTTCAAGACAAGCATATAGTGAGTTTATAGGACATTTCATCCCGATTGATTTTATGTCTCTGCTTCGCGAATCCTCGCATAACCCTGATCTGCAGATTAATCAAAATTCTCTGGTATATGTTATTTATACATCCGGTACAACCGGCAAGCCAAAAGGCGTAATGATTGAACACCAATCTCTACAAAACTTATTTGATGGTCTGATTGAAAGCATAGATTTCGCCTCTGCAACTAATTTTCTTGCCTCAACATCCTTTTCGTTTGATATTTTTATGGTCGAAGTTTTATTTCCTCTTTACATAGGACGAACCGTTATACTCGCTGATGACAGGAGTATAAGAAATACACGTCTTTTATCTAAGTTAATTTCCACGCAAGCTGTTGATTTTGCACAATTTACACCTTCAAAATTATTTTGGCTATTAAGTGACCGAACAGCAGGTGCGGCAATTGATCATATTAAAATACTATTTGTTGGAGGAGAACCCTTTCCTCCACTATTACTAGAAACAACACTCGGTTGTACAAAGGCTAACATCTACAATATGTATGGACCGACCGAAACTACAATATGGTCCTCATACAAACGACTATCTAACCCCAGCGAAGCTATTACGATCGGTACCCCAATAAAAAACACAACGTTTATTGCTCTCAATACGGATGGTGAACCAATTATTACCGCCGGAAATGTCGGAGAACTCTGTATTTTGGGGAGAGGCGTAGCAAAGGGTTATATGAACGACCCCTCTCTTACAGCCAGCAAGTTCTCCAACGTCTCTGACGATCGAATGTATGTAACTGGTGATGTTGTTAAAATAATGGATAATGGCGAGTATCAGATAATAGGAAGAAAAGACCTAGAAGTTAAAATTAAAGGCCACCGTATTAATATACATGAAATAGAAGAAGCTATTGTACGGCTTACCCCTGCAACAGCAACCGTTGTCATACCTCATTTAGATATGGACGGTTTTAACCGATTGCATGCCTTCATAGTTGCAAATGTTGATGTGCATCATGTGTCATGGAGAACTCTACTTTCCCCTTATCTTCCGGATTATTTAATACCAAACTATTTTCATGTTATTAATAACATTCCCCTCCTGAGTAATGGAAAAACGGACCGCAAGCAACTCATTCAATTATTGTCTCTTTCCAATTAGTGCTCTCCAATAATAAAGACGAGGCGATTTGTTCGCCTCGTCTTTATTATTGGCCTTCTTTCTTATTTACTAAGCTGATTATTTCAGCCACACACTCCTTCTTTAGTCGTTCAAACTCATAAATCCGTTCTTTCTTATTTTTAATTGAATGCATGAGTGCATCAACGCTACTTTTTAATGAATTGGGGGATACATGTTCAAGGCTAATTATGCTGGCCCTTCCCGTTCTTTTACTATGCTCAGCATTTACAAAATGATCAAAGCCAAGAGGGATGACAAGTTGTGGGACTCCATAAGCAATCGCTCTTTGAATAGTCCCTAATCCACCATGCGTAATAATCACATCTGCAATCTGCATCAGCTTATGATGCATGGGATAATCGGTTACTATTAGCACACTCGGGGGCAAATTATTGAACACTGTGCTTGATTTCGCCATCGAAGGATCGATTGATATAATAACAAGGCATTCATCTTGTGCAAATGCCTGGAGGCTAGCTTCCACATATCGTAGCGAATCCGGCTTTAAGCTATCCAACGAAGGCGTACATACTAGTACTATCGGAACGTTTGGTGGCATATCTTCTAAGAATGCAATCTGCCGGTTGTCTACTGTCTCAAGATAGCAAGGTCCCGCTATTAAAGTTTTTGACGGAAAAACAGTATCCTCATCAATCATTTCAGGCATAATCATAACTAAATGTAACAAGGGTGACGTGACTTCTAAACTATCATGCTCCGACAACGAACGTAATCCGATTGCTTTGCGCGATTTATTAATACTTTGAATATATCCTCGTTTCATTTGCTCGTTAGAAAACGGCTCCTTACTTGAAATGAAAGTCTGATAGCTTACCCACGGAATGCCGCTTGCTTCAGCTACAAGAGCTGCCCCGGTACTTGCTTCACAGACTAATAGATCCAGTTGGTCACGCTGATATTGTACGGTTTCATATAATGCCTTTAACTCCTTCTCGAATTCGAAAAGCCTTCCTGTAAACCAAGGGAAGGAAAGGAACCGTAGTCCAATGCTTTCTATTAACGATTGATGTGCAGGATCCGTAGCAACCCATACTTCTACGCCTTGACTATTAAGTTCTTGTCCAAGTGATAGTATCGGATCAATATGTCCATATGCGGGGGAAGAAATGAATAGTATTCGCACGAGACACCTCTCATTATAAATGATGGCCGCTATATAAAATTGGGTTGAACTCGGTTATAGCATCGTTTCCCCACGTCAAATTTACAAAATAGCGTGATAGACTCTCCTGCCGATGTGAATTTGAACTGAACTCTATAATCTTCTCTGGGCTTTTAAAATAAGTAATCGCTAGCACCTCGCGTGTGCCATCAGTCGGATTTGGAGGAGCACCGTGTATGGTCCACCCACTATGAAAAGTAACATCCCCTGCTTTCATAGCACCATAAGTAACGAGGGGTAACTGCTTGCGATATGCGTCGCTAACTAACCGTTCGATGGATCGATTTATTGTCCCCATTAAATGAGAGCCTGTCATAAAGTGCAGTGATCCCACTTCATTGGGTATGTCTGTAAGTGGCATCCACATGGTAATTACTTTACTGGCGTCAACTACGAAAGGATCGATATGAATAGGAGTATGTCCGCCGCCAGACTGTTTGAATAGGACACAATCGTAATATAACCGAACTTCTTCAGTCCCAAGTAACCTTGCTGCCAAATACGCAAACCGTTTTGTAAATACAAAGCGTTTAACCAGATCACTACATCGCCATACATTCATGATTTGCAAAAAAGCCTTCCCATAGACGTCATTTCGGGTAGAGCGTATACGCATTTCCTTTTCTATAATCTTTAATAATTCAGCTCTTACTTCTAAAATTTCATCCTCCATTGCGACTTTAGGTAAGTAGAAGTGCCCATTTTTAATATATGAGCAAACGTCCGCTTCCGAGATTCTGTCCCGAATAGAATCCATTATGATTCCATGTAGACTAATGGAGTAAGTTCGCTTGCTGCAATGTCACCAGGTTTTAGACCCGGGAAGTATCTCTCTAAACCTTGTTGTGCGAAGCGATTGTCACCAGGATCTGATATTCGCGTATTATCTGCGAAATAACTCATAGCGATTACTTCTCTCATTCTCTTTGAGCGGTTTGGCGGAGCACTGTGCATGGTCCAACCATTATGGATGGTAACATCACCCAGTTCCAACACCCCGTAATTAACCTCTTTAACGCCACTTTTCATTTTTTTAAGTACTTCCTGTGTAGAAAGCCTGCTAATATCTCCCCATTTATGCGTTCCTGAATAGAATGTCATGGACCCTATGTCCTCCGTTAAATCTATCAATGGCATCCACATCCCTATTACTTTATCAGTTTCAAGCGACCATGACATTTGGTCTTGATGCATAGGCGTTGGTCCTCCCCCCGGTTCCTTAAAAATGGCCGTGTCTGCTCGTAAACGTACTCCATTCGCATCCAACAAATCACTTGCAATCCTGGCGAATCTTTTTGCCAAAACAAATTTTCTAACGACCATACTTTTACTCCATAAATTGGTAACTTCTATAAATGCTTTAGAGTAGGGGCTGCTCCTATCCTCGGATTCAACATAATGTGACCACATCGTATCCAGAATATAGGGCCTAAAATACTGTACTTCTTCTCGAGACGCGACCCCTTTCAAATGAATATGACCGTGTTCTTGAAAATACTTTTTCTGCTCATTTGATATAACATATTGCTCACTCAATGAGGGGAGTTCTGGAATATATATGTCATGTAACAAGCTATCATCTCCGACTTTTAAGATGGCCATACCAATGGATTTAATTCGGTAATCGCGAGATCTCCAGCTTTCAGTCCAGGGAGATAACGACGAAGATGTGTTTCTCTGATCAAATCACCTTTGCAATCAATTACTTCTACATGATCAGCCATATAAACAATGGTCATTACTTCTCTTGTTGTATCTGTAAAATTTGCAGGTGCTCCATGGAGTAACCAGCCAGCATGAAAAGTAGCATCTCCGACTTTCATGGGACCATAATTAACCACATTGCTTCGTGCTCGAACGGTCTTAATAGCCACTTTCTCAGTCATAGTACCAATATCACCCCAAAGATGAGTTCCTGAATAGAATGACATTGACCCCATTTTCTCAGAAAGATCAATAAGAGGCATCCACATGGTGATTGTTTTACTGGTACTGATTGGCCATACTCGTTGGTCCTGATGAAGTGGAGTATGTGGAGCTCCGGGCTCTTTGAACAATGCACAATCGTGTTTAATGTATACTTTATTCGCTCCTAGCAAGCGTGCGGCAACATTGGCAAATCTTCTTGCGAAGACAAATTTGCATATATCCGGGTGCCTTCTCCAAAGATTCATCCCCTGCAGAAGAGCATTGTCATAAACATAGCGCTCACTTTTGGGACGCCCCTCTTTGCTCAATCTATCCATCACTGATTTAATAGGCACGCGATATGCATTAACTTCTTCTTTTGTTGCCAATGAACGAACCATAACATGCCCTTCATTTCTATATTGCTTGATATCCTCATTACTAATGTCGTAAAGAGCTGATAAACTAGGAAGTTCGTTACTATCTCGCACGGTATCCCCCTCCTACGAATTTTTATTTCGCTTCTCGAATAAAACAATTCGATTATATAGCCTTCTTAATGAAGCAAGGTCGACATTTCCTGCTAACACCTTGTTTATTTCATCCCGAAAATTAACATACCTTTCATTATTTGAAGCAAGTATTTTTAGCAATGAAGTTGTGAATAGGTTTACGTCATTTTCTGAATAGGTTGGAGATACGTTGGTTTGATGTTTAATAAACTTCAACAAATGCTGCATTCCGTTATCCAGCCAATAGTTCCTACCTAGCGATTCAATTTGCATGTTACGCGAATACGGCGTAAATAATAATTTTAGTGGATGTTCTGCGCCATTAATGGTAGCCCGAATGACCTCAGCAATAATCGGTGCCATTAATATTCCGTTACGATATGTTCCTGTAGCCACCAACAACCCCTCTACTTCTGTTTCTCCAACGATAGGAAACCGGTCCAGCGTCGCTGGCCGGTAACCGTAATAACTATTTAAAATTACCGAACCCCTTAATTCGCTGCTTAACTGTTGTGTAGCGCCTTGGATTAAATAGTTAATTTCATCTAACGTGATATTTTCAGTATGACGGACAGACGATTTTGAGAGGATATTTCGATGAGTAGCACCAATGTAGATTTGACCATTATTACGAGGCACTAAATGTAGGCCACATGATTCTCTGTTAGGGGTACGAAGCGTGTACTGGATTGGTTTTGTAGTGGAAACTAATAAACTACTTCCTTTAATAGCCATAACTTCTGGAAGTCTCATTTTGTCTGTATGCTCAATTATATTTTGAGTACCCACACCAGCGCATAAAATGACGCGAGGAGCAAATAACTTTCTCTCATCAGAGAGCATAATTCCCTCTATCTTGCCGCTGGAAACAATCAAAGATTCTGTCTTACCCACTATCGAAACGATTCCCCTATTACGATTTGCCTGAATAAGAGACTCCATTAGATCGGTTGTATCTACAGCCCCCTCATTCCCTATAAGCAGAGCCTTATAAGCTATATAATCTTTATCTGGTTTATAATCAGCAAGTTGTTCAGGATCCACCCACTCGTACTTTTCGTTATGCCTTTCAAGTGCTACAGCAATTTTTTTTATTGAAGCTAAATCATTAACACCAGCACGATTTGCTACGATGAGTGTTCCTTGGCTATGAAAAATCGATCGATCTGCTGCCTCCTCAATATCCTTAAGCCAATTCGGATATTTCTTTGCTGCATGTATTCGATATTCCAACTCCACTTCATCCATCTCCGTGTCACGATCATAGGATACTTCCCCGAACGCCCCTAGCATTCCACCAGCGGCAGTAGAGGCCTTACCGTTTCCAGAACATTGGTCGTCGACTAAACCCACTCTGAGGCCATCTTCTGAGAAACTATAGGCAATCGCTTGTCCTATAACCCCTCCTCCAACAATAATGATGTCCATGCTCGTCATACGGTATCGCTCCTTTTCAAAAGATGTTGGTTTTGTATAATCTGTTCCAAATAAGTCTTGGAGCCACTCATAGTCTGATATAATTTAGTAGCATGATTCTCCATTTCAATCGTTACCCAACCAGCGTAATCGTTCAAAGCCAATAAATTAATTATGCCTGCATAGTCCAACTCTCCACTGCCTATTCTACAAAAATTAAAGCATCGCACACTTCCACCGTTAGAGTGATCCTGCATGCCTTTAATATTTGTTAAGACATCTTTCATATGAAAATTACTAATCCGACTTTTATATTTATCAATAAACTGCAATAAGCTTACTTGTGCTTCCGACAAGTGACCAATATCCACTACTAACTTTATGTCCTCTGCAATAGAATCAAACACTTCATCGATCTCTTTTTCCGTAAATATACTTGATCCAAAGTGTGGATGGATGCCCATTACAACATCATTATGGCGATAACGGCTTGCTATCTCATTAATCATGGTAATCATTTGAGAATAATATACCCGTCTATCTACTACGTTCATTCGAATGCCCGGCCCTATCACCACCTCCTTAATTCCGAAGTCACGGAGCAATCTTCCAATTCGATCGTGGTGAAAATACACCTCTCTCCTTCTTCTCCATTGATTGAAATGCCCCACCTCAAAAACAGCTGATATCTCCAATCTGAATTTTTGCATGATTTCAATATATTTGTTCTTTGCAGATTCAAATGAAGTTATAAAATTACTTCCAACTTCAATATGGCCAAAACCCATGGTGGAAAGCTCGCTTAATCCAATTTCAAATTGCTTTCCCCACGCTGATAAATGCCCAGCGATCTTCATATCTATTTCCATCCGTTTTTTTCATAATAATTAGCCTCTTTAAATGAAAATATAGACTTCTGGTTCTCTGATATTTTTGGAACTGCGTTTAGTCTTCTTCTCACGCGTTCTCCCTGTGCATTCAACAAATGATTGAAGTTTAGCGTTACCCTATCGCTGCTTTCTTTCATATAATGAATAATCATTGATCTCCTAAACTTGCTATCTGTTCTATTATCAGTCGACCCATGAATAACGTCGCCATGAAAGATCACAGCATCGCCGGGTCTGGTAGATATATACTTAACCTTACAATCCTCTGGAAGAGCAACCTCTTGTCCATAATCAGAGAAGGCCTCACTCACATTATCAAAAGAGGATTGTGGTGGAAAAAGTCCTTTTTTATGACTTCCGCTTGCAAATTTCAAGCCACCGTTTTCAGGCTCAGAGTCTTCCAGGCATATCCACATAGCACATGAACTGCCTGGTGAAACTCCTATAGCTGTATTATCCTGGTGCCATGGCAGTCCTGTAACTGAAGGAGCTTTAAAATAGAAATTGGTTGCTACAATTAGTACATCTTCTCCTACGATTGCGCGCATTATTTCGAAGAATACCTTATTTAAAATAAAGTTTTTAATCTCTGTATTCGATTGATGTGAATTGATAAATCGAGGAAATATACTTTCAATAGGTGCATCTTTTCTCTGCTGTATTTTTCCGTTAACCAACAAGTGAATCCAATGCTTATTAATAACAGATAGAATACTATCTATACTCTCTCTATTAATGACGTTAGGAATAATACAGTACCCATCTGTTTCATAATCCCGTTTATGCTGTTCTTGCACATTCATGTCTTTGCCCCCCAATTTCCACTAATGAACTCAATAGTTGTAATTAACTGATCCATTCCCGACGGGTGTTCATGATAATACGTTACATTTCTCAATACGCTGACGCTGCAGTTATTGCAATTTTCCAGATAACAAAGCAGTTCAAGATCCTTTTGTCCCACTACGACGTGCACGTTTTCACATTTATCTATTAATTTATACAGGTTCAATTGATCAATCTCTTGAATCATCTTGTATGATATGGACTGACCGTGTATATACAACAAGTGGGCGCCCAATCGTGATAAATATTTTACCTGCTTTGAATCAAAATCACTTAGTGTGTAATAATCAAATCCTGGCACTAATATTTGCGAATCTAATTTTCCTTTTGTCTTCAATTCATCCAGTACTCCTGGAGGAAACACTTTTGAACTATGGGGGAGCGATAATGGAGGGGATATCAATATAGGAATACTTGGAACTCCCCATTCTTGTTGACAATGATAGGAGGCCATCAGGGCAACGGCTGCCCCAAGCCCATTACCTACGATATATATGTTCGAATTGCTGATTCTACGTTCAATAACACTTACTAGTACCTTTAAAGTATCTTTCAACATTGAATCGATTGAAGCATCTCCAAGTTCCCCCAGGCTATCGCCATGCCCCATATAATCGAATTGAATCACTTGGGCCTCAACTAATGCCATTCGTTTTCTAAAGTTGGAGAATAAATAATTTTTTTCACTCATTGCTTGGCCCAACCCGGCAAGAGTGATAAATAATGGTGCATCCTTTACGGTTTCGGTAGGTTCTTCTAATATACCGACAATTGACCGATCATCTCCGAATCGAACCTGCTTCCACATCCCCCTCACCTCCATCAAGTCATCATTTGGCTTTGAATCCAATGAATCGATTTACTCAATAGCTGTTCTTCTAGCTGTTGAGATGTGAACAAATGTCCTCCCCCTTCTATAATCTCCAGATGGTTTCGCTCAGAAGGACGAAATAAACGTGTTTCATTGGTTTTCATAACCTCAAATTCTTCTATAATCAACGGATCGTCATCTCCATAAATAACCATAGAATTCCCTCGGTACCTATCAAGTTCTTGTTCTATTGAGATGTTATTCAAATCTCGATAAAAATCCATCCCTACCCATAGCCCCGCCCAAGGCATTACATAAGCATCCTTGTCCATAGGGTGCCGAATAAATCTCGGTTTTTTGTTACCTGGAAAGTTACCTCCTATCTCGTACAATAAAGGACTCCAAAGCAGGAGCCTGCTTATATTAGAGCGATTCGCTGCCATTACTGCGATTCTAGCCCCGTCACTAAAACCTAAGTATAGAAGCCTTTCATTATTTACTTGCATCCACTCATGAACGAAACGCTGTGCGGTTAGAACGTTTGATACCTTGGAAGAAGTAGTCATTTGGTAAAATACACCGTCACTCAGCCCTAACCCGAAGTAATCAAATCTTAAAAACCCGACCCCTATCTTATTGAGCCTCCTTGCTAAATTGACCGCTAATCGATGGACTTCAAATCGCTCTCCATTCTTACCAGGGCAATAAATAACAATGGGACAATTTGTATTATTATCAGGCAAGTGCAAAACACTAGCTAGTTTGCCCTGATCCTGTAGCTGAAGCAGTATTTCATACACTGGCATTTTCCTTTCTAGCAAGTATTAGGTTGGATCGAATGACAATTTTCTCATTCACATAACCAACCGCATTTATTTTAAATTCGCTATTAGAAGGAAATGACACCACATTCAACTCGAACAGGACAGTATCCCCAGGAAGAACCGGCCTAGTAAATCGCGTACTATTTTTAACCATATTCCATTGAAAAAGGCTTTGATCACCCGTAATGTTAACTAACAAACGCTCCGCGCCTTGTCGAATACATTCCACTAATAAAAGCCCTGGGTATATACTATATTGCGGAAAATGGCCTTGTAAAAAGTAATCACTCTCTGTTATTAACTTAATTAAGGTTGCAGAAGAATAATTCTTCGTGCAACTAAAACCGTCCACCATAACCCAAGGTTTTGGAGTCTCTGTCATTCTCCTCCCCCTTTCTGAAGGGTTGCCACAGATAGGAATAATGATGCAATTATAGTGCCGTTTTTTTTACTTATATTTCCCCTCATTAACGCTTTACGACTAACAAATCTAATTCCCTTTATGTCGAATAGGAATTCATCCTCCCATTCCACGGGAGTATCAAATTGGCATAAGTCCATATAACCTAGTACTGGCAATTCATTATCCTCCAATGGAAGCGTCATTAATTGCGTCAATATAATTGAACTCTGTGCAATTCCTTCATATAAAATAATCATTGGAACTCGTTTTAGCTTGGGATGTAATTCCTTTACCTTTGAAGGCGAAAAGGTAGCGGTGAGATATCCATTACCATCAGTATTGTAATAAATAATCTCATCTACGAACCGAAAAGGGGGGTGTTGTGGAATAAGCGATAGGAGTTGATCGGAATTCATTTTAGAACCCCTTTTTTGCCACAATTACTAATCTTGTGCTCGATAAATCCAGACGCTCTCTATAAAGTGATCCATACATGTCAATCAATTGAAACCCAGCTTCCGTCATCATTCTTTTTAACTCTGTTGCCGCATACAGTCTGACATTTAATGTCGCCGTCCTCTCTTCTCCACCAGCCTGCCATTTCATTCGTTCCTCCCACCGTCCAGTAGAAGCATCGAAGTTTCGTTCTGTATTTATGACAGTGCCATTCATACTGCTGTCATAAGTTTCAATAAAGTTTCTAATTTTATTATCCCTATTTTCCGTATCCAAGATAAAGATGCCCCCTGGTTTCAAGGCTCTATAAATATTTTTTATGATAGCACAGTCATCACTTTCCTCCGGAACATAACCGAATGCAGTGCCAATATTAATAATTGCATCAAACGATTCAAATTGATCCATAACTCGCATGTCAACTAACTCATAGTTAATATCTACCTTGGCATCAATGGCACGTTTATGTGCCTCCTCCAGCAGCACTGCTGAAGCATCGTAACCGAAAATCTTATATCCCAGTTTGGCAAGCGGGACAGCGATACGTCCTTGTCCGCACCCTAGATCCAAAATAGTTGACGATAAAGGAAGGTTTAACAAACTGCCGATGCCTTCCACTTCATTTAAAGTTCGTTCTGCCGAAAGAATATTCTCAGAGAATTTAATATAATCTGTACCAAAGAAATCAATCCAAGTATCTTTCACTACTGCATTCACCTTCCCCATATTCATCCGTTTGATACAAGATAAATCTATTTGTTTAAATTTCTCATCTCATCTTTAATTATTTGTATAAGAAACCGAACAGTCTTCTCCATAGAGAGCTCTAGAAATTCATCCGGAAACTCTATCTGTGCTCTCTCTTCAAGTAAGATGATCAATTCCATGAAACGTAAAGAATCGATGCCCAATTCGTCTAACCTTAGGTTTTCGTGTATTTCCTCTAACGGGTATACATCACAACAATCGCTTAAAGCCAACAGGACTATGCTCGAAGCATCCACAGGAGTGATTTCCCCTCCTTTCTAAGGTATGCATCTACAGTAGCAAGAACTTGAATCATAGTACTCTGCTTTTATTAAGGAATGACTCCAACGATATAGTTCACTTTTACGATTGAGCTAGGAACAATCCCAAAATAACCCATCCAATTGAGTAGGAGGGAGCGGCAAGCTCCCGTTCTCTCACACCACCGTACGTACCGTTCGGTATACGGCGGTTCATGGCCTATTCCGCAATAGCTTGTATCGATCAGTCGAACTCTGTAGCCCATTGGTTTTCCAGTATTGGTTGTTCAATGTATGGCTAAGAATCGGGCTGAGCGCTATTCGCCAATACTTCTTCCCCGTGTTCCCCCACTCGTACGCTTTATGCTTCAGTACTCCAAACGAGATCAGTTCTCTCGTTTTCGTCTTCGGCAGCTTCCATTGCTTCCACTTACACATTCGCAGTCGTCTTTTCGTCCATGCATCCAGCTCTTGAACCGCACTCCTCGTTTCGGCCAATGTAGTAACCGCACCAGCCCATCAGGTATTGATTGAGCTCCCTTATCTGTATCTCCATTGGGGTTGAGCGGCTCCGCGATGTCAGCGTTCTAATCTTTGCTTTCACTCGTTGCATCGATTGTTTCAGCTATCTTGATTCGCGGATTCTCTTTGTCCCAACCGAACGTAAAACCAAGGAATTTCCGCTTACACGGTCGATCTACCGCACTCTTTGCTTGGTTAATCTTTAACCTCAGCTTCCGTTCGGCGAACGAACTTACGGAGCTCATCACTCGCTGACCTGCCTTCCACGTTTTCACGTAGATATTGCAGTCGTCGGCAAAACGAACAAAACAGAGCTTCCGCTTCTCCAGTTCTTATCCAGTTCGTCGAGGACGATGTTAGATAACAGAGGACTCAGCGGCCCGCACTGGGGCGTTCCTTCTTCCGTTACTCGAACAAGTCCGTCAGCCATCGCACCTGCTTGCAGATAGGCACGTATAAGCTTCAACAACACTTTATCCTCAATTCGCTCTGCTAGTCGTGCCATTAGACGGTCATGACGGACGCAGTCGAAGAATTTCTCAAGATCGATGTCGACTACGATTCGGTGTCCCTCTCGCATATAGCTTCTTGCCTTCCTCACGGCGTCGTGACCACGTCTTTGTGGTCAAAAGCCATAGCTGTGCTCGGAGAATGTTGGGTCAAGCACAGGCGTCAGCACTTGCGCGATCGCTTGTTGAATGAGGCGGTCTGTCACGGTTGGTATCCCTAATGACCTCGTTCCGCCGTTCGGCTTCGACATTTCGACCCGATGAACTGGACTCGGCTCGCAGGTTCCGTTTCGTATACGTTCACGAATGGTTGGCCAGTTTTGTACGAGGTGTCCGCGTAACGATTTTACCGACATGCCATCTACGCCATGGCTTCCTTTATTCGCCTCGACTCTCGCTAGAGCCGTTAGCATATTTGCTCGTGACAACACGTCCTCGATCATGTTTCGATACACTCCTTACGTGAATGGTTCTTCTCTTTGTGCCGCCGATGGAATATGGCCTTCTGAGTCACCGCTGCTTTCCTCCCTAGAGATAGCGCCCATGCTGGGCGTATTAAAAAAGCCTCTCGGCATTCGCCGAGAGGCCTCTCTACATCACAACTACCTTACAAATCCAACCCCAAATCAAGCACAATATTCAGCATCCGCATAATGATCGTCACCGACTCATTGCGGGTAGCGGTAGCGTTCGGTGCGAACTTGCCGTCGCTGACACCGTTTACGATGCCTGCTTCGCTAAGCTGCTCGATACTGTCTGCTGCCCAATGCCCGCTAATATCGGAGAAGTTCGATCCTCCGTTAGCTGCACTCATGCTCAGCATACGCGCTAGGATGGCAGCCATTTCGGCGCGAGTGATCTCTTGATTCGGATTAAAGGAGCCATTGCCTGTACCGTTCACGATGCCTGCGCGATGCAAGGCGCGGATATAGGCATCCGCCCAGTGACCATTCGTGTCGGAGAAGGAACCGTCCTCACCTGTCGTATCGATACCTAATGCACGAACGATCATCGCAGTGAATTGAGCACGCGTTACATTATTCGAGCCTTTGAACTCACCGTTAGGATCGCCTTCGACAATCCCAAGCTGCGAAGCATATTGAATTGCTTTAGCAGCCCAATATGTCTTCGGTACGTCAGAGAAGCTGACGGCCGGATTCGCCTGCAGCAATTGCTGCAAGTTAGCCTTTAACCGCTCTGCGCTGCCGATGTTACTGTTCAGTACCGGCTTCTCCGAAGCTGGTGTCTGCCCCTCGCTACCAGAGCCTGTTCCCGAATCTGTTCCGGAATCCGTTCCCGTTGTGGAGCCAGGATCCGTTGGAGTTACAACAATCGGTGATGAGCTATTCGACTGCTTTCTCGTCACCGTGATCTTCAGATTCGCAGCCTCGCCCGCGCTGAATACGAAGGTCAGGACATCCCCATTCGAGAGCGTTCCCAGGTAGCTCTTCTTGATTGTAACGACTTGCTTGCCGTCCGAAGTTGCAGCAGCGAGGCTGTAGTCGGTGTCGGCGAGTGCAGTATCGCCCTTCTTGATTCCCGTAAGCGTGTTACCGTTTAATGTCACTGTTACCGCGATATCCGCTTTAGCATTCGCATAGAACGTTGCCGTCGCTGCCGAGAGCGTAGAATTCGCCGCAGACGCAGGCGCATCCGTATAGTAGAGGTTTGGCACCGGAAGCTGCATAGCCTGTACTTCATCGCGGATGTCCTCACCCAGGTAGAAGCTCAAATGCTCCGGCTGGTTGTACATCGCGTTCTGCGAGTTAGCCGCCATCCGGTACTCCGGATCGTGCATCAGCGTGTAAATCACATTGTCTGTCGGAATATCTGTCGTGTAGATTCTTAAGGAGTTATTGTCGCTTGTGCGAACAAGAACCTCATCACGCCAGTCTCCGAAAATATCGGCGATCAAGCTTGGATTCGCCTTTGTTCCGTTGTTGGAATAGGTACCGGTCAACGTCTGAAGCGTTGTAAGCTCACTGTTCCCGGTTTCAACATCATAATTGAACTTCGTGATGGATGGCGCACCTGTTGTGGTCAGATTATCCGGCCCGTCGAAGAACTCGCTGAGCAGGTCTCCGTCCCAATACAGGATGAAGTTAACAGGAGCCTTGTTAGCTACGCCAATGTCTCCGACATCGGATGTAATAACCTTGCCGCTCATAATATTGTACATAGGCGTCCCTACTGCCCAAACCTCGAAGCCCGGCAAAGGTGTAACATTCGCCGCAATACCACGCCCGACATCGCCCAGGTTTGCCGAATAACTCCACACAGGCTCACCTGTGGAACCATGAACCAAGGTTACGTTGTTCGGAGGACTGGATTCATGTGGCTGGAACACATAGATCTCATCGCTGTCAGGCACCATGGCGCCTACGTGCAGTGCGTCGCCGTGGCCCGCAGCTATTGTGCCCCGGGTTCCGTTGGTGCTCCACAAAAGCGTTCCATCTTGGTCAAGCGTAACGCCACCAAGTACAACCTCGGAATATCCATCATGATCTACATCGGCAATCTGTACATTGTGATTGCCCTGATTGCTGCCTGCGTTCCAATCTGCTAGCTTGAATGTCCAAATTTCTTCGATTTTACCGTTGATAAACTGATAGGCAGCTGCAAAATGCGGTCCGTAGTGACCACGTACCTCAATAACCGTAGGATAAGGCTCAGCGCCATTCACGCCACCCTTCGGCATGTAGGCCACTGCTCCGTTGAACCGGTCGCTGCGGTTATTGTTGGTGTCGCCCCAGTTGTCGGTTATGCTGTACGGCGCAAAATATTTATGCGTATCAATCGGTGCGCCTGTTTCCCCGTTAAATACCGTAATGGTTTCCGGTCCGGACGCAACTCGGCCAAGTGCCGTATTGTTGACTTGATTGTCGTTTGCCGGGTTCTGAAGGCCGCCTACCCATACCGCATTCGCGTCTCCCAATACCCAAGCTGGTTCGTCTGTCAGATCATTGATTGTACCATCTTCTTTAGGAAGATACCCTCTAGTTCCGTCAGCTGTCTTCACCGTGAACTCGGCTTTGCCGTCCTGATCCAGATCATAGAAGTTGAACGGACTGTGATGCGCACTGGACACGATATTGATGCCCAGGTTGATTCTCCACAGCAGCTTGCCTTCAAGCGTATAAGCATCGAATATCGTCTCGCCCGTGTGCCGGTTTGCAAGGCCCGGGTCCTGAGCCTGAGACGGATACCATTTTACGAGAATTTCATACTGTCCATCACCATCAACATCCGCTACCGAGGTGTCGTTAGCGCTGTAGGTAATAGGCTCCGCATTGGATGTCGCGCCGTAAGCAAGCGCCGGGTTTGGACGATCCGCCGGCTTCTGCAATGGAATATCAATGTAATTATTAGCCCATGCAGTTGCAGCCTTGCTCATTGCGCCGGTACTTACCGTCTCTACTTCGTATTGGTCTCCGGCTTTACCGTCCGCGTCGATATAATCGAGCGTAGCAACCGGTGACGTGTTGACCTTAACGCCGTTTCTGTACACGTTAAAGGTTAAGCCTTTGTTATATTCCGAAGCGAGCAAACGCCAGGTTACAAGTATGCCGTCTCCGCTGTTCTCTGGAACGGCTACTACACCTCTATCCAGCCACTCCATGGAGTACGGCTCGGAAGTGGTTTTTTCTTTAATGCGGTTCTCAATATAAAGCTTTGCTTTTACTCCCATTCGGTTGACCGCTACGTCAGGAACACTCGTAAGCGTGCCCACATAAGAGAATACGCCTTGCTTATTTGGGTCATAGACCAAGTCCACGTTCGATGTAGACCATGGGGCTTCTGTTAATTCCCATGTTACGCCTACCGTTTCGGTAGTGCCGCCCGCCACCTTAACCTCAACGGTTTCCGGCAGGTTAAGCCCTGCTTCGTCAGCCACATCTCCGATGTAAACGGTCTTATACCAGCTCTGCCATGTGTTGCTGTCCGCCGTAGCAGGACGCTCCGGTAAGAAGTCATATGGCAGCACTTCTGTTATCGTGTCGTCTGATAGCTGCTTGGTAAAGAAGTACAAGTTATCAACGCCATTATCTACGATGCCGACGTTATTCCCGCCTGCGCGCTCGCCTGTCAGAACGAATGAGCTGATCTGGCTTCCTTCGAACGGAATCGTCAGCACCGACGGCACCGCTTCGGCATTATCCCGCGGAACAAGGGATACCGTAGCGATCATCGTATCAAAGTCAAACTCCACGCCTACCGTATACCAGATATTAACCTCGTTATATGTAAACGCATGGTATCGGTCCGTGCTCCAAAAATTAGTCGGGTCAGTGCCTGTCGGCCCTGGTAAAGTCCCCGCAAACGCGCCTATTGTCCTTACGCCGCTCCATGTGCCTGTTCTTAAACTAAGCAGAACATTGGCTCCATCTTGGAAGCTGAGGTTAAACGTATTTTGCGTGGTAGTAACCGCTGGAACTTTCCAGTCTAAATTAACATATACCTTACTGCCGGAAACGGCGTACGGTAAATCTCCCTTACCACCGCGGTTGCCTGAACCCGACGCGTCAAATCTGAAATAATTATTCGTTTGAGGAACGTCTTCTCTAGCAAGCGTATGGTAGGTGCCGCCAGCGAATATCCACAGCGGAGTTGCCGCATCACTGGCAAAATTGCTTCCGAACTCCTGCGTATATCCTTCCGCTAATAGAGCGGAGAAGTCCGGCGTAGGTTCAGTGGCCAATGGGACGTATTTGACATTAATCGGCACGCTTGCCGTAATGGAACCATCCATATTGGATACAGCGGTAAGCGTGGCATCGCCTGCGCCAACCCCGGTTACCGTCACGCTGTTATCTTCGTTTACAGCTATAGTCGCAATGCTGTCGTTACTGATCGACCATGTAAACGTTCTGTCTGTTGCATTGATAGGCATAACAACCGCGCTGAACGTGGCGGAATGTTTGTCCGCAAGCGAACCTGCTCCATATTCCAGATCAGCGGAGGTTGGCGTTACCGTTATTTCACTTGGGTTAATAATCGGTTTAACTGCGTCGGACGAAGCAGCCTTGAATGCGATATTATCAACACGCATACCATAGGTGTCTTCATCCCAATCAACGCCCGTAACCGCGTTAAATCGTGCCCAGTTCTGCCCGCTTGAACGGCTCGCGCCTATGCTCAGGCTAGTCAGCTTATCGGAGCCGAGTGCGATTGGCTGTGGCGTGCTGTATGCCAATGAGCCGCCATCGGTAACGCTGATTGATGCCTCCTGTGCCAGAAGATCAACGTTTAGGGTTGCCGAAAGTTTGGTCAGGCGCGGCACATTGGTTAGTGCGTTAGTGGCAGTTCCGATTGCCGGAACGTTAGCTGCGGTCATATTGCCAGCGTAATAGGAGATGGTCGCCGGTGAGTTTGCATTCGTCCCGCCGCCCGAAGTCCGAAGCGTTACGACTTGATCCGTACCGTCGTTAAGACGGACATCAAGCGAGTTTGCACTAGGGCGGGTAATGTCAACCCACCAGTCAAAGGTTACTTCAACCTTATCTTTGCCGGTGAGGTCATATTCGCCGCTATCAAGGGGAAGCGTCCACCAATAACTTGCTTGTTTGGCTGCACTCGAATCGGCATCGATACCCGGAGGCTGGATGCGAAGTACTTTGGAATCAAAATCCGCTACCGTAATTGAACCAGAGCCAGTAGTCGCCGGAGCGCCGGTTACTGTACCTACTAGTTCGCCATTCTCAAAATCCAATACTTCGCCCACTTGTGTCAAAGCAGTAGATGTCGTGCCTCCGTCATCAGCTGATACGGATTGTGGTATAACCGGAACAATAAGTGAAAGAGACAATAATAGGGTCATTACTTTGGTGCTTAACTTGTTCTTTGCTGTCCTCTGTGCACTAGCAGGCATAGAGATATAACCTCCCTCGAGATGCTGTGTCATACTGCATGTTACATGTCTGATGAAGCGCTTACATGAAGCAATAGACGAACGGCAACCTCCTTATTCCCAGGATGATTGAACGCAACTAGATACACTGTGATCGTAAACGCATTCCATTTGAGTAACAATAAGACATTCTTGATTCGGTACAGGATGATCATTAATAAATGATAAGATCAAAATTGATCGATTCGAACAGCAAAAAGGATAGCTGAACAAATGTAATCCACCTGCTCAACTATCCTTCACTTACTGCTAGAATAAGATCCTATTTTCGTTCACCGTGATTTCGGCTTTAACGTCAGTTAATAGATTTAGCTGTCCGTTTCATCTATTGGGACTTGTTTATTTAACGTATTTGCTATTTTGGACAATGACCCGATGCTTGAAAATACGTTTACCGCTTCAGTCGGAACGAACAGGGTTGTCGCCTGTCCCTTCGATAGTTCTCCCAAAGCCTCTAAAGACTTATAGGCAAGAAACTGAGGATCTGCATCCGCGCTCTTGATTTTCTCGATCCTCATTTTTTCAGCTTCCGCTATAGTCTCAATCTTAAGCTTATCCGCGCCGGCTATAATTTTGATAGCCGCTCCCTTACCCTTCGCGTCCAATTCCTGTGATAATTGATTGCCCTCCGCTATTCGAATATTCGACTCCTTCTGCCCCTCGGCTTGCAGAATCATCGCTTGTTTCGCACCTTCGGCACGTAAAATTTCGGCCTGCTTCTCTCCATCCGCACGCAATACCGCAGCTTGTCTTTCCCCTTCAGCCTGCAAAATACTAGCCCGTTTCTCCCGCTCTGCCTTCATTTGCTTTTCCATTGCGTTATGAATTTCGAGTGGGGGATGGATATCGATGATCTCCACTCGCTCGATGCTTACTCCCCACTTTTCAGTTGCCGTTTCCAAAGAGTGTCTAAGGTATAAACTGATCTTTTCTCTTCCTGCCAGCGTTTCATCCAATTCCATATTGCCTACGACTTGACGAATATTCGCGGCCGTAATGTTTTGTACCCCTTTGACAAAATCATGGATGCTGTAGGTTGCTGCCATGGCATCATGAACGA
Organism: Paenibacillus cellulosilyticus; assembly: GCF_003182255.1. Lineage (GTDB taxonomy): Bacteria > Bacillota > Bacilli > Paenibacillales > Paenibacillaceae > Paenibacillus_T > Paenibacillus_T cellulosilyticus. The sequence goes on along the minus strand of NZ_QGTQ01000007.1, from coordinate 75,417 downwards.
AATAGAAGAAAACCGTATCAATCTTAATTTGAACATTATCTTTCGTAATCACCATCTGAGAAGGGACGTCTGCTTGCTGAATCCGCAAATCGTGCAGATGTCTCACCTTGTCGACGAATGGAATGATGAGATGAAAGCCAGGATTCAACACGCGAAGGTATTTGCCCAACCTTTCAACAACTGCGATTTTTTGCTGCGGGATAATCCGAATAGCATTCATAATGGCGAAAACAATAAATACACAACATGCTACCAGCACGATCAATTCAAAGATTCGTAGAATTGTGTCCATCTTATTCACTCTCCATGTTATTTCTTATGATTTATTATGTTTAAGATAAGCTTGCTCAGCGTCTCTTCCCCCATATAAGGAACCAAGCTGGTTAGGAAATCCGAGTCGATCTGGCTCGCTTCCATACTGGCAATCAAGATCTGAATATGTTCTTTGCTCAAAAAGGGGGCTAGATTTATGACTCTGCTAGTTGAAATTTTGCCGTTAACCCCCCTATTTACTAACTCGCCAAAGGTTTCTTTACTAATAAAAGGAGCTAACTCCCCAATTGCATCCCAATGCAAGCTGCCTTCTTCCATTCGTAGAACCGTTCGCTCCAGTCGCTCACGATCGAGAAACGACGCAAACTCCATTAATTGCTGAAAACTCAGCTTATCCCTTATCGTTTTATCCAATAGTTGATTCAAACAATGCCTACTTATATATGGGGCCAGATTAAGAATAGCCTTCCACTGCCATTCATCCTCCGGGATCTGCAAAACTAATGAATCTAACGCTTCCATTCCGAGAAATGGCGCCAAATTTTCAACCACGTCCAGATGAATCTGAGTCTGGTTCACGTTCTTCGTAACTTGTTGAAGCGTACTGGCCTTGACCAACGGTGCCAATTGTACGAGATCATCCATATAAATCTCTCCGAGATTAATCATATCGGCGACTAGACTCGGCTTGTTCTCGGCGATTCGCTCCACCATTTCACCGATTGGCTGCCCGGGCTGCTCTTGCTCTTGCCCCCCATTCAGTAAGGTATCCGTTGTAATCTGGAACCGTTTAGCAAGTTCCATTATCGTCCCTATATCCGGAAGCGATTGCCCGCGCTCCCAATTCGATACGGCTTGATGACTCACGTTTAACTGATCGGCAAGCTCCATTTGAGTCATATCTTTAAACTTTCGCAGCTTCGATATATAGGCCCCTATTTTTTTGATATCCAGCATCTCTAATCCCCCCTATAAGGAACCGTGTACAGTGCGCACTGTTTAGTTTAGGATAGCATAGATACTGGAAACGCCCTATCAAGTATTAGTTGAACAGCACGACTAACGCCATTCAAGCACCGCTTGAATTCAAAAACGAGGCCTAAACAGCAAATATCCACTACCTTATACGGCAGTGGATTTACATATTCGAATAAATAGATCAAATTCACCCATTAACGAAGTTACCTTTACGCTCTGATGATATGGCTGCTTATTGCTGTTCCAGCTCTCGCAGCGTGTTGCCAAAATGGCCGTTGCAAGCTAATAACCTTTCGGTGATTTCCTCAAGAGGAAGGCCGAATTTATGAATCAGAATCGCAATGCGTGCATCGCCATTCGCTTGTTGAACTAGATCTTGAGCCGTCCCTTCATCAACCTCAATGGCTTGCATCACAATATTTACAACACGATTTCGCAGCTTCTCATTGGTTGCCTGCACATTGACCATCAGATTGCGGTATACCTTGCCTAAACGAATCATCACCGTCGAAGAAATCATATTGACGACCATCTTTTGACTAGTTCCTGCCTTGAGTCTTGTAGAGCCCGCAATGATTTCAGGTCCGACTTCTATTTCAATCGGATAATCGGCTTCCTCTCCGAGCGGCGTTCCCGCGTTGCATACAATCGCGACCGTAAGTGCACCCATTCGTTTCGCTTCACTAATCGCACCCAGCACGTAAGGCGTTGTTCCGCTGGCGGCCAGCCCAACGAGTACATCCTTGTCTGTGAGCCGTTTCCCTGCATCAAGCTTACCGGCTTCCACATCATCCTCGGCGTCTTCAACGGCTTGGAACATGGCCCCCTGACCACCTGCTATGACAGCATTGAACAGCTCCTTATCAACGCCGAACGTCGGGGGACATTCCGTAGCATCAAGACTGCCGATACGACCGCTAGATCCTGCACCGAAATAATACAATTTTCCACCATTCTCTAGTCTCGAAACAATTTGTTCAATCGCTCTCTCTATACTAGGAAGCGCCCTGCTCACGCTTAAAGCTACGGTCTGATCCTCCTCATTCATGAGGCGGATGATTTCGCCTACGTGCAGCTGGTCCAGATGCAGGGACTTTCCATTGCTCTGTTCAGTCAATAACGATGACGTTTCTTGCTGCATCTTGGTTCCTCCTAAAGGTTATGACAGCTTAACTTCAGTATAAAATCCATATGACGAATAAAACTCCACTCACGAGTAAGAAGCTACTCTCTCAGCGAGTTTTCGATTGTTTTCCCAGTTGTCGGGCTGGCTAGTCCCGCTCCATGCAGCGCCAAATAATAAGCGCCAACAGCGGGCGGCAGCGTCAGCAGACGGCACTCGCCTGTCTTCCCCACATGCTGCCGCCAGGCTGATTGGAATGTTGAATAGAAGTAGGGAGCCGAGAACAGACCTCCTGCTGTGATTACAGGAAGGTTGTCATCCCCCAGCCTCTTTCGAACAGCACGGACCTGTTCAGTGAGCTCACCAACAGCATCAGCAACGATGGTCTCGCCTACGTGATCGCCGTTCCCCGCGGCATCCATGACAATATCGGACAATGCCGCCAGCTCTCGGCGCATGGCAGGATGACCATATAGCCAATCAATCAATTCCTCTGGTTGATTGAGGCCAAGCCTTGCAAGAACAGCCTCGGTCATAACGGTTGCCGGACCACGCCCATCATAATGACGTAAGACGGCTTGCAGTGCCTTCCGCGAAAGCTCAAAGCCGCTGCCTTCATCGCCGAGCAAATAGCCCCAACCTCCCGCCCTTTCCTCTCTACCTTCAGGAGAGAGACGGCCATAGGCGATGGAGCCAGTTCCGGCTATTAAGACGATACCCGGCTGTCCCCATGTACCGGCGGCCCATGCGGCGGTAGCGTCACTCTGCACATCAATTCGAGTTTCAGGTGAGAAGTATGGGACCATGAATTGCTTCATCGCAGCTTTGTCGCTCGGCCGGTGTCCGCCCGCCAAACACAGCGATAGACCGCGCACATTCCCCATCGATGCACCGCAGCGAGCCAGCGTATCCTCTAGCAAATGAAGCAGTACATCTTCCGTCTCTGCACGGGAACTTGACTTAACATTGGTAGCCCCACCATAACCCGCATGAATGACTTGACCACTAGCATCCCCGACGACGCAGCAAGTTTTAGAACCGCCGCCGTCAATGCCAATATATAAACTCCGCTCCGGTCTTGCCATGTTCCTGCACCTCTTTGCCGTACCTTTATTTATTCCGCCGAACAGCCTGCTTGGTGCGGTCTAGAGAAGCGATGCTTTCCTCATAGCTGCCCGAAACCATGCCGACGTACAAGATATCGATCACATTCAACTGTGCGATGCGTGAAGCCATCGCGCCATTCCGGAAATTCTGATCCAGCGTACTCGTGAAGAGCTGAATATCCGACATATCCGCAATTGGGCTATTGCCGAATTGGGTCAAGGATATGACTGCGGCACCATTCGCCTTGGCGACCTGAAGTGCGTATAGCACCTCTTCTGTACGACCAGAATGAGATATGCCGAGCACAACATCCTGATCGATTAGATTAGCGGCGATTATGGCCTGGCTATCCCCGCTCGCTCCAAGCTCGCACCATTTGTTAATACGCGATGCTTTAAGTTGAAAATCTTCAGCCACGAGCGCTGTCGGACCAATCCCGAACACGCCAATCTTCCTCGCCTGCAGCAGCTTATCGACAGCTTGTTCAACAGCTTCCGGTAATAAGACCGTAAGTGAATCCTGTACAGACCTCAGATTGCTGCCGCTTACCGAGGAGATAAGTTCCTCCGTCGAGCTGCCGACCTGAAACTGCTGGTATTCTTCCTGCTTCGTATCGGATAAGGCTAGATCAGCTGCAATGCGCAGCTTCAATTCCTTGAATCCCTTACACTTCAACGAACGAGACAGTCTCACAATGGTCGCTTCGCCGACCTTTGTCTTTTGCGCTAAGCTTTGAACAGAAATATCAACAACCTCATTCGGATGATCCAATATATATTTGGCTGCCTGCTTTTCCATGGATGACAAGGAATCGTAAGCGCCCTCTATGCTCATCAAGATGCCTTTTAGCACAACTCTTCCCCCTTCCTCTCACTACAATCATTAGCTTTTCATACCCGTTAGAGCAATCCCCTCTATGAAAAAACGCTGCAACAGCAAGAAAAGAACGACAAGCGGCAATAACGCCATAAAGGCTGCCGCCATCATCAGCGGGTATTCAGTCGAGAATTCACCAACGAAGCTAGCCACCGCCAATGACAACACGCGCATCTCATCCGAATTCGTCAGGATGAGCGGCCAAATGAAGTCGTTCCAAGACGCGATCAGAACGAAGATGGCCAGCGCCGTAAGACCGGAACGAGACAAGGGTAAATACAAACTCCAATAAATTCGGAAGTAAGAGCTGCCGTCAATCTGCGCTGCCTCACCCAGCTCCCGGGGAATAGATAGGAAAAACTGACGAAGCAGAAAAATCCCAAACGCGCTCGCAAGCCCCGGAACAATAAGAGCGTTATACGAGTCCAGCCATCCGAATTCCTTCATCAATACAAATGTAGGAATGATGACGATCTGGCTTGGCACCATCATATTGGAAAGGATTATAAAAAACAATGTATTCTTACCTGGGAAGGACATCGTAGCAAACGCAAATGCCGCAAGTGAGCAGAAGAATAACTGCCCTACTGTCTTGGACAGCGCCACTGCGATTGTATTGAAATAATAACGAATATAGTCGGTCTTTACGAACACCTCAACAAAGTTTGACCACTGGATAACATCAGGCAATAGCTTCGGAGGCGTCAGCATGGACTCCTCGAACGTCTTCAGCGCAGTATCAAACATCCATAAGAACGGAACAAACATGAGGAATGCACCCGCGATCAATACAATATGGAGCGTGATCTTACTTGCCATTCGGCTCATCTTGTCGCCTCCTTTCTATTGATAGTGAACCCATTTCTTCTGAAGCGCAAACTGTACAAGTGTGAAGATTAAAATAGCAGTGAACAGTACGACTGCCTGAGCCGATGCATAACCCATTCGGAATAAAACAAATCCTTGATCATAAATCGTATACACGATCGAACGGGTCGAATTGAGCAGCATTGGATTCGGTCCCGAAGTTCCTGTCGTACCGCCTGTCATAACGAAAACAAGGTCGAACAGCTGCAGACTGTTTATCAAAGCAATTAGTAGGACAAAAAACAAGCTTGGCGTCAGCAGCGGCAGTGTGATACGGAATAACTGATACCACTTCGACGCTCCATCCATTTCAGCAGCTTCGTAATAAGTTGCGGAGATACCCTGCAGACCCGCAATTAAAATAATCATATAGTATCCCACCGTCGACCAAATCGATACGATGACGATAGACAACATGGTCATCGACGGATCGGACAGCCAGTTCGGCTGCGGCAGATGAAGCAGCCCCAATACATAATTGACAGGTCCAAACTCCGCATTAAGCAGCCATTTCCAGATGAGTCCCACAGCTGTAGACATCGTAACCACAGGAACAAAATAAAGGGTACGGTAAACCGACTTTCCCCTTATTCGCTGATTCAGCAGGATCGAAGCTATTGTCGCTAGTCCAATCGATACCGGCACACTAATTGAAGTAAAATAAACAGTGTTTCGAATCGACTGGATAAATTCCTTGTCATGAACCAGCGCTTTAAAATTATCTAAACCTACGAAGTCAGGCTTTGTTAAACCATTCCATTCCGTGAAAGACAACACCATGGATGCAATTGCCGGAAACAAGTGGAACAAGGACAGCCCGATCAGCGCGGGCGCGATGAACAGATACGCCCATCTCATTTCTAGTTTACGTTTCATCTGCTCACCAACCTGATCAGAAACCGAAGGGACATCGATGCTCCTTCGGCTCCTTCAAATTTCATTGCTATTTATCTTTACTCAATATTTCGTTCATCTGTTGTGCCGCCGTGGTCATCGCCTCTTTCACCGGAACGGCCCCGGTCAATGCTTCCGTAATGGAGGCTGCCATTACCTTTTGCCATTCGGACGTATTCTGCGACACCGGATAAGCTACCGCATCTGGGAGTGATACGACGAATGCTTTCATGTCCAACGATGGAATCGACTGCGCCCACAGATCAACGTAATCGGTATAAGCCGGGAAGTTAATGGCATTTTTCGCAAGAAGCTCCTGACCCGCTTTACCTGTCAGCAGATTCAATAGCTCCCACGCCTCTTGCTGGTGCTTGGACTGCTTATTAATAACCCAACTGGAGCCGTGAACATAGAAGCCGCTCTGCTCTCCTTTTGGAAGAACCGTTACCCCTAACTTGTCACCGAGCAGCTTCTGTAGATTAAAGGCGTCGAATGAGCCACCCGGATACATGGCCGCGTTGCCCGAGCCGAAGATTTGCAGCGCCTCCGTCTCCAATTGCTGCTGTGCTGAAGGGGAAATGCCCTGATCCATCAAATCCTTCATGAATTGAATCGCATTGATCGTACCTTCAGAATCAAGTCCCGACGTCTTCTTATCGGCACTAATCACACTGCCGCCAGCTTGATGGATGAGTGGGTAATAGCCAACTTGGTCTGCATTTACCGCAATATACCCGTATTGTTTAGCTTCCTTGTTGGTTAATAGCGCTGCTTTCTCCTTCAGCGTCTCCCACGTCCAGCTTTCATCCGGATAAGGAACGCCTGCTTTATCGAACAGCTCCTTGTTATAGTACAGTCCAAGCGAACCGAGGTAGAACGGAATGCCATAAGCATGTCCATCCAGCTTGTACAGTTCATTGATGCCTTGCGGATAGACAGAGGTGTCAACTCCGTCTTTCTCAATGAGCGGTTGCAGGTCGGAAAGCAAGCCGAGCGAAGCGAATTTATTGAAGTTTGGTCCATTCATCATGAACAGATCAGGGCCCTTACCACCGACGAGACTCGCTTGCGTTTTGGTCCAATAATCCTTGACTGGCGTTACCGTAACTTGCACATCTGCCTCGGGATGATCCTGCTTATAAATCTCAATGACTTGATTGACGGTATCCTTCAGTTTCTCGTCCCAGATGGCTAGGTTCAGCACAAATTTCTCTTTGCTGCCCGTGTTCTCTTGGATTGCTTGCGTACTTGCCGATTCCGACTGATTCTTCTGTTCCTCATCGTTACTGCTGCCCGTCCCTCCGCATCCCGCCAGAATCACGCTGAGCATAGAAACCAGGAATACGATTGCTAGTGTCTTCTTCACTTTCATTCCCTCCATTAAGGTTCAGTTTCTTCAAGATCAGCCTCCAGCGGTCTGGTCAGCAAGGTTTGTTTTTGTTCGTAATAATGTTTCAGTTTATAAAATCAATAAAGAAACATTATTTCATTTTGGGTTAAAAAAATAGAAACACTCGCTTAATGAGTTTTATTCTATTCACACTTTACCAACCTGTCAAGTGTGAATTAATCGAGACCAATCATCCCTATATTAGCTATTCCGCCAACCACAGGTATCAATGGCGACGATAAAAAAAGGATGACTCCTGTTCAATACAGGAATCATCTCTTGTCGGCTGCCTAACAACCTTATTATCTAAGTGCCTGACATGGGGGCCCGTTCACTGTTTATTTTAGGAGCAATTCTCCCCTTATTGTTCACAGCTTAATCTGGATAGGGCTAGTGTTTGCGACCACTGCCAGCATTTTTTCGCCTTTGACCATTTCGGATTGGCATAGAGAGCATACGGGAGCGACGGAGAACACAAAGTTATCTCTCATCCATCCGTGACAGTTTTCTTCTGTACAAGACCATATGGCGGTTGATACTTTGGGGATATCCTCAAGCGGTCTTTTTCGAGAATAATACAATTGTGCATCCCTCTTTCTCTCCTTGAAATAGATGTAGCGATAAAAAATGCCCCAAACGAAATTTTCGTTCGGGGCTTGAGATTCTAACCTACAGTTTTACAACATTCTCGGCTTGTGGTCCGCGGTTGCCTTGCGTGATATTAAATTCAACGCGTTGGCCTTCATCCAAAGATTTAAAGCCATCGCCAGTAATTGCGCTGAAATGCACGAAGACATCGCTTCCGCCCTCTACTTCAATAAAACCGAAACCTTTTTCTGCATTGAACCATTTAACTGTACCTTGTACCAAATGAATTACCACCTTTTTTATCGTCACATGACCTTCTTATTCAAAAAGAAATAAAAAATTCACATATCATACAAGGTTACAGTCTGAATGAAATAACCCTCTACGCTATGTGAATTCAGTCACGAGTTTTATATATCCATCATATCACGAATCACCTTAAATCGCTAATATGCCTACAAACCTGATCCTTAACAGTAAGCTTGTCCTTAATTTATTCTAGAGCGCATCATTCGCTGCCCAGGTAAATTCAAATTCCAGGAGCATAGGGTTTCGGCTCATTCTTACCAATGGATCAGATCTACGAGGCTTTCGCTGAGCTGCAACGAGGGAATACGTAGTTGCTTACAAGAATTGAGATGGACAACCAAGGTCGCAAGGAATAATATGGTATTTAATAACGATTTTGACAGAATCGTCACTTTACCTTCCTTTGTTGTCGCCTCCCGGCGTGATCGGACGCTTAGTTGAGTATGACTTGCTCCAACAATCAGGACGTTTGTAAACGGTTTCACGCCTTGCGAATGAAAGGAGGTGAGATACAGGCTTTATGCGATGCAGCTTGTTATAGAACAATGAGTAAAGGAGAGCGATTCGTAAAACTTCATTGCAGACGGACAAACAATAAGAAGCCTATCTAAGGAGGAATTCATGTGATGAGAAAAAGGAAAATGTTCGGAGCAACCACGGTACTTATTGCCGCCATGCTCGGGGTGTTTCCCGCTGCAAGCGCACAGGCCGCTACTTCCCTTACAGACACGAATTTCAATGGCACCTCCGCCGGCTCCCAGCCTTCGGGCTTTACGATTTCAGAGGCAGGCGGAACGGTGCGGGCGGCTAACGTGCCGAGTTCTTCGAACCGGAGCGTATTTTTAAATGATACGAGCACAACTGCCTATTCCAGCTTGAAAAAAACATTCACCGTCCAAACGGGCAAGATCGATGCGGAGTTCAAATTTATGCAGCCGTCGCTTGTGAACAGCACGAAAATATTCCGCCTGCTCAGCGGGACGACCGCAGCTGTCTCGATTGAGAGCTACGGCGGCAACATTTCGTACCGCAATGCCGACAGCACTTACGTGACGCTCGTCAGCAGCTACTCGGCCAACGTCTGGTACAGCATTCGCATCGTCGCTGATCCGTCGACCGACAAAGCGGATGTGTATGTCAATGGGGTGAAAAAGGCGAGCGGCGTTGCCTTCTACACGACCGTCTCCAATCTGGACGGTTTTGAATCCTATACGCCGAATTCGACGGCAGGCTCGCATTATTTGGATGATATTCTGATCAAGGACGTGCCTACTGCTATCCCGTCAGGGGCACTTGTCGTCAGCGCGAGCGGCGGCACAGGTGTATACACCACAATACAGGCAGCCATCGATGCGATTCCAGCCAACAATACGACGCCGAAGACGATTTATGTGAAGAACGGCACTTATAATGAGAAGCTGACATTTCCTGCGAACAAGCCCTATATAACGCTCATTGGTGAAAGCGCAGCCGGAACGATCCTTTCCTGCGCAGATACAGCTAGCTCGGCGGGCAGCACAACGAATAGCTCGTGCACGTTTGTACGAGGGAGCGATTTTACGGCTCAAGATATTACGTTCCGCAATACTGCAGGAGCCTCGGCAGGACAGGCTGTCGCATTGTACGTATCCGGTGATCGTGCAGCTTTCCGCAATGTGAGAGTCCTCGGCAACCAGGATTCACTTTATGCAAACAACGGCCGGCAGTATTACCGCGATTCGTACATTGAAGGAACCGTCGATTATATTTTTGGCGGAGCGACGGCTGTGTTCGAGAGCTGCGAAATTAAGAGTTTAGGCGGGGGCTATGTAACAGCGGCATCGACAGCGCAATCGACAGCTTATGGCTACGTGTTTATTACGTCCAGCTTGACCCGTTCCGGCTCGCTGGATGATACAACTGCACTTGGCCGTCCGTGGCAGCCGTACAGTTCTGTTACCTACTTGTATACGTCAATGGACACGCACATTAAGCCAGCTGGCTGGGACAATTGGGGCAATACAGCTAATGAAAGCACCGCCCGCTATTCCGAATACGGCAACACAGGAGCAGGTGCTGCGACGTCAAGCCGGGTTAGCTGGGCGCACCAACTGACCGCTTCGCAAGCGGCGGCGATCAACACGCAAGAGGTTCTGGCTGGTAGCGACAACTGGGATCCGGCACATTAATACCTGTTGTTATTGCAATATGTATCCCTTTATTGCATTGTAAATAAACCAAAGGCACCTCCTATTATTGGAGGTGCCTTTAGTCTCTATCGCTACTGCTGCTTAAACCTTACTCGGCAGGGTTAAATCGCGTTGCTTCCGGATCGGTTGTATCATAGCCGAAAGCGTCAAGCGCCGGCCATAACTCAGCAGGAATCGGATAGTTCGCGAGCTCGATTGTCTGCGCTACCCGTTCCGGTTTGGTCATGCCGATAACGGTGCTCGCAATTCGCGGATCTCGAAGGGAAAACTGAAGCGCCGCAGCCGCCAGAGGCACATCATACTCCTGGCAAACCTTCGCGAACGCCCGCGCTCGTTCGATAACGATTGGCGGAGCTTCGCTATAGGCATACCGGGCGTATGCATCCGGACCTTTAGCCAATATGCCGCTGCCGTAAGGAGCGCCGTTAACGACCGCAACTCCCATGCGACTCGCGATTTCAAGCAATGGCTCGGCACATCGATTGAGCAGCGTATAGCGATTGTGAGTCTCTACAGCGCTGAACGCTCCCGTCTCTACATATCGAATCAGCATATCAATCGGTCCGCCAGAAATACCAATGTTATCGATAACTCTTTGGTCCTGAAAACTCCGCAATACTTCCAAAGCGCCCCCGGGTCCCATGATGTTCTCAAAGGTGGTGTGTTCAGGATCGTGAATGTACACGTATTGCAGACGATCAAGGCCTAAGCGTTCGAGACTTCCTTCGATCGAACGTTTGATCTGCTCGCCGCTGAAGTCGCCGGTCGTCAAGTCGCGGTCAGCTTTAGTCGCCAATACGTAACCTGCCGGAAGTCCGCCGTTTGCTTGAATGGCTTTGCCGATCCGTCGCTCGCTCTCGCCATTGCCATATGCTGCAGCCGTATCCAAGAAGTTAATCGAGCTCTCGAAAGCGGTACGCAGCGTGGTCAAGGCCTGTTCTTCCGGCACACCATATTGAAAGGTTTCCGGCATATCGCCAAGCGGAGCGGCTCCAATGCATAGCGGCGTTACGAGCAGGCCAGTACTGCCAAGCGGTCGTTTCGATAATAAATGGTTCGACATCGTGTGGTCCTCGCTTTCACTAGTATCTAAATTATAACGATACGCCCAAGAAGCCGCGCGTCATTTGGAAATCGATATTACCTTTCTGATAGAGACGCGGCACATACGTGTGCTCCAGAATCTGCTTGCTGCGCTCCAGAATTTGACTCACCCATAAGTCCGGGCTGCCCGAGAGTACCAAATCGATATCTTCCTGATGTTTCCGCAGCACCGCTTGCTCTGCTGTCATTTGCAGCATCGGTACGAACGGATGCGTCTGCATCGGACGGTTGCCGACCAGCGCAATCACTAATTCCACGCCTGTAGCGGCGAGTCCCGTAATCGTCTCCACCCAATGCGTTGTAGGCGTCTCCATAATGTGGAGGCCGTTGCGGCGAACATGTTCCCCATAGGCAATGGACGGCCGAACTTGCGAATCTATAAATAGATGTTGGCCGAATGCAGCCGCGGCAAGCAATCCGCTGTTCTCAGGAACGACAACCACGCCACCTGCGCCAACAATCATCTTAGTCAGCTGTGCCAACTGCTCACCGGCTTCGTCGGTAATGGCGCCGTCGCTTACGATCCCAATACGTAGTCCTTCCAGACCGACCGTGACCTTCTCTGCAGGCTCACCTGCTGCCAATCGATCGGCAAACCAAGCTTCGACCTTCTCGCTCACCTTGGCGATTCCTCCGTCTAGCTGAATGCTGGCATAACCGAGGCGGCTTGCATCGACGCCATGGACTTCCATCTGATGACGCATATAGTCGTTGTGCGTTTTCTCGCAGCCATGCTCCAGCAGCAAGCAATGCTCGACCATCGGATGCGTGATATAACCGATCATCGTACGGGCAAATAGCGATTCGGCAGGTCCTCCCGATGTACCGCAGCCCTCCGTGTGTGCCAATGTAACAAAGCGCGAGAGATCCGACTGCCCTGCTCCTTGCTTGTTCAGACGCTGCGTGATCATATTGGCTACCTGTCCGGCACATAGACTCGTCGGTACAATCAAGCCGATATTGTCGCTGGACTGCCGATCGCGATGCCGAGTAAAAGCAAATGCAATCGGGTTAGCCGTCGTAACCGCATCATCCTGAATTTCAATCGGCGCTCCTGTCGGTACGGGAGCATGCAGCAAGGTTTCCAGCTGGCCCGCATCGTTCTGCTGCCAGTTGCGCCAAATTTGTACTTGGGCATGGCCTGCCTTCTCGCCCACGCTTCGCTGACCGGAAGCAATTTCAATCGCAAGATCGAATACCTCTTGGCCCAGCTCATCCATCGACTTGCCTTCCAGGTATTGTCCCGCATTCACATCCATATCATTCGACAGCAATTCGAAGCGACGAGTCGTAGTGACTACTTTAACCGTCGGCACGTACGGGAAATTAGTGATCGAACCGTTACCCGTCGTAAAGAAGATCATATTGCAGCCTGCGGCCACCTGACCGGCGATGCTCTCCAGGTCATTGCCGGGACTGTCCATGAAATAGTAGCCGCCGTCCTTCATGAGCTCCCCATATTCGGTTGCATAGTCAATCCGCGTTACAGGGTCTTTCTTCATGGCTGCGCCTATCGATTTCAGATAGATGTTGTACAAACCGCGATACATGTTACCGCCGGATGGGTTACCTTCCGCGCTAGTGCCGTGCCACGACGTGCGTTCCTTAAACCGGTCTACAAGCTCAAGGAATTTGCGCGCGGTTTCCACATTGCGTACTTTCGAGAGGATATAAGGCTCCGCGCCGATCAATTCATCGGTCTCAGCAAGACTAGCCGCACCGCCGTATCGCACCAATTGTTCCGACACCCAGCCGAGCAGCGGATTCGCGGATACGCCGGAGAATGCATCCGAACCGCCGCACTGCAATCCGATTCGCAAGTGACGAATGGATTCTGGCGTCCGCTGCATCGCATTAACGATTGGCAGCCACTCCCGAACTAACGCTTCACCTTTAACTAACTCCTCGTCGAAGCTGTCCGTGAGCGACACGAACTTATGGAGCACATCATCGATTGGGTAGCCGTTCTCGCGCGCATAAGCCTCCACCATCTTGTTCGTGACCGATTCATTGCCATAATCGGCAACCAATACCGCACCGACGTTAGGGTTAGCGATAAACCCAGCTAGCGTCCGAAGAAGCAATTCCGTGTTATTCGGCTTCTCCGTGCCGCCTTCCGTATGCGCAGCAGGAACAATCCCGTCGATATTCGCATAGTTCTTGCATTCATCTTGCAGTCGAGCGGCAAGCTTCTTCACATAGCTGCCCGTGTGCGAAGTGGTGCCAAGCAGTACAACGTAGTTCCGGGTACCAACCCCGCGATCCGCATGGCGGCGATACCCCATAAATGTGCGCGTCTCCGTATACACTGGCGATGCCGGAGCCGGCTGGAAGTTCTCCTCGTCAAGGACATATGGATGAACTTGATCCGCAAAATTGGGCACAGGCGGCAACGCGAATGCCAGATTACGCACACTGAGCGCTTGCAGCACGGTTTCGTTGATCACATAGTGGCCGGGCTCAATCGGCTTAAGTGCCGCGCCGAAAGGCAATTGCCACGAAAGCAGCTCTTCGCCTGGAGCAATTGCTTTCACCGCAAATCGATGGCCTTCCATAACCGTATAATCCAAAGTGAAGGACTGGCCCTCAAACTGAATAACGGTCCCGGAGTCCAATTGGCGAATCGCAACAGCGCAGTTATCCCCTGGCAAGGGCAGTCTGGCCACTTCTTCAAATTGATAAACAACGTTCATTTATCATTGGCTCCTTTGTTGTGAATTTGCAATTCATAAACTCCTGTAATTATCATAACACCTATTCGGCACGATGTGTCCGAGAATTATAGGGATCACTTCCCTGTTCGTGTTAATCGCCTATTAACAAATCAAATTTATACTAAACGTATCACAACAAACCATCTCTTTTTCACAGAAAGGAATCCACAACATGGGTATCCATACGTATTTTCAATCGCTAACCGATTTAGAGCGTATTATTCGCTGCCCAGGTAAATTCAAATTCCAGGAGCACAGCGTTTCGGCGCATTCTTGGAAGGTCATTCAATACGCAAAGACGTTGGCCGATATCGAAGAAAGCAACGGAGTTGTCGTGAATTGGAAAAAGCTATACGAAATCACAAGCAGTCATGATTACGGCGAAATTTTTATCGGAGATATCAAGACGCCCGTGAAGCACTATTCGCTGGAACTCCGCGCCATGCTGCAAAAAGTAGAAGAGGGAATGGTCGAGCATTTCATCGAAGAGCATATTCCTGAGGACTTCAAGCACATCTTCCGCAGACAACTGCGCGAAGGAAAAGACGATTCGGTGGAAGGGCAAATATTAGAAGTTGCCGATAAAATGGATCAAATCTACGAGGCCTTCGCAGAGCTGCAACGCGGGAATACGGAAAAAGAATTTATCGTGATGTACCGAAATGCCCTTATCAAAATAAAAGGAATCAAACTTCATTGCGTAGAGTACTTTATGCGTAATATTTTACCCGACTTAGTTCGCGAAGGATCCAGATCTCCCATTGATATCGAAAAGATTACGAATGAAGCGTTGGCTGCCTAGCTTTGTTTCCCTTCGTTCCAAGCCTGTCCCCCTGCTCCGTACTCGACCGCAAAGCTATGTCCCCCTTAACTCAAAACATCGTTCCCTCTCTACTAGTTCCGGCTCATAAAAATGAACGAACCCCATCGTATGAATCGCACGAGGAGGTTCGTTTTTCGCTTGAGGCGATTTAGTTAGTGAGCATTTGCGGTGCCGGCAGGAGTCAATGTTTCGTTTCCATCAGGTTTGTTATGCTTGAATGCTTTACGCAATATCGGCATCAGGTAGTAATCCAATCCATAGCGTCCTGCGTTGGTGCCTGCAAAGAGTACGATTCCTCCTAGAAGAACAAGCCATGGGTTCGTGTTGAGCGTTCCGGCGAACATGAACATGAAGTTCATTAAGAGTCCGAAGAAGGCTGCCGCTGCCGTCAATCCCCCGAGAATCAATCCGGCGCCCACGAGGAATTCGCCGATCGGAATGATGTAGTTAAAGAGCTTTACGTTTGGCATCGCGAAGTGCTCGATGAAGTATACAAAGTTCGGATAAACCAATTCATTAGTCGTTTTATCGGCTATCGGGTTATCGATTGCGTTTCTCAGGAATCCCGCGGCATCGAATCCGCCCGTCAATTTGTGCCAGCCCCCTTCGATCCATTGATAACCGAGGTAGACACGAACGAAGATCATAAGAATTGCAACGTATTTATTAGTTCTTAGCCATGCTAACATGACAATCATCTCCGATTTCTATTGTGAATTTTTTCACGTATTATTTTAAAAAGATATCTAAGCTTCCCTCTTACTCGATAAACTAGGGTTCACAGAAAGACAAGATCGCTTGAACCAGGATAACCTTCGAATGTGGTTGTTCATGATACTCTCTTCCTTTCTTCTTGTTGCTATGTATTGCTTTCTCCTTGCACCTTTAATATAGCATACTCTGACGGATATGAATGTGAAAAAAATCACAATTATGTGAACCCTCAAAAGGATCTCAAGAAGAATCAGTAATCCGTACAGTTGATAAATCCATCATTCACGGGGGGATTGAACTTGGACCCGTAAGACGAACACTTGAATAAGCAACCTCTTACGGGTCTTTGTTTCATTATTTCGTTGTAAATTCAAGCGTAAATCCATGATTGATATTTCCTACATCATCTCGAAACTCACCATCTCCAATGATGAGTTGATACTTCTGTCCTGATTCAATGACTTCATCTAAAGCATTCATGAGATCATAATCAGGGAAGTATATGAGCTTATTCCCCTTTATTTCAGCTGTCATTCCCACATGACCATCTTCCGATTCAATTGGCGCGTTCGCTTTAAATAGCATTGTATCGAGATTATTAGTAGTTGGTTTTATTTTTCTGCCAAAATCAATTTCTATTCCTTTCTGCAAATCAACCCCTGCAGCGCCATTCATAGGGGATAGGTGTATGGCTGTAAACTCACCAACCTTGTAATTAAAAACCGTTGTTCCTGTATCCAGAATGGGGATAAATCCCAATTCCTTCAAGTGTTCTACAAGAATTCGTACAATGAAGCCCTCTGCGAAGTAAAAGCTCTGATTTATAAACAGCCAGAACCCCGATCTCTTGCGGTCGGGGTTAATGATGGTGGGGGCGAAGCGTGGCTGTGTAAAACCACAACTCGCAGGACTGTTTGACCCCTCACAATGGAGAAGGTATCCTTTATTAGATGCCTATCTTACTAAGGATTTGAATGAAGTCATTATCCAATCATTCCCCTTCTTAGTCATCTCAGTTATAATTTCGTTTCTATTGTTACCCCACGAATCATAAAAAGAAGCTGTATATTGAGTATAGCTACTATTCCACTGAATCTCCTTATCCATGAGACCATGCAGGTTAATAAGGAATTTATTCCATTCTCTCTTCTGGGTACCGTGCATCTCATCAAGCGCTTTTGTAGCAAACTTTATTGCTTGTTCATCTGTTAATGGATAAGCCCGAACTTCAATGTGCTCAGAAGTTCCTGTCATAGTAGATTTATTCCATTTAATATAATCGTTCGGATAGAAGAAGTTACTCAAAGCTTTAAATTGAACATGCACTTTCCCACTGATCAGCAATGCTCCATTACCCACAGTAGCAGTTAAAGTTTTTCCATCTTTAGTTAGTGAAGCAGTATTAGTTTCCTGATTCCAGCTTACTTCTGCGCCAAGCTTCTCTCCTGTTATACGGAGAGGAGCATATAATCTCCCCTCAGAAAGGATACCCTTTAAACTTATTGTAGCGACATCATCATTTGCAGCATATGAACTCCCTGGACCAACCATTAAAGCAGCACTTATTAAACCTACTAATACTATTTTCTTCATTTTAACCCCCAATATTTTTGCCATTAAAGTGAAAGTTTAATTATTTTAAAAATATTAACGTCTATTCGTACACAATGTAAGTGAGAAAATTCTAACTTAATGACGCTTCAGGAGGCAAAACAGCTGTTCGCGTCATAGTAGCAGAGAGCTTCTCTCCTAGTCAAAGTTCGTTCATTCAATGCCCCCGCACCGCGCTTCCGTGTCCGGTCAATCTTTTTCAAAGAACTGCCCTGCTTCCAAAACAGCAAAAATCCACTACCTCATGCGGTAGTGGATTTACATGGTGGAGGCGAGGGGATTTGAACCCCTGTCCAGAGACAACGCCACACAGGCTTCTACGGGTGTAGTCACGGTATTGATGTCACCCGAGCGTCGTCCCGTAACCGACTACGCGTTGGGTCAGCCTGATTATCTTCTTCCGTCGACCCCAGGCGGAGACCGAACGGCGTATCCCACTACTTGTTAGCCCCTAGTCTAGTCACATGGGCGATGCTAGGTAGGAGCACGCTCACAGGTTATTAAGCTGCGAAAGCGTAAGTTTGTTGTTGTTTGCCATTTAATTGGCTTTAGCGTTGATGAAGCGGACGCTCCCCACTACCCGCGACCCATGCTCGAACTATCCCCGTCGAATCCATAAACGCCCCCAAAATATCGGCATAATCGGATCGTCACTTAAGCGAACCGTTAGCCCTGCAGGCGACTCGAATGGGTTGGCACATTGCTGCGCCTTCATCCAGAGCACGAATGCTTACTACTTGTCTTGCTGGTGAACTCAGTATAACATGTCTTCCACGTCGAATGTCTAGTTGGTTGCTGGCAGCAATAACGACTACCAACCAGTCTGTCCAATTATGCGTGTTAGAGTTTAATTGTAGCAATTCAGCTTGCGGAAAGCAAGCTATTGACGCTCGTCCTATGCGACACCGGAACCCTTAAGCTGATCTCGAGCAATTGAATTACTTCTATTGAGGGCACAGTTGCAAAGATCACCTATTAAAGCAATAATGAAAACAAATAAACACGGAGGTTCATATGCAAAAATTAGGAAGGAACGACTCTTGCCATTGCGGCAGCGGCTTGAAATATAAAAAATGCTGTTTAAACAAGGATGAGGATTTTCGAGTTACCCGGCTTGTCGCTTCACAGCCTCTATCTCTGACCGATACGATTGATCATGAGATGGAGTGGCCGAATGAGCTGCATCGATTGATTGCTCATCATTTTCTTAACCATACGATTGACGTTTATAAACAGGAACAAATCGCAGGCCTTATTCTGGCTTGGAATAGGTTCGCGAGCGACACCCAGCCGGTCTCGAAGAAGCTTGGCGTATACCCCGCGGCACTGGAATATGTTCTCTGTCTGATTTTCGCGCATCCCACAACCCAAAGCGAGCTCGCCAAGAAGTACGATGTTTCTGTTGCAACATTATCTCAACGAGCTAACCAGCTCTTCGATTACATCGAGGAGCATGACGATTTATCTAACGAGCTAGCCGCACGGCAGCTATCGGTTCCAGACGGCTCAAATTCGTCTATCGTGATGGAGCAGGAGATGGCTCGTCTACACGCTCTTCTTGATCAGCAAAATTTCAACTCCATTGATGAAATCAATGATTTCCTTGCGCACAATATGAACAACAAGCCCGTAAGAGGCAAGAAGGCTAACAAGGAGGAGCAGGCCTCCGAGCTCCTGTACGCAGCCTGGAATGAGCCGAACCCGCATCGCAAAATGCAGCTCGCCCAAGAAGCTCTTCAGCTCGACCCTCAAAGCGGTGACGCTTACAACATCCTTGCCGAGGGCGCAGCATCTCCTAAAGAAATGGCCTACTTTTACAAGCAAGGGATGCTCGTGGAAGAGAAGCGCTTAGGACAGGCCTGCTTCAAGGAGAACAAAGGACACTTCTGGATGTACCCGCCGACCAGGCCATATATGAGAGCTAAGAAAGGGTATGCGGAGATCTGCGCTCAATTAGATAAAATGCCCGAAGCGATTCAACATTATCGCGAGCTGCTCGAGCTTAATCCGAACGATAATCAAGGAGTTCGCGATCTGCTCCTCCCTGCTTACATTGAGACAAAGGATTGGCATGCCGCAGAGCAGCTCATTCGCCAATATGATGAGGACGGCAGTGCCTCCTTCAAATACGCCCGTGTAATAGTCGAGTACGGGATAAATGGACGATCCCCTAAGCTGCAATCGCTAATTAAGACAGCGGTCGAGCATAATCCTTTCGTCCCAACCTATTTGAAAGGGAAGAAACGGCTCCCTCGCACCATGCCTGATTACATGGGTTACGGCGATGACCGCGAGGCCATCGTCTATGCGCTGCTAAATCGTCATCTATGGCTGACTCATCCTGAATTGCTGCAGCTTCTTCCTGAGCAAAGAAAATAGTGCTGCTGCAGTGAATTGCGGACAAGCAACAGCTACTTGCAAGTGCGCAAGAAATAAACAAGCAGCTCAAGCTGAACAATCAGCGAGAGCTGCTTATCCATTAGATTTGTTCATACCATCGCAGCAATTCACGCATTTCATCCTGCGGTTGCGCATATTCCGCTTCCTCTTGCTTTATTTTCATACAATGAGCGGTCGTCTCTTCAGTCGTGCACGCGTGCGCCCGTTCGCAAGTATAACAGAATTGAACCAGATACTTCGTCGTCAGTTGGTCTTGGTCCTCTTTGTTTATGTTCATCATGAGTGATCACTCCTTGCGTCCCCTTGTTATGATTTAATTGTAATATAACGATTCAGCATTGTATGTGATTAATTTCACAATATTTACGCCATTTATGTCTCATACAAAAACCCTCCAGCAGACAGCGATTCAATCGCGTCTCTGGAGGGTTCTATCATTTCTATATTCGATTACCGTGCGACCTTCTGCTTCTCGCGCAGCGCCCGTTGTATGTCACGCTGAGCGTCGCGTTTGGCTGCCGTATCGCGTTTATCGTAGTTCTTCTTACCTTTGCCAAGACCGATCAGCAGCTTAGCATAACCGTTGCGCACATAAATCTTCAGCGGCACAATCGTGTAGCCTTCTTGCTTGGACAGCCCGAGCAGCTTATGAATCTGCACCTTGTGCAGCAGCAGCTTGCGCGCGCGTGTCGGATCGGTTGGGTTATATCGATTGCCCTGTTCAAAAGGGCTGATGTGCATGTTATTCACGAACATCTCGCCGTTGCGAATCGTCGCAAATGCGTCGTTAATGTTCGCCCGACCGTTGCGGACCGACTTGATCTCCGTACCTGTCAGCACGATGCCCGCTTCATACGTCTCCTCGATGAAGTAGTCATGCGATGCTTTTTTGTTCTGAGCAAGCGGCTTGTTTTCTTGATTTTTCTTCGGAGCCATACGCCTTCACCTTCTCCTCGTCTGAAACGTGTTCATCGCCCAATGGGCCAGTTAGACATTATTAGACATTAATTGTAGCAACATTCGGTTACCAATTCAAGGTGTAGTAAGCCAAGCTGCCAGCCACCGCATAATCGCCTGCCCGCAAGGACATACCAATATAGCTGAAGAACAACCACCAAGAGGAGGCATCACATCATCATGTCACGCAGAGACCAGAAAAACTCCCGTAGAGACAGCGCCAAGAAGCAGCAAGGCCACGGCAGTCAGAATACTCATTCCAAAACCGGCGATACAAAAGATTCAACCGGCGACTAACGCCAGCAGCCTGAATAGACAAATGCAGCAACATATAGCTTAAACTGCAGCCTCTCGCGAATCGATGGATGGACGTCCCGATTCGCCTGAGGCTTTGCGCATTTATGTACACCGCTCAGTTCCATTCGGGTTCGGCTGTGCAAAATAAGAAGGGCATGCAGCTTTCCACCATTTCGGCTGACAGCTGTATGCCCTTCTTTATCTAATGCTTATTTTCGATTCTTTCTTACGAAAGCAGCCGTTGCGTTACCGCCGCCGCCTTTTTTCTTCTTGCGCGGCTTACCGCCGCCACCTGGGTTACCACCCTCGCTGCCACTAGACAGACGGCTGCCACCGCCACCGTTGCCAGCGTTCATGCTGCCGCCCTGACCCGGACGCTTACGGCCGCTGGATGAGCGTCCGCCTTGTGCGCCAAATCCGCCACCGCCGCCTGGCGCTCCGCCTGATCGGCGATTGCCGCCGCTGCGTCGACCGTTGCCCGGCTGGTAGGTGCCATCGTCGCGCTCGCCGCCGTCATCTCGGCGTGGATTATTGCTTGTCGGAACCGGCAAGCCCCACATATCAAGCTTTGGCTTGCGCTCCTTACGTGGTGGGCGCGTGCTCCATACCGCACCTGCATCATGATCGATTGGTGCGTCGAACACTTCATTGCCTGCTGGCGCTTCCGTGCGGAGCGCTGCTCCGCCCTGCTCGCCGCCGTCGCCTCTACGGCCGCGACGTCCGCGGCCCGCTCCGCCGCTCACGGCTTCGCCTGCGCCCCACGTGCCGCGCTCGCCCGCGCCCAGCGCGTACTCGCCGCCGCCGCTTCGGCCGCCGCGCCGTCCGCGGCCTGCTCCTCCGCTCGCCGCTTCGCCAGCGCCATGCGCACCGCCGCGTCCGCCTGCGCTCGGCGCACCGCCGCCCGCTCCGCGCTTGCCGCGTCCCGGGCCGCCGCCTTGCGCGCCGCCACCGCCGCGTGCCGCCGGGCCGCGCCCTGGCCGCTCATCGCGGCCAAATCCGCCGCGTGCGCGCTTCGCCGCCGCACCGCTGCGTCCGCCATTGCCGCCGAAGTCGGCGAAGCCGCGGAAACCGCCGCTGCTGCGCGGCTTCATGTCGACCATCTCGAAGTCGATGGTCAGCTCATCCATGTTCACATCCGCGATGCGGATCTTCACTTCATCACCGATCCGGTATACCTTCGACGTCCGTTCCCCGATCAGCACCATGTGCAGCTCGTGGAAATGATAATAATCATCCGTCAGCTGGCTGAGTCGGATCAAGCCGTCAACCGTATTGTCCAGCTCCACGAACATACCAAAGCTCGTGATACTGCTGACGATGCCGTCGAACTCCTCGCCGACCTTATCGAGCATGTACTCGCACTTCTTCAGCTTGTCGGTATCCCGCTCCGCATCTACAGCGACGCGCTCTCGCTCCGACGACTGCTGAGCGATGTCCTGCATGCGTGGAGCCAGCGCTTCCACCCTCTCCTCCGGCATCGCCCCGCCGTTCTCGAGCACCTCGCGCATAACGCGGTGAATGACAAGGTCCGGATAACGCCGGATTGGCGACGTGAAGTGGGAGTAGAACTCCGCCGCAAGCCCGAAGTGACCCAAGCATTCCGCATCGTATTTCGCCTGCTTCATCGAGCGAAGCATCATCGTCGAGATGACCGTCTGCTCCTTCGTGCCTTGAATCTCCTCCAGCAGCGTCTGCAGGGCACGCGGATGAACCGAATTCCCTTTGCCTTTGACTACATAGCCGAAGTTCGAAACGATCTGCATGAAGTGCAGCAGCTTCTCACCGTCTGGATCTTCGTGGATCCGGTACAGGAACGGTACGCGCAGCCAGTGGAAATGCTCCGCGACCGTCTCGTTCGCCGCCAACATGAACTCCTCAATGATCATCTCTGCGATTGAGCGTTCACGCTTCACGATATCCACCGGTTTACCCTCTGAATCCACGATAACCTTCGACTCTTGGAAGTCGAAGTCGATCGCGCCGCGCTTCATCCGTTTGCGGCGAAGCTTCATCGCCAGCTCTTCCATCAGCGAGAACATGTCCAGCAGCCCCGCATAGCGTTCCTTGAGCTCCAGCTCCGGCTCTTCTTCCGTTGCCGTCAGAATACGCTTCACGTTCGTATACGTCATCCGTTCCGTCGTCCGGATTACGCTCGTGAACACCTCATGACGCACCCGCTTCATCGTGTTCGGATCAAATTCCATCTCGCACGACATCGTTAACCGATCTACCTGCGGGTTAAGCGAGCAAATGCCGTTCGACAGCCGATGCGGCAGCATCGGAATAACGCGGTCTACAAGGTAGACGCTGCAGCCGCGACGGTACGCTTCTTGATCAAGCGCCGAGCGCTCGCGTACATAGTAGCCAACGTCTGCAATATGAACGCCCAGCTTATAGTTGCCGTTCTCCAGACGTACGACATGGACCGCATCGTCCAAGTCCTTCGCATCTTCACCGTCGATCGTGACGATCGTCTCATTCCGCAGATCGCGGCGACCTTGCTTCACGATCTCTTCCTCGGTAATCGAATCCGGCGCTGCTTCCGCTTCCGCCATCACATCGTCCGGGAACCCTTCCGGTAATTGATGCTTGCGGATAATCGACAGAATATCGACGCCCGGATCATCCTTATGACCGAGCACCTCGATAACCTCGCCTTGCGCTGCAGCGCGTCCTTCTGGATAGGCGGTAATGCGCACGACGACCTTTTGCCCCGAGACCGCACCACCGAACTGCCCTCTAGGGACGAAAATATCGCGGTTAATCCGCTTGTCGTCCGGCAGTACGAACCCGTACGCCTCATGGTTGTCGAATGTGCCGACTACCTGCGTCACGGCGCGCGTCACAACGCGGACAACCTCGCCCTCCATACGTCCGCCGCCTTCGCTCTGGGACGTGATTCGAACGAGCACGATATCGCCATTCATCGCACTCTTCAGATCGTTCGCATGCAAATATACATCCGGCTGATCCTTCTCCTCCGGAATGAGGAAAGCGAATCCCTTCGCATGCGCCTGCACGCGGCCGCGCACGAGATTCATCCGTTCAATTACACCGTAGCGATCATTGCGCGTACGGACAATTTGGCCCGACTCTTCGAGCTCATTCAGCAGCTTGAGGAATGCGCGGAAATCCGACGCATCTTCGATTCCGAAGTGCTGCTCCAACTCCTGATAGGTCATCGGCTTATATGCCGTTTCTTTCATAAAATCAAGCAAGTCCTGCTCTAAGCTCATGATTCCTCCGCCCCCGACTCTACACTACCGGGTCCCTTGTAGTTCGACAAATAAGGATATATTTTCATATACCATTCAGTATACACGAAACAGCCGTCCTTCATCCGCTTCCTGATGAAAAATAGCGCCGTCTCCCCTCTCTTCTGCCGCACTGCTGAACCGTTCGACCCATGATTTATTGTATTCGCAGCCAGCCGATCTTGTCCGAGGCCTTTCGACTTACGCATTCGATTGATTTTCGAAACTAATTTCGCTCATTAATCTCTAACGTTCTATACGTCTTTCGCTCACGCTCTTTGCATTGATCGAAATATTAATAGGTGAACAATTCGAACGCTGCGAAGCATACCGCAATTGCTCCTGCAGCCCTCTATTTACGCGGCTCATCCACCCTTACAATAAAAATGTAAGCGTTATCCAGCTGCCCCCTCAGCTGAGAACTCGCTAATCCATTACTGTAAGGAGGACTATTATGTTTCGCTCTATGAGCACGACTTGGCACAAGCCGATGCGCAAGCTGATGACCGCGGCAATGGCCGCATTGATCGCCCTTCCGCTGCTTCCGCAGCACCCTGATTCCGCCTATGCCGCATCAGCGCGGCAAATGGAGTTTCTTAACCGCGGGCTAGTCGCTGTCAAAGTCAGCAACGGCGTCTACTTAAGCTGGCGCCTGCTCGGCACGGAAGCCGCCTCCACCAGTTTCAACGTTTACCGCAACGGCACCTTGATTACCTCAACACCGATCACGAATAGTACGAACTACGTCGATACAGCGGGCACAGCCAGCAACACCTACACCGTCGCAGCCGTGGTTAATAGTGCAGTGCAAGCACAATCCACCTCGGCTTCCGTGTGGAGTAACAATTACAAGGACATCCCGATTCAAAAGCCTGCCGGAGGCACGACGCCGGACGGCGTCAGCTACACGTACAGCGCGAACGACGCGAGCGTCGGCGACTTGGACGGCGATGGCGATTACGAAATTGTACTCAAATGGGACCCGTCCAATTCCAAGGACAATTCGCAATCCGGCTATACGGGCAACGTGTATCTCGATGCCTATGAACTGGATGGCACGCGGCTGTGGCGCATCGATCTTGGCAAAAACATTCGCGCTGGCGCACACTATACGCAATTCCTCGTCTATGATCTCGACGGTGACGGCAAAGCCGAAGTTGTCTGCAAGACAGCAGACGGAACGACGGACGGCACAGGCACGGTTATCGGCAGCTCGACGGCTGATTATCGCAACTCCAGCGGTTACGTTCTGAGCGGATCGGAGTACCTCACCGTGTTCGCAGGCAGCAATGGTAAAATCCTCAACACATCCAGTTACGAGCCCGCACGCGGAACAGTCTCCAGCTGGGGAGACAGCTATGGCAACCGGGTTGACCGCTTCCTCGCAGGCGTCGCCTACCTCGATGGCGTTCGTCCAAGCTTCATTATGGCACGCGGCTATTACACACGAACTGTTCTTGTCGCATATGACTGGCGCGATGGCACGCTGACGAAGCGCTGGACGTTCGATTCGAGCACTTCAGGCAACAGCTCCTACGCCGGCCAGGGCAACCATCAGCTGAGTATCGCGGATGTTGACAGCGATGGCAAAGATGAAATTATTTATGGCGCAATGGCACTTAATGACGACGGTTCTAAGCAGTATACGACGGGCCTTGGCCATGGTGATGCGCTGCATGTCGGAGATTTGAACCCGGATCGTCCAGGGCTCGAAGTATTCGATGTTCACGAGAGCACCAGTGCGACTTATGGGGCGGAAGTGCATGATGCGGCAACAGGCGAGATTTTGTGGGGGCAATATACAGGCACGGATACCGGCCGAGGCTTGTCTGCGGATATCGATCCACGCTATAAAGGCGAGGAACAGTGGGCGTCCGGCGTCGGCGTTCACTCCGTCACGGGCACAACCATTACATCCTC
The DNA here is from genome assembly GCF_003182255.1 of Paenibacillus cellulosilyticus. Taxonomy (GTDB): domain Bacteria; phylum Bacillota; class Bacilli; order Paenibacillales; family Paenibacillaceae; genus Paenibacillus_T; species Paenibacillus_T cellulosilyticus. The sequence goes on along the minus strand of NZ_QGTQ01000007.1, from coordinate 49,029 downwards.
CACGCCTTCGATAAACTTCGCGATCTGGTGGGACGGCGATCTGCTGCGCGAGCTGCTTGACCATACGTACGACTCCAGCATCAGCGCTGGTGTTGGCAAGATCGATAAGTGGGATTACACGAACAGCAAATCCACGAACCTACTGACGGCAACAGGCACGCTTTCCAACAACACGACAAAGGGTACGCCAAGCCTGCAAGCGGACCTGCTCGGCGATTGGCGCGAGGAAGTCATCTGGCGCACAACGGACAGCAGTGCGCTTCGCCTCTACACGACGACTGCCGTTACGACATACAAGCTGCCTACGCTGATGCATGACGCCGTCTATCGTCTTGGCGTAGCATGGCAGAACGTCGCATACAACCAACCGCCGCATACGAGCTTCTACTTAGGCGATAGTATGGCGACACCAGCGCAGCCGAACATTTACACGGTCGGCGGAACGACAACACCCGTTGTGACCGTCCCTGGCTCCTTCACAGTAACCGGTACAGCAGGAACCGCACAGGCGACGCTGTCGTGGACAGCATCCTCTGATGCCGTGTCTTATAAGGTGCAGCGCTCGACGTCCAGCAGCAGCGGCTTCGCTGATCTAAGCGGAAGTTTAACGGCATTAACGTACACGGATACGACAGCGGCAGGTGGCACGACTTACTACTACCGTGTTGTTGCGACCAATACGTCAGGCACTACTACGTCGAATACAGTCTCCGTCACCCCTACTTCGGCTTCTACTGGCGGCGGTACGACGACGGGTCTTGCGGTCCAATATCGCCCTAACGACACGGATACAGCCAACAGCTCGGCAGCACCACAGTTCATGATTACGAACAGCGGAACAAGCGCCGTAGACATGAGCACGCTGAAGGTGCGCTACTACTTCACGAAGGACAATGCAACGGCCTTCAACTTCTTCTGCGACTGGGCGCAAATCGGCAGCGACAACGTCCAAGCACAATTCGTCTCCATGCCGACGGCAACAGCAACAGCCGATACGTATCTCGAATTGACGTTCAAGTCGGGAGCTGGCTCCATCGCCGCAGGCGGCAACAGCGGTCAGATTCAAACCCGCTTCAGCAAGACCGACTGGTCCAACTTCTCCGAGTCGAATGACTACTCGTTCAGCACGGCGAGCACCAGCTTCGTCAATAACAGCAAGGTTACGCTCTACGTCAACGGAACGCTCGCTTGGGGCGTCGAACCGTCCTAATAAGCAGCAGGAAGGGCCTGATCAACGTCAATCGACGCGGATCAGGCCCTTCCTGCTGCTCAGCGGCGCTATCCCTTTAGTATAGCTAGCTGCTCAATAAGCTCGGTTTCTTCTTCTCTCAAACTTCTCAAGCTTGTTTCAAGCTCCTTGATTTTTGAGAAACAATTTGCTGAAGACGAACTTCTAGCTGTTGAATACAGCTACTGTGACACATCCACCGTTCCACGTCTGCTTCCCTGCCCTGCACGCAGCATGGACAGAACCGTTGCGAACAACATAAGAACAGCCATGAACCAGAACACTTCATGCAAACCTGTAATGAACGGCTTCAACTCATCGGCCGATTCGCCCATACCGACCTGTGTACCGGAGAAAATAGCCAGCATCGCTTCATGCGGAATGCTGTGCGTAATGATCGGCATCGAGAAGGCGATGCTCAGCATCATGCCGACATTCGTTGTCAGCGAGCGAATGCCCGAAGCTTCGCCGCGGAATTTTGGCCCCGCAGCATTCATCAGGCTGCTTGAGTTCGGCGAGTTGAACAGGCCCGAGCCGATGCTGATCAACGTCATCCACAGTCCCATTTGCCAATAAGGCGTTGTGATGCCCGTATCGAGCGCCAGTCCGACCAGCCCCAGCATACTGATGAACAACCCTACAGTCGCTGGCATTGTCTCGCCGAAACGGTCGCCGAGCCAGCCTGCTACCGGCGAGAAAATCAGCATACCCGCTGCAAGCGGAATCGTCAGAATGCCCGCTTCCAATGCATCATACGACTGCGCACCTTGGAAGTAGAAGATGAGCATGAACATAACCGCCATACGCGCGATTGCATTCAGCGATGCGGAGAAGATACCGAGCGAGAAGATCCGATTGAAGAATAGCGGCAGATGCAGAATGGCCGCCGGGTGCTTTTTCTCAATCATCAAGAACACCGGGAAGCAGAGAACGAACACAATGCCAGATATCCATACGACCGGCGACGTCCAGCTCTGAATGGCCCCCCAGGTTAGCGCGATGAGCAGTCCCGTAACGGACAAGGAATACATGACGATACCGCCAAGATCGACCTTGCTGCTCTTAGCCTTCACCTTCTCGTCCTTCATCCCCATTGCCCACAAGCCCCACAGCACGGCGACGACACCGAACGGTACGTTGAACCAGAACGTCCACTGCCAGCCGTAATCGGTCGTGAGCCAACCGCCGAGCACTGGACCAATGATCTGACCGACAGCAACGACCATGATGTTGATACCAAGCGCGCGGCCCAGCTCCTCCTTCGGAAAAGCGTCGGCCACAATCGCCGTACTGTTCGCCATCACCATAGCGCCGCCGATGCCCTGTAGAATCCTTAAGATGATTAACCATGGCGCGTCCGCCGCGAAGCCTGAGATCAACGATACAATCGTAAACAGCACCATCCCCCAGATATACAACCGCTTGCGCCCGAACCGGTCTGCCAGACTGCCCGCCATCAGCACGACGACCGTCTGAGCCACCATGTACGAGAGCATGATCCACATCGCCTGCAGCAGCGTCGAATGGAGCCCTGTGATGAGATCCGGCAGTGCGATAATTAAGGTGCTGAAATTAAGTGCCGACAATAAAGAACCTAAACTCGTAACCGATAACACCCACCATTTGCGATTATGAGACGGCATGATGGTCCCTTCCTCCTCGAAATTGTCCGATTGGAAATAAATAGCTTACTCATTATAAACGATAACTTACGCTTACGTAATGTTATGTTATATAAATTTTTCCTGTTGAACGCCAAAAAGCCTCCCGCCTTTATTGTGTAGAATTAGGCATGAGGCTTGTTCATTATTTTTTATAGATAATAGCGTCTTGTGAGCCAGGTCAATGAATCTGCTAGCTGCCTTGCGGTGCGCCGGTTTCCTTCAGTTTCTTCACGCGATCAAGCCGTTGTTGGAACCCTTGGCGAAGCTGCTGAAGCTTATCGAGCCTTGAATCAATTTGGTCAATGAAGCGCTGCAGCTCTTGCTCGCCTCGATCGAGAATTTTCGTCTTCTCCTCGGCCTTGTCCTCTTGGCGATAGGCACCGCGGATCTGTTCCAGCTTGGCCTCCAGCTCTACGATCGTCTTCACCTCTTGGAGCGAGATGCCGAGCACTTCCTTCAGCCGAATAATTTGCTCCAGCTGGACAATAATTCGCTCATCGTAATACCGATGGCCGCCTTCGGTTCTCGGAACATCGTTTAATAGGCCGATTTCTTCATAGTAATGCAGCGTACGCGCGGTTACGCCATAACGCTCGCAGACCTCTTCAACCGAATATCTTTCCTTCATCGTTAACCTCCTACAATCCGGCGAACCAAAAATGGTTCGATAACCCATTATAATCGATATCCGATGGCGGCATAAGATGTACCGATCAATTTTTTACGATGTCTTAATGTTTCGTTCCGCTTGAGAAGCGCCCCTAGCGTGGTAATATATAGAAAATTCATGAGCGATGAGGTGTACCTAACTTGTACGGAATGGATATGGCCGTCATTGCTTCCGTCGTCGCAGCGCTGGTCGTCCTGACATGGAGGAGATTGTCCCAATCACGCTGGATCCAGACCGCTATTCCGGTCATACTGCTCGTCCTTAACCTCATTCGCCTGTTATCGAAGCCGTTCGTGTGGACGATACTGCCTGCTGTTATCGTGTCTAGCTGCATGATGCTTTACTGCCTTAACCTTATTCGCAAAAGCTATCGTTCCCCTCATGCGCACACGAATCTCAGACGCAGATTATCCTTCGTTCGTAAACTAGGCGTAGGCGTACTAGCGGTCCTTCTGATCGTCATTGCCGCTGCGCCGCCAATCCTGCTGCCCGTCTTCTCGCTGGAGGAGCCGGAAGGCAGCTATGCGATCGGGACGTCCTTATACCATTGGTCCGACGAGTCCCGCGCGGAGCCGATGACGGACGATCCTTCTGACCATCGGGAGCTTACGGTACAAATATGGTACCCCGCTGACTCCGAGGCCGTTGCCGGACTTCCGCATGCCTCTTATTTGCCGGAATGGGGCGCTATGGCACCTGCCCTTGCGAAACGGTATCATATCCCCTCGTTTCTGCTATCGCATTTGAAACAAATCCAATCGCATGGCTATGCGGATGCTCCTATCTCGTCCAGCCAAGCCCGTTATCCTGTCATCCTGTTCTCGCATGGACTTCCTGGCCTGTATGCCACAGATACATTCTTGTTCGAAGCGCTCGCCAGCAGCGGCTATATTGTCGTATCGATTAATCACACCTATTACTCCATCGCATCCGAGCTTGAGGACGGATCGGTGACGACGATGCACTCCGACTCCTTCCCATCGCCTGCCGACTGGGATTCCAACGATTCATTGATCGCGGATGTATGGGCCAAGGATGCTTCTTTCGTGCTTAATCATCTAGCGCAGCTGGACAGGACAGGAGCAGACTCAAGCTTCCTACTCGCCGGTCATCTAGATTTGGCGCATGTCGGTATGGCGGGCCATTCGTTCGGTGGAGCAAATGCGGTAGAAATGCTCTACACCGACGATCGCATACAGGCAGCCGTCAACATGGATGGCACGATGTTCGGCACAGGGGCAAGAAGCACCCCACTTGATAAACCGCTGCTGCTGCTTCAATCGAAACGTACAGAAACCGATGAGGAACCAAGCGATTCGGAGCTTCGGTCCGCCGGGCTCACGAGAGCCCAATACGATAAACTTACGACGGAGATTCCTATGCGGGAAGCTAACGCACTCGCCGCACCGGGCTCCCGTGCCGTTGTGATCCCTGGCGCTGATCACCTTGCTTTTACCGACCTGTACCGTGCATCTCCCCTGCTTCCGCTTATGAACGGGGTCAGCGATTTGAATGATATCCACCGTCGTATAGCAGCGGAGGTCGTTAATTTCTTCAACGTGCAGTTGAAATCATAGTTCAGCATAAGAGTAGGTAGGCATGGCTGCACACAAAAAAGAAGCAGGACGCAATGTCCTGCTTCTTCTCTGCGCTTTCGCGCTTATGTCGTTAGCTATCAACCTAGCTAATATTTAACGAGTTTAGTTCTTAATGAACTTAGTTCTTAACGAAGTAAGATACGACCAGCGCCAGAATGAAGAAGCTAGCTGCGAAGCCGATCGTCAGACGCTGCAAGAACAGGTCAAGACCACGTGCTTTTTGTTTGCCGAACAAGTGCTCCGCTCCGCCGGAGATGGCGCCGGACAAACCTGCACTCTTACCTTTCTGAAGAAGCACGACAGAGATCAAACCAAGTGCCGCAATGATAAGCAAGATTTTGAATAAAATGTCCACTTTCCCACCTCCTAACAGCAATTTTCTTACTTCCTGACACTACTGCCTGTAAGTAAATTGCTGCCTTCGTAAGCATACGCTAGTGTCAAAGCCTTGAACGGAACAAACGCCCGTTAGTTTCAGGCCAAGCCTAAAAACAGTAATTTTATTGTATCACAACAGCGATTGCCGCACAATACCGACTATTGCTGCCACTCTTTTCATTTGGACGCGGTGCTCGTATGATGGGAATGAATAACGCCAAGGAGGTGCATTCGCCATGAGGCGGATTTTATATATTGAAGATGATCTGGATATCGGCGGCATCGTTCAAAACCATCTGACCGGAAGAGGCTTCGCAGTCGATTGGCTGCGCTCCGGAGATGGCGCCACCCAGCGAGTGGCCGACGCCGATCTCGTAATTCTCGACGTGATGCTGCCCGGACTCGATGGTTTCACCGTCGGTCAGCGGCTGAAGCGCGTCGCGCCAGACAAACCGATTCTGATGCTCTCTGCCCGCTCCACAATCGACGATAAGCTGGAGGGGCTTCAATTCGCTGATGACTATATGACGAAGCCTTTCCACCCCGAAGAGCTTACCGCCAGGATCGAGGTGCTGCTGCGGCGCAATGGCAAGGCTGACAATCAAGGACAGCTCAAGCTCGGCCATCTGGCCATTGACCTATCGAAGCCGATGTTTATCGATGAGCGAAGCGGCGATGAAATCATTTTGACAGGCAAACAGCTTCACATCTTCCTCTACCTGCTGCGCCATCCGAATCAAATTCTGACCAAGGAGCAGATCTATGAGGCGGTCTGGGGCGAGCCCAGCTGGGACGGCGACAAAACGCTGAACGTTCATATTCGCTATCTTCGGGAAAAAATCGAAATCAATCCGAGCGTGCCTGCCATCATCGAGACGATTCGCGGCATCGGCTTCCGGGTGAAGCAATGAAGCGATTGTGGAACTGGCTGTCGGACGCCCGCCGTTCGCTCGTCTCTCGCTATGTGATCCTCATGTCCGTTGCGGTCATTCTTATCCCTCTGGCCCTTATCCTTGTCGTCACGATTCTGTTTCTGATTTATCCGCCTTACGAGAAGGAGCATGCGATATACGGCGGTGCCATCGAACTCGAGAACAAATGGCATAACGAAGCGAAGGCACTTGGAGGCAAATCGGAGGAAGCCATCCAGAAGAGGCTGGAGGAGCTCTACAAGCGTTATAGCAAAGCGACCATCTACTGGGTTGATCCAGCTGGCGACACTCGCCTGCAACTGCCTAAGGATGCAAAGATCCAGCAGCATTGGACCGCCGCCGATGCCATGCAGTTCATGAAGGAGCGGCGCAGCGGCGGCGATGAGCTGTTTACCATCGTTGCCTTCATTGGCGATCAACCGTCCAGTGGGTTCATTATTTTGGAAGTGCCGCGCTCGATTATTACACCCACTTTTAAAAATACAACGTTTGCGAAGTATTGGTCCTACGCCTTCCCCGCGCTGCTGCTGATCATTCTCTTCCTGTTCATTGGCGCTTCCTGGTTGTTCTTCTACCGGATCTCCCGCAGGCTGCTGCACATGCAGAAGGCGATGACTTCAAGCGCTGCCGCCTTCCCTGGCATTCCGGGGCGTATTACGGTCGGCAAGCAGGACGAGATTGGCCGACTGGAGTTCGCATTCAATACGATGATCGAACAACTGGAGCACGGCCGACTGCGCGAGACAGAAGAGGAGCAGCTGCGCAGACAGCTGATCGCCAACCTGTCCCACGATTTGCGTACACCGCTCACGGCCATTCGCGGCCATGCGTTTCAGCTTAACGAAGAGCCGCTCAGCAGTCGCGGACGTGAGTCGCTGCAGGTGATCGATCGAAAAGTCGACTTCCTCAGCCGATTGATCGACAACCTGCTCTCCTATACGCTGCTCTCCGCAGGCCGATACCCTTATCGCCCCGAGGTGATCGATATGAATCGACTGCTGCGCCAGCTGTGCGCGAACTGGTACGCTGCCTTCGAGCAGCAAGGTATCGAACTGGAGCTGGACGCGCCGGATCATGGCTTCCGATGGGAGATCGACCCGCAGTGGATGGAACGGATCGCGGATAATTTGTTCCAGAACATCCTTCGGCATGCCCGCGATGGCGGTTACGCACTCGTCCGGCTGTATGTGCGCAACGGCAGCGGCTATATCTCATTCGTCGATCAAGGTCCCGGGATGGACAGCGAATCTGGTGAGAGAGGCTCGGGCATCGGCCTAAGCATCGTCTCACTGATGGCGAAGGAAATGGGACTGCAGCTTACGATCGACAGCTCCACGGCAGGTACCCGCATTACACTGCAAGGTTTAAACCAAATTTAAACTTCACCCTCCCGTTTGTTTAACCTTCACGCGCTACAATGGGTTTCGAGGTGATCGAATCCTATGAAAACGAATAACGAATGGGTAATTGAAACTTCCGGTCTGACCAAAGCCATTGGGCGCAAGGCGCTCGTCCAAGATTTGAATTTGCGCGTGGGCCGTGGTGAAATATATGGCTTCCTCGGTCCGAACGGCGCCGGCAAAACAACTACGATCCGCATGCTGCTCGGATTAATTCGTCCAACTCGAGGCTCGGTTAAACTGTTCGGACAGGAGCTGAAGAGCAATCGCATCGAGGTGCTTCGCCGCGTCGGCTCGCTTGTCGAGTACCCGTCCTACTATGGCCATCTGACCGGACGCGAGAACCTAGAGGCTGTCCGCCGCATCCTCGGCGTCCCTGTAGGGCGTATTGACGAGGTATTGTCGATTGTAAGGCTGACGAAGGACGCTGGCCGCCCTGTCAAAGGCTATTCGCTTGGCATGAAGCAGCGGCTTGGCATCGCGACTGCGCTGCTCGGCAACCCCGAGCTGCTCATTCTCGATGAACCGACGAACGGCCTTGATCCATCCGGCATTCTTGAGATGCGCGAGCTGATCAAGAGCATGCCTCAGCAGCATGGCATTACAATCGTCGTGTCCAGCCACCTGCTCTCGGAGATCGAACAGATGGCGACGCAGGTCGGCATTATCGCGCAGGGCAGGCTTATCGCGCAAGAATCGATCGAGTCACTGAGAGGCCGTTCGAAGGGACGCTTATCACTGCGGGTTGGTGCTGTTCCTCAAGCGACTAAGGTACTCTCTGCTATTGGCGTTCGTGCCGAATCTGCGGCAGCAGCGGAGACGCCGCGAGCCGGGGCCGCGTACGATGAGGGCGCCAATCGCATTCTGGTCGATTCGGTGGATGACGAGATCGCCGCCTATTATGTTCGAACGCTGGTGGAGAGCGGCATTGAGGTGTACCGCGTCGAGGAAGTTCGGCAATCGCTTGAGGACTTATTCCTGAAGCTGACCGACGGAGAGGAGAGCTTATGATGCTGCTCCAGCTGCTTGCCGTCGAACGGCTCAAAATCCGCCGCAAGGCGATATGGCCGCTAATCGCAGCCGGAGGCTTCGGCGTCGTCCTGCTGCAAGCTGCCAACTATGCGCTTCGGTACGACTATCTGATGAAGCTCAATGCCGACAACCCTTGGGGCCATATGCTAAGCGAAATGCATTTTCTCGCGGTACCCTCGCTCATTATGGGCTTAGCCATTATCGCTTCGATGATCGCTGGCGTTGAGCATGCGACGAACTCGTGGAAACAGACGTTGGCGCTGCCGCTGTCCCGCCTATCCGTGTACGCCGCTAAGTTCGTGCTGCTTATGGGGCTAATGTTTGCCGCATGCACCATGCTGGCGGTTGGCACTGTCGTGCTCGGATTATGTTTATCCCTCGGGACTGACATCCCTTATACCGAGCTGCTGCGAGTCAGCTATCTCCCGCTGCTAGCAGCACTGCCGATCGGGGCCGTGCAGCTGTGGTTGTCCGTCTCGCTGGCGAATCAAGCGATTCCGCTTACGGTCGGCGTCCTGGGAACGGTCGTCTCCATGTTCGGCATGACGCTCGGAGACTTCGTCCCCTACAAATGGCCGATGCTCGACAATCAGTGGAATGAACCGCTCATCCCTGCTGCGCTCGGCTTGACTGTTGGACTCTTGATTTACGTTGCAGGAAGCGTCCATTTCGTTAGAAAGGACGTGAAATGACATGTGGGCTGTCTTACGTTCCGAATGGATCAAATGGCGCAAGTCGCCGATTCTGTGGTTAATATTCGTTAGTCCTGCTCTTTGTTCTCTAATTGGGTTGCTCGAAAGCGATGACATGAGCGGCGGCAATCAGTGGGATGAGCTGCTGCATACGATGGGCATCATGCATGCGCTGCTGCTGATGCCTCTGCTCGCAGGCGTGTTCTCCGCGTCAGTATGTCGCCTGGAGCACGCCGGCGGCGGTTGGAAGCAGCTGCTTGCGCTGCCGGTCAGCCGAGGTGCGGTGTACATCGGCAAGTTCGTTTCGGTCATGCTGCTCCTGCTTGCCACGCAGGCTGTGTTCCTCGGCGCGCTGCTTCTTGTTGGAACGATCAAGGGCTATACGGACCCGATTCAATGGCCGGGTCTGTTGTTCAGCTTGATCGGCAGCTGGCTCGCATGCATGCCGCTGGCCTCCCTGCAGATGGGCGTATCCGTCGCATGGGCCAGCTTCGCAGCGCCGCTCGCGATTAACGCGATCTTCACGCTGCCGAACATCATTATCGCGAACTCGGAGCGCTTTGCACCGTACTATCCGTGGGACCAGCCGGTGCTCGTCATGCTGTCTCAGCAGCTTGATGACGGACCTGATGCCTTCCATCTGTCGATGACGACACTGTGTTCGGTCATAAGTGTGAGTTTTGTTCTATTCTTTGTGGTGGGGCAAATGTATTTCCGGCGGAAACCGATTTGACCACCCTCCTGAGTCCTCCCTGCTAGGGAGGATTTCAGGGGCTACGCCCCTTGGACCCCGTTTGTACACCTGCAACTCTAGGGGCTCTGCCCCTGACCCCGATATTTCAACATTTCTACCCAACAACATTTCTACCCAACCAAACCCTCCCTGCTAGGGAGGGCCCCATGGGACTCCCGTCCCCTGGCCCCCGGAAGGGGTTGGTAGCGGGACAGAGACGCGGATGAGATGATGCGAGCTGGGTGTCGCATGCCCCTTTCGGGGCACAGCTTTTGTTCGAGCTTTCGTTTGAGTTACTCTGACTGCCAGTTTCTCGCCTGGCACTCACTCTATTGCTGTGACGGACATTGAGCCGCTAATGGACACAGCTATTGTTCGAGTTTCGTTCCAGTCTCTCCGCCTGCCTTGCTACTCGCTTGTTCCTCACTCTATTACTGTAACGGACCACAGAAGCGCTAATTACTGTTGAATAGCTCGTTTTGAGATGTAACGGACTACACAAGCTCTATTTGTGTGGAGTATGGGCTTCATACGAGAAAAACCATCATATAAGCGCACCTGAGTCCGCTAGAATCTGAAGTGTTTGATTTGGTGCAAATAGCGTCGGTTCAGTCCGTTAGAGCAGCGGGGACGACAGGTAGGTGCGCACTTGTCAGCTTCCCTGCCAGGGAGGCTCCTATGGGACTAGGTATGCTTCCGAAGTAGCTTCCTACGGAAACTTTATACCTGGACCCCGGAAGGTGGCGGTTGCGGACAGAGTCGCGAGTGGGATGCTGCGTGCTGAGAGTCGCGTGCCCCTTTGGGGGCACAGCTTTTGTTCGAACGGGGTGGTGTGTTGTGGTCGAACAGAAATAAGAGCTCTGCTAGTTTCGCGCTTATTTTTGTCCGGGCTATATAGTTGGAGGATTAAGTAATGTTAAGCATTACTTAATGGATTATGTGGTGTAGATATTCGTACTGAGAGCCGCATTAGGCGCGGTTTTACAGCACTTATTGGTTGTTGAAGATGCGATATCGTGGAATAAGTATAGTTTTACTACACTTATCCTATCAACGAGCATGAGGTTGACTACGGTCACGGCCACGTACCGTTCCGTCACGCTTCGCGCGGCTCCCTGCGTGAGACGCCGACAACAAAGGGCTGTTCGTGCTAGGACGAAGTCTGCTGCGACTTCGACTGCGCGAACAGCCCTTTTTGACAACTATGAATGGGATTGTTTCGCAGCCGCTAATCCGAGGGCTAGTGCGCCGCACAGACCGGCGTTGTCGCCGAGGCCTGGTTGGACGATATAGCTGTCGATGTCATCTGTCAGTTGGGAGGCACTTACGTAGCCGTTCAACAGACGTTTTACTTCGGCTCGGATGATTGGGAACAGCTGCTGTTGGTGCATAACGCCGCCGCCGAGAATGACCTTTTGCGGGGACAGCATAAGCACGCTATTGGCCACCGCTTGCCCAATGTAGAATGCCTCCATTGCCCATGCCGGATGGTCTACGGTCAGCTCGCTGCCTTTGATTCCCCATCGCTTCTCGATTGCAGGGCCAGCCGCCATTCCTTCCAAGCAGTCGCCGTGGTAAGGGCAGCAGCCTGCAAAGGTATCCTCAGGATGCCGGCGTGTCAACACATGGCCTCCCTCCGGATGAACAAGGCCGTGCACGAGACGACCTTCCGCATAGACGCCCACTCCGACGCCTGTGCCAATCGTGTAGTAGACGCAGCTGTTCAGCCCCTGCGCTGCTCCCCACACCGACTCGCCGTATGCCGCTGCATTCACATCCGTATCCCAGCCGTATGGGACATCGAAACGTTTCTTCATCGTACCGAGGAAATCGAATCCGGACCAGCCCGGCTTCGGAGTCGTCGTTACGTGCCCGTAATCTGCGCTCGCAGGGTTGACGCCGATCGGCCCGAATGAACCAATGCCAATGGCCTCTACGCCCTTCCCTTCAAAAAACGCCAACACTCGCTCCAATGTTACTTCTGGTTGATTCGTCGGAAAGCTTGTCCGCTCATGAATCGCCCCTGTCTCATCGCCGATGCCGCATACAAACTTCGTGCCGCCCGCTTCTATCGCGCCAATTCGCATGTTCGATACTCTCCTCGCTCTCATACAGCAAGAGGACGGCCGCTCATTCGCGAACCGTCCCACTTGTCATTGCTATTTATTATAGCGATTAATATCCACGTTGTCTGAAGTATTCCAAGCAAATCTTCGCGCTTTCCAGCGACGAGACTTGGAATTGCTCCTGCTCGACGATGAAGTATTCGATGCCTGCTTGCTCCGCAACCGCCAATACCGGCTCGAAATCTACAACGCCGCGGCCGATTTCCGTATCCTTCGTGCCATCGCCGAAGTCTTTGAAGTGCGCCAGCGGCACACGACCCGCATAACGGTTGATATAGTCTACCGGAACTGCGCCGCCCATGTGTACCCAACCGAGGTCGAACTCCGCGATCAACTCTTCTGGCGAAAGCTGCGTCAGCAGATGATCCATCACCGTCACGCCGTCTACTTGCTTCAGTTCAAAATCATGGTTGTGGTAGCCATAGATGAAACCAGCTTCACGCGCCAGCTCGGATGCACGCTTCAGCACTGCGGCCAGCTTGTTCACGTCTTCGATCGTTGGCACTTCCGGCATTGGCGCCCAAGGTGTAACGATATAAGTCAGACCGATTTCTTTCGCAAATACGAGTGCTTCTTCATAGGCTGCCCACATCTTGTCTTCTGGTTCGGACCATTGCATCGGCACGTGTGCCGAAGGCGCTTTCAAGCCTGTCTCATCCAATACCTTGCGGACCTCAGCTGCCGAGTGGCCGAAGAAGCCGGCGAATTCGACAGCCTCATAACCCAGTTCAGCTACCTTGCGAATGGTTCCGAGCAAATCTGTTTCCGTAACATCACGAAGTGTATACAATTGAATGCCGATAAGCGGTTTTGTCATATTAATAAGCACCACCTTGATTGGATTGGACAAGCTATGCTTCTACCTCTGATGATAAGCGCTGCGCTTCTCAGTTGCTATGTCGGTTTGTGCACGGATTATTTGTATTTTTGTCATTCATGCATACAAATCAATGATATTGTTCTGTTCATCTGTGCTAGAGGAGAACGAAAGTTAGGAGTGATCTCCCTTATGAAAAATGAAAAAAAGCTCTCCCTTAGCCTCGGACGCTAAGGGAGAGCTTCGATAACCGCTATGACGAGCGGTTATTATTATTATTTGTTGAAGTTTTTCAGGTTGTAGAACGCGCTTGCGCCTGCGTATTGAGCCGTAGCACCCAGTTGGTCCTCGATGCGGAGCAATTGGTTGTACTTCGCTACGCGGTCCGTACGGGAAGGAGCACCCGTTTTGATTTGGCCAGCGTTCGTTGCAACTGCGATGTCAGCGATCGTGCTGTCTTCGGACTCACCGGAACGGTGGGAGATAACAGCCGTGTAGCCAGCGCGTTTAGCCATTTCGATCGCGTCGAACGTTTCCGTCAGCGAGCCGATTTGGTTAACTTTAACGAGGATCGAGTTACCTACGCCTTGATCGATACCGTCTTTGAGGCGAACCGTGTTCGTTACGAACAGGTCGTCACCAACGAGCTGTACTTTGCCGCCGAGTTTGTCCGTGAGAAGTTTCCAACCTTCCCAGTCGTCTTCAGAGCAGCCGTCTTCGATCGTGATGATTGGGTATTTGTCAGCCCACGAAGCGAGCAGGTCCACGAACTCAGCGGACGTGTAGGACTTGCCTTCGCCTTCGAGGTGGTATTTGCCGTCTTTGTAGAACTCAGTCGATGCAACGTCCATACCGAGGAATACGTCAACGCCTGGCTTGTAGCCTGCGCGCTCGATAGCGGAGATGATCGTCGTGATTGCTTCTTCGTTCGTACCGAAGTTAGGTGCGAAGCCGCCTTCGTCGCCTACTGCCGTGTTCAGGCCTTTGTCATGCAGAACAGCTTTCAGGTTGTGGAAGATTTCAGCGCCTACGCGCAGAGCTTCTTTGAACGTTGGAGCGCCAACTGGCAGAACCATGAACTCTTGTACGTCAACGTTGTTGTCAGCGTGAGCGCCGCCGTTAACGATGTTCATCATTGGAACTGGCAGTACTTTCGCGTTGAAGCCGCCGAGGTACGTGTACAGGGAAACGTCGAGTGCGTCAGCAGCAGCGCGAGCTACAGCCATCGAAACAGCGAGGATCGCGTTAGCGCCCAGCTTGCCTTTGTTGTCCGTGCCGTCGAGCTCGATCATTTTGCGGTCGATCGCTACTTGATCAAGAGCGTCCAGACCGATGATTTCAGGCGCGATGATGGAGTTAACGTTGTCAACTGCTTTGATTACGCCTTTGCCCAGGTAACGGCTTTTGTCGCCGTCGCGCAGTTCTACTGCTTCGTACGCGCCAGTCGATGCGCCGGATGGTACGATTGCGCGGCCTTTACCGCCGGATTCAAGAGTTACTTCAACTTCAACAGTTGGGTTACCGCGGGAGTCGAGGACTTCGCGTGCATATACGTCAGCAATGATAGACATGGATGTAACACTCCTTCTTATTCATTAAGTTGTAATGGTTGCCAAACTCTTCGAAACCAACATTCCTATGGTATACGAAAATCGCTCCGAATGCACGTCCTAGCCGCGCAGTCTGACATTATTTTCGAAAAATTTAGAACGTCCCTGCGCTGGTCAGCAGTCTATCTAAACGAGTCTCTCCACCCGCCGCCGATCCATACGCATCTTGGACCTGTATCGTCTTACTTAACGATCGATTCGCCTGTCATTTCAGCTGGTTGTTTCAGCTCAAGGAACTTCAGGATCGTTGGTGCGATGTCAGCGAGAATACCGCCTTCACGCAGCTCAGCGCCTTGTTTCGTCACGATGAACGGAACCGGATTCGTCGTATGCGCCGTGAACGGACGACCGTTCTCGTCGATAACCATATCCGCGTTGCCGTGGTCAGCCGTGATGAGAGCTACGCCGCCTTTGGCCAGAACCGCTTCAACTACTTTGCCCAGGCACTCATCTGTCGCTTCTACTGCCTTGATCGTAGGCTCCAGCATACCGGAGTGGCCGACCATGTCAGGGTTTGCGAAGTTGAGGATGATCGCATCGTGTTTGTCTGCTTCGATCTCAGCGACCGCTGCAGCAGCTACTTCATAAGCGCTCATCTCAGGCTGCAGGTCATACGTTGCAACCTTCGGCGAGTTGATCAGGATACGCGTTTCGCCTTCCAGCTCAACATCGCGTCCGCCGCTGAAGAAGAATGTAACGTGCGGGTATTTCTCTGTCTCAGCAATACGCAGCTGCTTTTTGCCGTTCTGCACGAGCACTTCGCCCAGCGTATTGTCGAGGTTTTTCGGCGAGTAAGCCACGTAGCCGCCAACCGTCTCGCTGAACAGCGTCAGGCAGACGAAGTGCAGGTTGCGCGGGCATTTGTCGCCACGGTCGAAACCGCGGAAATCTTCGTTCGTGAACACTTGCGACAGCTGGATCGCACGGTCAGGACGGAAGTTGAAGAACACAACCGAATCTCCCGATTCAACGAGTCCTACAGGCTTGCCGTTCTCAACGATAACCGTCGGCATAACGAATTCGTCCATGACCGACTTCTCGTACGATTCCTTCACTGCTTGCAGCGCGTCCGTATATTGAGGACCATCGCCGTATACCATTGCGCGGTACGATTTCTCCGTACGCTCCCAACGCTTGTCGCGGTCCATTGCGTAGTAGCGGCCTTGAACAGTCGCGATTTTGCCTACGCCAACTTCTGCGATTTTCGCTTGGAGCTGCTCCAGATAACCAACTGCGCTGTCTGGCGATACGTCGCGGCCATCAAGGAATGCATGAATGAACACATCGTTCATTTCTTCCTTCTTCGCCAGCTCAAGCAGAGCGAACAGGTGCGCGATGTGGCTGTGTACGCCGCCGTCGGACAGCAGGCCGTACAGGTGAAGCTTCTTGCCGTTGTTCTTCGCGTTGCGCACCGCTGCTACGAGCGTTTCGTTATCGAAGAAATCACGGTCGCGGATCGACTTGCTGATGCGAGTCAAATCCTGGTATACGATACGGCCAGCGCCGATGTTCAAGTGGCCAACTTCGGAGTTGCCCATTTGACCCTCTGGCAGACCTACCGCTTCGCCGCATGCCGTCAGCGTCGTGTGGGGATACGTCGCCCAGTAGCGGTCGTAGTTCGGTTTGTTTGCTTGCGCAACTGCGTTACCAACAACGTCGTTGCGAAGACCAAAGCCGTCAAGGATGATCAGTGCTACAGGTTTAGGAGCCGTCATCTTACTTCGCTCCTTCAACCAGCGCGATGTACGATGCTGGCTCGAGGCTTGCGCCGCCTACCAGTGCGCCGTCGATGTTCGCTTGGCCGAGGTACTCCGTAACATTGTTTGGCTTAACGCTGCCGCCGTATTGGATGCGAACTGCGTTTGCCGTTGCTTCGCCGTACAGGCCAGCTACGATGCCGCGGATATAAGCGATAACGTCCTCAGCGTCAGCCGCTGTCGACGATTTGCCCGTTCCGATAGCCCAGATTGGCTCATATGCGATAACAACTTGTGCTGCTTGCTCAGCGGACAGGCCTTGGAAGGCAGCTTCTGTTTGTACTTTGCACACTTCTTTCGTTTGGTCAGCTTCACGCTCTTCGAGCTTCTCGCCTACGCAAACGATTGGCGTCAAGCCATGCTTGAATGCCGCGTGCGTTTTTTTGTTTACGATCTCGTCGGACTCAGCGAAGTACGCACGACGCTCGGAGTGGCCGATGATC
This sequence comes from Paenibacillus cellulosilyticus, assembly GCF_003182255.1. Taxonomy (GTDB): domain Bacteria; phylum Bacillota; class Bacilli; order Paenibacillales; family Paenibacillaceae; genus Paenibacillus_T; species Paenibacillus_T cellulosilyticus. The sequence goes on along the minus strand of NZ_QGTQ01000007.1, from coordinate 31,949 downwards.
ACATATTTCACGCCGAGGTCAGCCAGCATTACGCCGCTGATTTCGCCTGTGAATGCACCGTTGTCTTCGAAGTGAAGGTTTTGTGCGCCGATCGCGATGTTCGTGCCTTTAGCAGCTTCAACGAGTGCTGGAAGCGCCGTGAACGGAGCGCAGATTACGCTCTCTACGCCTTCAACCTCCGCTTTGCCTTTCACTTCGGAGAAGAACGATTGTGCTTCGCTAACCGTTTTGAACATTTTCCAGTTGCCTGCAATGATTGGTTTTCTGCTCATGTCAGAAATCTCCCTTCTAATGCATTTATTTATTTAGAAACCCGCAAGCTATTCAGCACCGAGGATATTGCTTTTAGATTGAAGCCTCATATGTCTACGAAGCAGCTTTTAATGACGTAAAAGCTGGGAGCAGCGTCATGCAGTCGGACCTGCATGACGCTGCAAGGTTTCCGGAGAGACCTTCATCGCAAACCTCCATGCTTCTAATGACGTAGAAGCATGGAGCAGCTTAGCCCTAGAGCTAATGCAAGATTCGATGCCGAATATGCTTCAAAGCGTTACTTCGTGATCAACGGTCTGTAAGACCGTTCAGCACCGAGAAGGTTGCATTAGATCGAAGAGCGAGTAGCGGAATGTAGGCTAACCCTACATGAGCAACGGAGCTCGAGAGCTAATGCAAGATTCGATGCCGAATATGCTTCTAAGCGTTACTTCGTGATCAACGGTCTGTAAGACCGTTCAGCACCGAGAAGGTTGCATTAGATCGAAGAGCGAGTAGCGGAATGTAGGCTAACCCTACATGAGCAACGGAGCTCGAGAGCTAATGCAAGATTCGATGCCGAATATGCTTCTAAGCGTTACTTCGTGATCAACGGTCTTACTTGTCGTTGAGGGCTACTACGCCTGGAAGGGCCTTGCCTTCCATAAACTCGAGGGAAGCGCCGCCGCCCGTCGAGATATGGTCCATACGGTCAGCCAGGTGGAATTTCTCAGCTGCTGCAGCCGAGTCGCCGCCGCCGATTACCGTGTAACCAGCCGTCTCTGCGCATGCTTGTGCAACTGCACGCGTACCATGGGAGAATGGCTCGATTTCGAATACGCCCATTGGTCCGTTCCATACAACGAGCTTCGAGTTCTTGATAACGTCAGCGTAAATTTCACGCGTTTTCGGACCGATGTCGATGCCTTCCCATTCAGCAGGGATGCCGTCTACGCCAACGATTTGCGTGTTAGCGTCTGCGCTGAAGTCGTCTGTTACAACGATATCAACTGGCAGGTACAGGTTCTTGCCCAGTTTTTTCGCTTTTTCGATGAACTCAAGCGTCAGGTCGAGCTTGCTGTTATCAAGCAGCGATTTGCCAACTTCATTGCCTTGTGCTTTCAGGAACGTATACGACAGACCGCCACCGATGAGAATGTTGTCTGCGATCTCGATCATTTTGTTGATAACGTCGATTTTGTCCTTAACTTTCGAACCGCCAACGATTGCCGTGAAAGGACGCTCTGGGTTGTTCAGCGCTTTGCCGAGAACATCGAGCTCTTTCTCTACGAGCAGACCGGATACAGCTGGAAGCAGGTGAGCGATGCCTTCTGTCGAAGCGTGTGCACGGTGAGCAGCACCAAATGCATCGTTTACGAACAGGTCAGCCAGCTCAGCGAGTTGTTTCGCGAGTGCTGGATCGTTCTTTTCTTCGCCTGCTTCAAAACGAACGTTCTCGAGCAGGAGCACGTCGCCAGCTTGCAGTGCAGCTACTTGCGCTTTTACCGCTTCGCCTACAACTTCGTTTGCTTTAACAACTGGCTTGCCGAGCAGCTCGGAGAGGCGCTCTGCAGCCGGCGTCAGACGCAGCTCTTCCACAACTTGACCAGCAGGACGGCCAAGGTGCGATGCGAGGATAACTTTCGCGCCGCCTTCGATCAGGAACTTGATCGTAGGGAGCGTTTCACGGATACGCGTGTCATCCGTAATTTTGCCATTTTCGAGTGGTACGTTGAAATCGACGCGAACGAATACGCGTTTACCTGCGACTTCGACGTCGCGAACACTTTTCTTGTTCATTGAGAAAGCCTCCTTTGGAATAGGCGAAGATGAAATAAAAGAATCCGTCGCGCAGCGACGCGGCTCGCTTTAGCGAGCTGCCATCGAAGCTTTACCCCACGCGTGCCGCTTTAGCGGTACGCCCTCGAAGCATCACGTCCAGTGTGTCCGCTGCAAGCGGTCGACACGCCCTCGGAGCGTTACCCACATGCGGATCGCTTTAGCGAACTGCCTTCGAAGCACCCGCTATAATAAAAAAACGTTCCTTCACAATGAAGGAACGTTAAAACCTGGTTCAGCCCCATAACGGGGCGCGAACCAAGGGCCAGGCTCCGCAAAGGAGCCGCAGCCCCCCGGTCCCGCCGGAACGGCGCCATCCCTTCCGTTGCACGGGAGCGCCGCAGCCAAAGCGTGTCCGTCAGGACTAAAGCGTTCCTAGCACAATCCCCTGCAGGTGCGCCGACTGTACCTCCCACGCTGCATTAGAACGGGAGTCCAGAGGGCAGCGCCCTTTGGGGCCCCCTTTGTAGACCAAAGGGGGTTTGGGGGATTAGAAATCCTTACAGGCCTTTGCTTGCAACGTATGCAGCGAGGTCAACTACGCGGTTCGAGTAGCCCCACTCGTTGTCGTACCAAGAAACAACTTTAACCATGTTGCCTTCAACAACCATCGTCGACAGAGCGTCAACCGTGGAGGAAGCTGGGTCGCCGTTGTAGTCGCTCGATACGAGCGGCTCTTCGGAGTAGTTAAGGATGCCTTTGAGCGAAGTTTCGGAAGCTGCTTTCAGAGCTGCGTTAACTTCTTCAACCGTTACGTTAACTTTCAGTTCAGCAACGAGGTCCGTTACCGATACGTTAGGCGTAGGAACGCGCATAGCCATGCCGTTCAGTTTGCCTTTCAGTTCTGGCAGTACGAGGGATACTGCTTTAGCAGCGCCCGTCGACGAAGGGATGATGTTTTCTGCAGCAGCGCGAGCGCGGCGCAGGTCTTTGTGAGGTACGTCCAGAACGGATTGGTCGTTCGTGTACGAGTGAACCGTCGTCATCATACCTTTTACGATGCCGAATTTATCGTTAAGAACTTTCGCGAATGGCGCGAGGCAGTTCGTTGTGCAAGAAGCGTTGGAGATAACCGTGTGAGCGGAAGCGTCGTACTTGTCTTCGTTAACGCCCATAACGATCGTGATGTCTTCGTTCGTAGCTGGAGCGGAGATAATAACTTTCTTAGCGCCGCCTTTAAGGTGGAGCTCAGCTTTTTCTTTAGCTGTGAAGATACCTGTCGATTCAACGACGATTTCAGCACCTACGGATGCCCAAGGGAGGTTTTCAGGGTTGCGCTCAGCAAATACTTTGATTTCTTTGCCGTTAACGATCAGCGCGCCTTCTTTCGCTTCAACCGTACCTTCAAGCTTGCCGTGCGTCGTATCATATTTAAGCAGGTGAGCCAGCGTTTTCGTGTCCGTCAGGTCGTTTACTGCTACGATTTCAACTGCAGGGTTGTTCAGCGCTGCGCGGAACACGTTACGGCCGATACGGCCAAATCCGTTAATACCAACTTTAACCATTTGGAAATTCCTCCTAGACAATAAGTGATATATATACTCAAGACGGTGTACGGCTCGGATTCCGAGTCGCGAGGCCGTCAAGATATCCTCTTTAAAAACGCACCTTATTAAGCATTGCCCAAATCGGCCTCATCAATAATCCTGACTATGACTTGCGCTGCCGCCTCGTCGGTAACAAGCACATCATCGTGACCGAATTTCATAACCGCCGCAATTGCCTCGCCCTTGCTAACGCCTCCGGCTACCGCAATAACGACCTCCGTCGCAACAATGTCCTCGAGCCTAAGGCCCGCGGTATGCATTTTGTGAACGACAGCCCCATTCCGGTCAAAATAATACCCGAACGACTCTGCCAGCGCCCCTTCGGTTCTCATCGCATCGACGGATGCCTGATCAACCTTGCGGCGTCTTGCCATAACCATCGCGTCCCCAATGCCATGGACAACGATTCTAGCCTTGCGGATCACATTCACGATTTCCTGAATGTTCGGTTCTTGCATGAGGGTGACATACGCTTCTTCTCCCAAATGATCGGGTACATGAAGCAGTCGGTACTGCGCTCCAGTTCGCTTCGCCATCATAGAAGCAATCGTGTTCGCTTGGTAGTCCAAGCTCTCCCCGAGTCCGCCTCGTGCGGGTACGAACCAGTTCGTCGGCAGCGGCACAGGCACTGTCAGATGGTTAGCCACCTGAGCCATTGTCGTTCCGCCAGTGACTGCAACGACATCGTCCTTGTTAAGCAGCCTGGTCAATGCTTGGCTGGCTGCCCGGCCGAGCTCCCTCTTCGCTGTCTTGGACGTATCAGAGTCCCCTGGTACGATGTAAACTCGCTTTAGTCCGTAATGGCGCCGAATCTTATCTTCCATTTCCGATAAGCCGAACCATTCCTTGAACATCGGTTCCATCTCTGCAAGCAGCATGCGTCCTTGCTCACTGATGCGCATACCAGAAGCATGAATCTCCAGCAGACCTTGCGCTTTCAAATAATCTGTCTCGGCTCGAAGCACGCGTTCTGTCATCCCGAGGGCTCCAGCCAACGCGCGCCGTCCGACAGAATCAGACAGCATAACTTGATGCAGGATGAAGTAACGTTTCCTCATGACTTCCAATAAATCCGGCACAAGCTGCTGCTGCAGTTCGATCATAGGTCGCATCTTGCGCATTCACTCCACTACAGCCGAATTCTTGCTTCAACATATGAAGAAACTTTGATGGGCTTCTATATGAGTTGGACGTTTCGCGTCCCGCATACTCATTTTAAGTCCCACCACTATTTTATCGAATAGCGGAAAAGACTGCAAGTTCCTTTTCGCCCATGTAACCGTTTTCCGACACGTATCAGACAACTTTTATTTTTCTCAGAGTCCAACACTTGCAATCCTATGGAAAATAAGGTATGATAACTCTCGTTCCGCTTTTTTGCGCCCGTGGTCCAATGGATATGACGTAGGCCTCCGGAGCCTGAGATCTAGGTTCGATTCCTAGCGGGCGCGCCAACTTTATACAACGAATAGAAACCGACTGATGAGGTCGGTTTTTTTGTGTTTATTTTGCTGCCTCTATTGCGGTGGAAGCATTCATTCTACTTGCTAGCGTAACCTCTCTGCGCAGTTTTTACTTTTGCAACAAGCAGGCCTATCAGCATTTCGGTTGATCTTAGCTGTTCGATCTTCGCTTCGCTAGCCCATCCGCGCCTTTAGCGCTTTTCCTTTAGAACCTGTCCAACCCTTGCCACCACTCCATTCGTTACGGTTAAATGACCGGCCGTACCTTGTTTGACTTTCTTTGACTTTTACTGATCAATCCGCTATTATAAAACTCATCAGCAGCACTTACGCATCACTAATGTCACTGGACCTGCACAATACTTTCTCCAGCAACATTCGAGTTCGAGCGTTTGCAGCGTACCGCATCTGACGATGCTAGTGCTGAAGCTATACTACATTTCCTATTCGGGAGGGACTTTCATGGATATGAACTATGTGCCAATGGTCATTGAGCAGAATAACCGCGGCGAGCGTGCGTATGACATTTACTCGCGGTTGCTGAAAGATCGCATTATTTTTCTCGGGACGCCGGTGAACGACCTGGTCGCCAACTCTATCATCGCGCAGTTGTTGTTCCTTGCGGCAGACGATCCAGAGAAGGACATCTCCCTGTACATTAATAGCCCAGGCGGCTCGATCTCGGCCGGTCTCGCAATCTTTGACACGATGCAATTCATTAAACCAGACGTATCCACGATCTGTGTAGGTATGGCTGCATCGATGGGCGCTTTCCTGCTTAATGCCGGAGCAAAAGGTAAACGCTATGCGCTTCCGAACGCCGAAGTCATGATTCACCAGCCGCTTGGCGGCGCAGAAGGTCAAGCGAGCGATATCGAGATTCGCGCTCGCCGCATCCTGAAGACGCGCGACAAGCTGAATCGCATCATGGCAGAGCGCACCGGTCAATCGTTTGAACAAATCGAGCGCGATACGGACCGTGATAACTTCATGAGCGCCGAAGAAGCACGCCAATACGGCCTGATCGACAAAGTCATCGACAAGCTGTAAGGCGCTTCTCGACTAACGCACGACAGCAAGCCCCACATTCCTTATTGGGATGTGGGGCTTCTTTGTGCTTTGCGTAACCGTCCTCTATTGCAGGATGGCTATGAATGCCTTCGCTGCCGTCGACAAGGGTACATCCTTCAACGTTGCAATACCGATTCGCCTAGGCGGAATCGGGGGATCAATCGTCAGTTCCACCAGTTCTCCTTCAGCCAACTCGCCTTCGACGAAATTTTTGACCACACAGGCAATCCCAAACCCCGTTCGTGTAAACTCGCTAAGCAAATCCAGACTGCCTAGCTCCATACTTGGCGATAGCGCGACACCGTTCTTGGCGGCAACTTTATCAAGGTATGCTCGAGTTCCGCTGCCTCTCTCCAACAGCAGCAGCTCGTATCGATCTAAGTCCTCCCACCTGACAGTCGATGGCCGCTCGTCTGCCTGCCATTTATGATAAGTACCCGCCACGACGAAACAGTCCTGTACCAGCATCCCCTCTTGAATATGCAGCCTTGGATCCTCCAAGGGCAGATTCACAATACCAAAGTCAATCGCACCTTCCTTCAGCAGCTTCACCGTCTCCTGCGACGTCCGATTCGTAACTTGAAACTGAATGCCGGGATACTGCTCGTGAAACTGTCGCATACGCGGCAGCAAATAGTGCTTGCATAACGTATCGCCCGCCCCGATGCGCATCTCCCCTGCCGTTAGCGCATGCCGCTCCGCCAGTCTCCGTTCGCCTGCATGTATGAAATTGAATGCCTGCCCGATATGCTGGAACAGCATCTCTCCCTCCGATGTCAGTTTGACGCCCTTCGATGTGCGGAAGAATAGCTGACTGCCTAGCTGCGACTCCAGCTGCTTAATCGCATGCGTGACGGCTGGCTGTGTAATATACAGCCGCTCCGCAGCCCCAGACAGACTTCCAACCTTCGCTGTCCAATAGAATGCCCGATACCATTCCATATTCGTCACATGCTCACTCACGTGATATTAACTCCTTTTATATCAAGCATTACTTATATTCATTTCATTAATATTATTATCGCACTTATAATCAATTCTGGAAATCCAACAATGAATGAGGAGTGATCGGAATGAGCGTAACAGCTGTGGTAGGAGCCAATTGGGGAGATGAAGGGAAGGGAAAAATTACAGATCTCTTAGCTGAGCAGTATCGCTGTATCGTCCGCTACCAAGGCGGCAGCAATGCGGGGCATACGATTATTAATGCATACGGCAAGTTCGCACTGCATTTGCTTCCTTCAGGCGTGTTCACACCTGGCACATTGAACATCATCGGTCCGGGCGTCGCCTTTAACCCCGAAGACTTCCTGCGAGAGTACGACAACCTGCTAAGCCGCGGCATTCCTGCACCAGACATTCATATCTCAGACCGCGCGCAGCTTGTGCTCCCTTATCATATAGAACTCGATACACGCGAAGAGGAACGGCTTGGCGCCCAGAGTTTCGGATCGACCCGCTCCGGCATTGCCCCCTTCTACGCCGACAAAGCGCTTAAAATCGGCATCCCGCTCAGTACATTGTTCGGCGATGAGGCGCAGCTCCGGTGCCGCATCCAATCTGCATCGGAAGCCAAAAATACGCTGCTGCAGCATCTCTATCATGCAGCGCCAATCGATTCAAATCAGATCGCAGACCGTTTGCTAGCATTGAAGAGTCGTCTGGCACCATTCATCACGAACACGACCATTCTTCTTCATGACTCGTTAGCTGCGGGCGGATCCATTCTTGTCGAAGGTCAGCTCGGCGCACTCCGCGATCCTGACCATGGCATTTTCCCTTATGTAACTTCGTCCTCGACAATCGCTGGCTACGCTGCCATTGGGGCAGGCGTTCCGCCCCATGCCATCAATCGTATCATCGCCGTAACTAAAGCCTATTCCAGCTGCGTAGGTGCCGGACCGTTCGTAACGGAACTGACAGGCGATGCTGCTGAGCATTTGCGTCGACTTGGTGGCGATGCAGGCGAATATGGCGTGAAGACCGGACGACCACGCCGTGTCGGCTGGTTCGACGCCGTAGCTACACGCTACGGCTGCATGGTGCAGGGAGCTACCGAAGTGGCACTAACCAATCTGGACGTACTCGGCTATTTGGACGAAATCCCAGTGTGCACGGGCTACCGACTAAACGGTCAGGTGACAACGGACTTCCTTACAGCTGATCAGCTAGCACTAGCCGAGCCTGTTCTCGATACGCTTCCCGGCTGGCGCTGCGACATCTCGCACATTCGCTCGTTCGACCAACTCCCTCTACAAGTCCAGCAATACGTACAGTGGATCGAACAAATCATCGGCGTCCCCATCCGTATCGTCTCCGTCGGCCCAGATCGGGAGCAAACAATCTATCGCTAATTCTACCCACCTAAAAGATTTCATAAAGAAAAGACCCCTTAAGGGGTCTTTCCTTACTCGCCATATTAGACGATTATTGGTTTTCGAGCTCTTCTTTGCTTACGAGATTGACTAAAGCGGTTACAGCCTGATCAGCGTCAGAACCTTCAGCGCTAATGTGAATTTCCGTGCCAGAGCTGATTGCAAGGCTCATAATGCCCATAATCGATTTGGCATTCACTTTCTTGTCGTCTTTCTCCACGAATACTTCAGACGAAAATTTATTAGCTTCCTGAACGAATAGAGCTGCTGGTCTTGCGTGCAGACCTGTTTTCAGACGAACGACAACGGGATGTCTTGTCATGGAAACCATACCCCCTACACATATTTCTATTGACATGAAAAGTAATCAGTCGTAATTCAGCGCAAAACGGCCTCTAAGCTGATGAAATCGCCGCAAATGCGGCATTTTGTTAATTATTATATCATTATCGCGCTTGTAGCACTAGGGAAAACGTCAACCGTTACGTATTTTTTCAGCCAATTCATCAATTTTCCTTAGCCGATGGTTAACACCTGACTTGCTGACCTTCCCTTTGAGCAATTCGCCGACTTCAGTCAAATTCATATCGGGGTGCATCAGCCGAATTTCCGCGACTTCACGCAGCTTATCTGGCAGCTGATCGAGCCCGAGCTCCTTTTGCAGCAGCTTAATATTATCGATTTGCCGTACGGCTGCGCCAATCGTTTTGTTCAAATTCGCCGTTTCGCAGTTAACGATCCGATTGACGGAGTTACGCATGTCGCGCATAATGCGAACGTCTTCAAACTTGAACAACGCTTGGTGAGCACCGATAATGTTGAGCAGCTCAATGATTTTCTCGCCCTCTTTGATGTAGAAAATGAACCCCTTCTTCCGCTCAATGCAGCGGGCGTTCAATTCGAACTTATTCGCTAGGTCCGCGAGCGCTTGGCAGTGCTCCTCGTACATCGAAGCGATCTCCAGATGGTAGGACGAGCCCTCCGGATTGTTAACGGATCCTCCTGCAAGGAAGGCACCACGAAGGTATGACCGTTTGCAGCATGACTTCTTAATAATCTCTTTGTCGATTCCTTGTTGAAAAAGAAAACCGTCCGAGACAATGCTTAGCTGCTTCAGTATTTCCTGAACTTTCGTTGGTATACGCACGATGTACACATTATTTTTCTTCAACCGCATCTTCTTCTGCACGAGCAGCTCGGTATGCACATCGAATTTCTTCTTGATGAGACTGTAGATCCGTCTAGCGATCGCCGCATTCTCCGTTGAGATGTCGAGTATCACTTTGCGGTTCGACAACGATACGGAGCCATTCATGCGGATCAGTGCGGACAGCTCGGCCTTCTCACAGCATGCGTCCGTTTCAATCATCGTCAATTCTTTTTTCGTTTGCGCCGCAAAGGACATGTCGATTCACCTCTTCCGTGTCATCCAGTCGTCTACTAGTTGATAAATATGCTGACTAAGCCGTTCGGCATCGTGCCGCAAATACGTACGGAACAACACAAGCCGGTCAGCAATAACTTTGTAACCACGTTTCTTCACTTCTTCTAGGTCGAGATGGACTGCTTTCGCACCCTTCTCTGCATACTTGCTTTGAACCTGTGGTGGAATCTCACCGTCATTAACGATAACATAATCGAATAAATGATAGCCAATGTGATTGTGAATTGCGTTAAGATGGTCGCCCACCGAATAATTATCCGTCTCGCCTGGCTGGGTCATGACGTTGCAGACGAACATCTTGAGCGCTTCTGACGAAACAATCGCCTCAGCAAGCTTTGGTACAATCAAATTCGGGATAATGCTCGTGTACAAGCTGCCTGGACCGATTAGAATGGCATCTGCCTCTTGGATCGCCTCGACCGCTTCAGCAAGCGGCTCGACGTTCGCTGGCTCGATGAATACACGCTTAATCGCCTTGCCCGCTTTCGGAATCATCGATTCGCCGGTCACGATCGAGCCGTCCATCATCTCGCCCTTCAGCACAATCGCTTGGCCTGCTGCCGGAAGTACACGCCCACGAACCGCAAGAACGCGGCTAAGTTCTCTGACGCCCGATACAAAATCGCCGGATATATCCGTAATGGCTGCCAGCATCAAGTTGCCGAGGCTGTGGCCTGCAAGGCCCGTGCCGCTGTTGAATCGATAGTTAAGTAGATTCGACAGCAGCGGCTCTACATCGGCAAGTGCAAGCAGCACGTTGCGGATATCGCCCGGCGGAGGGATTTGAAGCTCGTTGCGCAGGATGCCGGAGCTTCCTCCGTCATCCGCTACCGTTACGATTGCCGTTATGTCGAGCGGCTTCTCCTTAAGCCCGCGCAGCATAACCGACAATCCAGTCCCACCGCCAATGACGACGATCTTAGGGCGCACGGATGCCGATTGTTTACTGCCTTTCATTCACGCACCCCATTTAATGCCGATCCCGGTCGGAGTCACGATGGCTGACGCGCACCGTCTCTGTATCACTACTTCCGAGCATTCGGCCCAAGTATTCGGCAATCGCCACAGAGCGATGCTTACCGCCTGTACATCCGATACCTACGACAACCTGGCTCTTGCCTTCCTTCCGGTACAACGGGATAAGAAAGTTTAGCATATCGAGCAGCTTGGTCAGGAAAACTTGCGTTTCCGGCCATTTCATAACATATTCATATACATCAGGATTTTGCCCTGTGTTCGGGCGCAAATGCTCAATGTAGTGCGGATTCGGCAGAAAACGAACATCATAGATCAAATCCGCGTCGATCGGAATGCCGTACTTAAAGCCGAACGAGGTAACATTCACGTTAATACCCGTACGCTCCGTGTTCGTGAACCGCGACACGATTCGTTCCTTCAGCTGTGCTGGCTTCAGGCTGCTCGTATCGATAACCTGCGTCGCCATCCCTTTGAGATCCTCCAGCATCCGGCGCTCAAGACCGATACCGTCGAGCGGCATGCCATCTGGTGCGAGCGGATGTCTGCGGCGGCTTTCTTTGTACCGCTGTACGAGTACCGCATCCGTCGCATCCAGGAACAGAATCTCGCAGCTGATCGTGTAATGCTCCTTAATGTAGTTGAGCGATTCCGACAGTGCTGTGAAGAACTCACGGCCACGCAAGTCAATAACGAGCGCAACCTTGCCAATCTTGCCGTTCGATTGCTCAATAAGCTCCGCGAACTTCGGAATGAGAACGGGCGGCAAATTATCGACGCAGAAAAATCCGAGATCCTCCATGCTCTGCACTGCGATGGTTTTGCCCGCTCCCGACATACCCGTTATAATAACGAGCTTTGCCACTTGCACCGATTCATTGTCCATGCCAGGTCACTCCTCTCCCAGGCCAAGCCGATAATGGCCCTATCACGGACAAACCCGCCGGTTAGGGCGGGTCAGCCTTCTCTCTGTTTGTGTCTGCCCGTTGGCCGACGATCCCTTCCAACTACGAGCGCAGAATCAATCCTGCCGCTCCTACGACACCTGCATCATTGCCGAGAGTAGCCGCTACGATCTCTACGTTCTCAGCAATCGCATCTGGCGTGTACTTGCGGAATTCTTGACGAATTTGCTCGAATAGGAACTCGCCTGCCTTCGATACACCACCGCCGACGATAAAGCGCTGCGGGTTCAATACGACCGCTACCGATGCCATCGACTTACCCAAGTAATAAGCAGCACGATTCACGATGCGGGAAGCGACCTCGTCGCCTGCTTTCGCAGCATCGATGACTTCCTTCGCCATAATATGTTCGACAAGCGACAGAGACGTACGGTCCCCGCGCTCGACAGCGTCTTTTGCCATACGAATGATGCCCGTTGCCGACGATACCGTCTCCAGACATCCCATTTTACCGCAACCGCACTGAATCGCTTCAAGATCCGGTACGATCTGCATATGTCCGAGTTCACCGGCCATGCCGTTGAAGCCTTCATAGATTTTGCCGTTTACAATGATACCGCCGCCGACACCCGTTCCGAGCGTATAGCATACGCAATGGTCGACGCCTTTGCCTGCACCCGCCCACACTTCGCCGAGCGCTGCAACATTGGCATCATTATTAATACGCACCGTCTTGTTCAAGTGCTCTTCCAAGTAATCTTTCAGCCGTACATCTCGCAGACCAAGATTAGGAGAGAACTTAACAAAACCGTTCGGAATGTCCAAGAAGCCGGCGATTCCTACGCCTACGCCCCCGACCTGTTCCCATTCATATGGCGATTGCTCAACAATCCGCTTCGCATAAGTTGCAATGTTGTGCAGGATGACGTCCGTTCCCTTGTCGCTTTCGGTCGGTCCTTCATACGTATGGAGCAGATCGCCGCTCTGGTTGCAAATACCTACCTTAATGGCGGTGCCGCCGATATCGACTCCTACGTAGATTTGCTCAGACATTACTAGGCCACCTCGTTCACAAAGTTAAACTTCTTCTGTTACCAACTATAAGCGAAGCCTTCTAATAGGTCAAGGCACGCAAATGTGGAACAGTTGGAAGGGGCTTCGCCCCTTTTTTACCCTTTGTTTTCTATAGAAATCTACCCCTTTAAATGAAAATTTCTACCTAATGAAATTAGTATTTCTACCCACCTAAATCAAAACTTCTACCCACCTAAATCAGCATTTCTACCCACCTAAATCCTCCCTGCTAGGGAGGACCCCCGGGGTTTCCCAACCCCGGGACCCCGGAAGGAGAAACGTATGGATGGACAGAGGCGCGCTTGCAAACATGTGGCGTAAGAATCGCGTGCCCCTTGGGCATAGCTTACTGTTGTACATGATAAGGCGTCCTGTTAGACGCCTATTATAGTTGAACTATATAGTAGAAAGATTAAAAATTGCTAATCCAATCTCCATCTCGTTAGCAGCATCCGTTCAATGAAAAACGTCCCTCCTGCGCCATATTCTAACGCAAGAGGGACGTCTAAAGTCTAGTTCAATTACAGCGAGACGCTCCAGTCCTGGGTGATGTGACCGTCCAGGAATTTCTCTGCTTCCAGCGCGGCCATACAGCCGCTTCCCGCTGCCGTAATCGCTTGGCGATACTTCGTATCTTGTACGTCGCCGCATGCGAATACGCCTGGAACATTGGTCTCCGTCGTGCCCGGCTTCACCTTAATGTAGCCATGCTCGTCCGTATCGATCTGACCGCCGAGGAAGCCTGTATTCGGTGTATGACCGATGGCTACGAAAATACCGCTCGTCTCGAGCAGCTCTTCCTCGCCTGTCTCGTTGTCACGCACCTTTAGCGCTGTAACACCCATGCCGTTCGCCACAACTTCAACCGGCGTCTTGTTGAGGCTCCAGCTGATTTTCTCGTTCTCGCGTGCACGGTCCTGCATGATCTTCGAGGCACGAAGCTCATCACGGCGGTGCACCAGTTCGACCTCAGTTGCGAAGCGAGTCAGGAAGTTCGCTTCTTCCATTGCCGAGTCGCCGCCGCCAACAACGATAATTTTCTTCCCGCGGAAGAAAAATCCGTCGCATGTGGCACAAGTGCTGACACCGCGGCCTACATTGTCCTTCTCGCCTGGGATGCCGATGTACTTAGCCGAAGCCCCCGTCGAGATAATAAGCGTCTCCGCTACCAGTTCGCCTTGGCCTTCAACCTGTATCTTGAAAGGACGCTGCGTTACATCAACGCTGTTGACCCAGCCCGTCCGGAATTCAGCGCCGAAACGCTCCGCCTGCTTCCGCATGTTCGCCATCAACTCAGGTCCCATAATGCCTTCCGGGAAGCCTGGGAAGTTCTCCACTTCCGTCGTAGTCGTCAATTGTCCGCCTGGCTCCGGTCCTTCGATAACGAGAGGTTTCATGTTCGCGCGCGCCAGATAGATGGCAGCCGTCAGTCCCGATGGACCCGTTCCGATAATAATGGATTTGTACATAGTAAGCCCTCCTGATCGACCGCCGGGCCGCCTGGCGCCATCAAGCGCGCAAGCAGCCCGTTATGCGATGCTATTCCACCATAGAATACCCTTGGCCGAGCAGCGTCAATCATGCTCCTTCATGTGGATATGATGCGTCTGCAGCAGCGCATTCGTCGAACGCATTTTGTCCCGAATGCCGCATACCTCGTCAATCCGCTTCGCATGCCGGCTAACCGTCGCTGCAGACGTCTCGTACTTCTTAGACACTTCCTCGAACGAAATCGTGCGGCTGTGCATCTTTGCCGTCCAATACTCCAGCGCTGCCGCCCAGCCCTGCACCTTGCCAAGCTTCGGCACATCGGGATACAGACGTGATAAGAAATCAATCCACAACGTCAGCAGGTCATGCTGCTGTACGAGATCATATCCTGTTGTCCGCATGCGGCTGAGCGCTTCATCCAAGACTGCCTGCCAGCTCGTTTCCCATACAGGCAAGCGCGTTGGCATTTGCTGCGGCTCAATAACAGTAGCCTCATTGCCGAAGACCGCTTCAATGGGTGCCGTCTCACCTAATGAGCGCAGCACGAGCAAGGCGATCCGCTTCAGATCGTCTTCTTCGCCCGCTTCTTTCATGAACGCCCGCAGCGCTTCCTTCACTTCATCATCGCCGATGATGCCAAGCGCTTGAATAACCTGCAGCTTCGTCTGCCGATCACCGTGACGCAGTGCCCAGAAGAAGGAAGAGCGGACGAGCGGATCTTTCTTGAATCGTTCGGGCACAATTTCACCAGGCAGTCGCTCCCACAGCTTCATTTGCTCCTCGAAGGGCAGGTGATAATGATAGCTGATTGGTGCTGGCTGGCCGCCGCTTGCTCGAACTCCCGCCAAGTAATCCAGATAATACGGCGCGACCTCAGATTGAGGATCAAAACCACGGCACTGCTGCCATAGGCGTTCTGCATCCGCAAGCCGTCCCGTCTGGCAAGCCGCTACAGCGGCATAATGATAAACGCTGGCATCCGCAGATCCACTCGTACGGACCAGTCGAACGAACTGTCGGTAAGCTCCTTCATGCTCGCCAAGAATGCCGAGTGTCGTGGCCAGCTTGAATGAGTGCTCCTGATGAAACGGAAACGTTTTACGAAGTAGTCCCAGCAGCTCCGCCAGCTTCTCTTTCTCTCCAAGATGCTGATAGAAGATAGCCAAGTTGCACAGCGCATGCAAGTTGCCTTCATCGAGCTCCAGTACCTTAAGGATCGTCGCCATGGCTTTGTCGAATTGCCCCATATAATAATAGGCAAGCGCCAAATTATTACGTGCCGAGGAGAAATCCTCGTAACGCTGCACAATATCCTCAAGTACCTTAACCGCTTGAGCGAACTTCCCTTCTTCGAGCAGCATCCGCGCACGATCATGCTCGCGCATACCGCCAAGCGATTTGACGTTTGCCTGCTTTGTCGGACGTGCGAGCTCAAACGTAAGCAGCTCCATCATTTCATCCGCTTCGTCTATGAAATGGCCTTCGTCGTCTTCCTCCAAGTACTGGACAAGCGAATCTTCAGCCGCCTCATACATCTCCATGTTGGCATAGTTGTTTGCCATATAGAAATGGCACTCCGTCATCGTGGGGTCGAGCTCATCGACGATCCATTTCAGAATTCGGTTCGATTCCTCGTAGTTGCCAAGCTCTGATAAAATGCCGGCCATATTGCAATGATTCACTGGATTATCAGGCTCAAACTGCGCTGCGCGGCGAAAGTTTTTCAGTGCCTTGTCATAATGATAGCGATCCAGCGAACGAACTGCCCGCTCGAAGAAGTACGTCGCGTCCCATTGAATGGGGATTATTTTTGCTAGCCTGCCGGAAACCACCGCACGCTGCTTCTTTGTCATAATGCAAGGCACCTCCCGTAGTCCTTTAATGTTGCTACGATTATATCATAGCACCGCCTATCCTTACAGGCTGGAAAAACCGGAAAAATCGCGAGCGCATGGAGCGGCCCGCGATTTTTCGGCTGGTTGCCAGCTTATACGCCAGCGTTCTTGAAGAGGGTACTAATCGATCCGCCCTCAATAATGATTCGAGTTGCTTCCGCCAGCATAGGTGCGACGGACAGTACGCGGTAACGCTCTGGACGATGCGCCGGAAGGGCGATCGAGTCCGTTACAACGACTTCTTTAATATTCGGGTGATCCAAACGCTGCAGGGCGTTGCCAGAGAACAGCGGATGCGTAGCGCATACGTAGACGTCTTCCGCTCCACGTTCCTTCAGTCCCTCAACGACATTAATAATCGTGCTACCCGTATCAATCAAGTCCTCAATGATGATTGGCGTTTTGCCTTCTACATCACCGATAACGTGCGTAATGACTGACTCGTTATGCGCTGGACGCTTCTTGATCATCATCGCGAATGGGCAGTCCAGATAGTTAGCCAGCATCTCCGCAGTCGATGCCCGGCCGGCATCCGGCGAAACAACGATTGGGTTCTTGATTTGTTTATTTTTCAGGTAGTTGCTGATCAAGTCGAGCGCCGTCAGGTGATCAACCGGAATGTTGAAGAAGCCTTGAATCGCCGGTGCGTGCAGATCGATCGTCACAACGCGGTTAGCGCCCACGGTCGTCAGAACGTCTGCCACCATTTTCGCCGAGATCGGCTCACGCGGTGCAGCTTTGCGCTCTTGGCGCGCATAGCCGTAGTGTGGCATGATGATGTTGATCGTCCGTGCGGAAGCCCGCTTCGCTGCATCAATCATAATGAGCAGCTCGACAAAATGGTCGTTAATCGGATGCGAAAGAGACTGTACAAGAAATACGTCGCAGTTCCGGATCCCTTCTTCGTAGTTGACATAGATCTCGCCGCCTTTGAACCGGGACAGCTTGATGGCGCCGAGCTTGAGCCCTAGCTCCTCCGCAATCTTCTCGGCCAATTTCGGGTTCGAGGAACCCGAAAAAATACGCAACTTGTCGCTTAACATGATACCCTCCTGAGCGTTTGAACCACTATAATTTTACGTACACTGCTTGTTCGACAATATTCATTATACATCGATTACAGCAGAATTCAAAAATCGACCATCGTTCTAATTCGGCGCTCAAACGTCGCCAGCTGTGTAAAACCTGCTTCTTTCAACCGCGCTCGCGCTTGATCCAAGTATTCGGCCAATCTAGCGGGCTGATGCGCATCCGAGCCGATTGTAATCGGAATGTCGAGTTGTCTTGCATAATCGAGCATCCGTTTGCCTGGGAACATCTCTGCGCATGCATGACGAAGTCCCGATGCGTTCAGTTCAATCGCTAGGTCGTTCCTGCGTACAGCCTCCAGCGCAGCATTCTCCAGATGGGTTACGTCACCCGCTGGTTTGAAGCCGAAGCGCTTGATTACATCGATATGACCGATATAATCGTAGAACCCTGTATTCGCTGCCTTGATGACTGCATCATAATACTGCTCGTACACCTGCATCGGATCGCGGCCTTCCCAGCCGTGCGTCTGACGGAAGTCCGTAATATCCCATGTTCCTAGAAAATGAACCGAGCCAATCACGTAATCCCACGGATACGCATTCACGATTGTCTCGATCTGTTCCTCGGAACCTTCGATATAATCGCCTTCCAAGCCGACGCGGACATCGATCTGTCCCTTATACTTGTCCTTCAGCGCGAACGCTTCTTCGACATAACGGGGCAGTTCATCCATCGGCATCGCCATCTCTGGGTAGTACTCGTCAGGATTGACGTGCAGCAGCGGCATATGGTCCGATACTCCGATTTGCTGCAGGCCGATCGCGATGCCCTGCTGGATGTATTCCTCCAGCTTGCCGACCGCATGGCCGCACCGCTCATGGTGCGTATGGTAATCGATTAGCATGTGCTCGGTTTCCCCTTCCGTGCTTCCGTGCTTTCGTGCTTTCATACGGTTGAACACCATTAACGATTCATTTTGTTCGTCGTTGGTTTATTATGGCGCTTGCCGAGCTCTGCCATAACCTCATCGAGCGAAATACCACGTTCTCGAAGCAATACCATCAGGTGGAACAGCAGATCGCTCGTTTCACTGCGGAGCTCTTCGTTGTCACCATTTTTCGCTGCAATGACGACTTCGATCGACTCTTCGCCGAATTTTTTTAAAATTTTGTCCAGACCCTTCTCGAACAGGTACGTCGTGTAAGCACCCTCCGGCCGCTCTGCATAACGCTTCGAGATAATCGCTTCCAGCTCGTTGAGCATACGGAAGCGGTCGCCTTGTGCCGCATCGGACTCGACTGCTGGCGCATCTTCAACAATCGGGTTGAAAAAGCAGGAGTAACGGCCCGTATGGCAGGCTGCGCCGTTTTGATCGACCCGCACGAGCAAGGTGTCTGCATCACAGTCATAATGTATGGAACGGATTGGCTGCGTATGACCGCTTGTTGCGCCTTTGTGCCACAGTTCGCTGCGCGAACGGCTCCAGAACCATGTCTCGCCGCTCTCGATCGACAGCTTGAGCGATTCTGCGTTCATGTAAGCCAGCATGACCACTTCTTTGCTTACCGCATCCTGCACGATAGCCGCTACGAGACCATCCTTATCCCACTTGATCTTCTGCTGCAGCTCTTCGTAAGGCAGCACTGCTGTGTTCGTGTTGCCGCTCATCGTACTTCCACTCCCTTGCGCCGCAAATCGTCCTTCACTTCTTGAATCGTCATTTCTTTATAGTGGAAAATGGTCGCTGCAAGGCCTGCATCAGCCTTGCCCTCCGCGAATACGTCGTGGAAATGCTCAACACGGCCCGCACCGCCGGATGCGATAACCGGAATGCTCACGAGCTCCGATACCGCTCTGGTCAGCTTCACGTCGAAGCCGTCCTTCGTTCCGTCTGCGTCCATGCTCGTCAGCAAAATTTCACCCGCGCCAAGACGCTCCGCTTCGCGCGCCCACTCCAGCGCTTTGATGCCCGTACCATTGCGGCCGCCGTGCGTGAACACTTCCCACTCGCCCCACTCTGGGTTGAACTTCGCGTCAATTGCTACGACGATGCACTGCGAGCCGAACTTGTGCGCGCCGTCTGCAATAAGCTGCGGGTTACGGATTGCTGCTGTATTAATGCCGATTTTGTCCGCGCCTGCGCGCAGCAGCCGCTTCATATCGTCGACATGCGAGATGCCTCCGCCAACGGTGAATGGAATCGTAATTTCGCCAGCCGTCCGCTTAACGACCTCGACCATCGTTGCCCGTCCTTCGACGGAAGCCGAGATATCGAGGAACACGAGCTCGTCTGCGCCTTCGCGGTCATACGTTGCCGCCAGCTCGACGGGGTCGCCAGCATCGCGAAGATTAACGAAGTTGACACCCTTCACGACGCGGCCGTCCTTCACATCGAGGCACGGAATAATTCTTTTGGCCAACATGCTGATCTCTCCTCTCCGGTTTATCTATTGTATGAAATGCGATATTCGGTTCTTATACGGATGCCGCTACCGTCAGCTTAAGGAAGTTGCCAAGCAGCTGCATGCCGAGATCGCCGCTTTTCTCCGGGTGGAACTGCATGCCGTACACATTCTTGCGTCCGACGATGGCAGTCACTTGCTGATGATAATCAACGGTTGCGAGCAAATCGCTTGCAAGCTCCGGTTTCACATGATACGAGTGGACAAAATAGACATGCCCTTCTTCAAGACCTTCGAACAACGGCGAAGATTGATTGAACGAGAGCTTGTTCCAGCCCATGTGCGGAACCTTGTAGTCGCCTTGGAAACGTACGACGCGGCCCGGCAGCAGATCCAGCCCTTTGTGGTTTCCGTACTCCTCGCTCTCGCTGAACAGCAGCTGCATGCCGAGGCAGATGCCGAGCAGCGGCTTGCCCGTTGCGATGAACTGCTTCGTAACCTCATCCATCCCCGTCTCACGGAGATTGTCCATCGCGTCGCCGAAAGCGCCAACGCCAGGAAGAATCGCACCGTCTGCCGCGAGAATCTGATCAGGGTCAGCCGTGATGACGAAGTCGAAGCCGAGACGTTCGACCGCTTTGCTTACGCTGTGCAGGTTGCCCATGCCATAATCGATAATGGCGATCATCGGTTACAGCACCCCTTTCGTCGAAGGCACTCCTTGTACGCGTGGATCAATGCTAGTTGCTTCGTCCAGTGCGCGTCCAAGCGCTTTGAAGACGGCTTCGATCATGTGGTGCGTGTTCTTACCGTAGTGAACGATGACGTGCAGCGTCATACGTGCTTCAAGCGCGAACTTCCAGAGGAACTCTTCTACAAGCTCGGTGGAGAAGCTGCCCACTTGCTGCGATGGATATTCTGCACGGTATTCAAAATGCGGACGGTTGCTCAAGTCGATCACAACCTGTGCCAGCGCCTCGTCCATTGGGACGAATACACTCGCGTAACGTTTGATGCCGCGCTTGTCGCCAAGTGCCGTTGCCAGCGTCTGGCCGAGGCAGATGCCGATGTCTTCGACGGTGTGGTGATCGTCGATCTCTACGTCTCCGCGTGCATCGACCGTCAAGTCGAACTGGCCGTGCTTCGCGAACAGGTCGAGCATATGGTTAAGGAAAGGCACGTCGGTTTCGAGGTTGACTTGGCCACTGCCGTCGACGCCCAGAGAAAGTTTAATATCAGTTTCGTTGGTTTTGCGCGCCACTTGGGCTGCGCGTTGTACGATTTCGGACATTTTTTTGACCTCACTTTGATTAAAGATATATTAGTTTATAATTCGTTATTTTTGAGTTCGAACCCGCTCCGAGCGCGGATCACTCCTACGATCGCTGTTGTCCTCGGATTGTTCTGAACTTATAAATTCAGATAGGGTGACAATCCGAGTGACAAAGGCGAGCACTACGTTTCTCCGGAGTGATTCCGCACTCTCCGCTCTTGTTCGCGGTGGTGCATACGTCTGGCTCAGCACTTTTTATATAGGTTTGGTGCGCTTGGCACGCATAGCTCGCCGCGCGGAAGCACCTGATGGTACTGGCTGTACCCATCAGTGGTCAGCTTATGAGCTGCTGTGTGCCAGTGTCGGCGCAAGCTAAAGTGCAAGTGCAAGTACAAGTGCAAGTGAAGCCAGTGGCTTCTTACTTGCCGCCTTCTCTTTCAAGGCGGATTTCGATGGCGCGGGCGTGGCCTTCGAGGCCTTCGTGGCGGGCGAGCGTCATGATTTTGCTGCCGTTGGCGAGAAGCGCCTCTTTGCTGTAGTAGATCAGGCTCGACTTCTTGAGGAAGTCGTCGACGTTGACTGGCGATGAGAACCGTGCCGTGCCGTTCGTCGGCAGGATGTGGTTCGGGCCGGCGAAGTAATCGCCCACTGGCTCCGAGCTGTATGGTCCCAGGAAGATCGCGCCTGCGTTCTCGATACGCGCGAGCAGCGCCATTGGGTCAGCCGTGAGCACCTCCAAGTGCTCTGGCGCCATACGGTTGATGATGTCGATGCCTGCATCGAGCGAATCGACGAGCAGCACTGCACCGTAGTTGTCGATCGAGCTGCGAGCGATCGCTTCGCGTGGCAGCAGTGCGAGCTGACGCTCTACTTCAGCAGCAACGGCTTCAGCGAGTGTCTCCGAAGCTGTAACGAGTACAGCAGAAGCCATCTCATCATGCTCGGCTTGCGAGAGAAGGTCAGCCGCTACATAAGAAGCGTCTGCCGAGTCATCTGCGAGGACGGCTATTTCACTTGGCCCTGCGATGCTGTCGATGTCGACAACGCCGAACACGGCACGCTTCGCGAGTGCAACGTAGATGTTGCCTGGTCCTGTAATTTTGTCGACTGGCGCAATCGTATCCGTTCCGTATGCCAATGCGGCTACCGCTTGCGCCCCGCCGATCCGATACATTTCCTTCACGCCAGCTTCCGCTGCTGCGACCAGAATGTACGGGTTAATGCCTTCCTGACCACCCGTTGCCGGAGGTGTTACCATGACGATCTCAGGTACCCCTGCAACTTGAGCTGGAATCACGTTCATGAGTACCGACGAAGGGTATGCCGCTTTGCCGCCTGGTACGTATACGCCGACACGCTTAAGCGGACGCAGTACCTGGCCGAGCATCGTGCCGTCTGGCTGCATATCGATCCACGAATTGCGCATTTGCTTCTCATGGAATGTACGCACGTTTGCCGCAGCTTCGCGAATGGCAACGAGAAAATCAGCGTCGACCTTATCGTACGCTGCTTGAATTTCAGCTTCAGTTACGCGAAGCGAGGACGCATCCAGCTTCACGCGGTCGAACTGCTCCGTCAGACGCAGCAGCGCTGCATCACCTTCGGTTCGAATCGCTTCAACGATCGATTTGACCGCTTCATTTTGCTCAGGAGTGCCGTATTCGACCTGCCGATCAATATTGAACTGCTCTGCACGCATAATCCGCATTGCTTCCATCCCCCAATCAATCGCCTAATCAAGGGCAGGCCTGATAGTCCCCAATCAAGCCATCCTCAATAAGCCTTTAAATTATCCGTTCGTTCTATCCGTCCGTCTACACTCTTGCAGCGAGTGTCTGCTGCAGCAGATCACACAGCTTCTGAATCGGCTCGTTCTTCATCCGATAGCTCACGCGGTTCGCAATGAGGCGGCTCGTAATCCCGAAGATCGACTCCATCTCAACGAGACCGTTTTCCTTCAGCGTCTGGCCGGTTTCGACCATATCGACGATGCGG
This sequence comes from Paenibacillus cellulosilyticus, assembly GCF_003182255.1. Taxonomy (GTDB): domain Bacteria; phylum Bacillota; class Bacilli; order Paenibacillales; family Paenibacillaceae; genus Paenibacillus_T; species Paenibacillus_T cellulosilyticus. The sequence goes on along the minus strand of NZ_QGTQ01000007.1, from coordinate 8,916 downwards.
TCTGCCAAGCCGATCAGCGGTGCCAGCTCGATCGAACCGTTCAGCTTAATAACCTCTACTTGCTGGCCCAGCTCGCGGAAATACTGCGAAGCTACGTTCGGATATTTCGTCGCGACACGCGGATTAATAACCGGCTTCCAATCCGGAAGTCCGATAACGGACATCCGGCATTTCGCGATACCAAGATCGAGCAGCTCGTAGACATCCTTATTTTCTTCCATCAGCACGTCTTTACCGACGATACCGATATCCGCTACACCGTACTCAACATAAGTTGGCACGTCGACCGGCTTCGCCATAATGAACTCCATCTTCGCATCAGGAACTTCAATAATCAGCTTGCGCGAATCGTCGAAATCGACTGGAATCGGCAGTCCCGCTTCACGGAACAGCTTCGACGCTTGCTTATAAATCCGGCCCTTCGGCATTGCTACCTTCAAAATCTCCTGCTGTCCGCTCACTTCGATTGCTCTCCCTTCGATCCGACAAACGAGATAAATGTAGCATATCCGTCTCTGTCTGCAGAATTCGTAATCTGCTGTCCTGCTTCCACTCGCTCCGTTACAACGCTGACACCTTCACCACGAAGGCGCTGTGCTTCTTCAAGCGCCGCCGCGCGGCCCTTCGCATCATAGCTGATCAGCACACGCTCTGGCTGTGCCTCTTCCACGCCATCAAGCAGCTCCAGTACGCGCGTCGTCTTGATTGCAAAGCCCGTAGCCGGCGCTGGACGGCCGAATTGCGTGAGCAGATTGTCATAGCGTCCACCGCTAACGACAGGGAATCCGAGATCCGCTGCATAGCCCTCAAACGTCATCCCTGTATAATAGGAGAAATCGCCGATCATCGTCAGGTCGATCAGTACATTCTCGCATACACCGTACGCTTTCAGCACATCCCAAATCTCGCATAGATGCTGAATAGACGCCTTCGCCGTTGCCGTACCGCTCAGCTGCAGCGCTTGATCGCAAATTTCTTGTCCGCCGCGCAGACGAAGAATGCCTTCAAGCTCCTTCAGCACTGGCTCTGACAGCGACAGGCTGCGCAGCAGCTCACGATAGCCGACGTAGTCGCGGCCGAGGAGGCAAGCCTTCAGCGCTTCTTGTGCCTCTGGACGACCTGGCAGCGTCTCCTCGAACAGACCGTTCAAGAAGCCAACGTGGCCAATTGCGATTTTGAACCGTTCAACACCTGCAGCCTTAAGCGATGCAATCGCCAGTGCGACAACCTCAGCATCGGCTTCAGCGGACGGGTCACCAACAAGCTCTACACCCGTCTGGAAAAATTCCGCGTCGCGGCCCGCTTCTTCCTCAATCGCGCGGAACACGTTCGCATGGTACGACAGACGCAGCGGGAATGGCGTTTCCTTCAATAAAGACGATACAACGCGCGCGATTGGCGCGGTCATATCCGAACGCAGTACGAGCGTCGTACCGCGGTTGTTGAGCAGCTTGAACAGCTTCTGATCAGACGTGGAGCTCGCCACGCCGACCGTATCGTAGAACTCCATTGTTGGCGTAATGATCTGCTCATAGCCCCAACGGTTCATGCACTCGAGCGTCTGACGCTCAATCCGGCGCAGCTTCGCAACAGCATGCGGCAAATAATCTTTGACTCCGATCGGTTTCTCGAACACTTTAGGTTTCGACATACGGATTCACCTTCTTAGCAATTGTTATAAGACTTAATTTCTATGTTGTTGTTCCATCGTTCTTCTAGTTTTGTTCCAGCTCTTCAAACTCATCACTTCCAGCATCACTTTAACACATTAAAGCACTACCATGTTACCATGCTACCAAAACAAAGGATTAGACGTAATATTACCATGCTAAGCACGCAATCGTCAAGGGACATCGCCCTGCCTGCAAGTGCATACAAAAGGCCAGGCTCCACATAAGAGTCTGGCCTTCCTTATTGACCTGATCTGCGCAGCTCCTGCAGCGGATTGCCTCCGACGAACGCCCCAGCTGGTACATCGCGATGCACAACGGAGCCCGCCGCTACTACGGCGCCATCACCAATCGTGACTCCCGGCAGGACCGTCGTATTCGCGCCGATCATAACGCTGTTGCCAATTACGATCTTGCCAGTCCGATACTCGCCGATCAAATACTCATGCGTAAGCAGCGTACTATTGTAGCCGATAATGCAGTTGTCACCGACCTCAATCTTCTCTGGGAAAAATACATCGACCATCACCATCAGCGCGAACGCTGTCTCTCGCCCGACCTTCATGCCGAGCACACGGCGATAAATCGCATTTTTCACTGGCAGCGAAGGACAATAACGTGCGATTTGAATCGCTATGAAATTACGTACCGCCTTGAATCGGCTCACCGTACGGTAAACCTGCCACAGCGCATTCGGGCCTTCCATCTTGAAACGTTCTACGTTACGTCCCATTCTCGCACCCGCTCCTGTTAGACGTTAGACGAACCTCAGCAAATCCCGCATATCGTGAATGATATGCTGCGCGCCACTCTCGCGAAGCTTCTGCTCGCCCTTCAGCGACCAAGCAACGCCAACTGGAATAGCACCTGCTGCTACCGCCGATTCCATATCGACAGCACTATCTCCAACCATCATCGTTGTCGCCGGATCAGCGCCAAGCTCCTCGATCGCACGAAGCACTGGTTCTGGATGAGGCTTCGGATTCGTTACATCATCAACCGATACGATACTGCTCATATATTCGCCGATGCCAACAAACTTCAGCCCGCGCTCTGTTGTGAGTCGCATTTTGGTCGTCACTACGCCCATCTGGATGCCGCGATCATGCAATGTCTTCAGCACTTCATTCACATTAGGAAAAGCACATACATAATCATCGTGTACCCGCAAGTTGAACTCACGATATTTGGCCAGCAGATCTGCGACATCTTCTCTGCCTGAGAACTGTTGAAGCTGTACAACGAGCGGCAATCCCATCGATGGAATAATGCGCGCTGCTCCGAACCCGGGCTCCACAATACCGTCTAACGCATGAATGAAAGACTGAATAATAAGCTCATTTGTATCAAGTACCGTACCGTCCAAATCAAACAACATTGTTTTAATGCGCTGCTGCGTCACTTCAAAAATCCCCTTCCTGCTTAATCGGCTCCGCTGTCAGCCAGTTGATGGCCAACAGTCGGAGCCGATTGTGTACCTTTATCTCACTGTCCACTAACAACAGTTCTTCTTAGCTGTTCGCTACATCCGAGGAACCGATGTTATTATCGGAAGCCTTCGGCTTACTCGAAACAAGAGGGTCCAAGTAATGTACAGGCTGCACGATCGTTACACGTCTTGCAACTACGAATACAATTGCCGCTAGCAGAAGAACAACGCTAACGAGCTGCGATACACGTACGTTTCCTTCTAACGCGATGTTCAAGTAACCTGCATGGAAGCCCATCCATTCCATAGGCGTCCACAGTCCATTCATGAATGATGCGAGCCAATCCGGACCTGCGAATGCCAAGCTATCGGTGCGGAGTCCTTCAATATAGAAGCGACCCAATGCGTACCAGAAGAAGTACGTGCACAGCAACTCGCCCGCTCGGAGGAACTTCTGGCGGCGCAGAACGAATAAAATAATGATGCCGACCACATTCCAGAGCGATTCATACAGGAACGTTGGATGGTGGAAGACACCTTCTACATTCATTTGATCCACGATCCAGCCTGGCAGGTGAAGCTTGTCCCGCAGAAACGATTCTTCTACTGGACCGCCATAGGCCTCCTGGTTAACGAAGTTACCCCAACGACCAATCAATTGGCCCGCGATTAACGAAGGCGCACAAATATCTGCAATTCGCAGGAAGTTATAGCCCTTATAACGCGCATACAGGATCCCGCATATAAAAGCACCGATTAACGCTCCATAGATTGCGATGCCGCCCTCCCAAATTTTAAAGACGGACAGGAAATCGCCCTTATAACGGTTCCATTCAAACGCGACATAGTAAATCCGTGCTGCGATAACGGCAGATGGAACGCCCATTAGCAGCAGATCCATGAAGAAATCTGGAGAAATGCCGAAGCGTTTGCCCTCTTGAACGGCAAGCAGCAAACCGACCAGTGCACCCAAGCCAAGGATGATTCCGTACCAGTGTACCGTGATCGGTCCAAGATCGAATGCGATTGGATTAAGACGAAGCGTTTCCAACATAATAGGGCCGAGTCTCCTTTATTTTATTTGTCATTTCAATAGACGACCGGCTCATGAGAGCCGGCATCGTTTATTACTCATAATCATCCATATCGTCAGCAATCGTCTCTGTCAGTTTGTTCGTGAATTGCAGCGCTGCGTTATAACCCATTCGTTTCAAACGGTAGTTCATCGCTGCTACTTCAATAATAACCGCTAAGTTGCGGCCAGGACGCACGGGAACTGTAACGAGCGGCACATCCGTATCGATAATGCGAGTCGTTTCCTCATCCAGACCAAGACGGTCATACTGCTTGTCCGGCTGCCAGTTTTCTAATCGAATAACAAGCTCAATCCGTTTGTTGTTGCGAATTGCACCTGCTCCGAACAATGTCATAACATTAATAATGCCTAGACCGCGAATTTCTAGCAAATGACGAATAAGTTCCGGTGCAGAACCATGCAGCTGATTATCAGACGTCTGGCGGATCTCTACCGCATCATCAGCAACTAATCGGTGACCGCGCTTCACGAGCTCAAGCGCTGTTTCACTCTTACCGATACCGCTGCCACCTGTAATGAGCATCCCTATGCCATATACGTCGACCAGTACACCGTGAATCGTTGCTGTTGGTGCAAGCTTGCGTTCCAAGAAGTTCGTCACTCGGCTCTGCAAGATCGTAGTCGCCATACCGCTTCGAAGTATAGGTACATTCGCGAGCTTTGACTGCTCGAGCAATTCAGCCGGCGCCTCTAGACCACGTGTAATAATGATACATGGCGCTTCATCATTGCACAGTCTCTCCATCCGCTCGGAACGGGATTGCGCACTAAGCGTCTGGAGGAACGTCAGCTCTGTTTTACCGAGTATTTGCACCCGCTCACGCGGATGGTAATGAAAATAGCCAGCCATCTCAAGCCCTGGCCGATATAAGTCATCTGTTGTTATCGTACGGCGCAGCCCTTCCTCGCCGGACAAAATCTCAAACTGGAACTGCTGCACGAGCTCCGATACTTTCACCTTTTTGGGCATCAATGTTTCCTCCCCTTGCCGTTTTTCCAATGTCTTCATCGTAAATGAAAAACGGACCAAACGCAACGTCTGGCCCGTCTCATCTCTACTCTTCCTACATAATTGGTTATAAAATCTACTACTTTGCACATTAGTAATCGAGATTTCTTTATCGAAACGGTAATTTTACCTGCTGAAATACGTATTTCGGGTACTCCTCCAGCCCATACATTAGCGGTTGTTAACACTCAGCCTATCGGATGGATCATGGGCATTCGACTCCTTAGCTGCCTCGGGCTCATCCATTATTACCTCTAGCGGTGCATATCGGTAATCTCCCGATTCCATATACACGCCTACCTACAAAAAACAGCCTCTGAGCTGAATGCTCAGAGGCTGTTCATTTATTACGAATCGATTAGTTCTCGAATACGTTTTGTTCGGACTCTTTATCGAAGATATGAGCTTTGTTCATATCGATAGCGAGTTTAACGTTTTGACCTTCGCGCAGCGTCGAACGACCGTCTACACGTGCCGTTACCGCTTGCGTACCGATACCGTTCATGTAGAGAATCATTTCGTGGCCGAGGTTCTCAGCTACGTCGATATGAGCCGATACGATCGTGTTAGGCGAAGCTTCCATGAACACAGGCTCTTCGTGGAAATCGTCTGGACGAATACCGAGAATAACTTCTTTGTTAGCATAGCCTTTGTCACGAAGAATTTTAGCTTTGCCTTCTGGCATAACAACGTCAATGCCGTCAGCTTTGAAGCGAAGCTCTCCGCCTTTGTCCGTCAGCGAGCCTGCGATGAAGTTCATCGAAGGAGCACCGATGAAGCCCGCAACGAAAATGTTCGTTGGGTGGTTGTACAGCTCTTCAGGAGAAGCTGCTTGTTGGATGATACCGTCTTTCATAACGACGATACGGTCACCCATCGTCATTGCTTCGACCTGGTCATGTGTTACGTAGATAACAGTCGTTTCAAGACGTTTAGCCAGTTTGGAGATTTCCGCGCGCATTTGACCACGGAGTTTAGCGTCCAAGTTGGAAAGTGGTTCGTCCATCAAGAATACTTGTGGTTCACGAACGATAGCACGGCCGAGTGCTACACGCTGACGTTGACCACCGGACAGAGCCTTAGGCTTACGGTCGAGCAAGTGCTCGATATCGAGAATTTTAGCAGCTTCACGAACACGTTTGTCGATGTCTGCTTTTTTGAATTTACGAAGTTTCAGACCAAACGCCATGTTTTGGTACACGTTCATGTGTGGGTACAGGGCGTAGGATTGGAATACCATCGCGATGTCGCGATCTTTAGGTGCAACGTCATTCACCAGACGGTCGCCGATGAAAAGTTTACCTTCGGAAATTTCTTCAAGGCCGGCAATCATCCGAAGTGTCGTCGATTTACCGCAACCCGATGGGCCGACGAGTACGAGGAATTCTTTATCCTTAATGTCGAGATTGATATCTTTAACGGATGCGAGATCGGAACCTGGATACTTTTTGTACACATGCTCTAAGCGTACGCCTGCCATGAGTCATTTCCCCCTAAACAATTGTATGATTCGTTTCGTTATGTTTCTATATTAACTCAGTGCATCTCATATGACTATGCACATTCCTTACAAAAAATTTAGGTCCTTTTCGTAACTTTGTACAATAGCAAAATGATCTTCATTAATACAGCGTCTCGAAACACCCGTACATCCAATCCGGATTCTTGTTTTAACTTATCTAATCGGTACAATAATGTATTCCGATGGATATACAGCTTCTTCGCCGTTTCACTGACATTACAATCGAGTGCGAAAAACGTCTCAAGCGTTGATAACGTCTCCGGCTCCATAAATACATCCGATCTGCCAAATGCCTGCTCCACATACCGCATACGCACATTTTCTGGAATGCTAATGAGCAGCCGCTCGAGATGCATATTCCATGGAAGGTGAATATTCGAACCCATCTCAAATATCCGTCCAAGTTCAATTGTTTCCTGAAGCAGCATAACCGATTGAACAATTGACTTCACCGGTTTCATCGGACGCCCTACTGCCAGATGACACTCACCAATCCACTCGCTCGCCAGCATCTCCTGCAGACCTGAACCAATAGAAGCCAAGCTGTCTTCCAGCATCTCGGTCTGATCATCACGTTCCTCTAACGTATCCCGCGTCAGTGATACCGGGGCAAGAACAAGCCATTCCTGTGCTTTGAGAGGAATTACAATAACTTCTTCATCTAAGAAAGAAGCGAGCAGCTTCTGCAGCTCGCTGAAAGCCGAAGCCTCTGCTGCATGATCTGTTTCTAATAAGAAAGGAATCATTTCCGCATACAATCGTCCATCAGTAGCTAAACTACCGGGTACCGTCTCAGTACCCCCAATAGCAGCTTGCTGTACAATCCAGTCCCCTAATGCGCGAGACTTTCGCTCACCGTCTGACTTACTATCTGTTTCAAATGTACCTGCTGAACCTTGTCCAACCTGTTGTGTGACTGCCCATTGCACCAATGCTTTCTCAGTATCAGTCCACGTGCTTCGTTTAATCGTCAATTGTCGTAACGTACGATGGTCCACACGCCAAATCGCCTTTAATGATTCAGCTTGATCCATGATTACCGTACCCGGCTCTAAGCTTGTCCATTCTGAATGATCCGACACTAACAAATCCTCAGCAATGATCGGGCATTTCAAAATGTGCTGCAGCTGTTCCCAATCCGACATGCTCATTCCTTATCCCCTATCCCTGAAAGCCTTTTTCTTTTACGTCATTGTATCATAAAACGCTTGCCACCTAAATCTTTCCGCCGGAGAAGACCCTAAGGCTCGAAACCCTAACGTTCGTATCGAGGTCTGATCAACTCTTTATATACAAAAAAACCACAGACAGTTGTCTGTGGTACTTGTTTGTTAAAATAAATGGTGAGCCATGTAGGACTCGAACCTACGACACCCTGATTAAAAGTCAGGTGCTCTACCAACTGAGCTAATGGCTCTTGATGTAAGAAAAAAATGGTGGAGGATGATGGATTCGAACCACCGAACTCAGAGAGAGCAGATTTACAGTCTGCCGTGTTTAGCCACTTCACTAATCCTCCGTATTGAACCTTCCGCGCCATTGCATCAGGAATCAAATGGTGGCTCGGGACGGAATCGAACCGCCGACACGAGGATTTTCAGTCCTCTGCTCTACCAACTGAGCTACCGAGCCATATTCAATTATCAAGTATTTCTCTTCACAGATGTTTAGAGAAATGGCGGAGCCGACGGGATTCGAACCCGCGGTCTCCTGCGTGACAGGCAGGCATGTTAGGCCTCTACACCACGGCTCCGCGTTTGTATAGATGGTGGAGGCTGACGGGATCGAACCGCCGACCCTCTGCTTGTAAGGCAGATGCTCTCCCAGCTGAGCTAAGCCTCCATGGGAATTAAGGTAGTGGTAGCGGCGAAGGGACTCGAACCCCCGACCCTCCGGGTATGAACCGAATGCTCTAGCCAGCTGAGCTACACCGCCACACTTGTCCATTGTTACGGTAATGGAAACCTTCAGGAGTACAGCGCGACCAAGCGCTGCGTGTAAGCCTTAACCATTCGATACACTTGTCATCAAACAATCAGTGATTACACCCTGAAAACTGGATGCGAATGTTGAATCCTTAGCTTAGGTAATGCTTTTAGGATAAGCCCTCGACCTATTAGTACTCGTCAGCTGCACGCATTGCTGCGCTTCCACCCCGAGCCTATCAACCTGGTCGTCTTCCAGGGGTCT
>NZ_QGTQ01000006.1:142324-240439 GCF_003182255.1 Paenibacillus cellulosilyticus | reverse complement strand
AGACCCCTGGAAGACGACCAGGTTGATAGGCTCGGGGTGGAAGCGCAGCAATGCGTGCAGCTGACGAGTACTAATAGGTCGAGGGCTTATCCTAAGCGTTTTGGCGAATGCCAAAATCGCAACTTCGAAAGCATAAGCTAAAATCCTTCTTCGGAAGGTGAAGCAAATGCTAAGGCTAAGGATTCAACATTCGCATCCAGTTTTGAAGGTGTAACAACCTTTACATAGTAATTGTGGCGGTGTAGCTCAGCTGGCTAGAGCATTCGGTTCATACCCGGAGGGTCGGGGGTTCGAGTCCCTTCGCCGCTACCATATCTTTTTAATGCGGAGCCGTGGTGTAGAGGCCTAACATGCCTGCCTGTCACGCAGGAGACCGCGGGTTCGAATCCCGTCGGCTCCGCCATTTTCACAACATCGTGCCGGTGTAGCTCAGTTGGTAGAGCAACTGACTTGTAATCAGTAGGTCGTGGGTTCGACTCCTATCGCCGGCACCATTGCTCAAAACACAAACTCAATCTAAAATGATTGAGTTTTTTTGTTTTGTTTCGAATAACATGGAAATCACAATGAGAGACGTACGTTCTGTCTGAAATCCTTTTGATTAGAAGGGTTTTCATGCTATTTAGTGGAAGAACCCATACTCTAATAAAAAGTGAAGCAGATTGAACAATGCAAGGTACGTTACATTGATTTGGATGTTGAGCATCTGAATTGCTATCACAGAAATTATGTAAAGCTATGGATTGATCCTTTTTATAGGCTAATTAGACGAATCCTCAACGTGCAATAGAATCAGCTGCTTACTGGCTTTTTGATCTTCAAGAGGATATTGTTAAGGGCATCAGAATTGCACGGGATGTTTGGATTGGTGATGTTAAGATATGATAATAGCATCAGGTAGACTCTGAGGCCCTTTAAATTATGAGGGAGGAAATATTCGTTGAAGATCAATAATTATACGATTTGGATTGAAGCAGAACAATGGGCTGCGGGAGAGTGGAACATCCAGGATGACAATACGGATGTCATTGTGACATTTTGAAGATGGGACGGAATGGATTGCATCCTTTTATACATACGCTAACATTCTATCGCTAGCTAAGAAGAATCAACAAACCGGTGAATGCTTGAATGGCAAATATGTGTGGGGCAGTGACATGTTTCTTATTGATGAATGCAGTCGTAGTCGTATTGAAGAGGTTGTTGAGCATCTAATAGCGGAAGAGGAGTTTGATCGGATTTTCCGACAATGTGAAGTGCTTGATTTAGAAAACTGATATAAATGGGGTCTGTTTTCAACACGAGATGTAGCAAGCCTTTACAAATATTTAAGTTTCATTTAAGTAAAGGCAATTAAACTTGGAGCAACTAATCTGAAAGGAAGTGCTTCAAGTTTATGATTAAGAAACTAACTTCAACTACACTGGCGCTTGCACTCTCGCTCTCATCCACAGCTTATATAGCAGCTGCTGCCGACGATACAGGCAGCGTTACGAGCATTGCGTTATCCGACAGCGGTGTAACTGTAGATGGACAAGCAGCATCGACATCCTCTACAGACGCCGTCTATACCGGTGCTGATATTATTTATTATGAAGATGGACATGACTCATCTTATGGGGAAGGAACGGAAGCTGACGCTCACGAGAGCAGTGAAGCGGACGAGCATACGGTAGTAACGATTACAGAGCCAGGTACATATCGTTTATCTGGTAGACTGTCAGCAGGACAGGTTGCTGTCGACCTAGGAGAGGATGCGGCGACGGATCCTACAGCGAAGGTTACGCTTATCATGGATGGCGTTGATATTACGTCGACTGTTGCTCCTGCCGTTATTTTCTACAATGTCTATGAACCATACAGTGCGGATGAAGATACGAAAGGTGTAACGGATCTGTCGGATACGGGTGCACAAGTTATTCTGGCTGATGGCTCCGTGAATGAAGTAGATGGTTCTTATGTCGCACGCATCTATAAGGAAGGTACGACGAAGAAGCTGCACAAATATGATGGAGCATTCTACTCCCGTATGTCGATGAATATTAGCGGTGAGACGCTGGGTACAGGTGAACTGCACATTACGGGTGAAAAGGAAGGTTTGGATTCCGAGCTTCACTTGTCGATCAACGGCGGCCAAATCTACATTGAATCACAAGACGATGGAATTAATACAAACGAAGACGGGATCTCCGTCACGACAATCAATGGCGGCTATCTGCATGTAAATGCTGGTCTTGGTGCAGAAGGTGATGGTATTGATTCTAATGGTTACCTGACGATTAACGGCGGCACGATTGTTACGATGGCTAACGATCGCAGCCCAGACGGGGGTATTGACGCTGATAGTGACATCGCGATCAATGGAGGTACTGTCATCGCCCTTGGCACACGCAATGATGCGACAGGAACGAATTCGAAGCAGACCTTCATGGAGCTTTCATTTGCTTCCACACAGAAGGCTGGCAGCGTGATCACCTTGAAGGATGCTGATGGCAACGAGCTGTTGAACCATACGGCAGAGAAAGCTTTCCAGAGTGTTACTTTCTCTTCTTCTGAACTGGCCACGAATGAGGAATACCATGTTTATATTGATGGAGTAGAGCAGCAATATACAGGAAACAGCTTCGGCATGATGGGTGGCGGCGGAGTCGCAGGCATGGGAGCAGGTGGTGACTTTACTCGTCCTGAGCGCACTGACAACGGAACAGCACCAACAGGCCAAACGCCTCCGACAGGTGATTTCACAGGCGGCGCACCAAGTGATGCAGGCAGCTTCAATCCACAGGCATCCACAGAGGATCAAGCTAACGTAGAAGGTTCTACTGCATTTACCATCACGAGTACGGTACACAGCTTCTCCGGGATTTCGGCATCTTCTGAAGCATCGGGCAAGACCCGTGTCACTTTCAGTGTAAATAACGGAAGCGGAGTAAAGAATGTTGTTTCAGGTGGCAAGCTTGTACTCGATAGTATTACTTCTAGTGTAGATGTTGCAGATGAAGATATACAGCTTACGATCACAGATGTACCGTCAGAGAGCTTCTCGTCTTCGATCCTCTTATCTGAGGGGCTGGATGCGTTGACGCTCCCTACAGACGATGGTACGTACCAGCTTACGGTAGCCGTCGTTTCGGATAATGCGGAATATACGGGCACAGCACAGTATCAATTTACGATCGGCGGATTGCCATTCACGGATCTAAGTCCATCAGATAGCGCTTATACAGCTGTGAAGACCCTCTATGAGAAAGGTATTTTGGTTGGTACGAGTGACACGACATTTTCTCCAAATGCTAATGTGACACGAGCAACAGCTGTTACAGCACTAGGTCGCTTGCTCGGTATTGAGCAAGCAGAAACAACGACGTTCCAAGATGTGAAGCAGGGCAGTTGGTACAGCGGCTATGTTGGATGGGCATCTTCGAATGAAATTGTATTGGGTGACGGATCTGGTAATTTCCTGCCAAACTCGAATATTACGTCTAAGCAAATGGATTTGATTCTGACTCGTTATGCAGCTCTGGCGGGAATCGAATATACAAGCGCTGAGAATGATAGCGAGGATCATGCTTTAACGAGAAAAGAATTGGCAGTCATCCTTGCTGAATTAATTCAATAACTACGGCAAAACGTTATAAATAGCAAAGAGCAGTCCACCCTTATAGGATGGACTGCTCTTTGCTTTCTAATTATCACTATTTTACTACACGCTCTTGAAACTTCGCGATCGCCTCATGTTCAGCCTCGAGCTTGCGAGGGATTTGAATATAGATCGGCAGCAGCTGGTGATAAATATCAGCGTGCTCCTTGATCGGTTGATGCTGGTGCTGGGAGCCGACCATGTCCGCTACAATGTCGAGCGAGTCCGCTTTGCCGATGGCGTTAAGGCCAAGGACGACAGCGCCGAGGCACGAGCTTTCGAAGCTTTCCGGTACAACGACCTCTTGGTCGAAAATATCGGACATAATCTGCCGCCATAAATGCGAGCGAGCGAAGCCGCCAGTTGCGTGGATTCTTGTCGGTCGTCCGATCTGCTCCTCCATTGCAAGCAATACGGTGTACAGATTGAAAATAACGCCTTCTAGAACCGCGCGAATCATATGTTCCTTCTTGTGATGCATGTTCAACCCGAAAAACGATCCTCTTGCGTTCGGATTCCATAGTGGTGCGCGTTCACCCGTCAAGTAAGGGTGGAAGAGCAGTCCGTCTGCCCCAGGTCCGACTTTCTCAACGATCTGCATGATAAGATCGTAAGAATCCATGCCTAATCGTTTAGCCGTCTCTACTTCCGATGCAGCGAACTCATCTCTTGCCCAGCGCAGCAGCATGCCGCCATTGTTGACGGGCCCGCCGATGACCCATAGATTCTCGGTCAGTGCGTAGCAGAAAAATCTGCCCTTCGGATCGGTAACTGGTTTGTTAACAACCGTACGAATGGCACCGCTCGTCCCGATTGTCGCCGCAACAACGCCCGGCTTGATCGCATTTACTCCAAGGTTGGAGAGCACGCCATCGCTGGCGCCAACAACGAATGGGGTGGATGGATCGAGTCCCATTTCTTCCGCATATACAGCAGACATCCCACTCAGTGTATGTGTTGTAGGTACAAGCTTGGACAACTTCTCACTCGAAACACCAGCAAGTGCTAATGCTTCTTCATCCCAATCCAACTTCTCGAGATTCATCATCCCGGTCGCGGAAGCAATGGAATGGTCGATGACATACTCGCCAAACAGCTTGGCGAATACATATTCCTTGATCGAAATGAATTTGTATGCTTTCTCGAATAAGTCCGTTTGATCTTGGCGAAGCCACATGAGCTTAGACAGGGGAGACATGGGGTGAATCGGTGTACCGGTACGTCGATAGATCTCATGCCCATTGCATTCATTCTTCAAGCGCTCCGTCCAAGCTGCGCTTCGATTGTCTCCCCATGTGATGCAGCGCGTCAGCGGCTTGCCATCTTCATCGACAACAATGACACTGTGCATGGCCGAACTGAATGAGACGAACATCACTTGTTCAGGCTGCGCGCCGCTTTGTGCCATGATCATTTTCAACGTATGAACGACTGCGCTGAAAATCTGGTCAGGGTCTTGCTCTGCTACAGACGAAGAAGGTGTGAACAAGGGATAACCCTCGTCCGCCTTGGTTACAACCTTCCCGTTTTCTTCGAACATAACTGCTTTGGTGCTAGTTGTTCCGATATCAACGCCAATCATATAGTAAGGCTGACTCAATGGATGAACCTTCTTTCTTGAAAAAGTTGCCGTAATCCTCTCCCTATACTACCGTACTAAGCAGAAGAATCAATACCAATCCTACAACCGATAGCAGCGTCTCCATCACTGTCCACGATTTCAACGTCTGAGGGACGGTCATGTTGAAGAATTCTTTCACCATCCAGAAGCCTGCATCATTCACGTGTGAAAGGACGAGGGAGCCTGCACCGGTTGCCAGTACAACGAGCTCTACGTTCGTATCTGGGTTTTGGCCAAGCACCGGTGCAACGATGCCCGCTGCCGTTGTCATAGCAACCGTAGCCGAACCTGTAGCGACACGGATCAATGCCGCGACAAACCATGCGAACAAAATAATATTAACGTTAGCCTGCGTAGCAATATCAGCAATAGCAGCGCCTACGCCGCTGTTAATCAGGACTTGCTTGAACGCGCCGCCTGCACCAATGATTAAGATGATTGTAGCCGTAGGCGCCAAGCACTCGCTTGTAAATTTCGAAACATCTTCCTTAGAGAAACCTCTTGAGAAGCCCAAGGAGAAGAAGGCGAACACAACCGCAATAAGCAGTGCGATGATCTCATTACCGATAAACTCACAGAATACCGTAAACTGGCTTGTTGCATCTGGATCAGCAATGTTGGCGATCGAGCCGATCAACATCAAAATAACAGGAAGCAAAATGGTAAACAACGTAATGCCGAAGCCTGGGAGATTGCTGTTTTCCTTGGTCGTGAACTGTTCTGCCAAATTGGCAGGTGGTTCAACCTGAATTCTGCGGCCGATGAACTTGCCAAACAAAGGTCCCGCGATAATGGCAGTAGGGAGACCAATGATGATGGAATATAGAATCGTCTTGCCAAGATCCGCTTGATAAGCATCGATTGCGATCATTGGTGCCGGATGCGGAGGAACAAGTCCATGAACCGTCGAAAGTCCGGCCAGAACGGGGATACCGATCTGCAGCAGCGACATTTTTGTTTTACGAGCAACGATAAACACAATCGGAATAAGCAGAATAACGCCTACTTCGAAAAACACCGGGATACCAACAATGAAACCAACGATCATCATTGCCCAGTGAACGCGTTTTTCACCGAATCGATCGACCAAGGTTGTAGCAATTCGTTCGGCACCGCCGGATTCCGCCATCATTTTGCCAAGCATTGTACCAAGACCGATAACGATGGCTATCGTTCCTAATGTGCCGCCTAATCCACCGGTTATGGACTTTATGACGTCGTCAGGCTTCATGCCAGCAAGGAATCCTAAGAGCAGGGAGGAGATGAGCAGCGTGACAAACGGATTCCATTTGAACTTCGCGATCAATACAACTAGAAAAACAATGGCAACCAATGCCCATATCAACAATGTGACATTGTGACTGAAACCAAAAATCGTGTCCATGAAGTGACC
Source organism: Paenibacillus cellulosilyticus (assembly GCF_003182255.1). Taxonomy (GTDB): domain Bacteria; phylum Bacillota; class Bacilli; order Paenibacillales; family Paenibacillaceae; genus Paenibacillus_T; species Paenibacillus_T cellulosilyticus. The sequence goes on along the minus strand of NZ_QGTQ01000006.1, from coordinate 233,785 downwards.
TCCTGTTGTTAACCAAATCCATTTTCGTTAGCATTCCCAACATAGAACGCTTTCAACAAAATCAAGCATTTCTTTATTGTATACTTGTCGACAACACGAACGAAACGCTTTCACAAGCGTTTAACATTCGCACCAATTGTCAAATACGAATAGACGATTACGATATGCTGCTGTGCAGCGTAATGTTGGAATCTGCAAAGTAATCTTGCACAACTTTCTGAATGACATGAACATCTTTAGACTCTAATGCTTGTATGATGCCACGGTGCTTATCAATCACTCGGCTCATATTCTCCTCGCCTTTGGCGAAAACAACATCGGTCGTAATGAGCATAACGGTCAGCACGATGTGACGGATGCTTCGCCATAGATGGAGAATACGTGAATGTTTCGCCTCCACAATCATTGATTCATGAAAGCGGAAATCCAGATGCGAGAACTCGATGGCGTCATTGTACTTAAGTGCTAGCTCCATTTTATCAATGATTTGCTTCAGGTTCGCGAGAAGCGCATCGTGATCCCCAATAGCCAGGCGCTGCTGAGCGAAGCTCTCGATCAAGTAGCGGACATCGTACAGCTCCTGTAAATCTTGAATGCTAAGACCCAGAACAACAGCACCCATACGTTCCAAACGGATGAGTCCTTCATTGGACAAAGTCTTGAGCGCTTCCCGAACGGGAGATCGGCTTGTATTGAAATCGGCAGCAATTCGGTTCTCCGATAGTTTCTCACCTTGCTTGATCGTACCGTTGATAATTTGCAGCCTTAATTCGCAAGCAATCGATTCCCCGAGGGAAGAGCCCTGCAGCCAAGCTGTTGGATAATGCATATTAAGTCAACTCTCCTATATCAATCAATATTCGAACGGTTAAAAACGATATGTATTTATCGATTTTAACATAAATTCGCTGACTGATACTATGCGGAGTACGGATGTTTGTTAGTTAATGCGTTCAACCGCGTGACCACCAAATTCGTTGCGCAGCGCTGCTACAACTTTGCCGTGGAACGTATCGGTTTCGAGGGAACGGTATCTCATCAGCAGTGAGAGTGCAATAATCGGTGTGCTCACTTCGAGATCCAGTGCGGTTTCGACGGTCCATTTGCCTTCGCCGGAGCTCTTCATTACGCCGCGAATGCCGTCCAGGTTAGGGTCCTTGGAGAATGCATTCTCTGTAAGCTCCATCAGCCAGCTGCGAATAACGGAACCGTTGGACCATACGCGTGCAACTTCCTCATAGTTGAAGTCAAACTCACTCTTCGACAGAAGCTCGAAGCCTTCAGCGATCGATTGCATCATGCCATACTCGATGCCGTTGTGAACCATCTTCAGGTAATGGCCGCTGCCGTTCTTGCCTGCATACAGATAACCACGATCGACGGCAATGTTTTGGAAAATAGGCTCGATGATCGCGAACGTTTCTTTGTCGCCGCCAATCATGAAGCAGCCGCCATTAGCCGCACCATTCGTTCCGCCGGATGTACCGATGTCGAAGAAATGGATACCGTGACCATCAAGCTTCTCTGCACGGGCCAGTGATTGTTTATAGTGTGAATTCCCGCCGTCGATGACGATATCGCCTTGTTCCAGCATTGGAATGAGCTTATCAATGACTTGATCCACAATTTGTCCTGCCGGAACCATAATCCACACGATCCGAGGCGAAGAGAGCTTCGCAACGACTTCTTCAATCGAAGCAGCAAACTCTGCGCCTTCCTCAACCAATTTCATGCCGGGCTCAGGATTCACATCGTTAACAACAACCTGATGATTGTGTTGAAGCATATTTTGGACGAGATTATAACCCATTTTGCCAAGACCTATCATGCCTAGTTTCATCATCTTCACCTCTATTAAGTCTACAAGTATACTTGTGTACAAGTTGTTACCTTATCATACTGGTTCGTCTCGAATCTGTAAATACCATTCTCGAAGGGCTTGGCACAAGGGAAAAACTTGAAAGAACATATGCAGCCCGATAGACTGATAGTAGGAATAGTTATGATGGAAACGCGAAGTAATTGCAAGATTTTATGGAAATGAGAGAGCTGGTGTTGTATGACCGATGAAACGGCAAAGAAGTGCCCCATCTGCAACAATGATAATCGTTGCGGGAATGTAGGTGGGAATGCGAACGGGACTTGCTGGTGCGGGAATGAGTTTTTCCCTCAAGAGATATTCAAGCTCGTGCCGGCGGATCAGATTGATGTATCGTGTATTTGCAAGGTGTGCTTAGATAAGTTCAAAAAGAACGGCATCGTACTGGATTGACTCAATAGCAAGGAGAGGGAACCTATTCATCCATTGGCTGCATTACGTTATGACAAGTTTGGCGATCCACGAGAAGCCATTAAGATGGTAGATCGCATTGCTCCACCACTTGAGCAGGACGACGTGCTGGTCCGCATGATTGCAAGTCCAATCAATCCTTCTGATCTGATCCCGATACGTGGAGCTTATAAGCATCGTATTCAACTGCCTGCGATTCCTGGCTATGAAGGTGTTGGCATTGTCGAAAAGGTTGGTTCATCGATGTACCTGTCTCTATTAGGTCGGTGGCAGACATATGTGACGACAAAAGCGCATTATGTTGTTCCGGTTCCTGATGAGATTGATGATGATACTGCGAGTCAAATGTACATTAATCCGATGACGGCCTGGCTTATTTGTACAGATGAGCTAAAGCTTCGTTCAGGAGATGTGCTCATCGTTAATGCTTGCGGGTCGGCTATCGGCCGTATTTTCGCTCAGTTGTCTCGCATCATCGGGTACAAGCTTATTGCAATTGTGCGCAGCAGCAGGCATACGGAAGACTTGTATTCACTAGGTGCTTCGGCTGTCATTGATTCATCGCAGGTCTCAGTGACGGATAGCGTGATGGAACTAACGAACGGAATGGGAGCAACAGCGGGCATTGACAGCATAGGCGGGCAGGATGGCGAAGAGCTTATTGCTTGTATTCGCTCCCAAGGAAGTGTACTAAGCATTGGTCTATTGTCCGGTACTCCGATCAATTGGTTGAAGGTCCATGAGCTGTATCCGCGTATTAGCGTAAGGCCTTATTGGCTTAGACAATGGTTGGAAGGAGCTTCGCATTCCCAGTGGCACGGAACGTTCGATTCCCTGTTCAAGCTGGTAATGAAGAAACATCTGATCATTCAGCAGGCTGGGGAGCGCTATTGTTTATCGGATTTCGCTAGGGCGATCGAAGCAGCCGAATCACAAGGTCGGCAGGGGAAAGTACTCTTAATACCTTCTACATCATCTATAATTACTGGTGCAACAACTGGAGTTTGACAGGTTGTTGCTGCCATTGGCAGCGCCTATCATGGAAGGGATAAATCTATTGCAGAGAGAGTGATTGGTATGACAACATTCAGCAATCCGATTTTACCTGGCTTTTATCCAGATCCGTCGATGTGCAGAGTCGGCGATGACTATTATTTGGTTACGTCTACATTTGAATATTTCCCTGGAATTCCCATTTTCCACAGTAAGGATCTAGTGAACTGGAATCAAATCGGCCATGTGCTTGATCGTCCATCGCAGCTGGATTTGGATGGTGTCAAACCATCAGAAGGGGTGTTTGCGCCCACGATTCGTTATCATGAGGGCATATTCTATGTGATCAATACGATTGTTGGGAAAAAGGGTAATTTCATCGTAACCGCCACCGATCCTGCTGGTCCATGGTCCGATCCCTATTGGCTGGAGTCGGAAGGGATCGACCCTTCCTTGTTCTTCGATGATAATGGCAAAGCTTACTATACGGGTACGCGACCTGCTCCCGAAGGAGCGAAGTACTTCGGAAATTGGGAGATTTGGCTGCAGGAGCTGGATCTAAGCACAATGAAGCTGGTTGGTGAGCAGCATTCGTTGTGGCGCGGCGCTCTACGTGATGCAGTATGGCCGGAAGGACCTCATACATATAAGATCAATGGCTACTATTATTTGTTAATATCTGAGGGTGGCACTGGACCGGATCATGCAATCTCGGTGGCACGGAGCGAGCATATTACAGGGCCTTATGAAGGGTATAGGAAAAATCCCGTTCTGACGCATCGTCACTTGGGGAACGAGTATCCAATCGTCAATGTTGGACACTCGGATATTGTAGAAACGCAAAATGGAGAATGGTGGATGGTGCTGCTTGCTTCACGTCCATACGGGGGCTACTATCGTAACCTTGGCCGCGAGACGTTCCTTGTTCCCTTCACGTGGGAGGAAGGCTGGCCAGTCGTCAAGCCTGGTAAATCCATTGTCGAGATGGAAGAGGCACGGCCGAACCTGCAGGAGAAGCGTTGGGTGCAGCCACCGGCATGCGATAATTTCGAGATGCCGGAGCTAGGTATGCAATGGTTGTTCCTTCGTACACCGAGAGAGCCGTTCATGAGTCTCGAAGAGCGTCCGGGGCATCTTCGCTTGAAGCTGCGTCCGCAGTCACTCAAGGACCATGCACAGCCAAGCTTCGTCGGCAGACGTCAGCAGCATATTCACTTTAATGCACGCACGGTGATGGAGTTCTCACCGCAGGACGACCATGAATCGGCGGGAGTTGTTTTGCTGCAGAGCAGCCGGTTCCATTTTCGATATGAGGTATTGTTAGCTGACGGGGTGAAGGTACTGCGTTTGACCAAATGCTCAGATAGTAAGGACGAAGTGCTGGCCGAGCAAGCGGTTGAAGCGGGCAAGCTGTATCTGACGATCGATGCGCATGGACAAGACTATTCCTTCTACTACGGAGTGCGGGCAAATGAATATGTTCCGCTTGCAGAGAACGTTGACGGCCGAATCCTCAGTACGGACATTGCTGGTGGGTTTGTAGGGGCTTGTCTAGGCATGTATGCGAGCAGCAATGGACATGAGAGTGGCAATGTTGCAGACTTTGATTGGTTTGAGTATACGGGGAAATAAGAATCAAAAGGGTAAACGATGCTCTTCGGCGATCGAAATTTCGCTGAGGGGCATTTTTAATATGGTATAATGATAAATATTTACATTCGAGTTAATATTGAGAACAATGATGAGGTGATAGAAAATAAACACGGTTATGATGTTTGACAAGATAATGGAAGAAGTGTTTGCTTCGAAGTTTCAACTAGAGAATTATATGTGAAACGCAACGACTGGATTTTGAATTATGATCGTGAACGTATAGACGCGATGTTCAAATGAGTGGGGGAGGTTGTTGAATGATCTATGTGGTGAGACATGGTCAAACGGATTGGAACCGAGAGGGAAGACTCCAGGGCAGAAGTGGGCTGCCGTTGAATGATACAGGCCTTATGCAAGCGGAACACTTAAGGGATACACTTAAGGATGTTAAGTTTGACTATGTGTTCTCCTCTCCGCAAGAAAGAGCCATCCAAACGGCTGAGATTGCTACAGGTATGCGAACAGTGGTTGATAACCGTCTCGATGTATTTGATCTTGGGGAAGCCGATGGATTAGCGAGGAGTGAAGTGAAGCTGGTTGGCGCTGCACCTGATTCGACAATCTACCCAGGTGTTGAAGATACTCGGACTTTTGTAGCTAGGATCTTTCACTTCATGAAGGAGCTTGAAGCTCGATATGGCCCAGATAATGTGAATATATTGATTGCTGGACATAGATGTACGACGGGATGTATGGGGGCTTATTTTGAGGGCATACCAGAAGACGGGAACATCTTGAGATTGTCTTCGGACAATGGGAGCTATAAGCAATATCAATTCAACAACGAACACTAACAGAAACAAGCCTAGAGGGAATTAACGATGGAATTTGAGAAGTTTAGAGAAAGCGTGCTTGCCTGTCAGGACTGTGCAGGCAGGTTTGGGCATAAGCCTATCCCTATTTTTCATGGCACACCGCATTCCAAAATCATGCAAATCAGTCAAGCGCCTTCGAGTAACGTACATCTGACGAGGCGGCCATTCAACGATCCATCTGGAGATAAATTGAAGTATCAATGGTATCAAATTACAGACGAGATCTTCTACAATGAAGACAATTTCTATATTACGTCAATCGCGAAATGTTTCCCCGGCAAGAACGGTAAAGGAGGGGACAAGCCTCCTCCGGTATCTTGTGCGAAGAAATGGCTGGCGCAGGATATGTCGATGGTCGATAATAAGCTGTTTTCCATTGTTGGGGCGAAAGCAGCCAATTATCTGTTTCCGGGTGAAAATTTCGTTGATCTGGTCTTCAAAAACAATACGCTCAACAACAAACCAGCGGTCGTCATGCCGCATCCTTCACCGCTTAACGTCAGATGGTTTAAGGAGCATCCGCAGTTCGAAGCGCAAAGAATGCCCGAGATCCGAGAGATGGTGTGGAGTACCCTCGGGATTACAAAGTAAATCTCGACGATAAGGCTCGCCCTAATGGCGGGCTTTTATTTATAGAATGCGCTTTCATAAAATTGCCATAGGTACAAATCTTTCTATAGTGTAAATTTATGTATACTAGTTGTGAGGTTAGATTTGAGGCAGCCTATAACGCGATAATAGGAGTGGTACAGTGAACGCGCTTATTTCCCCATCGTTTGCTTCAACCTTCATTATTCAGCTTGTTGTGTTCCTCATTTTGTACGTCATCCTACGTAAATATGTTTTCGGTCCGTTGTTAACAATCATGGAGCAGCGCAAACTGTTGCTTGCGAGTCAGAGTCAAGCAGCTCAAGATCAGCTTAACGAATCCAATCTGTTAGTCTTCGAGAAGCAGCAATTAATCCAGTCCGCTGTTAAGGAAGCTAAAGGGCTCATCGAGCAATCGAGAATGGAGAGCTTGAAACAAGCGGAAGCAATGATTCAACAAGTTCGAGAAGAGGCCGAGCAATTTAAAGAAAATGCGCTGCGAGACATCGCAGCTGAGAAAGAGAAAGCACTTGGCGTGTTGAGCGAACAAGTAGGCGATCTTGGACAGCAGATAGCAGATAAGGTCGTGATGAGACCGAATTTCCATTAGCTTTACATCCATCTATCGCGACGACAAAACGAAAGAGGAGCTCCTCGGAGCCCCTCTTTTTGATGTTCTCAGTTACCGCAGACGTGACATGAACCAAGCGAAGTAACCTTTTGCGCAGCCATTGTGGTCATGGCATGTTTATGAGGAATCCCGGATGAATTGCAGTCGAAGACGATCTCTGCGCTGTCGCGAATGAGCCAGTCATGGTAATGCGCAAGGAGTTCGCCAGAGCGCCATTTGTAAGCATTCGTTTCCTTCTCTGGCGGTGGCGCGATGAACGGCTTATTCACGAACACATTGAGCACATGGATGCCGTTGTCATTCGTAAATCGTTTATAGTTATCGAAAATCTCTTCGCGATAATCCGGCTTGATGTAATGCAGCACGCCGCTCGAGAAAATAATGTCATAATGCGTGTCCAATCGAAACTCTAGTAGATCGGCCTTGAATACATTCACATGAACGCCTGTTTGGTCGGCAAGCCGGCGTGTTTTCTCAATGCCAGCGTCTGTTAGATCAAATGCACTTACGTCATAGCCATTTCGTGCGAAAAATACGGCGTCTTTGCCTTCGCCGCAACCGACGTCGAGCAGCTTCAAATGCTTCGTTGGCGGCATGAGCTGCAGCACTTGATAGCACGCCGTATTCGGCTCGGTGCCCCAGTAGTATTCCTCGGTCAGATATTCATCCTCGTAAATCGTAATCCGCTTATCCTGCGCGACATAGCCAAGAAGCTTGTCGACGCTTACCTCAAGAATGCGGGAAAGGGATGGCAGCAGCGAAATATCGGGCATTGTCTGGGCATTTTCCCATTTGGACACCGCTTGAGACGATATGCGAAGGAGCTGCGCGAGCTCCTCCTGTGTCAGTCCTTTTTCTTTGCGATAGATGCTGATGTTACGTGCCAATTTGTCCTTCAACATTCCTCACGCTCCTTATGTACACTCATTCTAATTGGAACGGTGTGGAACGAACAATAACCGGATAATTGAGTTTTTCGATGATTCAACCTGCAGTTGAGTCATTGAATTAGGACTTGGCTGGCAGTCGATAAACGGCAAATGGCTTGCCATATACAAACGGGCTGCTAATGTCATCCAGCTGTTTGACGGTAGCCTCCGAAAGCTTCAGATCGACGCATTTCAAATTATCCTCCAGCTGCTCCACACGCGTCGCACCAACAATAACCGTGGAAACAGCAGGCCTGTCCATAAGCCATGCAAGGGAGAGGCTGCTTGAGCTGCAACCGTGCTGCTGCGCGATTGTCTCAACTTCGCGTGCTAACGTGATTGTTCGATCGTCAAGAAACTTGCTGAAGTTCGGATCTGTATTCGCCCTGGAGCCAACAGGGATTGCATTAGTACCACCATACTTGCCGCTAAGGATGCCTCCGGCGAGTGGGAAATAAGGAATAATGCCAACGCCTTGATCGACGCACAACGGAACGAGCTCCAGCTCAGGTGTACGATCGGCGAGCGAATAGCTGTTCTGAGTGGATGTGTAACGAGCCAATCCATTGAACTCACTAATGCCAAGTGCCTTCATGAATTCCCAGGCTGCATAATTGGAAGCGCCAATGTAGCGAACCTTGCCTGAGCGAACCATATCGTCCAATGCGCGCAACGTCTCATCAAGCGGTGTATAAGGATCAAACGTATGGATCTGGTACAGATCGACATAGTCGGTTTTCAATCGGCGAAGACTTTGTTCCAATTCCTGTTGGATGTGAATGCGGGACGAACCGCTTTCATTAGGTCCAGTTCCTCTAACAAGACCGGCTTTGGTAGCGAGTACAACCTGATGCCGTTTGCCAATCAGTGCTTCACCAATGATCCGCTCGGACTCTGTACCTGCATAAATATTAGCTGTATCAATGAAATTAATTCCACGATCGACAGCATGATGTATAATTTGGATAGATGTGGATTGATCGGCGCGTTTGCCGAACGCGTTCGTGCCAAGTCCAAGTGCCGATACTTCAAGTCCGCTTCTTCCTAAATGACGATATTTCATGATTCAGACTCCTTTATGATGTGGTAACAAATGGTTATAGATTGCCGATGGAGATGTCTCATCATAACCTTTTTGTTCAGTTATTCGCAATGCGATGCGATCTGTTTTGAAATAATGGTAGAAGGTGATCAACGTAGACACATTATATATTCATGTTCGACACTGGCTGTTCTGGTATGGCGTGTACGGCTTCACGAATAAAAGTTGCAATGATGAAATCACATTGTTTTCCGATAAGGAACAAAACAATCGTCTAGCTTATTTTGATCTATTGACGCTTCCTTGTCTAATAGACCATCTGAACAGCGAACTCGATGAGACCGATGGATCGAGTGATAATGCGTATATGGAGAAAATTCAATCATTCATCGACGGAGATAAGGAAATCGGGTATAGCTACATTTATCCGAGAGATGAAGAGGATGAGTCATACCAAGTGAATCATTCCGCACCTCTGAATGAGAAGGGCCTCAAGCCAACCTATATCTATGTATGGTCGAAGCAGGTGGATGCTTGGGATAGGGAAAGTATCTCTGACCATGTCACAATACTAGCAAGAGAGTTTCTGCAGAGGGATGTTGAAAACATCGTGTTCTTAGACATTCCCTCCTACGAAGAAACAAAAGCGTCCTATGAAGAGGACTATGCTAGATTTGGCCCTATTGATTGACTGAGCCATCATGAGAGGAGACAACCCTATGTTCATCGTAAACGTTGTAGCGGCAATATGCCGGGATGATCAATGGCTTGTGATTACACGCAGTGCTCAAGAGGAGCATGCTGGAGGGACATTGTCGCTTGTAGGCGGAAAGGTAGACTTAGAGGATCAAGGTCCCGAGATCGTAGAGCGGACTGTGAAGCGGGAGGTTTTTGAGGAGGTTGGCGTTGAGATCGCGGATACCGTGACGTTCGTATACAGCTCGTCCTTCGTTACGGGTGACGGTCGTCATGTCATTAATATGGTGTTCCTATGCGACTATGTAGGTGGCACAGCGCACAGCAAGAGTCCCGACGAAGTAGAAGACGTCCATTGGTTAACCTATGAGGAAATTATGAATCATCCGAAAACGATGCCATGGACGCAGGAAAGTTTAAGAAGAGCGGCTCTCGTCAATCGACGATAACCTCAGTCATTTCGGAGACATTTAGTAGTTGTCGTAATCAATGACTTGTTGGAATTGAAGCAAATCGTATTACAGTTGAATAATGAATGATCCACGGCTGTCCAATCGGACAGCTTTTTTAATAGGAATGAATGGTGAACGTCCTGATAAACCAAGTGTAATAAAATTTTCTATCTCGTTGGTAAAAATGTTTTTGTTAGACATCCTTTATCCGTGCGAGTATCCTGTTCAATGGCACAAATAATGGAATAAGAGAACGGGGGACCTTGAGATGGATAGAACAGAGCTAGCGGCACAAATCTATAACATCGCACATTTGACCGGCCATTTCACACTGAGATCGGGCAATACCTCGGACCACTATTTTGACAAATACTTATTCGAATCGAATCCCACTATATTGGCAGCAATCGCAGATCAGCTAGCGCCATTAATTCCTGCCGGAACGGAAATCCTCGCTGGACTCGAGGTCGGCGGCATTCCGATCGCAACGGCTCTAGCGCTTAAGACAGGCATTCCGGCTGTGTTCGTCAGGAAGAAGGCAAAGGAATACGGAACATGTAAGCTCGCAGAAGGAACAGATATTGCAGGAAAACGGGTCTGCATCATCGAAGATGTCGTAACGACAGGCGGGCAGATTCTTCTAAGCGCTGAAGATCTCAAGAAATATGATGCCCGGGTAGAGTCTGTAGTCAGTGTCATCGCGCGAGAACCAATTGGAAGAACGAATCTAGCGAATGCGAATCTACTGTTCCGTTCCTTGTTCCGAATGGAAGAGCTGCTGCCTGTCTAGTAGATAGTAGACGGCTGGCATCTTGCTGTGTATGGCGTTGCCGATTAGAATAAATGAATAGATGTTATTTGAAAATAAGTAAATGAAGGAGGGATGCACATGGATTATATCGAACTGATCGATCGCTTGAAGGCAGCAGGAGCACGATTCACCCATGGTTTGTCTCCGAATGAGTTTGACCAGATCGAGCACCGTTATGGCTTTCAGTTCCCACCCGATTACAAAGAGTTCTTGTCCATTGCGATGCCGATCTCTGACAAGTTTATTAACTGGAGAGATAACAGCGAGCACAACATCGCACAAATTCACAGTAGGATGAATTGGTGTCTAGAAGGTTTGCTTCTCGATGTCGAGCAGAACAAATTCTGGTACTATGAGTGGGGTTCTAAGCCATCGAATGTAGAAGAAGCGAAAGCGAAGTGCGAAGCAGAGTACCATAAAGCACCAAAGCTCATTCCGATCTATGCCCACCGTTATATCCCTGAGACGCCTGCGGAAGCGGGAAACCCGATCCTATCGGTGTATCAGACGGACATTATTTATTACGGCGAGAATTTGTACGCTTACTTGATGGTTGAATTTGGTCTCAAATCGTATGATGAAATCGATTATGACAGCATAAAGCCTATCCGGTTCTGGAGCGACATTATGGATATGTGGGAAGCGGACTATCAGATCTAATAATATGTTGTAACAAAAGAAGGCTTACGGACGAGTGCGTTCCGTAAGCCTTCCTTGCGTTAATGATGAACAACCTCCAGCTCCTGATGCTTCAACAGGTGGCTGAATAAACCGTCTGATGCTTGGGCGAGCTGTTGGTAGCTCCCTTGCTGAACGATAGTGCCTTGATCCAAAACAATCACTTGATCGGCATTGCGGATCGTAGACAGTCGATGGGCGATGACGATAATCGTCATCGTGCCGCGAATTCGTTCGAGCGCTTGTTGGATGTGCACCTCATTCTCGCTATCTAGCGCACTCGTCGCTTCATCGAGAATAAGAACGGACGGGTTACGAAGAATAGCGCGAGCCAGTACGATGCGCTGCCGTTCACCACCAGATAGGCGAACGCCTCGATCGCCAATCACGGTATCGAGTCCTTGCGGGAGCTTCTTGACGAACTCGTGTGCAGCGGAGAAGCGAAGTGCTTCCCACAGCTTTTCTTCAGATGCATCGGGTGCACCCATACGTAAATTTTCCCGAAGGGTTAGGTGGAATAGGAATGGATCCTGTGAAACATAGCTGACCATCCGGCGGAATTGTGCCGCGCAATGTTGAATCGGTACGCCGTCTATTAGGATTTCACCCTGCTGCGGTTCGATTAAGCCGATAAGCAAATCGATGAGCGTGCTTTTGCCAGCGCCGGATTTGCCTACGATCGCGACCATGCTGTTCGCTTGAATATGCAAGTGAATGTGGCGCAGTGCATACGTGGCAAATCTCGTATCGTATTGATAGCTGATATCGCGGCATTCGATGCCATGCCACATCCGCCATTTGGAGTCTATGTCCACAGAGAGCTGCTTTAGATTGAACTCTCTGGCTTGTTCGGATTCCGTATGTAGATCGAGCAGCGCTTTGCAGGCAGGGAGTATTTGCGCGATATTTTCCCATCCTGCTTGAAGCGATGCGAATTTGGGCCACAGTCGAGAGAAGATGACAACGATCAGGAGCAGCATAGAAGGCTGCACGTGAACAAAAGCAGTTGCGATATAGACGAAAAGAACGATAAAGACGCCTGCGGCGACTTTGTAATAATACTGCGAGATGGACTGCACGCGTGAGAAATGGACGACATTGCGCTCCATTTGTTTCGTGAGGTTGCGGAACCAGAGGGCATGCTGCTGCTCGGTCCGATTGCTCTTAATGTCTTTGATCCCGTTAAAATGTTCCGTCATCCCTGCCATATACGTCTGCATAAGAGAGGTCATCTCGTCACCTAGAGAGCGAGAAGCGAAGACGAACTTCCGTGTGACGAACACGAGCAGCAAGCCGCAGATGAGAACAAGTGCTGTTAATTGGTAGGACAGCCAAATGGCAAGTCCGATCTGAACTACGGTGTACACCAGGTTCATCACTAATTGCAGGGAGGTGAAGATGCCATAACTGACGCGTGGGAGCTCCGTCGTCATGATGTTCGTGAGATCGGATTTTCTTTTGCGTAAGAAAAATGGCCAATTCGCTTCCAGCATCGCTTCATACATATCGGTCCGAATATGGCGGATAAAACGCTGTTCCATCTGAATGTTACGCTGACTAATGAAACGCTCTAATGTCGCTTGGGTGATGAGCAAGACTACGTACAAAGCTAGAACAGCAGGCAGTTGAGCAGAAGAAGGGAGTTGTTGAAGCGGTTTGGCAATGGAGGAGATTACAGAGCTATTCGAAAGTGTACCTGTTAGGTTCAATAGGTTTAAGAGTGGAATGAGAAGTACAACACTTATTCCTGCAAGTACACTGTTCAGCATCATCCCACACATATTCAGATAAAGCTGAATACCAGCGAATCGATGAAGCTTCTGAATATAGACGAGAAGATGGCGCACAGTGATTCCTCCTTCAAGAAGATAGGGTTAGGGCCCTCAACTGGACAATAATCCAAGGGCCCTGCGTACCGTTCGATTGTGAGATTAATGATTAAGATGCTTGTGGTTGAGGAGCTTGGCATGAATCACGGTTGTTAGCGCCTCGACCATTACGATCGGGTACGCAGCCGTTTGGTCCACCAGCAGTCTCGGTTACATCAAGCATGTCGAGCGAAGGAACTTCCCATGGTTTTTTGTTCATTGTTATCACCTCCTTTCATGCGATGTTGGCTACGCCATACGTCTCAGAAATCGGGATACAATTAAGCTCTGCATAATGATCTTGAGATGTGGATCGTAGGCTTGTTGAGGCTGAGGGTCCGAACCGATGTGGTTCAGCGATGCTTGAATTTGGTCGGTATGGAGCAGGCTGGCGGCTAGATCATTTTTGTCTATGCATACTCGTTGTACTTCTTGTACAATGGATGGCCAATAGGGGCGTATGCGATGAACCCAGTCCGCGCCTTGTAGGCCATACGTTCGATGATTGAGCCTTACTTCATCAGGCAAATAACCTTCAGTTGCTCGCCTGATGAGGGAACGAGATATACCATTCTGCACATACTGTTCGATGGGGAGGGAGAGGCAAAAGCGAACAACTCTCGGATCGCTCGTCGGGTCTCGCTCAATGACGCCATATCGAAGTCCCATCTTTGTTGAAGAAACGCCATAATGGTTGGAGACGGCGAGTTGTTTGAACTCATAATCTCTCGCTTTGATATCATCAACTTCATAATCAGAAAGTCCAACGTAATGATGTTTCAGTCTGTCGAAAATGTTCGTTCGTTTCGCAAGATCCGGATGGATGATCTGTGGTCTGCTTGGCTCATTGGATCGGAGCAGCGTGCGTGATAGAAGGGGGAATGCAATCTTCGCGATGGTCGGCAGCATACGGGATCGTCCAATGTGCGCTTGCTGACCGTACTGCTTCAGCTCGGAATGAAAGCGCATCCAACGAAATCTTCGCAAAAGAAGGGCATAGTAATCATAGGCTGGTCCCCAAGAAATGGAGTAGTTTCCGCGAGAACCATTCAATACAACGCCTACCTGATCACGCTGCGCTTGTTCCAGTATTCCTGTAAGCCAAAAAGAATTCTCGATGAATTTATATGGGGCTTCCATCAGCCCTATAATCTCATCAATATCCGCAAATGAGTTGCGGTGAGGGAAGTCGAGATAGTTGGTTTCCATATTGCCGACATGCTGCGCTACAGATTGAATGAGTGGTGTTTCGTCTGGCATGTATCGTTTGGAGGTCCAATCCACGAAATCTTGATTGGGTACGTAGCTGTAAGCCTTTAAAGTCTTGCCTTCGTCTCGGAGTGGACTTGAGGCGAAGCTGACAACAGCTCCTGAATCCAAACCGCCGCTTAAGCTGGCGCCTACTTGACGATGCGTTCGAACCTTGGATTGTACAGCCTTCTGGAATATGTCACGAAATGCCTCTTCGTATTCGTTGTTGGAAGGCAGCTTGAGTTGGCCGTTAAACGGCTCCAGGCTATCGTATTGCGTTAACTGGAGCTTGCCGTTAGTAAGTGTGAAGGAATGCGCGGGAGGGAGCATCGTGATGTGATTATAGATTGATCCATGTACATCGATGGAATCCATAATAATCGGGATTGCAAGAAACTCAGCTAACCATGATTCGTTGAGCTCTCGAGCGATGCCGGGAACAGCGAACAGTGGTTCGATAACGGTACTGAAGGCAAAGCGCTGTGAAGTGTGGTGATAGTAAAGTGTACGATTTCCGAGTAAGTCTCTGGCGCCAAACAGCAGATCGTTTTGCTCGTCCCAGATGACGAAGGCGTAATCGCCGATAAGCATCCTCGGGGATCTAGTGCCCCATTTGCGATAGGCCAGCAGAATCAACTCGGCATCGGTAATGGCATGGCGCTGTGAGCGCTCCACCTGCAAATGATCGCACAGTTGATCTCGATTATCGAGGATCGCATCGGCTGTAATCGCTAATCGGAGGTGAGGGTTGTAATAAGGCATTGCCTCACCAACGGATTCACCTGTAATCCACTGTGCGTGACAGGCAAGTGCTAAAGAAGGACCATGCCATACTTGAACGTCATCAGCGGGATATGGGTGAAGCTTATTCAGCATAGTCCCGATTGTTTCGTCGGCTATGGTATGTCCGTTATAGGCGTGCAAGCCTATTATTATACTCACGCTATCCCCTACATTTCCTAGAAGTAAAGTGCTTGAGCACGACCACATTTCGTATTGTATATCATGATACGTAATGTAGCAATAGTTAAATAAAATAAATATTTATTTCTGGTGAAAGGGTATTGTTGTCACTGTAATATCACGGGTTCTGTCCGATTGCGATTACTGGCAGATGGTATTCGGAGACTTATTGGCAGTCGAAAGAAGGCCCACTCGAGAGAAGGGGCATGATTATGAGAGTGGGAAGATGTACTGAGGGGGAGACGGCTTAGCTAAGCGTTCGCCAATCACGCCATTGACTTGGGTCATTCACATGATAAATTTCGTGATCTCGATTCACGAATCGATGGATATAGAGCTCTCTACGAATCGTAGCATAATCCGCATGCAAGGGCTTGATGAAGTCATTGATTTCTTTTTCCGTGTAATGTTGGTCGGGCTTTATCTGAGCTGCAATATGTTCGAGAACTATCAGCCGCTTTTTCAACTGAGAGGGAAGCTGCTTAATGCTGCCTTGATCGGTGATGAAGTTACGAAGCACAGATGTTTTTAGTTTTTCGTCTTTGGTTAGATCGTTGTTGACTTGTTCCGACATAATACTCACTCCTTACGATTTGATAAATAACTAATTAGATAATATTCAAAATTTATGGTGGAGTCAAGACTCTGTAGTAGACCTTCGTTCAAAAATCGCTTGGATTAGAGGGAGGCTTTCATTGAAGGCCAGCGATTGACCATTCAATTATTTTCCATTAATATAAATTAGGTAGGTATTTAATTAAATATATATCTAATTTTGTGAGGTGAATATGCTGTAATGACCACTGTAGGCATTCTTGGTGTCGTTCATAATCACGAGTTAAGAGAACATTATCGGCTGTCGCTTCGTGTCATTCAGACATTAATCGAGGCGTATAATCCGGATGTGATTTGTGGGGAGGTGCTTCCTGCAAGCTGGGAGAAGTATCGGCAGAATCGGTCGAATCAGGGGTATTGGGGTGAGCCGCCAAGTGAGTATTATGAATTAATTTTCCCGCTGTGTGAGCGAAGAGGGATCGTGTTCGTTCCGATCGATTGGGTGGAGCTGGATGTGTGGTTAGAGTTTGATCCCTTTCAATGTGGAGATGAAATTCTAGGACAGGAACTGGCGGAGGAGTGGGAACGTTGGTTCCGGAAGCAGCTTGCAACGTGTGCTAACAGCGAGATTCCCTTTAACACAGTTGAGTTTGATGCGGTTACGCAACAGAAGTATGAATGGTTACAGCAGATTAACCCACAGTCCCATCTGATCAGGTGGGAATGCAGGCATCTTATAATGGTTCAACGTATGAAGAATGCGATTAAGCAGCATGAAGGCAAACGGATCTTGTGCATCGTAGGTGCGGACCATAACCATGCGATCCATGAAGGATTGTTGGGAGAGGAGGGGATAGAGCTCATCTATCCGCTGAGCCGTTAAGAGGGCAATGTTCTCTAGCCATGGGGTTGGCCCCAAGCCGCAATCTTTGCTTCGATCTCATCTTCAGGCGCCCAAGAATTCTGAGGTGGTTGACACAAAGTATATAAACTCATAAGATTGTATTAATATACATATTAGTGTATAAAAATGCGAATTGGTTGAGGTGAGCTTGTGAACCATTTGTTGACACTCAAAGAGTTAAATCGAGAAACGTTGAAATCGATCATCCTGAAAGGGATCGAGATAAAGAGAAATTCACATCTATATGAGAACGCCTGTTATCGCAAGGGGCTTCTTTTGCTTTTTCAAAAATCATCGACTCGTACCAATTTATCCTTCCAGTCAGGTATGAATCAGTTAGGAGGTTACGCTGTCACGCTTGATTGGAACCAAAGCAATTTCAGCATATCGCCAATCCAATACGAGGCTCGTTATGTATCGAGAAATTGCGACATCATAATGGCGCGACTGAAGAAGCACGATGATTTGCTGGAGTTAGCGAAGTATGCTGAGGTGCCCGTCATCAATGGGTGCTGTGATCGCTATCATCCTTGTCAGGCGTTGGCGGATTTGATGACCGTTTATGAGGTGGCGGGAACATTCTCTGGTATCACAATTACATATGTCGGTATTCATAACAATGTAGCCAATTCATTGATCGCTGGCTGTGTTACGCTAGGTATTCAGCTGCTGCTGGTTACGCCGATCATCAACACGCCTTCGTGGGATGAAGAACTAATGCAAGAAGCGTGCGCCAGCGGCTATGTCGGGAACGTGGCCAGCTTGTCGGATGCGATATCGAGGTCTGATTTTGTTTATACGGATACGTGGGTAGATATGGAGTTTTTCCAAGACGGTCATTATGAGGAGGAGAAGAAACGTAGAGTGGAGCTCATGATGCCATATCGGTTGAATAGGGACAACCTACAAATGCACACACCTTATATGATGCACGATATGCCGATCCATCCTGGCTATGAAATCGAGGCGGAGCTAGTTGAATCGGAACGATCCGTTATTTATCAGCAGGCAGAGAATAGAATGCATGTGCAGAAGGCGCTGCTGCTGTATCTGCTTACAGCGGGATAAGGTAATATACGACATATGGGATATGTGATAAAGTTTACCTATATAATCCACCAAGCATATTGCGAGGTGGGTTTTTGTTGGTTTCGATGCTTCACTTGGAGGCTATAAAATGGGACAACGGGCGAACTTGATCATTTTGCAAAACAATCGTTATGAGTTGTATTACAGTCACTGGTGCGCGAACACGCTCCCTCATGATTTGTTCTGGGGTGAGCAATATGCAATCCCTTATATTCGAATGCAGACGAGAGTCAATGAATCGGATTGGTTAGATGATGTGTGGGCTGAAGGTGGAGTCGTCGTTGATTTGGACCAGAAAACGATGCTGCTCTACGGTGGTGAAGATATTGTATATGACATTCCACTGAGGAATTTGTTCCTTCGCCTGATGAGCGCAATGTGGAAGGGATGGGTCATTAAATGGGCATTCGAGGGTATTGCTACTATGGCGGATTATGTTGGTTACCCTAGAGAAAATGTAGTAGCTCCAAGGAAAGAAGATAGCGTTGATTGTTCAATTGCTCCACCGGAAGAGAAGAGCTGGACGGATCTGATCGTGAGTGTGAAGTTCTCAGCAGAAGAGATGCTTATTTTCCCTGTGAGCGGAGAGGTTGAACCGTGCCTCTTGAATGGTGAGGGACTGATCAGTCGAATAGATAAAGTATATGGATATCGCACCCTTCATACGGCGGAGTGGTCGAAGCGGTTTCCAGCTGGAGGACTTCATATTGATAGAACGGAGAAAAGGTTAGCTTATTGGGATTCATATGTAAGAGTACGAAACAACACGAGGATTCAGTCGAGATGGCCTGGTTGGGAAATCGTCAATTTCGAAAGCGACTATGAATCACACGCTCAGCTTACGGAGGGTCGCTTGCACTTTCATATCGCTGATGAACGACATTTACTGAAAGAAATCGAGACTATTTTGTTAAGAGAACCTTCTAATCCTCTGGATCGTATAGTTAATCCGAATGCGTTTCATTTCAACGGCTTCGAGCTTCCGAAAGTTGTGAAAGAAGAGCTGCTCACGTATGCAATCTCTCAGTTGTGAAATGGTGCAACTCTTTTGTTCTGATCTGCGTTAATAGAATGGAACAAAATGCTGATTGTTGAGGTGACCCTATCATGGTTCACAAGAAAATAAGCGCCATTCTCTTACTCGTAACATTAAGTATTATAACGGCTTGTAGTAAGGACTCGGCAGACTCGAGTAAAGAGGCTGTCACGGTTAGGCAAGAGCAGGAACAAGTATCATCCCAGCTAGATCAAGCTGATCCAACGAATACAACGAGTACAGGGACTGAACAGGCAGTCTCAGCAGAAGAAAAAATTGCAGGACTTGGATTTAGTGACGTATCGAAACTGGATCTTGACGGCTACTATTGCGAGAATATCGCTGCAATTAATGCAAATGAGGTTATTGCAGAGATCAGCAGTGATGGGGCGGAACAGACGAAGCTGGTTCGTATTAATTTGAAAACTGGTGAGAAAGCCATTTTTCAGGATACGAATGGTGATGAGAAGATTAGTTACTATAGTCTGGGTCAAGATGATAGTGGAGTGGTTGAATGGCGTACAATTACCAATAGCGCTAACCAATCCATCTATCATACCTATAAGCTGGACAGTCATCAGCAAGCTGTTCGAGTTGATGACACGCAGGAAAGTCCGGATGGCAAGTGGCTGGCTGATCCGAACAATGAAGAGAAAGATGAAGGGATATGGGGTGCGGAGCGATCGAGCGGAGTTCGTAAGCAATGGACAACTGGAATAAATGATGACGATCCATTATGGCTGCCCGATTCCTCTGGCTTTATTTTTCTACATGATACAGGCGATAACCTTGGGGATGGGGCCGGTCCTCGGTACGAGTTGGCGAAGTACGATCTGGGTAAGCATAAGGTAACGATTCTGCCATATGCATCCGGTTTTTGGGGTAACATCGAATGGCTGGTGCCTGGTGAATCGGTGCTCGCTTATAATGGTTTCGATGATGGTGTGGGCATGAAAATCGTAAACCTGGATACAGACAAAGAGTATCAGATCGTGGATACATCGGATTTTGATTACTTATGGAGCAGTCTCAATTCGGTCGAGCACCAACTGCTTGTTAGTGATCAAGGATCGTTCACCATCTATGGCTCAAGCGGCGAGCCTTTATCAGTCGTACCATGGCCAACTGGCTTCGACATGTATACGAATAAACATTTATCTGATCCACCGACCCAAACAGATGAGCCAGTTAGACAATATTATTACACAGGTGGGGAGCAGGGTGGACGTTTCGGACCTTCATCTATGCGTTATTCACCAGACGGTAAACAGTTGGCATATCTCCTTGGCGCAATGGGGGAAAGCTCGGACGACAAGGTGGAAGGAACACGAATTGCTCTTGCAAACCATGACGGAAGCGAGACGAGGCTTCTGACGAACGACTATGTGCGTATCTCTAACATACATTGGACGCCAGATGGACAATCGATTCTTGCCTTATTCACGCTGGAGGAGGATCGGAAGCAATATTACATTGGAACAATTAATCTGTAACCGGCTTGAATACTGTTTTGTTGAAAAATAGAACCGCCGTCCGTTGAGTAAATGCTCAGCCGAACGGCGGTTTGTTTGTATACGTGTAACGCACTCAGACTACTATTGATTACGCGCTTCTCGTTCGCGCAGCTCGATCCGGCGAATTTTGCCCGAATTCGTCTTCGGCAAATCGCTAATGAATTCGATCTTACGAGGGTATTTGTAAGGAGCCGTCCATGACTTCACGTGATCTTGCAGCTCTTTCACGAGAGCAGGGGAGGCGGCTGATTCGTCCTTCAGTACGATGAATGCCTTTACGACGTGCCCACGAATTTCATCCGGGCTTGCGACAGCGGCACATTCCTTCACGGCAGGGTGGCGCAGCAGCGCTTCCTCGACCTCGAATGGTCCGATCGTATAACCGGAGCTGATGATAATGTCGTCTCCGCGCCCTTCGAACCAGAAGTAACCATCCTCATCGCGGCTCGCACGATCACCTGTAATGAAGTAGGAACCGACCATATTGTACGGCTTGCGCTGTGGATCCCGATAATATTCATGGAATAGAGCTGGCATCGCGCCGTGAACGGCAATGCTGCCAACCTCTCCAGCCGGGAGTGGGCGACCTTCATCGTCGATAATTTCAACCAGTCCATCAGCAATCGACTTGCCCATCGCGCCAAGCTTCACCGGCTCGTCCTTCAAGTTGCCGATAAGCAGCGTGCTTTCGGTTTGCCCATAGCCGTCCCGAATAATAAATCCGAATAGCTCTTGGAACTTATTGATGACCGCTTGGTTCAGCGGTTCGCCAGCTGAGACGGTGCTTCTGAGAGAGGAAAGGTCGTAATTGCCGAGCGCGTCCGATTTTGCCATGATTCGGTATTCCGTTGGTGTGCAGCACATAACGACAATTTTATTCGATTGAATGAGCTCCAAGTACTTCTCTGCATGAAACGCCCCTTGATAAATGAACCCCGTAGCGCCGCTGCCGAGTACGGACAGGAATGGCGTCCAGATCCACTTCTGCCAGCCGGGAGCTGCAGTCGCCCATACGAGATCCGTCTCGCGTATGTCGAGCCAAGACGATGTGATGCGGAGATGGGCGTAACCCCAGCCATGACTATGTACAACACCCTTCGGGTTGCCCGTCGTGCCGGACGTGTATGCGAGAATTGCCATATCGTCGCGATGCGTCCGCACCGCTTCACGATCAACAGGTTGACCTTCCGTCAGCGCTTGCATCGATTGCCAGCCATCAACCGTCTGACCGCTTGCGTCGATCCGGTAGCGGAGGTAAGGAAGCTCCTCGGTGATGCTGTCGACCTCACGCGTACCTTCTGCCCATGCAATGACGGCGCGTGCTTCCGAGTGGTTCAAGCGGAACGACAGATCCTTTGCTCGCAGCATTTCGGAAGAGGGGATAATGACAAGTCCTAGCTTCAAGCATGCGATATAGATGACATAAGCTTCGACTTGACGAGGGACCATGACGAGTACACGGTCGCCTTTGACCAGACCAAGACGGTCGAGGCCGCCAGCCAATTGATTCACTCGCTTCAGCAGCTCGTCGTACGAGATCTCTCCAACGCTGCTCTGACCATCCGTCCAGCGCAGCGCGATTTTGTCCGATTTGTGCCGATCGATCTCCGAGCTTATGTTATATTGTTCAGGTGCAATCCATTGCTGAAAATCCAAGTGAACCTTCTCCTTTAACGATGCAATAATGTCGTGATGTAGTAGCGCAATTATAACATATTTTGAACGTTAACGTTTGGTATAGAGAAGCGTTTACATGTGTAGGACCTTTTATAATGAGATTAAAACTCGACCCCACGAATCTTCGCAAAAACCATCGTATCTCTTAGCTGACCATCGATTCCGACCGTTTCTTTCCGCAGAATAGCTTCGAGTGTAAAGCCTGCTCGCTGCGCTACGGCAGCACTTCGCACATTGTTCCGGTCGCAGCGGATTTCAACCCGATTCGCCTCCAGCTCGCGATTCGCGAAGTCGGTGATCGCGTGGACGGCTTCTGTCATATAGCCTTGATTGGTGTATGCGGTATGAAGCCAGTAGCCGATCTCGAACTTGCGTGCTCGCCAATCGATCCGATGCAGACCGCTGCTGCCGACCAGCTTGCCGGTTTCTTTATGGAAGATCAGAAGCCTTAGATCTGAACGATCAAGAAATAAATCTTAATCGTGATTGTCTGATGTTGATCTCGGTTTCGTCAACGGTAGGGATACTCTGGGCAAAAGGCATCCACAACCGCAGCTCATCGATACTCTCGATAACCGCTTCATTCACTGCCGCACCGTCACCCCATTGCGGAGCACGAATAACTAATCGATTGCTTTCGAATTGCTCAGGAATCGTGAATAAGATTGGAGCTGATGGTTGGCGGCTCATATTCCTTACCTCCCAGAAAATATTTCCAACTACAATAACACAGCTGCAAATGGGATGACAAGCGTTTTCTATCCGTCATTATCGCGGTTGCTAATTTATGGTTTACATGAGAACGTATGTACGATATATTGGTAGAACCATACAGTTGGGACGGAGGATAGACGAAACAATGGCGACTTTTATCGAGATACAAGGCGCTAGAATACATAATTTGAACAATATCAATGTTCGCATTCCCCGCGGTATGCTGACGGTTATTACTGGCGTGTCCGGCAGCGGTAAGTCGTCTCTTGCATTTGATACGTTGTATGAAGAAGGCAAAAGGCGTTATTTGATGTTCTCGGGAACACAGTTCATCGTTGACTCCACCGCGCATTTTGACTCGATAACCGGCATGTCTCCAACGGCAGCTGTCGAGCAGCGTATTATTCGGCAATCGAACCCGCGAAGTACGGTCGGAACGCGAACGAAGATCGGTAATCTCCTCGCGGTACTATTCGCCTCTTATGGTAGTAGACATCCCGATTACGAAGATGGAGAACCGTTATCTATGGAGTATTTTCTACGGAACTCTCCCAAGGGGATGTGCGTGAAGTGTCTTGGCACCGGACAATATCATCACTTGGATGAAGAAGCCATTGTGCCGATGAACAAGCCAATTAAGGATGTGTTCGACGGATTCATCATGAAGCATCGCTTCTATAGGAGCAGCTTTAAGAAGTTTTGCGAGCTGTATGATGTGGATGTAAACGAGACGATCGGAACGCTGTCGGAGGAAGTGTTGACCTTATTCAAATATGGCTGCAGAAGGAGCGGGTTCATCGGCGCGATTGTCGTCTTCCATGATATATACAAGCACAGTTCAAGCGAGAACAATCGGCATAACGGAGCAGATAAAGTTGTGTTATGGGGTGTCAGGGCCGAAAGAATAGCATGTTCGAAGTGCAGCGGGCACGGATTAAGTGAACATGCAATCCATACGACGGTTGCAGGGAAAACGATTAGCGAATTAGAGCAGCTGGAAATCGGTGAATTGCTTCAAGTGCTTAGAGCGTTCAAGGATGAGTTGCCTTCGAGTCGTGCGCTATTGGATGAAATGACCCTGAAGCTGAGCTGTATGTCTGAAGTGGGCTTGCATCACTTGTCGTTGTCACGTCAAGTTCCTACCTTATCGGGAGGCGAGATTCAGCGTCTCTTCTTAGCTTCTTATATTATTGCGGAGATGGACTCGATCATCTACATCTTTGATGAGCCGACGATTGGTTTACATGAGACGGAGAAGGCACTTCTGATCCGTGTCATTCGTAGTCTCGTTAAACGCGGCAATACGGTTGTAGCTGTGGAGCACGACGAGCAGTTCATGCGAGCAGCTGATTATATTGTCGATATTGGTCCCGGTGCAGGCGTGAACGGCGGCAATCGGATTTTCCAAGGAACTCTGAGGCAGTTCATGTCCTGTGGCGAATCCCGCATAGCACCTTATCTATCAGGTGAAAGGTCGTTAATGGTCAAGCAGCAATATAAACCTATCGACGAGTACAAAATGCTCACCATTACGAATGCGACGCTTCATAATTTAAAAGGTATAACGGTATCCATTCCGTTAGGCGTAATGGTCGGTGTTGCAGGTGTTTCTGGCAGTGGCAAGTCAAGCCTTATCCACCATACACTCGTGCCGAAGCTGAAGCAGCTGCTGCGCGGGAAGTTTGTTTACGAAGATGATGATAATGATCTTGCCATAGAGGCTAATGAAGCGATGATAAGTGGGACCGAACCTATCAAACGCTGCATCGTTGTCGGTCAGAGACCGATCGGAAGGAGCAAAACATCCTGTCCAGCCACATACACCGGAATCGCCGATCGTATTCGGGCACTGCTTGCTCGAACGGAAGAAGCGATGGCGCACGGCTACGCAGCAGGGCTGTTTACCGTTAATAGCGAAGGTAGCTGCAAAGCTTGCAAAGGCGAAGGCGTTACCCATTATCATGGTGGGGCTGGTAACTTCGTAGAGGTGGAGTGCGAGCTGTGCAGCGGCACCGGTTACGCGGAAGAAGCGTTAAGCATTCGACTGGATGGCCGCAATATGATAGATATTCTCGAGATGAGTGTGTCCGAGGCGGCGATTTTCTTTGGTCGGCAACAGTCTGAGGCTTATGATCGAACGATCCATACCATTCTAACAACGTTGGAACGTGTTGGGCTGGGGTATATGACATTGGGGCAAAAAACAACAACCATATCGGGTGGAGAAGCGCAGCGGATTAAGCTGGCGAAGGAGCTGTGCAAGCCAAGCGGCAGAGACATGGTCTACATCCTAGATGAACCTACGACGGGACTAAGCTTCGCGGATACCGAGCACCTGATCTCATTGATGCAGCAGCTCGTCGACGCAGGCAGTACTGTCATTGTTACGGAACATGATCCATCGGTGTTGTCGAACTGTGATTACCTTATCGAGCTTGGACCAGGAGGTGGTCGAGAGGGTGGGGAAGTCATTGCGACTGGTACGCCTAGTGAGCTTATCCGGCACGAGCACTCGATCATTGGCAGCTATTTAAGGAAGGCGATCGGATGAGCTTCGAATGGAAGCCATATAACGGGTGCGCCAGCTTATGAGCTCACGAAGCGAAACTTATATGAGCCCTTGCAGATTCAGAGCGGTGATGGCCTAAGAGCAGCTGCGGTGTTTCGTACACCGTTATGAAAGGAGAAGAGCATTCGGATCTGTCGGCACGAGATTTAGCCAAGCTCGGTTTATTGATGCTTGCTGACGGTATATTTGATGGAAAAAGAATTGTTTCAGGTGCTTATGCCATCGAACCCTGACTATGGGTTTCTATGGCTGTTGCTGCCGGGGCAGAGGCTACGGTGGACAGGAGCTTCATATTATTCCAAAGTATGATCTCATTACCGTTGTTCAAGCGACGTCGACACGTTCGAGCAAATCTTACGGAGATATACATTCCGACTTACTGATGCAAGCGATAAAAGTTTGATTGATACTGACATGGAAAGCAGCGAAAGGTGGAACCAGCGTATGTACGGGATCGCCATCCTACTTGTTCTTTTATCAGGTCTGCTGCATTCGATCTGGAACCTTTACACGAAGCGCAGTTTGAATAAAGTCGTTTTCTTGTGGTTGACCCAGCTAGTAGCCATTCTAGTCTTTACACCACTTACGATTGTGGAGTGGGATATAAGCAGGATGACGGGCTTAGGCGGATTCATGCTGCTATTCTCCATGCTTCTTCATGGTGTCTATGTCCTGCTGCTTGCTCGTACTTATACAGTAGGAGATTTCTCGCAGGTGTATCCGATCATGCGAGGCACGAGCCCGCTTGTTGTGCCGATTCTCGGAACGACATTACTTGGCGAACACTTGTCCTCGCTAGGATGGCTAGGCGTCTCACTTATCGTTGTCAGTATTGGATTTACGAGTAATTTACGATGGAAGCGGGATGGTTCGGCCAGTCCGCAATCCTATAGGGCACCGCTGTTGGCTTTATCGGTCGGGTTATGCATAGCGAGTTACATCGTGGTCGACAAAATCGCGTTGGATTATGTGCCGGCTGTAATGCTTAATCAAGCAACGAATGTGGGGAATGCGCTGCTGTTGGGCTTGGCGGCCATCCGCTCGCGTGCCGTGAAGTCCGAGCTTAAGATCAACCGGAAGACGATTCTGCTAGGCGGCATTCTGGCACCTGGCGGCTATATGTTGTTCTTGTACGCATTGTCGCTTGCACCTGTAGCGCAGCTCGCTCCAATGCGAGAGATCGGCACGGTATTTGGCACTTTAATGGGCATATTCCTCCTTAAAGAACCACAGGGTAAGCAGAGGATCGGTACATCCATTCTCATAACAACTGGCGTAATCTTGTTGGCGATGAATAGCTAGTGCGTGCTTACGCCAAACGGCACTATGCAAGTTTGGTGGCACTTCGTTAATTGTAACAATTGGTTCATTTGTCGAATGGCTGCGAATACTGCTATGATAGTTTTAATTGAACTAGCATTCGAGGTGGTTGCAGTGAAAACAATCGTCATCGTTGGCGGGGGCATTACAGGACTTTCCACAGCCTATTATTTGCACAAACAATTGAAGCAGGATGGAACCGCTGCCCGGATCGTACTTGTCGAAGCAAGTGAGAAGCTGGGTGGCAAAATAAGAACGGTACACCGTGAAGATTACATCATGGAGAGCGGGGCGGACTCGGTTGTCGCTCGTAAGACGAATATGGTTCCGCTCCTCGAAGAGCTCGGACTCCAAGACGATATCGTCTACAACGAAACCGGCAAATCGTACATATTTGCCGATGGAGAGCTAAAGCTCATACCGCAGGACGCCATATTCGGCATTCCGATGTCGATCGAGTCTCTGGCGACGAGTATGCTCGTTTCGGCTGAAGGTAAGGTTGAAGCGCTGAAGGACCTTTACACACCTAACGAACATTTTACGAAACAGGATTCGATCGGACATTTCCTTGAGGCGTTCCTGGGCGAAGAATTGGTCGAGAAACAGATCGCACCCGTACTGTCTGGCGTTTATTCCGGTGATTTGTACGAGTTGACGTTGGCATCAACCCTGCCTTATTTGCTCGATTATAAGAATGAGTATGGCAGCATCATCCAAGGCTTGGATGCACACCGTGCCAAGTTCCAAAGTGGTGGAAAGAAGTTTTATTCGTTTAGAAGCGGCCTATCGTCGCTGATCGATCGGATGGAAGAACAGCTTGGAGAAGCAGTTGAGTTCCGCAAGGGCACGAAGGTCACGCATATTGATAAGCTGTCTGATCCTGCTGCCGGTAAGGGGCGATATCGACTAACGATAAATGGCAGCGGCGAGACAATCGAGGCAGACTATGTTGTGCTCAGCACACTTAGTGAAGCCGCTCAATCCCTTCTGCATCATCCAGAGCTGGATAAGAGCTTCGATCAGCTTCGCAACAGCTCGCTCATCAGCATTTATATTGCGTTTGACATATCGGACGATCAACTGCCGAAGGATGGAACGGGATTCATCACAGCAGATAACCGCGAACTAAACTGCGATGCTTGCACGTGGACAAGTCGCAAATGGGCACATACGTCTGCATCCAGCCAGCTGCTGATGCGATTGTTCTATAAGAGCACGGGTTCGGTTTACGCTGAGATGGTGAATCAACCGGAGGAAGAGCTGCTGCAGGTGGCTCGTCAAGACGTATTGCGCTCTACAGGTATCGATGCCGAACCTCTGCACTGGACGGTTACGAAGTGGGATAATACGATGCCGAACTACCACATCCGCCATCCCCAGCTCGTAGCTGCGCTTGAGCAAGATATGGAGCAGCTGTACCCTGGTATTCTGTTAGCTGGCTGCTCGTATTATGGGGTCGGCATACCGGATTGTGTAGCGAATGGCGAGCAAACGGCGCAGCGAATTGCCGAGCAGATGGCGGGGCAGCCAATCTTGTAACTCCTAGAAAGCGGGATTAAGCGTAGCACAACTACACTTAATGCGCCGCAAGCGGTCTAAATCGCCGAATAAGAGTAGTCAAACATCACCTAATACAGCACGGAAGCCGAATTGTCGGTGGCTGAATAGGCGTTCCGGATACGATTTGCCTAACGCATACGTAGGTATGGCTTGTCCAGCATAAGCATCTTTCGTTATAATAGAGTAAAGAACAATGAAGAAAGTGGGAGCAGCATGGGTCGTAAGTGGAATAACATCAAAGAGAAGAAAGCAAAATCAGACGCAAATACAAGCCGCATTTATGCGAAATTCGGTCTTGAAATTTATGTAGCAGCGAAGAAGGGTGAACCAAACCCGGAATCGAACGGTGCTCTGAAGGTCGTTCTAGAACGTGCGAAGACGTACAACGTGCCACGTGCGATTATCGACCGTGCCATTGAGAAAGCTAAAGGCAGCTCGGATGAGATGTACGAAGAGCTTCGTTATGAAGGTTTCGGACCGTCTGGTTCGATGATTATCGTTGACGCATTGACGAACAATGTGAACCGCACTGCTCCTGCAGTCCGTTCGGCATTCAACAAGAGCGGCGGCAATATGGGCGTAAGCGGTTCGGTTGCTTATATGTTTGATCAGACGGCAGTTATCGGCGTTGAAGGCAAATCGCTTGATGAAGTGATGGAGATCATGCTGGAAGCTGACGTGGACGTGCGCGATATCGTTGAAGAAGAAGAAACGATCATGGTGTACGCTGAACCGGATCAATTCAATGCTGTTCAGGAAGCGCTCAAGGCAGCAGGTATTACAGAATTCGTCGTAGCCGAAATCACGATGATGGCACAAAACGATGTCGATCTGCCAGAGGAATCCGTTGCAGCGTTCGAGAAGCTTATCAATGCGTTGGAAGACCTCGAAGATGTTCAGCAGGTTTATCACAACGTCAATTGGGAATAATCGTTCCTATCTAACGGCCGCCTGTCATAGGTGGTCGTTTTCTATTAAGGTTGAAGACAACAGTGGAAATATGATGAAAAAGATCCGAATTTAGGCCAATCTGAACCTGCTTTTAGAAAAAACGGGCTCATCCTATTCGTATCGTGTATAATATACTAAATTAATAATAGGATCATAGATTGATATACGTGCGAATACAGGCTAAGGATGTGAAGAGATGCTGAAGGATTTGATACTGAACAAGCAGTCCGGCATTTTGACGTACGGCATGACACCGCCGAAGGAAGACAATACAGAAGAGAAAATAACGGAGATTGCACAGAAGCAAATCGAACGACTGAAAGGTCTTGATATAGACGCGTTGATTCTGTACGACGTGCAGGAGGAATCGGATCGTATCGATCAAGAGCGTCCGTTCCCTTATACGACGATGCTTGATCCAGAGCTATACAGCAAGCAGTATCTGCACACACTGGAAGTACCTAAAATTATTTACCGCTGTGTCGGCAAATATTCAGAGAGTGAACTATCTCAGTGGGTGCAAAAGGACATCGAGCAGCAGCGTTATACAGTCTATGTAGGCGCATCGTCCAGCCAACAAGCGGTGAAGCTTGAGCTGGCGGATGCTTACCGAATCAGCAAGATGAACAACGATAAATTGTCGTTCGGCGGCGTTATTATACCAGAGCGCCATATGGTCAAAAATGACGAGCATCTGCGTGTTGTGAATAAGGTCAAGCAGGGCTGTGACTTTTTTATATCGCAAGCGACCTATAATGTTGAGGCGTCGAAAAACTTCTTATCGGACTACTATCATTACTGCAACGAGAACGAAATCGAGATGGTGCCGATTTTGTTCAATCTTGCGCCATGCGGCTCCACGAAGACGTTGGACTTCATGAAGTGGCTCGGCATTAGTATTCCTCGTTGGCTTGAGAATGAGTTGAAATATTCGTCGGATGTATTGGACAAGTCGATTCAATTGACCTCGAAGATCTTCGAGGAATTGTACGAGTTTGGTCTGGAGAAAGGCATTCCGATTGGCTGCAGCGTAGAGAGCGTATCGACACGTAAGGTTGAGATCGAAGCATCGATTCAGATGGTCAAAGATATTAAAGTAATGCTGGATAAGAAGCGTCTCGTCGACGTATCGCGTTAGACGTTTCAGTCATATTTTAATTATAAAGACAAGCTGCCGAGTGAACTCGGCAGCTTTTTCTATGGTCCACAATCGCAAATTTTCGCTCAGTTGGACAAGCTATACTTGAGTATAGCTGCTACCCTTCACGTCCCCTAATGAACAATATTTCAGTTCTTACAATCGCAAGCATTCTATTCTAGAATAAGAATGCTTGACGATCCACATTATCGTTCTATGGGAGGAATACGAGAATGAACTATCGGAGATTAGGCGGCACTGGACTGAAGGTTAGTGAAATCAGCTTGGGCAGCTGGCTTACATATGGCGGTTATGTAGAACGTGAGAATGCAGTCAATGCGATCAAGACAGCGTACGATCTCGGCATTAACTTTTTTGATACAGCGAATGTTTATGAACGGGGCGCTGCTGAACAGGTAGTAGGTGAAGTGCTTCGCCAGTATCCGCGTGAATCGTACGTACTCGCGACCAAAGTATTCGGTCAAATGGGCGACGGCCCGAATGACCGCGGCTTATCCCGCAAACATATAACAGAGCAGGCGAATGCGAGCTTGCAGCGTCTCGGCCTTGACTACATTGATATTTACTACTGCCATCGTTATGATAACGATACGCCATTGGAAGAAACGCTCCGTGCACTCGATGATCTGGTCCGCCAAGGCAAAGTGCTCTACGTTGGCGTAAGCGAATGGCAGGCATCACAGATGGCAGAAGCTGTTGGCATTGCAGACCGTAAGCTGATGGATCGCATCGTCGTCAACCAGCCAATCTACAATATGTTCGAACGCTACATCGAGAAGGAAGTTATTCCGCTCGGCGAACGTGCGGGTATCGGACAAGTTGTTTTCTCGCCGCTTGCGCAAGGGCTTCTGACTGGCAAGTACAGCACAGCAGCAGATATTCCAGCAGACAGCCGTGCTGCAAGACTGGAATGGGTGCGTAAAGGCATTACCGAGGAACGGATCGCGAAGGTTCGTCAACTGGAAGGTGTAGCAACTGAGCTTGGAATTTCTGTTGGCAATCTCGCACTTGCGTGGATTCTTCGCCAGAAGAATGTTGCAAGTGCACTTATCGGTGCAAGCCGTCCAGAGCAAGTGACAGAGAATGCGAAAGCATCCGGCATCGAACTCTCTGAAGATGTGCTGGTACAGATTGAACAGATTCTCGCTTAATATTACCGAAGTTATATAAGGCAGCGTGAGACAACAAAGGAGAGAGCAGCATGGCGAAGAAGGTAGTCGTCACAGGCGGAAGCGGAATGCTTGGCCGCTGGATCGTTCGGCATTTCGTTGAACAAGGATATGATGTGTTGAATGTGGATACGCGTATGCCTGACGAAGAACTTTGTCCAACACTTATCGTTAATCTAGAGGATCTAGGTCAAACCTACGGCGCACTGGCAGGTGCGGATGCGGTTGTTCATATGGCTGCTATTCCACGAGCGGGTATGGTGCCGCCGGAAGTAACATTCCGCAATAACGTCATGTCGACGTACAACGTGCTCGAAGCAGCAGCAGGTCTTGGCATTCGCAAAGCCGTTATCGCTTCCAGCGAATCTTCGTATGGCATCTGCTTCGCGGTTAATCCACTTGGACCAACGTATGTGCCGATGGATGAGTCGCATCCACAGCTGCCAGAAGACAGCTATGGCTTGTCGAAGGTCGTGAATGAAGCAACAGCGGATATGTTCCATCGTCGTACGGGGATGCAAGTCGTATCGCTGCGTCTAGGCAACGTCATTCCACCGGAATGGTATGAGCGATTCCCTTCGTTCATCCATAAGCCGGAGGAGCGCGACCGCATTCTGTGGAGCTACATCGACACGCGTGACGCGGCTGAGGCGTGCCGCTTGGCGATCGAGACGGATGGATTGGGCTCTGTAGCAATCAATCTGGCGTCAGATGAGACAAGCATGGACGTGAAGAGTCGTGAGCTGATGGCTGCGCGGTATCCGGATGTTCAGGATTTCCGTGCTCCACTTGAAGGATTCGAAACGCTTCTGAACAATGAGAAAGCGAAGAAGCTGCTTGGCTGGGAGCCGAAATACAGATGGCGAGAGCAATTGAACAACTAGAAAAAATATAAACAACTAGAAACAACTAGAGAGAACGCGTTAAGCGTCACAATTGAAAAGGGTTAGTGAATAGAGGAGGCTGCTTCGTTCATCGTAGGTGAACGGGCAGTCTCTTTGTGCATTGCAATGCAACATTTTACAATTGCGACTCGTCTACATGGGCAGCAGAATGAGAGGGGAATGAGTAGAAGATGTTCTTTCATCTAGTAGAACGGACAGGGCGCAGATCAATGCTGCTGGTCATGATCGCGTGCGCGATGCTGTTTACGGTAGTTTATTCGGAAGGCTCAGCCTCGGCTGCTGCAACAGGAAGCGGTGTTTCATCACCTGCGTTGAATCAAACCTACAAACAAGTAAAAGCAGGCACTTATTACTCGGTTGGGCTTCGGAGCGACGGCACGGTCTGGACATGGGGACGCAATCTGTTTGGCGAGCTGGGGATCGAGAAGAAAGCAACGATCACCAGCTTCCCTTATCCGCTCCGGCTGCCTTCGCTGACCGGAATTACGACCTTATCGGTAGATGGTCAAGAGGGTTATCAGCTAGGCGTCAAGGCGGACGGAACCGTCTGGGAGTGGGGGCGCGATCCGTTCGTGTACCGACAGTCCATCCTGCCTAGACAAGTGCAGGGCATCAATGGTGTTGCAGCTGTTTCTTCTAGTGGCGGCATAGCTAGTGCGATGTTGAATAATGGAACCGTCGTTGCTTGGGCTCGTCTTGGTGGTGAAGATACCTCTGCGGTGAATCCCGTGACAATAGCCGGTCTCACGAATGTAACAGCTATTTCTACCCAAGGCATGGTTAACTATGCGATTGTAAAAGACGGCAGTGTGTACGCTTGGTATGCGAAGCTCGATGATAATCGAAATGTTGTGCTCAGTAAGCCTTGGAAGCTGGCAGGAGTGTCGAATGTGAAGCAAGTATCCTCGATCTGGGATACGGGCTATGCAGTGAATGCGAACGGTCAAATGTGGAGCTGGAAGCTGACGGTATCTTCGAAGCTTGCGATCTCCTATGTGACTAAACCAGCACGTATTTTCTCCAGCATAAAGGTGCGCAGTTTCAATTCGAATCTGCTGCTAAGTGATGCTGGTGTTGTGTATAACGTCGTGAATGGAAAGCTGAACAAAGTGAGTGGACTTCCTGCTGTGTCAGCAATCAGCCGTGGTGGTTATCATCAGCTTGCGATCGATAAGCAAGGACATGTATGGGGCTGGGGTGCGAACAAATGGTTCGAGACCGGCAGTCCAACCTCTGCGGAGGGCGGCATGGTGTATACACCGGCACAGCTCCAGTCCGGAGTCGATATCGTGTTGAACGATAACCGAATCGATACGATTGTACCAGCTTACGAGAGTGATTCAACCGTGCAAATTCCGATTAAACTGCTTGCGGCTGAGCTCGGTATTCGGTTCTCAGCTGATAGTGACGGAACGATAACATTAGCTCGAGGCAAGTCAATCGTTACGATTCATCGAAATGCCGGAGATGTAAAGGTGTATCTGAACGGAAAGCCACTGGAGCTGAAGAGCAGCATCGGCAGCTCGGCAGGAAGTATCACGATTCCGTATGAGCTGCTTGCATCACTTGAGATTGGAGCGAATTGGGATGCGGCCGCACATCGGCTGAGCATCATGACGTAGTCGTAGTCGTAGCTGCAGTGAGGATGAGGAATAGACCTGACGGGAGTCAGGTCTATTTGTGTTGTTATTATTTTATGAAATAACCCCATTTACATCACATTTCGGTTCTTACGGAACTCCTTCGGCGTAGTGTCTCGATGCTTCTTGAAGGATTGGATGAAATGATTGACATGACTGAACCCAACTCTCCGGGCAATCTCCGTAATCGTATGTTCAGTTGACTGCAGCAGCTCGCAGCTCTTATTAATCCGATACTTAACCAGGTAGTTGTAAGGCGTCATATGGATGCTTTTCTTAAAGCTGCGCGTGCACTCCGATACACTCAAATGGGCGGCATCCGCTATTTCCTTCAACGTTAAGTTGTCTGCATAGTGCTGGTGAATATAGCTGAGCATTAATTGCAGTCTCTCTTGGTGGAGTCTATTTTGTTTGGAGTTCTCTTCAGAAGGCAAGGAGATGTTGGAGATTAGAATTAACCATAATTGAACGGTTTTGATCGAAATCTCATATTGCCAGCCCCACGATTTGTTCCTTTCGAAATCTCGTTTCATATCCCAAAGGATTTGCAGAATGCGATTATGCCACTCCTCGTCTCCTCTAATCTCTAGTGAAAGCAAGTAGGAATTCGTAAAAGGATGGACATAGCTTCGCTCCATCGCGCTATCGGGATAGAAAGCAAGCAGCTTCTCAGGGAAGTTAAAGCTCACATATTCCCCTTCAGGCGTGAGATGGGTCACGATATGAAGAACACTTTTATTTAGAAAAATAGCCTGGCCCGTGTCCAAATCATAATCAATCCCGTTAATCTGTATCGTTAATTTCCCCTTGGTCACTAAAGTAATTTGCAATTCTTCGTGCCAATGGAGATCGTTAAATCCTCTGCCTTCGGGAATTGATTTATGAATCGTATGCGTGTACATAATGTAGGGGAATGCCTCATCGGGGAATTGAATCGTCTCGTGTAATTGCTTTTTCAATCAACAAGCTCCTCTGTTTGACGATATTTCGATATAAATGAGAGATATTATTGCACAAAATAATGACTGGCGATGATATTATTATATCCAGCCTCGGGTTATCCTTACAATACTGTGCACAGGTAATTGTCTATTCGTCTGGAGGAAGCATGGTTAAACCTACTAAATCGACATTACCGACTCATCCGTTTATTTTGTTATTTATTAGCATTTTGTCCGTTTCCGTCTCTTCGATCATGATCAAGATTTTTTCAGATACATCAACTTCGATAGCTGGTATGTACCGACTGTATATTTCGGTGATCATTATGCTTGTATTTGTACCTTGGAAACGAATTCGCACATCCTTGCAACTACACATAAAAGACTGGGCGATCATTAGTTTGGCCGGTCTATTCCTCGGGCTGCATTTTCTGTTCTGGATGGAATCATTAGTCCATACTTCAGTCGCAAGCTCGATGGTCATCCTGTCCTTACAGCCGTTGTTTGTAATGGTTGGGTCATACTTATGGTTCAAAGAACAAGCGAATCTGCTAACTGTATCTTGCTTGATTGCTGCTCTTATCGGCTCCCTCTTTATCGCTTGGGGAGATATCGGCATTTCGAGAGAAGCGCTGTTTGGTGACTTATTATCGTTAATCGGAACGATCTCTGTTTCGTGTTATCTGCTGGCGGGGCAAAAGGTGAGTCATAAAATTGATGCGAATGTGTACAGCATTTTCGTATTTTTTATTGCCGCTACGGTCCTGCTCATCTACAACTTGGCAAGTCACCGTCCGCTTGTGGGATATGATTCATCCGATTGGACTTATTTCTTGCTGCTCGCGATTATCCCAACGATTTTCGGGCAAACGATTTTTAATATCCTACTGAAGTCAATTGGGGCAACGACGGTTTCAGTAGGCATTATCGGCGAACCCGTGCTTGCGATTATAATGGCCTTCCTGTTTTTGGGCGAAACAATTTCCATATTTCAATTCATAGGCGGCATGATCACGTTATTCGGCATGGGGATGTATTTCTGGGTAAAATCGTTAAAATACAGCGTGCAAAGCAGCAGCTAATTGCACGGTACTTACACATAGGGAGTAGACCTGACGCGAGTCAGGTCTTTTTGTTATTACTGATAATCAGAGTCATTCATCTGAATTTTATATGGAAGATGCCTGAAGAAGATTAATGGGGACTGGAAGATCTACGGTATCGATAAAAAAATCTGTGTTTGATTGCTTGATAGATAATAGGAAATGGATTAATATAAATAACAAAATATGGGTGAACTTCGTTAATCTAAATTCATCTTGCTGTCTTATAAATGTAGATGACCATGATAGTAATAGAATGTGGTTTTGTCCGCGAATTCTACACCCTCATTAGGAGGCGTTGTAGGTGCGGACACCTCCAAGAAGATTCATGCGGCCAAAACTGAAACCGTTTTCGGTATCGAACCGACCGGACACTACTAGTTCCCATTAGCGGAGTACCTAGCGAAGTGTCCAAGTAGGCACTTGTACCAACTTTAATAAGTGGGGGTCATGTTTTTGATTATCATCCGTAAATTCGCAAAATGTTTGATAAGTATCTGCTTTGTGATATCTATTGTTGGATGTCGTTCAAATGACAACGGGGATATATCATCCGTTATGAGCCAAGATACGGCTCAATCACCCTATCATTCAGACACTGACTATCAATACTTTTTTCATTCGCAGGGCAGAGGGCAGGGAATTGCAGCGAGTGCTGATGGTTACTATATACTCAATGGTTCTTATTTATATTACATGGACAAACAGAATATGGAGCCTATTTTGTTGGATAACAACCCTAATAATGACTGCACACCGAACAGTGCTGCACATGTACCTCGTAACTGTAACGCATTTGTGCAAACGGATGCTGAGTTAGTTGCTACTGCTACAATAACTTATTACAAGAATAATCTCTATTTGGTTGAGAGAATTGAGCGGACGGATAAAGACGCACTTATGAATAAACAATATGCGCTGATTCGTATGGATAAAGACGGGACGAATCGAAAGGTTTTACGAAAGTTTGATGCTCCGCCGTATCCTGTTGTTATCCATCGTGATCAAATCTACTATGTGAATAATCTAATGACTGTTGATCAGGTGGCAAAACCGTCTGTTGTATCAGTGCCTTTGGCGAACCCCGACAAAGAACCGGTTATTTTGTACACGTTAGGCCCTGATGATAGTGTCAATGACCTTATCGCATATGGGAATATGCTTTATGTCATGGACTATGGCAACAATATGTTTAGAACGATAGGGTATGACATCAACACGCATGAAACGACTGTTTTGTTCACTGATGATAAAGGAAATCTATCTATTTCTGGTATACCTGAAATTGGGCTGTCTCATCAATTTAAAGGAGGGGTCGCTATATATGGGATTTACGGCAGCAGGCTATACTCAAACATTTTTCCAGGCGACCAGACAGATCCAGCATCATGGCGGATCTATAACTCTGATTTGGGTGGTCAGGATGTATCTATCGTACCCGTGAACTTGCCGCTTGTATCTTGGGCGTATGCGGATCAGCGTTACTTCTATCTCAATCCAGTAAGTTGGCTTATTAAGAGTCCAGATTACGCTGATGTTGCGCAAGAGATGGTTGTATATGACTTAAATTATAAGGAAGTCAATCGCGTTGACATATCGATGCTGACCAATTATAGCAAAGGGCTAGTTGGAGATGATCGCTATATGTTCTTCCAAGCTACGGAAACGGGTGATTCAGATACACAGAGAACCTATGTGTTAGATAAATCGCAGTTAAATGTTCGTGGAGGCGCTGAATTGAAGTTGCTGATGGAAACAGCAGTTTATGCAACAAATTGATCAAGTTAGTTGGGATGAATCCGAAGTTTGAATGGGAGGATTGGCGAAATGATAGGGGAACCAAATGAAGATACTTCTGTATGAGTTCGTGAAATTAAGTAAGAGGAAGATTTTGATAATTCTCATTTCCTTACTGTTGGTGGTTAACGGTTGGATATATATTCAGCAGCAGTTACAGCAGCATAGGGAGATTATCCAATATCATGCTCAATACATAGATTATGAAGCTAGATTCCGCGAGTTATCTGGTGAAGCAGCTTATGAGTTAGCGTTGGTGAGCCGTGATCAGCTATCCGCATATCTCATTGCATACAACATAGAGCGAGAGCCTGACAATGAAGCGACGCGTATCTTTGCGAGTGATGACAATTATCAACGTTATGGTGCGCAATATCCATCAAGTAAGTATGCTAACAACATTATGTTATTGATGCATCATATTGTGTTTAATCAGACGATTCTGGAGCAACTTGAAGCATTACGAGCTTATCCGGATTATGTCAACCAGATTGAAGCACAAGCGCAGAACATGCTGAAATATTCGATTTTCAATGATCCGCATAGTTTCACGTATCGGAATATTATGAAGACGCCACAGGACTTCGAACGCGTCAAGGGTGTTAATTTGCAGCTAAGTCTTGATTATGGTGTTGTTACCGCAACGCATTATCGTTTGACCGATATAATGCTATTGACGATCCTTATCTTATTAGGGTTGTTCATCTTTAATACAGAACGTGAACAAGGGCAATTGCTATTATTTCGCACAATGAAATACGGTCATGCCAGATTGATCATCGCTAAGTTATTGATGCTTACTGGGTCAGCGCTTGTCATTGCCATGATCTTCTACGGAAGCATACTGCTAGTAGCTAATCAACTGTATGGTCTAGGCGACGGATCACGCTATATTCAAGCGATGGATGCGTTCAAGTTTGCGAATCTGCCGCTTACTGTGTATGAATATATAGTCGCTTTTCTTGTAGGGAAGATGGTTGTGAGTGTTGTACTTGCCTTATTGATTGCTTTGCTCATCATCTTGTTTCAACATCCAGGGAAATCATTGCTGGCGCTGGCGTTGGTTCTGGCTGCGAGTTATTTGGGGTATACGTTCATCCATCCTGCTTCGTATTGGAATCTGTTCAAGTATATTAATCTCGTTGCCTTCTTCGATATTGCTCACCTCTTAACGAACTATGTCAATCTGAATCTGTTTGGGTACCCGTTTACGAATCTCTGGGTGTCCGTCGTTGTGATCGGCCTGCTGATGGTTGTGCTACTCGTAGGAAGCGGAATCGCGTTAGATCGATCTTTCGGCAAGCAGCGGATTGGCGGTTTCCAGTGGTGGTATCGTTCCCAGCAGCTAATAATACGGGTACTCACTCCTCTCCATCAGAGCAGCTCGATCTGGTGGCATGAGTCGTTGAAGCAATGGGGGACAGCCAAGGGATGGCTGATTGTGCTGGTCGCATTGCTGATCGGCTGGCAAGATATCCACAATGCGCATTTGGTCATGGATAATGATCAATATTATTACAATGATTATATGAAACAGGTAGGCGGTTTGCTTACAACGGATAAGGCGGCTTACATTGAGAAAGAGATGGTACGGCGTAATGGTGCTTTGAGTGATCTGCAAACGCTCGATGTGCCAATGCAAGGGATAGATGAGAGCAACTCGGACGATACACGACTGGCTCAGGATGATGCGAATCAACTAACGCGCAGTAATAATGCCTTTAACAAACTTTACAATCAATATCAAGCTGTTCAGGCGAACGAGCAAACACGCGGCATCACGGCTTATATGGTCAATCAGTATGCTGCCGATTACTTATTTCAGAATAAGAATCGGGATACGATTAATACCATGATTGTGGTGTTTCTGTTGACTTTGCTGCTTGCCAGCAGCTATACGCTCGATACACGCAATCAGATGTTGGCCTTGCTTAAGACTACACGTTGTGGAAGAAGGCGATTATTTCTAACCACATGGTTGTATGGACTAGCGATCATCACGCTTCTATTGGGGATAATTTATACCGCCCAGTATGTGAATGCTGCCCGTCTTTATCCCGCGCTGGATTGGCAAGCTCCGATACAAAATTTGGAATCCTATGAGCAGCTCTCCTTTCATCTTACGCTGCGAGGGTTGGTCGTTCTCACCATTCTCGGTCAATGGCTTGGCGCGGCAGCGATGAGTGCGGTTATGCTCCTGCTCTCGCAAGTGCTGAAGAGGTTGTCGTTAACCTTGCTAGCCGGAATCGTGCTTGTATGTTGTCCGACCTTCTTGACATGGCTTGGTTATGATGTGTTGACTAAGTATACCCTGCATTACGCGCAACTGGGCTTTCGCATGTTTAGTACACAGTCCATTGCCGAAATTGTTGGTTATTTCGCGTCGCTTGTTTTACTGCTGGTTGTCTGTGTTGGACTAGCTTGGCGTTATTACCTAACCGGGAGAGCAGGGTTATGGGGAGCTGGACACTTGCGCGCGCGTAGTATGCCAGACTATGCCGTGAAAGGAGCTGAAGTCGATTGAAGTTACATATTGCGGGAGTAGGCAAGCGTTATCACGGTGGGCGGGTAAAAGCGCTTGACGGCATTGAATTAGAACTGCGCAGCGGGGTTTATGGTCTATTAGGCCCGAATGGAGCGGGGAAATCAACCTTATTGAATCTAATTGTTGGTAACTTGCGGGCGGATTGCGGAGCGATTCTCTATAACGATCGCAATATTGATGAGCTGGGGCAGCGATATCGCGAAGTGCTGGGCTATATGCCCCAGCAGCAGCAGATGTATGACCAGTTTACGGGTCATCGTTTCTTATGGTATATGGCTGCGATGAAAGGATTGAGCAGGAAACGCGCGAAGGTGGTCATTCCAGAGCTATTGGAAGTGGTGAATCTGTCCGATCACGCACATAAGCGCTTGTCAGCCTATTCAGGCGGGATGAAGCAGCGCATTCTGATAGCACAGGCGCTGCTTAATGATCCCGCCGTGCTTATCTTGGATGAGCCAACAGCGGGACTTGATCCGAAAGAACGGATTAATATTCGCAATTTCATCTCGACGATCGCGCTTAACAAGATTGTCATTGTCGCTACACATGTGGTGACCGATATTGAATTTATTGCCAAGCAAGTGATCCTGCTACGGCAAGGGAAGCTGTTGATGATGGATGAGCCAGCCCGTTTGCTGCAGACGATGGAGGGTCATGTGTTCGAGGTGAGACTCGCGGGTGAACAGGAGCTTGGTATGTTGCAGCGGCAGTGTCGCGTCAGCAACATCTACACCGATAGCCAAGGGATCAAAGTGCGAGTTGTGAGCGAGACTTTACCTGCAGGTTTTACGTCTGAACCGGTGCGGCCTAATCTAGAAGATTTGTATTTATATCATTTTGGTTAATTTGGGTGATATCCACCGAGAGTCAGGCCGACGGAACGATTTGCGTGATGCAATACAAGCTTCCGACTTAAAGAGTTTTTGGTACAAGACCTTGATGGTTATTTACTGTGTTGTTACAGCTTTCAAGCTAGCTTATACATACCGGACAAAAGTGGCTTCCTCGCTACAATAATGCCTAATATCTGCCTAATAGACAAATGGTCAATACTGCCCAGTAAGATTATTAATAGGGTGTTATGCGACATTTGGAGTTCATTAAGCAGCAAAGACAACTTGACTATGTTTAAGGCTGCATTAGTACTTGAAGAACCATGGGAGTAAACACTTATCGAGTATGATGATTAGGACGAAGCACGGCACTGATTTATCGATTTTGAACGCGGAGTTGAAATCGCTTGCCCGAATTGGGAATAGCAAGCAAAGAATACGACACTTTTACAATATTATTCGGCTCAGCCCTGCCCTGCACAAGAGTAGCACCTTCAACAGGTGCCCAGACACTTGGTGCTTTAGGCGGCAAATAATTACCGACTGAATAGGTGGCCGTGGCTAATGTTTGTTGTCTATTGTTACTTAGAATTCGAGCTGTATAGATGCCATCATGCACCTTGGGCAATGAGAACTTGTACTTTCTCCGGCTTTAAGAGCTGGTACCTTTACTGCAAAGGCTCCTTTGCTGTCTGCCTTTCCTTGATAAACACCGGTGCTTCTCGCATCGGAATTTGGTCGGTTAATGAGCTCGGCAATCGAAGTGCCATTATGTCAATTACAGTTAAAACTCGAACCAACAAGTAGAGAGAGAACCTTATTCATTTACATAATTGAATAGGTCTTGTATAGTAGTATTTTACGACACTCACGAATGGTACACAACATTTACTCGGCTTAACATGAGAGGTAGGCATATTTAATGTCAAATGCAATATGTAAGATGTGTAACAACTTGGTAAAAAGTACATATTCTGGCATATGCATGGATTGCCGTAATGACTACGAGAAAATTAGAGATTACGTGATTAGTCACCCTGGAACAATAATTATGACTATTGCAACGGATACCGGAATTTCCGCTAGTCGCATAATCGGATTCGCTCGTAATGGATTCTTTACTGTTGTAGATAGCGTTATACAATAAAGTGGATAGCACTGAGAGACGAACGAATCATATATCGATCGAATGCCGCATAGCTGCGGCATTTTTTCATTTTTAACGATACAAGTTCTATCAGATATTGATATAACAGCCAGTGTAGGATAACAAAAACGATGCCGCGCAGTTGCGGCTTTTTTTTGGTAAATGAGTAAGAAAAAACAAAGCCGATTTTGTATCAGGAAATATGGATCATTGGGGAAAACAACGGATGTAGAAACGGCAATTAACTTAGAAATGTTCTACCAATCAATAAGTAAAAGACATATGAAGCCTAATGTGATGATAAACAAAACCATTAAGGATCTTAGTAATCATTATCAAATAGGAGTATTGACGAATGGAAGAAAAGGGTGGAAGAGTGATAAATTGGAGGCAATCGGATTAGAGTAGGGGCAGTCCCCTTTAACGAGTACCTTATTCACGCTATTCCGCTAACTGATACGATAGTTTAAAACCACCCAAAATCCTTATTGGACTTTGGGCGGTTTAATCAAATAATCACAGCTCAAGAAAAATATCGATTTCCTCATGCAAGAGCTTGAGAAAGTAGGGAAGTATTTCAAGCATCATATCCCGAATTGGGTCAGCAGGGCTTAGAAGAGGATGATCAGTAATATAGATAGACAGGGAGCGGCGATCATCGTATCGAAAACAAGGAGGGAAAGCGTGATGAGTGATAAAGGATGTATCAAATGCGGCGGCAAAGACGCCAATACCAAAGAGGTCGCAATGACCGGAACGGGGCTGTCCAAAATGTTTGATATTCAGCACAACCAATTTGTCGTCGTTTATTGTACGAACTGCGGTTACTCTGAGTTTTATAATAAGAAATCATCGGCTGCCTCGAACATTCTGGATCTGTTTTTTGGTTGACGAAACTTCAATAATTGCGTAATATATCCAGTAAATTCATATCATTACCAAAAGCGAAGAAGAGAAAGAGTACCGCTAAGACGTCTTTACAGAGAGCCCCGGTTGCTGAGAAGGGGTAAAGAATACGAGCGGGAACATGGTCTCTGAGCTGCGCATCGAACCCTGCATAAGGGTGTAGGCTGCGCCGGAACCCGCATCCGTTAACGTGCTAGGGTATAACCGCATCTATCATGCGGCGTACCTGAAGAGGTGAGCACCGTGAGGTGTTTATGAAATTGGGTGGTACCGCGTGAGCACAGCTCTCGTCCCTATTGGGATGAGGGCTTTTTTGCGTTTACCTTACAAAAGGAGGTCATGACAAATGACGACTAACGTATTCATTGGCGGAGCCTGGCCGTACGCCAACGGCTCCTTGCATCTGGGCAGGCTGGCTAGCCTGCTGCCCGGTGATGTGCTGGCACGGTATCATCGCGCCAAAGGGGATCAAGTGCTGTATGTATCAGGCAGCGATTGTCACGGAACGCCTGTCGCTGTGCAAGCAGCACAGGAGGGAATAGAACCAAGTGCGTTTGCCACTCGGTATCATGAAGAGTTTAAGGAATGTTTCGCTAGTCTTGGTTTCACGTACGACAACTACACACGCACGGATCAACCGTTCCATCACGAGGTTGTGCAGCAGTTATTCTTGAAGCTGCTGGATAATGGTCATCTGTACACGAGAACCGTCCAACAGACGTATTGCGAGACCGATGAACGGTTTCTGCCTGATCGGTATGTCGAGGGGACATGTCCGGTATGCAGGATGCGGGCGAGAGGTGATCAATGCGATTATTGCTCGACGCTGCTCGATCCATCAGACTTGACCGATCGGACGTGCAAACTATGCGGCAACCCACCTATTGAACGGCCGACTGTTCACTATTATCTTGCATTGTCTAAGTTCCAAGCTGAAATGGAGCGTTATGTTTCGAAAGCGAGGAAGGGGAGTTGGCGGGATAATGCGGTTCAGCTGACGAGCCGTTACTTGAAGAAAGGGACTGCAGGATCGTGCCGTCACACGAGATTTAACTTGGGGTGTCGATGTCCCGATCGAAGGCTTTGAGGGGAAGAAAATCTATGTGTGGATCGAGGCGGTCAGCGGTTATTTGTCTGCAAGTCAGCAATGGGCAGTTGATCAAGGCAAGAGCTGGGAGCCATTCTGGCACAACGATGAATCTGCTTCGGA
This sequence comes from Paenibacillus cellulosilyticus, assembly GCF_003182255.1. Lineage (GTDB taxonomy): Bacteria > Bacillota > Bacilli > Paenibacillales > Paenibacillaceae > Paenibacillus_T > Paenibacillus_T cellulosilyticus. The sequence goes on along the minus strand of NZ_QGTQ01000006.1, from coordinate 188,881 downwards.
TGCCAGATCATCAATAACCGCTTATTACGTTCATGGCAAAGACAACATCCCTTTTCATACGCTCATCTGGCCAGCCATTCTTCTTGGTGCAGGCGGACTTCATCTGCCGGATCGAATCGTGTCCTGCGAGCATCTAACATTGGAAGGCCAGAAGTTCTCTACTAGCCGAAATTGGGCGGTATGGGTGCCGGATCTGCTTAGCCGTTATGATCCGGATTCGATTCGTTACTTCCTGATCGCGAATGGGCCGGAGAAGAAGGAGGCCGATTTCTCGTGGCGGGAGTTCATCCACAGCCACAACGGCGAGCTGCTTGGTGCGTACGGCAATTTCGTTAATCGCACGCTTGCTTTTATTGCGAAATCGTTCGGCAGTCAAGTGCCAGAAGGGGAGTTGGCAGAGATATGGCAAGGCAAGCTGCAGGATTGTTACGATCAGGCTGGCAGGCTGATCGAAGAAGCTCGCTTGAAGGAAGCGTTGGATACGATATTCGCATACGTGCGGCAGGCGAATAAGCATTTTGACGAAGAACAGCCTTGGGTGACAGTGAAAGATAACCCAGCAGCTTGTAAGAACACGTTGTATACGTGTGTGCAGATTATCGCGAACTTAGCTAACTTGCTTCAACCATTCATCCCATTCTCAAGTGGTAAGGTGCGGGAGCTTCTAGCACTGGAGCAGGCGGAGTGGAAATTTGTATCTGTTGAGCCAGGTAGAGCGATCGGTCAGGTGGAGCTGTTGTTTGAGAGGATTGATACGGCCCGAATTGATGAGGAGACCACGAGGCTTAACAATGAGAACGAACAGAACCATTAAGGTAAATAAAACAAAAGGGAGCAGCTGCCGCAGCAGTATGCTCCCTTTGACTGGATAGAATTATTCGGTCACTCTTCCTCCTCATCAAGAAGGATGATATCCAATATAGTCGTCTGCTGATCGATAATGATTGGCTTCGCAATTACACTCTGTTTCCCTGGGAACGAAAACTGGGCGGGCGGAATACCTGCGGCTACATTGCTTAAGGTGTACCGACCTGCTGCGTTGCTTATGATGCTTCGCACAAGAATCCGGTCATCGGTCCGAATCTCGGCTAAGGCATAATTCAGCGGTCTGCCCTCAGCGTCTCGAATGGAACCTGTCAATGTACCGAAGGTGGAGCTGAGTGATAGATCTGTCCTCGCAGCAGGGCTAGCTGCAGCTCCAGCTTGTGAGCTGTGTGCGACTGAGCCGAAGTCAGGCGAAGAGACGGTTACAGTATACGAGCCGCCAGGGGCGAGGCCGCCTACCTGATAGCTGCCCGATCCGTCTGTTACTGTACTCCCGAGTGGTGTACTGCTCACCGGATCCAGAACAGTCACAATCGCACCAGAGACAGGAGATCCAACGACATCATCAGTGACCGTTCCGACAATTGCAGTTGGATTATTATCCAAAGAAAGATCAGCTGTCAGTGTCGTCTGCTGTATAGGCTGCATGACGGAATTGCTGCCGGTTTGATAATCAGGGGCACTCGCAATGACTGTGAGATTGCCAGAAGGAACACTTGCGGTATACTGCCCGGCACTGTTCGTAACCCCATTTCCAACGATAACTCCATTATCATCAACAATGGTGACCGAACCGCCAGCCAAGGGAGCGCCTGTTCCGACATCTCGTACCGTACCGCTAACCGATAGTGGAGCTGTAAGTAATGAGAAATTGACGATCGAATTTTGACCGGGCAGAACGGAAGTGGAAGTTTGAAGCGTCACGAAACCGGTCTGCGATGCAGTCACAACATAGTTGGCTGCTGCAACTTCACCAAGATCATATCTCCCGTCTGAATCACTCAATATCGATGCAACAACGGGACCGAAGTTGTTATACTGCCGTAAAACGATCGCTGCACCTTGAATTCCTGCACCATTCGAATTAGCCGTTACGAAACCACTAATTCTGCCCGGAAGCTTGTCGAGCGCAAAGCTGAAACGGGTCGTCTCGCCGGAGAGGATGGAAAAGCCGCCGAGCTCCGAAGCGTAGCCATTTGCGCCAGCGCTCGCGGTGTATGATCCAGTAGGCAGGTTCGGATACGTATAGACACCTCCGTTATCGGTTACGACAGTTGCGATCAGTGCACCGCTCACGCCATCATATATCCGAACAGTTGCACCTGATAGATCTGTGCCATCAGCAGAGTCGCTGACAAACCCAAATACATTGCCCGGATTTGGGGTTAACGTGAGTTGAACAGTAGCAGTCTGTCCTGCTGAAGTTACGATTCCGGCCGAGTCTGATCCAAATCCGGGAGACGATGCAGTAACGATCAAATTGCCGGCGGGTATACCGGATAACAAGAAATTTCCATTCTCATCCGAGAAAGTCGGGATAATGGGATGCCCATAAATATCATTGACGTTGATTAATGCCCCAGAAACACCTAAGCTTCTCGAACTGTCTATGACGCGGCCGGATACCGATGCAATCGGCGCAGTCAGCTTGATGGTAAGGGTTGTGCTCAGTCCCGCTCGAATGAAAACGCCGATCGTTTCGCTCTCGAATCCAGGCGACGAAACGTTCAGTGTATATTCGCCGGGCTGAAGATTACCGCCAAAGAATGTACCATCGATTCCAGCGAAGAATGTGTTAATAAGAACGCCTTCTTGCGAGAACAGTCTAAGCTGCGTATTGACTGATGTTATTGGGTTTCCAGATAGATCCCCAACTGTGCCAACAAGACTTCCGAAGGCTGGCGTTAACCCAATGGATGCAATTGTGCTCTGTCCGCTGATTACAATTGCCCCGGCAGTGCCCGTTGTATAGCCTTCTGATCTTGCAACGACAAGATAGGGTCCTGGCTGAAGGCCAGAGATTTGATAATTGCCGAACATGCTGGCTGAAACGGATGTGACAGATAAGCCAGAAGCGCCTAAAATACGAATTTCCACATCGGCTCCACCTAGTGGTTCCCCAGTCGTGGCATCTGTAATTTGCCCATTCACATTGCCCGGATTTGGTATCAACTCGTAATTAAAGCCTGTTACATCCTCGCCCGGATCCAGCTTGACACCACGAATGACGTTGCTGAAGCCTGGGGCAGAAGCGATGGCAGTTAACGTACCTGAAGGTAAATTGCCGACGATATAGCTGCCATCCGCCTGCGCTTGGCCAGTTCCTCGAATGGACTCATTGCCGTTCAAAATTTTGACAGATGCTTCGGGGATTGGATTGCCAGCCGCATCTTGGACGAGTCCAGCGATTGTTCCAGGGCTCGGTGTCAGATCGATCACAACGTCATCGACTCCACCAGGAACGATGTTGGCTCCTATGACACCAGAGGAGTACCCGGAAGCAACGGCTGTCAGCAGATACGAGCCTTCTTGTACGGTATTGAATGTGAAGCTGCCATCCGCCTCCGTTACCGTCGTAGCAATTTGAATGTTGTTCAAATTACTGAGCTGCACGACTGCGCCGCCAAGCGCGGGCCGTAGCACACCGGTAATGGTACCCGGATTTGGAGCCAAAGGAATGGCGGCCGGCGTAATCGCATTCGCATTTACAATGACGCCGAACGTATTGCTCTGATAGCCGGACGTTTGCGCGACAATCGTATAGTTGCCAGCTGCAATACCTGTCGCATCAAAGCGGCCATTGCTGTCTGTAACGGTGATGCCGATTAGGAAGTTGTTCTGATCCATGATGTTCAGCACAGTGCCGGAAAGTCCAATTCCTGTGATGACGTCATAGACCGTTCCTTGAATCGAGCCTGGTTCGGGTATCAGAACAAGTCTAAGCTGTGCAGCAGATCCAGGCGTCACATTGACCGTAGCGGAAGCGGTTTGGTAATTGTCGGCCGAAGCGAAGACCGTATATATGCCTGGTGTTAAACTGCTGGATTGAAATTGTCCGATCGGGTCTGTAAACAGACTGAAGATCGTAATCCCGTTAGCGCTTGTAACGCGAATTTGAATGCCTGCACCAACAATGGGATTTCCTATCGTATCAACAACAACGCCGCTAATGAATCCGGGGTTCGGCAATAGCGTGAAATTAAGCTGCGTTTGCGCATCGGACTGGACCACAACGCTTGCATATTGATTTTGAAAATTTGCAGCGGATACATTGACGATGTAGTTGCCAGGAGCAAGGTCGGCTATAACATAGGCCCCGTTCGTTTCCGAGAGAATACGGGTAAGCAGGACAGGCCCGCCATCTACATTGTTTTGTACAGCGACTGCTGCACCAACAACTGGATTTCCTGACGTGTCGGTAATGCTTCCAACTACCATTCCAGCGTCGGGGATGAGATGGAAATTGACGGTTGTTGTAAGAGCTGATTCGATGATTGCCCCGAAAGTATCCCCGCCGAACCCGTCCGTTCGCGCAGACACCGTATACACATCTGGAGCAAGATTGCCAATTAGGTACGTTCCATCTTCCGCTGTTGAGACGCGAGCAATGATGATATTATTCCGATATGCACGGATAACGACATCTGAAAGCGGGTTTCCATTCAGGTCCGTGACCGTTCCTGCGAGCGCACCGGCTAGTTTCTCAAGCGAGACATTAATAGGTGTTGAAGTGCCCGAAGTGACGATGGCGCCTACTGTTTGTGCCGCATAGCCTTCTTCTAAGAAATTGACGGTATAGCCTCCTGGAGATAGTGAGGGAACCGAATAAGATCCGTCTGGACCGCTCACAGCGGTCTGCAGTGTAATTCCTTCAGCGTTTACGACATGAATGCTTGTGCCGGGAAGCGGCTGACCGGACTCCGCGTCGGTGATGGTTCCAGCAATACTGCCGGCTTCGTGCGATAGAACTAAATGAACGGTTGTCGTTTGACCCGGAGCGACTTGAAACCCAATAACCTGTGTAACAAAACCAGGATCGGAGACTCGCAGTCGATCATTCAAGTCAGGTGCGAGGCTGTTCACATGGAATACGCCGAGTTGATCGGTTGCGACCGTTGCAAGTACATTGTTGCGATTATCGAGTACTTCCACTTTCGCTCCTGCAATGGGCGCACCGGCAGTGGAAGTTACCGTACCTGTGACAGAACCAGGGCTGCCTGCAAGTGCCGCGTTTACGATCTGATTTTCACCTGAGGCTAATGTAAGAGGGAGGTCCTGCTGTTGAAAACCAGTCGCAGCTAAGCTGATCCGGTAGTAATTCGGCAGCAAGTTGGATACCGCATATTGACCTGCCGCATTAGTGGAACTTTGCGCGAGAAGTGCACCGATGGAATCTGTTATATGGATGGCCGCTCCTGCGATCGGGCTTCCATCCGCCTGACTCGTTACAGTTCCCTGAACAGAAGCGGGTTGAGGCAGCAGAATAACGTTAACAGTCGTTACAGCGCTGGAGGTCACAGACGCGCTAACCGTTAATGTTTGATAATTCGGCAAAGCGAATTGCAGCTGAACATTGCCCGGCAGCAGATTCGTAATCGAATAGACGCCTCCCGTACCGCTGACGGCAGAACCAATCGGATTTCCTGAAGGCAAGCTAGTCGACTGAACGGTAACGCCAGTCAGTGGAAGGCCGGTAGACTTATCAATGATCGTTCCGCTAACCCCGCCGGTCGTTACGATGGTGGCTGTGGCGGTGCTTTGCGGAGCTGTAATCGATTGTCCGGTGAACAAATCAACGCCTTTGGTCGTCTTGATATCGATTGTACCTGTGGGGGATTGTACAAATGTACCTTGTGCAGTGTATTGCAATGTCGCGGATGAACCGGCGTTTAAGGTGCCGATATTCCAGGTCAACGTCGCATTCGTCAAACTTATGACGGCTGACCCGCTGGAGGCTGAAACGACTTGCAGCGATATGAGCTTATCAAACCGATAAAGGGCGTTGATGAATAGAGCGGAAGCACTGCCGCGGCCTGTGTTGGATATGACGATCGTTCCGTTAATGATATTGGATTGTCCAGCGGTAAGCGTGAGTGGGCTGCCGTCAACCGATTGGGTTACGGACAGCTGTGCGCGTACGTCACCGCCTGCAATGGTAACGGGATCGCTGAATGCCGAGCTTAACGTTTGTCCTGTTCCGATGAAGTCTTTGTTGAAATTATTGTTGTTGGTCGATGTGAAAAATAAAAACCGGAGCGAAGATTGCTCCGTTATGCCGAGCAGGGGAAAGAGGGTTGCCTTTGGTACGAAAAAGTCGAGAAAATAGTTCGTTCCTCCACCAAAAGCGGAGCCATCACCAGTAGGTGCTGCTCGAGCAATGTCATAATTGACGATCGGCTGCGTGAAGTTCGGGTTCCCTCTGCCGTCGGTTCCTTCGGCTTGGTCGTTAAAGCTGTCCGGAACTTTAACCGTGTTCTGGATCAGATCCACGGAGTTATTCAATCCGTTAACCGCCAGCACCCACTCATAGGTGGCGGGGACGCCGTCTGTATCGAACAGGACGCCCCAGGCAAAATTGCGGAAGCCAGTCTTAAATCGAGGATCGGCATTCAGGCGAATTCGAAAGTAAATGTTCGTTCCGTCATACCCGTAATAAGCTGCTGGGAAAGCAGTGCTTCCCACGATGTCCGTCTCGTCAGGCGATACATCCCGCACAGGATCGGTGACTGGTGCGCCACTGAGCCTGACAGGGACATATTGCGCATTGCTTGGAAATGGCATCATGATCCCCCAATTCAATAGGATGAAAGCAATCGATCTTCTAACTAAATGAATATGTTCGATTGCTCTCGTCCCATTACTGGAGAGTAGGGGGGAATTAGCAATATTGGGATATTTGCTGCGACTCCAGACCGTATGTGTTCAGGCCGAAATCGCCTATAAGCTGCTGCTGCACCTGCGAGGTGCCTTCAATAATTTCCAATATTTTCGCCTCTCGCAGCAGTCGTTCGGCCGTGCTGCCGGAACGGCAGCCGTTGGCGCCGAGCACTTGGATGGCATCGAGTGCAGCTTGGACCGCCGTTTTTGATGCAAAATATTTGGCGATCGCAGTTTCGATGAGCGCCTGTTCGTCACGAGCCTGCCGAAGCTGACCTGCCCGCAGGCAAAGCGCACGGGCTGCATGTACCTGCGTCACCGTATCGCCGATGATTGCCTTTACCGAGGGAGTCTGTCCAAGCTCACCGCCGAGCTGTTTACGTTCCTTAGCGTAAGCGCTCATCACGTCCAGTGCTTCTTGCGCGATAGCAAGTGCAGACCAAGCGACACTATAACGGCCATGATCAAGCGCCGTATTCACCACGTAGCTGAAGCCAGCGCCTTCTTTAGCAAGCAAATTCTCCTTCGGTACAACGACATCCTCCAGCCTGACTTCAGCGATATGCGTGCCTCTGGCACCGATCATATTCCCGATCGGACAGGTACTGAGCCCTTTCCGTCCACGTTCAACGATAAAGGCCGACATTTTCCCGTTTGCATCCTTGGCGATAACGATGAAAAAATCGGCAATATCGCCGAAGGATATCCATTTCTTCACGCCTGTAAGGATATAGCTATCCTGATTCAGCCTGTATGTAGTAGTCAGCTCCTGAGGATTCGTTCCGGCTCCAGGCTCGGACAGCGCGAATGCGCCAAGGGATTTCCCTTTGGCAATGGCGGGGAGCCATTGCTCCTTCTGTTGGGAACTGCCGAACCGAAGCAAACTTTCGCCGACGAGAGAAGTCTGGATCGTAAGAAGCGTTCGCGCCGAACTGCATGCTTTGCCGATCTGCTCGGTCAGCATGCCATATTCCAATGCGTCCCATTCGAGACCGCCGTATTGGCGGGGAAATGTTGCACTTAAGTAACCGTTCGAGGCGAGAGACGCAATCGTTTCGGGCGGCATCAATCCTTCCTCATCGCAAAGCACCGCCGCTGGCCGAATCACGGAGTCGACGAAACGTGTTATTTCCTTCGCATCATAGGGACGAATAGCAGACATGGCAGAAACCTCACTTTCACTTAGTTATTTTTGGTTGCATTTCCTGAATTGGTGTATATTATTAGAAGAGTATACGATTCTACACATTATTCCACAACCCTACTTAAATTTTAGGTGGTGGTACACAAAACGATAGATTTAGTCGGAATTTGAACCAGTAATTACCCATCCTCTTATATTTTCATTCGCCATTAGTATCATGAAAGAAGTTTTCTTATCACGCGCCTTTCAAACTTCCAATTCAACTTCTCGCATTTACTAGCTCGTTACGCCTCTTTCAAATCTTAATCGCAATCGTTTTCTACTGCCGATGAACAAGAAGAAAAACCAATCCAGAATGGAGGTTTTTGTTTGTTGTTGCTCGATATTAAGCCTCTGCATAGTCGGGGAGCTTGTCTGCAAGATTTGATTGCTACTGCCTCCGGGCATCGAAATTTAAGCAATGAACTGATGTATTCGGAAGCGTGGGGCTTCTCCTTTCGATTGCCGGAGCCAGATGCCGCCTACATAATTGGCTATGGACTGGAGCCGGATTACGAGACTTGTTTACACGACCTTGACCGTTATCAAGGCATTGAGGTTCTTAGCCAGAAGGCGGAGAGTTCCGCAGCTGTTCTTACGCACATCGAGAAGAATCTGCAAGACGGCACTCCTGTCATCATCTATTTGGACAGTTTCTGGACGACTTATCTTGGCTCGTCGCGTGTGAATCATCATGACCATTACGTGCTGGTCGTAGGAATCGACAGGGAGGCCAACGTGTTATACTGCGTTGACCCGCCGGTAAGCAAGAAGACGGAGCTTTTGCCAATAACCGATTTTCTGGAAGGGAATGATGGAACTTTCGCAAGTTTCCGCTTCCATTCGAATATACAGGAATTCGATGCGATTGCCTGGACGAGCCGTCTTCGCGACAAGTTGTGGCCATCTGGCAGAGAAAATATTTTCGATGCCATTCATAGATTTGCAGACGCCATCGCAGATGACAAGTTCGATATGAGGGCTGAAGTTGCTTTGTCGGCTGGAGAAGGTATCTGGATGAGTCCGTTGGTATGGGGACTTATCAATGTGAGCAGCGGACGCAAATCGATCGGAATTGCCGCTTCTTACATCGGGGAACGCTTCGCTCAACCTCGATTCAAGCAACTGTCGAATCAATTGGAAGCTGCTGCGCAGGAATGGGACTCCATACGTGCGTCGCTGCTCAAACTCAACTATATGAAAGTAATTCCTAAAGGGTTCAAGGAGAAAATCGTCGACCAGCTCAGACAGCTAGCAGAGGACGAGCGTTCGATGGCCGCAGCCTTAATAAAGGATATCCTCGGTGAGAATGTATCGGAGTCGGATGAAGAGCGCGTGATGAGCATGCCGTTAAGCTATGAATTAATTCCGGCCGCACAGTCAGATGTGCTCGATGATTGGCTTCGGTTGAAAGCGCTGCCAGTACAACTTGCCGAATGGTGCAATAACAATGGAGTCGGCTATTTACGCTCTTCTGCCTCGCTCACTTGCATGGATGACAGCGAGCATTTCCTGCTCGAGGAAGGACAGGAAGGAAGATTCTGGTCGGATGAAGCTTTTCGGGAATTCCTGATGAATGAGCCTTCACGCGGTAAAGACGACAATGTTTCCTGCTTCGGCCAGCGAATCGAGTTTGAACCCGACTTCTATGCGGGAGCTGTGTTTATTGGCTGTTCCGAATGGGGGAGCTTCGAGGAAACGTTAACGATTCACTATCAAGATGGCTCTTCGCAGCAGGCTTCTATAGCCTTTACGGATTGGCAAGCCGAAACACCAGCGTACGGCGAACGAATCATATGGCAGGGCAGAACGGCTAGATATTTCAGAACGAATGATTATTTCGGTGAAGGACGCAAGCTGTACCAGCGTGCACTCGTATTTGAACCGAGAAAGAAAGTATCGAGTATCGAGCTGCCGATTTGTCCGAACATTCATTTGTTCGCGTGTAATCTATACCTTTCAGAATAGAGTGGAGGGAAATGATGACGCAGGAAAATCCGAAGCTTGAGCTGCTGCAATCTCAAATGCGGATTTGGTTCATTGAAGAGATATTCCAATCAAGTCCAATTTACAACATTGGAGGAGCAGTACTGTTTCAGGCGGAAATCTGCGAGGAACGGCTTGAACAGGCTATTGTACAAGCTGTCGCGAGACATGACGGACTTCGCATGCAGCTTGCATTAGAGAACGGGGAACCGCGCCAGTATATAACGGATCATGTGCCGCAAAGTTTGGAGAAAGTGGACTTCAGCACAGAGCCCGATCCTGAGCAAGCGTTCCAAACCTGGCTCAAGGAAGCTTCAGAAACGCCATTTCAGCTTTACGGCAGCGGACTGTATCAGTTCGTGCTTGTTCGAGTGAGCGATCGGGAATCGGGATATTTGTTGAAATTTCACCATTTGGTTGCGGACGGTTGGGCAATGAAGATTGTAACGGAAGACATCATGGCCCTCTATGAACAGCTGCTGTCAGGAGAAGAAGCCGTATTGCCGCCGGCTCCCTCATTTATTCACGCGGTCGAGGACGAGCGGCGTTACCTGGAATCGGATCGATTTCGTAAAAACAAAGCGTATTGGCTTGAGAAGTTCGCAGAGCTTCCAGAAGACGATGCCGATCTACCTGTGTTCGCCGATTATGAAGCAAGGCGCAGCACCTTTCGTCTAAATTCGCACACGACCAGCTTGATCAGACAGTGGACAGCACGGACGGGACTCAGCGAGAATGTGTTTTTTACGACGCTGGCCGGATTGTATTTGAGCAAATGGAAGCGCAAACACGATCTTGTGCTGGGTATTCCTGTACTGAATCGGTCGGGCAGAACGGAGCGTCAGACAATGGGCATGTTCGCAAGCCTTATGCCTCTTCGCGTCCGGCTGGACAAGGATCACACGTTCAAGCAGCTTGCTGCCGAGGTGGGGCGCGAGCTGAAGAGCGGATTTTTTCATCAGCGGTATCCTTATAATTTTCTCGTTCGCAATTTGCAGCAGAGCTGCGCTCTGCAGGGTCAGTTGGTCGATGTCTGTGTGAATTACAGCAATGCTGCACTGCTGCAGGAGTATGGGGGATTGCCCATTCGCAACGTCGATTTTTTCCCAGGCTATCAGACCTATGATCTTCATTTGCTGATTAAGGATTGGGGCGACGAAGAGCGAATTCGGATCGATATCGAATACAAGACCGGACTATACTCGGAAGCTGAGATCGATGCTATGGCAGTTCGCTTGGAACGGCTGATCGTTCGGATCTGTACGGAGCCGGATATCCAAGTCGATTCGCTTCAACTGATAGGGGATGAGGAAAGCGAACAATTGTTGAATAAGGGCGCCGGCCCGGTTGCCGACAGCGGTCCTTATCTTTTCATCGATGAATGGCTTGCTCACCAGGCCAGGGAGAATGCGGATCTGCCCGCATTAAGGTTTGGTCATAAGCGGTTCACCTACAAGCAATTGAACGAATCAGTCGATCGAATTGCGTCCAGGTTATCCGCATCAGGGATTCAAGAAGGCGATATTGTAGGCTTGTGTGCAGCGCGCTCGCATGAAATAGTCGAAATCGTTTTCGGCATATTGAGAGCGGGAGCGGCTTACTTGCCGCTTGACCCCGCTTATCCGTCGGAACGGATCAGGCTGATGTTGGATAAATGCGGAGCAGCCGCGGTCATTGCAGAGGATCGTCAATTCGGGATTGTGTCGAGCTTGCATCCGAAGGCGCTTCGTGCCGAAGAACTGATCAAGCCGGAACAGCGGAGTACGGAGGGTCGTCACTATTTTTCTGCGCTGAGCAGCAGAAGTGCGCAATCTCCTGCTTATGTTATTTTCACATCCGGTTCAACTGGGCAGCCGAAGGGCGTTGTGGTCGAGCATGCCGCCTTGATGAACCGACTCATGTGGATGCAGCGGCAGTACCCGCTTGAACCGGGAGATGTCGTGCTGCATAAAACGCCGTTCACATTTGATGTGTCCGTCTGGGAGCTTCTTTGGTGGACGATTTCGGGCGCAGAATGCTGCGTGCTTCCTCATGGAGCAGAGAAGGATCCGAAGCTGATTGCGGAAACGATGGAAGCCTCCCAAGTTACGGCTGTTCATTTCGTTCCGTCGATGCTCGGGGCATTTCTGACCGCTCTGGAAGCAGGGATCATCCATGTCGATCAACTGCGGACGGTAAGAAGGCTGTTCGCCAGCGGAGAAGCGCTGCCAGCCGATTATGTCAGGCGGTTCTATTCGTTACTGAAGGCTTCGCTACATAATTTGTATGGGCCGACGGAAGCGGCGATTGATGTCACTTACTTTGATTGTCTGCCGCCCGACAATAGCGATTGTTCGGTTTCAATCGGAAGACCGATCGCTAATATCCGTTTGTATATCGTGGATGAATCGCTGCAGCTTGTCCCGGACGGTGCCGAGGGCGAGCTATGCATCGCAGGTGTCGGACTGGCCAGAGGTTATGTGGGGGATGACCTCCTAACCGAAGCGAGATTTGTTCGGTTGCCGTTGACCGGAGAACGTATATACCGAACAGGGGATGCCGCCAAATGGCTTCCGGATGGGAAACTTGCTTATTTGGGGCGGATCGACCAGCAGGTGAAAATACGCGGTTACCGGATCGAACCGGGCGAGATCGAGCAGCAGCTTCTCGGTTGTCCTCAAGTGGAGGAAGCGGCTGTCATAGCACGAACAGACGCAGCCGGAGAGAAATTTCTTTGTGCATACGTTGCGACGTCCGAGCCAGTAACGATAGAGATGCTGCGAGAGCATTTGCTTGCCACACTTCCGATCTATATGGTGCCGGCGCGTTTCGTCTTTATGGAGCGGCTGCCGCTCACGACGCATGGCAAGATTGACCGCAAGTCGCTGCCAGATCCGCCTGTCATCATGTCTATTACTGAGGATGATGATCTTGGGGACGAGCGGCATAAGCTCTTCTTGCAAATCGTGAGAACGGTGCTCGGGAACGATGGGATCGGCTGGTCCAACAACTTCTTCCATGTTGGCGGTGATTCGATTAAAGCGATACAGATAGCTGCCAAGCTTCATGAGCAGGGAATAGCGCTTCAGGCTCAACAACTATTGGAGAAGCCGGTTCTGCGTGAGGCGGCATCAGCATTGACACAACATACCGCCAAGAGTGAATACGTGCCTGCCGGAGCTGTAAATCCGACACCGATTACTGAATGGTTCTGGTCAAAGGAACTTGCCGAACCGAAGCATTTCAATCAAAGCGTTGTGCTCAGACTCATCAGGGCTGTGGATTCGGCTGCTCTGGAACAAGCGCTGGAGGAGCTTCTTCAGTCATGGGACGCTTTCGCGCTAATCGTTCATCCAGATAACAAGGCGCTGTACTACCGCACTGGAGAGCGTAACACTTTCCGCATCGAGACAGTTGATCTGTCCGAGCAGGATACACATCAAATACACGCATCGTTTGAGGCATGGGCGGATCATTGGAAGTCGAGTATCGATTGGAATGACGGGCCGCTATTTAAAGCAGCGATCGTTCGGCTGCCGGACGGGGAGAGTCGTCTGCTGCTAACCGCACATCATCTTATCGTGGACGGCGTATCGTGGCGGCTAATTATCGATAGGCTGTCGGCAATATTGGAAGGAAGCGAGGGCATGAGATCGAGCAGCGTCGCATTTGGCGCATATGCGGAGCAGCTGCACGCTGGGCCGGCGAAGGATCGTGCTATGAAAGAGCTGAGCTATTGGCTCCGTGAAACGACTGCAATTCCGATAAGTCTCCCAACTGATTGTGACCGCGGCCCTGATTTGCTCAAGTATTGTGCAACGGTCGGGCTGACGCTTGATCGAGCGCATACCGAACAGCTCATGGGATCTGCGAATGATTCGTACCGTACACGCACGCAGGAGCTGCTTCTGGCCAGTTTCTCACTCGCTGTTCAGCATGTCACAGGACGCAGTGGAGTTCTCGGCTTCATGGTGGAAGGCCACGGAAGAGACGGAGGCTCCGACATACTGCCGGTCGACGGCACAGTGGGTTGGTTTACCTCGATTTATCCGGTTAACGTGATGCTGGACGGGCTGGACATAACAAAGCGGATCACTTCCGTGAAAGAAAAACTGCGCGCTGTTCCTGACGGGGGAAAGGGCTACGGGATGCTTGTCTATCTGATGCGAGAGCTGGAGCCGTTGGACGAGTCGGTGCGTGTGCGGTTCAACTATCTTGGCGAGCTCGATGCCGGATTGGATAGCGATTGGTTTGCCCTGACGGATGAATCTTATGGAAAGGATGTTTCTCCTGAGAACAGACTTGGCTGTTTGCTTGATGTGAATGTATTCGTTTACGACGGCAGACTGCGGGCTTTCATCGCATATAGCCGCAATTCCTTCTATGACGACACCATCTCTGGGCTCGTCAGACAATGGAAGGAGCAGCTTGAGGCAATGCTACGGCACTGCACAGAGCAGCGGGCGGTTGATTTGACTGTGTCAGACTTTGCATGGTCAGGACTCAGTCAAGATGAGCTGGATGGGTTGTTTGGATAGAGCGGGCTGAGAGATCGCTGGAATACCGAGGAGGAACCATGAGAATTTCGAAGGCTATCCGTGTGCTTATTATTATACTGATCGGGGCGATGCTGCTCGTTTTCATAACCCTTTCAAGCGCTGCTTCTGCCCAAGACTGGTCACCGCCTGACGATCAGATCAGCGAGTGGATCGCTGATAAATGGAAAGAGAGCGGAATTCCGGGCATGTCTGTTGCCGTCGTCGATCGTAACGGCATTATATTCAGCCGCAATTACGGGTACGCGGACCGTGACCGAACACAACAAGTGACATCGGAAACAAATTTTGAGCTTGCTTCCTTGTCGAAAGCGTTTACCGGACTGGCGGTGCTTAAGCTGGAGCAGGAAGGCAAGCTCAAGCTGAGCGACCCGGTGAGCCAATATCTACCCTGGTTTCATGTTCGGTACAAAGGGACGTCGCCAACGATTACGGTAGGCGAGCTGCTCTACCAGACGGGGGGAATCCCGTTCAAATCGATCGGCTTCATTCCGGAGGGAACAGGCGATACGATGCTGGAAAGCACCGTTCGCACATTGATCGATACCGAGCTCGATCATAAGCCGGGTACACAGTTTTTGTATGCGACGATTAATTACGCCGTGCTCGGCTTGATCGTGGAGAAAGTGACTGGCGAGCCTTATGACGATTATTTGCAGCGGCAGGTTTTAACGCCACTCGGTCTCAACTCAACGTATGCCGGCTACGGTAAATTGAAGGCTGGCGCCGTCGTTTCTCAGGGGTTTAAACGCAGCTTTTTGAGTTCCAGACCGTATGATGCGCCCGCTTATGACGGCAATACGCCAGCTGCATATGTGCTGACCAATGTGCAAGATATGGCACGGTGGATTCAGATCCAGATGGGAACCGCACAGGATGCTCAGTTCGACCAGGAGCTGATCAACCAATCGCATCAGCCAGACCGCACGGTCTCGCCGAATTATGACGGCTCCTCTTATGGAGCGGGTTGGGCAATTTTCCAGAAGGGCAGCGGCGAATGGAGCCATGAAGGGACAAATCCAACCTTTTCCTCCTACATCGTTATTCGCCCGGAGGAGCAGGTCGGTGTAATCGTTCTTGCGAATATGAATTCGGAATTTACCGCCCGAATCGGGCAAGGAATCATGGATAAAATGCTCGGCGTCAAGGTGATCAACAACTCTTCCGACTATTACTCGCAAATCGATAGCGTCGCGATGTGCATGCTGCTCTTCACGCTGCTGGCGGGGGCTGTTCTAATCTACGCTTTTGGCAGAGCGGTTGTCGATTCGGTCAATAGGAAGAGAACATTTAGCGGCTTCGGGAGAAGAACAGCTGCCGCTGTGGCGATGACGATTCTCTCAGCGGCAGTATGTTTGACGGGAATATATTTTCTCCCCGATCTGCTGTTCTGGGAGCTGCCATGGCGCTTCGTCGAGGTATGGGCGTCGTCGTCCGTGATGTTCGCGGTTTATGCCGCTGCGGGTCTTACCGTTCTATATGCCGCTTATTCGGTCTTTTGCCGAATTTATCCGCGGCCGAAGGAGAGAGCCGTAGTTACGATCGTCCTGGTGAGCTTGCTCAGCGGCTTCGGCAATGCGTTTATCGTCTTCATGATCAACGAATCGTTCCGGCGCTCCGGCGACCGTTTCGAGACCGAATTGTTCATGTACTTCTTACTGGGGATCGTGTTCTACGTTTATGCGCAGAAGGTTGTCCGTTCGAGGATGGTCCGGTATACAAACGAAGTGCTGTTCGAGAAAAGAATGAACATCGTGGACCGGATTCTGGCGAGCCGCTATTCACGACTTGAGAAGATCGACCCCAGCGTCGTCAATTCCGCATTGATCAGCGACACCGAGACGATCTCCAATTCGATCAATTTAGCGATATCCGGGGCGACAAGCTTGATTACGCTGCTGTTCTGCTTCATTTATCTCGGTTTTCTCAACTTCTACGGTTTGCTGATATCGATCGGCATCATTCTGGCCGCTGGCGGCATTTATTATATCGCCGCTTCGAAGGTCAATAAGCTGTGGGAGTTTACGCGTGATATTCAGAATACGTTTTTCCGATTTGCAGGCGATCTGACCAAAGGGTTCAAGGAGCTGTCGCTGCACAGCGTGAAACGGCGCGAATTTCGTATCGACATGGCGAACAACGGCAGGTTGTACAAAGACAAAAGGTCCGAGGGAGATTTGATGTTCGCCAATGTCTATGTGATCGGCGAACTGCTATTTACGATCGTCATCGGAGCGGTTGCCTTCATTTTCCCGTTACTGTTCAAGCAAATGGGCGCCGATCATTTGCGAAATTATGTGTTTGTCTTTCTGTACATGACAGGTCCAATCAACGGCGTGTTGAATGCGATCCCTCAAATTCTCAACATCCGCATTAGTTGGAACCGAATTAAGGGACTGATTGGCGAGCTTGACCACAATGAGACGCTGCCAGCGTCAGAAGCATCGGCTTCAATGGAAGATCAGGGCAGCGGCCAGAACGTTGTAGCGTTGTCGCTTGAGAAAGTCGCTTATCATTACGGCGGCGAACAAAGCTCGGCATTTACGCTCGGACCGATTGATTATACGTTCCGTACGGGCAATATCGTCTTCATCACCGGCGGGAACGGAAGCGGCAAGTCAACGTTTGCCAAAGTTTTTACCGGACTTTGTCTGCCGGATGAAGGCGTCATCTCCATTAACGGGCGTCCGGCGGATACGAGGGAGCTTGGCGAACTGTTCTCTGCCGTGTTCAGTGAATTCCACTTGTTCGACCGAATATATGGAATCGAGACGGCTGGAAGAGATCGGGAGATTGACGATTATTTGAAGTTGCTTCAATTGGAAGACAAAGTAACGATCAAGGATGGCTCGTTCAGCACAACGAAGCTGTCGACCGGTCAGCGGAAACGGCTGGCGCTGCTGCTTTGCTATTTGGACGATAGACCTTTTTATTTGTTTGACGAATGGGCTGCCGACCAAGATCCCGAATACCGCGAGTTCTTCTACACCTATCTGATGAAGGAGATGAAGCGCAGCGGCAAAGGCGTCATTGCGATTACGCATGACGATCGTTACTTCCATTTAGCCGATCATGTCGTGAAGCTTGAATTCGGACAAGTCGTTCGCACCGAGCAACTAGCTCTATAAAAGGAGAGACACATGGACTTATATTGTTTGCCCTATGCAGGAGCAAGTTCGGCGGTTTACAAGAAGTGGGAGAAGCCGTTGGGAGGCGAGCTGCGAATCCAGTCGATTGAATTGCCTGGAAGAGGACGCAAGTTTGGGAAAATGCGTTTGAACAGCATGGAACAAATGATCGAGCATGTATTCGAGGAGTTGAAGGGAAGACTCGAATCCGGCGAACCATACGGATTGTTCGGACACAGCCTCGGCGGCATGCTCGCTTACAGGCTGGTTGAGAGAATCGGGCAAGCAGGTTTGCCTGCACCTAGGCATTTATTTATTTCAGGCGTACTTCCCCCGCATGCAACAAGACCATACATGATCGACCACACGCTTCCGGACATCGAGCTGAAGAATGAGCTTCAGCGATTGGGAGGGCTGACCTCCGAGGTTCTTGATCATCCGGAGCTGCTGAAGCTGATGCTGCCCATCATTCGTTCCGATCTGCAGGCTCATAATGACGAGCACACGTTTCGGACTCAAGCTGGCCCTGTTCCTTGCGATATGACGGTTTTCTATGGCAGGCAGGATCCGCTCACGGAAGGCGATATGGGGGGCTGGAGCCTATATACAAGCATGAATTTCCAGATTGAGGCTTATGCTGGAGGCCATTTCTTCATTCATGACGAAGAAGCGAGTTTGACCAGGACGATGGTCTCACGACTGAAATAACGTTTGCAGGAGGAGTGGATATTGATGATGAGAGCAGCAGTCATTTTCCCCGGGCAGGGGGCGCAGTATGTCGGTATGGCCAAGGAATTGACAGACAAATATGCATTTGCCAGGACAAGATTCGCCGAAGCCTCCGATGCGGCGGGAATCGATCTGCTTAAGTTATGCGCAGAGGGGCCGCTTGATCGGTTGACCCTGACGGCAAACGCGCAGCCGGCGGTACTGGCAGCCAGCTATATTGCATTCGAAGCGCTGCAGCAAGAAACCGGACTTGAGCCCACGATGCTTGCAGGTCATAGCTTGGGCGAATATACAGCGCTTGCCTGCGCAGGCGGCTTATCGTTCTATGACGCAGTGCGAATCGTAAGGTACCGCGGTCAACTTATGCAGCAGGCAGTTGCCCCGGGAATCGGTGCCATGATGTCGATTATCGGCCCTAGCGCAGAACGAGTCGAATGCGCGTGTGCGGAAGCGACGATGCCCGGCAGCGTTGTCGTTATCTCGAATTACAACTCCCCGGAGCAGACAGTCATTTCCGGCCATTCCGATGCGGTAGAGCGATGCGGGGAATTGCTTCAGGAAGAGGGGGCGAAGACGGTAAAGCTCAATGTAAGCGCACCGTTTCATAGTCCGCTGATGGAGGAAGCTTCCGAATCGCTAAGAGAAGAGCTTCTGAAGCTGGATTACAAGCCGCTGCGCTATCAGGTCATCTCCAATGTGACGGCATTGCCGCATCATAACGAATCTGGCATTGCCGAGCTGCTGACGAGGCAGTTAACAGCACCTGTCATGTGGGCGCAAACGGCGGCCTATATCGCGCAGCACAAAATGGCGATTTGCATTGACACGGGGCCATCCTCCATCGCTCTCAACTTGATGCGATCAACAAGCCCGACCATGAAGCTGTTCGCATATGACAAGACAGTGGAACAGGATAGGGTCCATCGGCTATTCAGGCATATGCGGCCCGCTGCTCCTTCGACGCTCGCGTTTGTATCCAGATGTTTGGCTATCGCGGTGTGTACGCCTAACACGAATTGGAATGCTTCTGAGTATGAGGAAGGCGCAGCCAAGCCGTATAAAGATATCCACCAGCTGCAGTTGAAGCTGGATGAGGAAGGACGCGCGCCGACAGACGAAGAGATGGCGAGAGCACTTGAGATGCTGGTATCCGTGTTCGAGACGAAGCGGACGCCTCCGGCGGAGCAGCGTCGGCGCTATGAACAACTGATGAAGGAAACAGGCACAGAATCGTTATTTTATGACAAGGGGCTGATAGATGATGTTGCAAGTGAAAGACAATATCCAGTATCACGATGAGCGTTTCCTGATGTTCGTTATGGATCAAGTAGCCAATGAGTACGAGCGTGAAGGCAAGGATGTCGTACGGATGACGCTTGGCAAATCGGAGCTGCCTGTCCGAGAGGAAATAACGGAATCGATGGCGGATGCGCTGCGGGACTTCTCCAAGAGCGCGCTTGTTTTCCCAGGAGGACTTCCCGAGCTGAAGGAAGAGCTCTCCAAGCATTATGAGGAACGGTACAACCTGCAAATTTCCCCGAACAATTTTGTAATCAGCGTTGGTACAAGCACCTTGTTCCGTAATCTGTTCCATGTACTTCTTAAAGAAGGAGACGAGGTGCTGCTGCCCTTCCCTTATTATTCGCTCTATCACTTCTGTGCGCTGCTCGTAGGCGCAACGATCAAATATTACAACATTGACACGAACAACATGGGGCTGGATATCGATTCCTTCAAGCGCAATTTCTCAGACCGGACGAAGGTGGTCGTTATCAATTCTCCTGGCAATCCGCTCGGCAATATACTGACACGGGAGGAATTATACAAAGTCGATGAGATCGTCGGCGGACGAGCGGTCGTCATCAATGATGAAATCTATGCCAACATTTGCTTTGACGAGCCTGGCGAATCTGTCATGCAGCTTGAGAACACGAAGTCAACTTTTATTACAACGAATGCGTTCTCGAAAGGTTACCGGATGTACAGCAGACGCGTCGGCTACTGCATCGTTCCAGATGAGCTCGTTACACCGCTAACGGTCATTCAGCATCATACCTTGTTGACGCTTGATCCGGTCGTACAATTCGGAGCGATCGAGGCGCTTCGCCATCAGGAGGATGTGAAGGAGCTGGAGGATATGTTCCGCGTTCATCGTGATTACACGATGGAGATGTTCGAGGAGGTTCCGCTTGTCGAGGCGCTGTATTCCAAGGGCGGTTTCTATATCGTTCTGGAATGTGCGGCATATATGAAGGCGAAAGGCATCGAGACGAGTCTGGAGCTGGCGGAGCGATTAATGGAAGCGACTTATGTGGCTACCGTGCCGGGCTCTGACTTCGGACTGCCGACAACGCTAAGGCTTTCATTTTCCAGTAAGAAATATAAGGCAGGCATCGACAGGCTTGTGTCGTTCTTTCAAGCGTAATCGTTAATCCAAATCACATCACGAGGGGGAAGGCTGCATGCGAGGCGTACATCATGTAGGTTGGGTAGTAAAGGATATCAAAGCGGCCATTCCTTCCGCACTTGAACTGCTCGGGCCGAATTATACGGTCGGCGAAATTGTGCATGACCGCATACGGCAGGTGTTTGTCTGTTTTCTTACAAGCGAAGGATCATGCGCGTTCGAGCTGATCCAGCCTGATTCCGGGCAATCGCCGGTTGCTGATTTGCTCGGAAGATCGGGAGCGACCGTCTATCACATTTGTATGCAGGTCGAGGATATCGATGCGGAGATCGGGAAGATGACGTCCAGAGGCTGTCTTGTTGTAAGCGGTAAAAGTCCGGCGCCTGCGATCGACGGACGAAACGTCGCTTTCGTGTATGACATGAATCTCGGATTAATCGAAATTGTTGAATAAGGGAGGGGATCGAGATGGCGATTGCCGCCCCGATTGCTAAAGAGCTGGTTGAAGATATTCTAATGCTGACTCCGATGCAGGAAAGCATGCTGTTTCATTATTTGAGCAGTGAGCAATCACTTCTTTATTGCGAGCAGATCGGTATTGAGATTGAGGGTGATATCAATATTGATGCCTTTATCTCCGCCTGGCGGGCCGTAACAGCTGCGAATGAACCGCTGCGGGCCGTGATCCGTTGGAACGAGCAGCATAAGGCTGTTCAAATCATTAAGCGCAGGCATGAGATTCCGATCATCGAGACGGATTTGACTTATGTTGCACCCGAGCAGCTCGCAGAGAAGATGCAGGAGCTGCGAGAGAGCCGTCTCGCCGACCGGATTGACGTTCGTGAAGCGCCATTCCGAATGATGCTCTGCAAGCTGTCCGAAGCGAAGTTCGAGCTGTTGATCGATTTCCATCATATGATCTTGGACGGTTGGAGCCTCGGCGTCTTATTGCAGGAATTCGTTACGAGCTATGGGGCGATGGTTCGCGGCACAACGATACAACTGCAGCGGAAAACGTCCTACAGCAGTTATATTCAATGGTTGAAAGAGCAGGATAGACCCGCACAAGAGGCCTATTGGCGAAAGTATTTATCCGGCTTGCGCCAGCGCACCCTTATTCCAGGCGACCGTCCGCAGCTTGGCGCAGTCATCGATCCTGCTGTCGTCAGATGTGTTTTTGAGGATACGCTGGTCGATCGCGCCAAGCAATACAGCCTCGGCAAGGGCATATCCATCGCAAGCCTGCTGTACGGGGCATGGGGCGTACTGCTGCAAAAATACAACAATTCGAACGACGTTTGCTTTGGCGTTACCGTTTCCGGCAGGCCGCCGGAGATTCCTGGCATTGAGCATATGACCGGACTGTTCATTCAGACCGTTCCGCTTCGGATGACTTCTTCGCCAGGACAAGCTGCGCTGGACTTTGTGCTGCGCACGGCAGCCGATCTATCAGGCAAAGAGGCTAATGCTGCGCTTCCTGTGAGGGAGTTCTCGTCGTTTACGGATACAGGAGAAGGCGTCCTGCCGTTCGATACGGTCATGGTCATCAAAAATTATCCGCTCGATCAAGGTTTATCCTTCGATGCGGAAGGGCTGCGCTTCAAGAAATCATATGGAAATGAAGAAACCAATTTCGATTTGACGCTGCAAGTTACGGTACATGACGGAATTGCAATCGATTTTCATTATAATACGGAAATTTACGATCGTTCGACGATTGAACAGCTAGCCGCACGATATCGGCTGACGGTCGCAGCTCTCATCGAGCTTGGAAACCGTCCGCTTGCAGAGCTGCAGTTAGTCACACCGACTGAGCGGGAAGAGCTGGGCAGGCTATTCCACGCGACAGCTGCCGAAATTACCAACGACCGGATTGAGGATCTTATCTGGGAGCAGGCTGTCAAGCTGCCAGATCAAACGGCTGTGCGATTCGAGGAGCAATCGCTTACGTATGCTGGGCTAAAGCAGGAAGCCGTTAGAATCGCGGAGCTGCTGAAGAGGAATGGCATTGAACCGACGGCGAGAGTGGCGCTTTCGGTTCCGCGCTCCGCGATGATGGTTGCAGCCTTTCTCGGTATTCTTGAGGCGGACTGCATCTGTGTGCCGCTGGACCCCTCGCATCCTGCGGAACGGACCCAAGCGATCGTGGAAGATTGCGGAGCGGCCGCCATGATCGTCGAGGATGCAACAGCTGCAGCTGGCTTTGAAGGGTTGATTGTGACCATCCCTAAAGAAAAGCTGTCATCGGCAGGTTCGGCTGCCAAGTCTGCATCTGATGCCGGCGAACGCCGGAAAGCGGATTCGTCAACGGTTGCCTGCATGATTTATACATCGGGCTCGACTGGAAAGCCGAAGGGAGCAATGCTGCACCACCGGGGTATCGTTAACCATGCCTTTGCCAAAATAAACGATTTGGGCATTGATAGCAACGATAAGGTCGGTAACAGCTTCAGTATCAACGTCGTCGCATCGATCTGGCAAATACTAGCGCCTTTATTCGCCGGTGCGGAGCTGATCGTCTATTCCGCGGAAGTTGAAAGAGATCCGCTTGAGCAGTTTAAGCTTATCGAAGCGGACGGTGTATCGGTTATCGAGGTCATACCTTCGGTTCTTAATGCCTATGTCCGGCTGCTGGAATCCGGTCATCCATCGATCCCGCTCAACAGTCTGAAGGTAATTGCGTTAACCAGCGAGGAGACGAAGCCGGGTCTTGTGAACCGGTTCTATAACCGCTACAACATTCAACTTGTGAATGCTTATGGCCAGACGGAATGCTGCGACGATACGCTGCATTACCGGATTCCAATGTCGACGTGGACGGAGCGGGTCCCGATTGGTCGTCCCGTATTGAATACGCGTCCGTACATCGTCGACTTCAATGGCGCCCTGCAGCCCATGGGAATGGTTGGCGAGCTGATCGTCGCAGGTGCGGGCGTATCCAGCGGCTATTGGAACCGTCCGGAGTTGAACGAAGAGAAGTTTATCGAGCATCCGCTTGAACCCGGGACGGTGATGTACCGAACCGGCGATTTGGCCACGTGGCTGCCCGACGGAACCATCCGCTATTTGGGACGTGTCGATCATCAGGTGAAAATTCGCGGAAACCGAATCGAGCTGAGCGAGATAGAGAATGGTATCGCCCGGATGAATGCAATCCGCGAGGTTGCCGTTATTCTCAGATCCAACCAGCGAGAGGAAGAAGCGCTATGGGCATTTTTTACGGCGGATAGGCCGCTTACGGTTAAGGAGATTCGGTTGTTCCTTCAAGATTTGCTTCCTTCTTACATGATGCCCGAACAGCTCGTGCAGTTGGAAGCGATGCCGCTTATGCCCAACGGCAAAATCAACCGGGGTGCGCTGCGATCAATCGAAGCGGATTCGCTGCCGATCGGCAACGCAGAGGCTGCGCCCGCAAGTGAGATTGAGCGTCAAATTTCGGCGATCTGGCAGGATGTGCTGCGCAAGGACAGGCTGAACATCAGCGATACTTTCTTTGATGCAGGCGGCAATTCTCTACTAATCTTGCAGCTTACGGCACAATTGAACGCTAGATTCGGTGTCCAACTGACAGTCGCGGAGCTGTTCACGCATGCGACGATCCGCAAGCAAGCGGAGCGTATTCGAATGCTGACAGCGAAGGAGCTGGCTTCTTCCATAGCTGTCCGGTCCGTGAGACTACCTGAAAGCGCCGAGTTATCCGCTTCAACCGCACACGGGGATACGCTTACCTTCGAAGTGCAGGTCCCTTCTGAAGTTTGGAAGTCTTTAATGAAGGTGGACAAGGCGAAGGCTATTCAGGCGAGTGAGGCGGCGTTTGCCGCACTCGGGTTGCTGCTAAACAAGATTTCGGGACAAAACGAAGTAAACGTATACGCGTATCGACCGGAAGACGGCAGGATCAAGCCAATTCATTATAATTTTGAGTTCATTGACGGCATTCCAGAGCTAGCAGCGACGTTGGCGACAGACAAGGAGCAATGGCTTGAGTCGGGGGCGTTCCTGCTGCCGACGAATGAGACAGGAACTGAAGCGATTCGGCCCGTCATGTCCGTGCGGAGCGATGACCGCAAGGTTTCACCAGAGTTGTCCAATCTGTTCAATCTGCATGTGGAATGGCATGAGCAAGGCAACGACTCTGCTGTACTTTCGTGGAGGCTGGAGCACAGCGCATTCCCTCGCGATCTGGTGAAGCAGTGGGTCGGTGCTCACTCGAAGCTGACTGCATTCATCGCTGAGCAGCTTGCTTCGCAAAGCTTGTAGGAGGTGCAAGGATGATCGTTGGGGTTGTTGGTGCTGGCGTTATGGGGTCGGATGTTGCGCAAAATTTGGCGTCCTGCTCGCATGACGTGATATTGATGGATCATTCAGTAAAAGCACTTGATAGCGCTCGGAAGAAAATTGAGCGTGCGCGCAAGCTTGGTTCGTTCCACCGCAAAGGACAAAGCGGCGGAACGGCCGCACTGGATGCGATAGAGCGAATTCGTTTCGTTTCCGATTATGCGGCGCTCGCCGAGGTGGACTATTTGATTGAGAATGTCACGGAGAGGTGGGAAATCAAGAAGCCTGTCTACGAGGTGATAGACTCGATTTGCAAGGACAGCTGTATATTCGCGGTCAATACTTCCGTTATCCCGATTACGAAGGCTGCTTCGGTTACGAAACGCGCCGACCGGGTGATCGGCATTCATTTTATGAATCCGGTTCCGCTAAAGCCGACCGTCGAGGTCATTCGTGGCTATCATACTTCGGAAGAGACGATTCAGCGGACGGACGAGATGCTGCGAAGTATGGGCAAGTCGTATGTGCTTGTTCAAGATTCGCCGGGCTTCGTATCGAACCGTGTATTGATGCTTACGATTAATGAAGCCATTTTTCTGCTGATGGAGCAGGTCTCGACTGCCGCCGATATCGACAGGCTGTTCAGAGAATGCTTCGGACATACGATGGGTCCGCTGGAAACGGCGGATTTGATCGGGCTTGATACGATTTATTATTCCATCGACAACCTGTATCAGGAATTCGGAGACAGCAAGTACCGTCCATGTCCGCTGCTTAAGAAAATGGTAGACGCCGGATTGCATGGGATGAAGAGCGGCGAAGGCTTTTACAACTATAACGATTAGGAGCGATTGCCTTGGACGAAATGAAAATAAAAATAAGGGCGTTTCTTGGAAAATATATCAGGCAGCAATTCGAGGATCAGGACCATTTGTTCGAGCGAGGCCTCGTTAATTCTTTATTTGCGATGCAACTGGTCACTCATTTGGAGAAGGCATACGAGATTGAAGTGGACAATGAAGACCTGGAGATCGACAACTTCAAATCGGTTGATGCGATTTGCAGCTTTATTGCGAAGAAATCGGCTTGCAGCGTGAAGCAGGAGTAACCGGCATGAACAAAACGGTGAAATGCGTCATTTGGGATCTGGATGAAACGGTATGGAACGGCATATTGCTTGAAAATGAATCGGTCCAGCTGCGACCGGGCATTCTGGAGGTTTTCGATCAACTGGATCAGCGCGGCATTCTCCAGTCGATTGCGAGCAGAAACGATAATGGTCATGCTATGCAAATGCTGCGTGATTTCGGTATTGATCATTATTTTCTCTATCCTCAAATCAACTGGGGAGCCAAATCTTCGTCGGTTCAAACGATTGCGAAGGAGCTCAATATCGGCACCGATTCGCTGGCATTTGTAGATGATCAGCCTTTTGAGCGCGATGAGGTCGCTTCGGTGATGCCCGATGTGCTTTGTATCGATGCAAGCAATATAGACACCATTCTTGAGCTGCCGCAAATGAAGCCGCGGTTCATTACGCAAGACTCCCGAAATCGGCGGTCGATGATGAAAGCAGATGAACGGCGCAAAATCGCAGAGGAATCGTTCCAAGGCCCGCAGGAGCAGTTTCTGTCATCGCTTCAGCTCCAGTTGACCATACATCGTGCGAAAGAAGAAGATTTGCAGCGAGCGGAGGAGCTTACGGTTCGTACGCATCAGCTCAACTCAACCGGATACACCTATTCGTATGAAGAGCTTGCGCAGCTGTCGCGCTCCGAGAATCATCTGCTGCTTGTTGCGGAATTAACCGACATCTACGGTACATATGGAAAAATCGGTTTGGCGCTCGTCGAGGTAAACGCCGAAGTCTGGACGCTCATGCTGCTGCTGATGTCATGCCGGGTTATGTCGCGTGGCGTTGGCGGCGTACTGCTCCAGCAAATCATTCAATCCGCGATGGATCGGAATGCGGCTTTGCAAGCCGAATTCAAGTCGACGGACCGGAACAGAATGATGTATATGACCTTCAAGTTTGCAGGTTTCATAGAGAAATCAAGAGACGGCGATTTTGTTCTGTTCGACTACGCGTTGGATAAAGCACCGACTCAACCGTCCTATGTGCAGGTGGACGTGCGGGAGGTGTCTGCTTGAGCCGAATAACGATTGCGGCCGACGATGCAAATACGAAGGCATACAGTCTAGGAACAGGAGCAAGTACGGGTACAACGGGGCGGAAAATCGCATTTTTGTTCCCGGGACAGGGTTCGCAGCATATTGGAATGGGCCGCTCACTCTATGAGTTGTCGGCAGCTGCGCGGGCCGTTTTCGAGGAAGCGTCGGATACGCTGTCGATCGATATGCAGACGCTTTGCTTCTCGGGTCCGTTAAGGCAGCTTGCCCGCGTCGACAACATGCAGCTTGCGCTGCTTACGGTCAGTCGGGCGGCGTTCGCCGTCTATATGGAGCAATTCGGTCAACTGCCGGATTTTGCAGCTGGTCATAGCCTTGGAGAATACAGTGCGCTTGTGTGCTCCGGCGCTCTTTCGTTCAGTGATGCGCTACAGGTAGTCAAGCTGCGAGGCGAGTTGTCGCTGAAGCTGTCTGAACAGGAAGCCGGTTATATGATGGTCGTGCAAAATGCCGGACAAGAGCAGCTGCTAAGGCTTTGCGCGGAATGCTCGACGAGCGAGGACGTTGTCGTCCCCGCCTGCTTCAATTCTCGCGTGCAAACCGTAGTGTCGGGGACGCCACAGGCACTGGCTAGATTGGAAGACGAACTATGGAAGCGGGATATCGTTACGACTCCGCTGCTGAGCAGCGCTCCATTTCATTCTCCGCTTATGGCGGAGGCGGCGAAGATTCTAGAGGCGGAGCTGTTGCTGCGACGTGTCAAGCCGTTCCAGTTTCCGGTGCTGTCAGGCGTGACAGCGCAGCCGTATGCCTCCGAGCGCGACATTGCCAAAGGGCTGAGCGAACAGCTTGTTCGACCAATCCAGTGGCGAAACGTGCTGGATTACGCTGACAGTAGAGAAATCGATGCAGTGATCGAGATGGGTCCACAATCCGTTCTGTGCGCGCTGGTGAAAGATAACGGCAAGTCGTATCGCGGCTTCTCGTTCGGCGCGGCGGAAGACCGCAAGCTTGTCAGCGAACTGCTTGGCCGGACAGAGCAGGAATCGGTTGGACGCTGCATGGTAGAGGGTAAACCTTATCATTTTATCGAGCTGTGCTTGGGCATCGCAGTTGGGACGCGCAATGCGAATCCGGATCTAGGGCAGTATGAAGGGATCGTCGTTCCGGCCTATGAACGTCTTGAACAGCTTGCTGACTTGGTAGATTCGGAGGGTGGAATTCCGACCGGAGAGCAGATGAGTGAAGCGATGGAGCTGCTTATGCTCTTGATGAACACGAAGTGCGTTCCGCAGGACGAATGCAGCGATTATTATAGGGAGCTGTTCGATATGACGCGGACTTCATCCCTTTTCAAGGAGGTCTTGGATGCGGAACCTGAGTTTGAACGAACTGCTCGAACATGTTGAAGCCAAGATCGAGGTTACAGAGGTCAATACGAATGAGATGGCCATTATCGGAATGGCGCTCAAATTTCCGACGGCAAGCGATGTGCGTCAGTATTGGAACAATTTAAAAGCTGGACGCGATAGCGTTACTACAATGCCGAGCAGCCGCAAACGCGATGCGCAAGCGTACGTACAGCGCTGCTTAAGGCAGGATTTTCTTGATGCGCAATATGAGGAAATCGGCTATTTGGACGAGATCGATACGTTCGATTATGAGTTTTTTGGTCTGTCTCCGAAGGAAGCCAGCTTAATGGACCCCGGTCACAAGCTGTTCCTGCAATGCGCTTGGCAGGCGGTAGAGGATGCAGGCTTCGGAGATGGGCGTCTGTCCGGCACGGATACGGGCGTATTCCTCGGCTATTCAGCCAGCGATCTATACGACTATAAAAGGCTGATTGGGGAGCTGGAGCCGGATGCTGCGAACCTCGCAGCTGCGGGCAATATTATTTCGATGATGGCTAGCCGCGTCGCGTATTGGATGGATCTTAACGGTCCGAGCATGATGATTGATACGGCGTGTTCGTCTTCGCTCGTTGCGCTGCACGAAGCTTGCAAGTCGATCCGCAGCGGAGATTGCTCGATGGCCATTGTCGGTGGTATCCGATTGAGCCTCGTACCGGTTCGCAGAAAAGAAAAGCTTGGCATTGAATCGTCGGACGGCCGAACGCGCACATTCGATGAATATTCGGACGGCTCGACACTGAGCGAAGGCGTCGGCGCCGTCGTCATCAAGCCGTTGTCCAGCGCGCTCAAGGATGGCGACACCGTGTATGCGGTCGTTAAAGGCTCGGCCGTCAATCAGGACGGACGCTCCAACGGGATTACGGCTCCGAACCCGGACGCACATGCAGCCGTGATCGAGAAAGCGTGGAAGGCTGCAGGCGTTCATCCGGAGACGATCTCCTATATTGAAGCGCATGGAACGGGAACGAAGCTTGGCGATCCGGTAGAAATGGAAGGCTTGATGAAGGCATTCAGCCGCTATACGAACAAAAAGCAGTTCTGCGCAATCGGTTCGGCCAAATCAAACCTTGGCCATCTGGACAGTGCTGCGGGTATGGCTGGCTTGATCAAGGCGGCGCTTGCGCTTAGTCATCGCGAGCTGCCGCCGAGCATTTATTTCCATCGGCCGAACCGGAAGATCCGGTTTCATTTGTCTCCGTTTTATGTGAATGCCAAACTTCGCCGTTGGGACACTGCCAGAACTCCTCGCCGCTGCGGCGTCAGTTCATTCGGCATTAGCGGCACGAACGCTCATGTCGTGCTCGAAGAGTCGCCGATGAATACCGTTCATCCTGTCGAGGCAGACCGCGGAGCCCAAGCGGAAACGACCGATGAGCTGAGATTGTTTACGGTATCGGCAAAGTCCGTTCATTCTCTGCTCAAGCTGGTAGATCGCCATCTCGAATGGCTTGGCGAAGTGGCGGATGCCGAATTTGCAGACTACTGCCGCACGTCATGCGTGGGTCGGGGACATTACAAGTTCCGTCTCGCCATTGCAGCGGGGCGGATGACAGAGTTGATAGAACGGTTGCGTCTTGCGAAGTCAACGCTTCATGGCGAGCTTATCGGCGACAGAGACGTTCGATGGAACGTGCAGACCATGCAAACAGCCTTGGCTGCGCAGGATGTATTCGTTGGCGCTGACCTGTTGGCAGAGATTGCGGCAGGCAGCCGAACATTGGCAGACAATTCGACAGAATGCCATGCGGGAAAGGTTCCAGGCGACCGGTCTGCCGATGAAGCAGCAAGTATGGCCGAGTCTGAATTCAGAGCGAAGGGCGCTAGTGAAGCTCGTCTTACTGCCGTGCGTTATGCAGCAGGCGGAGAGATTGAGTGGGATGCGATGTATCCTTCTGCTAGGCGGAATAAAGCGAGACTTCCTGTCTATCCGTTCCAGCGCAAGCGCTGCTGGCTAGATGTAGCAGACAGAGAGCTGTACCGTCCGTATTTCTCTACGGAGGCAGAGCTTTATGTGCCGGAATGGAAGCGGGTAGAAGCGGATCCAGAATTGGAAGCAACGAAGCTGAAAGTATCGCTTCAGGAGCAGGCGTGTACGCTTCTGTTTACGGATCGTGGCGGCGTCGCGAAGCGTTACGCTCAATCGAAAGAATCCATCGGCGAGAGCGCGGTTATTGTTGCTATTGGCGAACGTTTCGCTCAAATTGATGACCGTACGTTTGAAGTTGGTCCTTCCGCTGCCGACTATGCACAGCTAGTTGAGGCGATCAGGCAGCTCGGCATCACGGATATCGTTCATTTTGCTTCTATTGATGCAGCTGGTTCTGCAGCTTGCGGTGCGGGTGCAGATACAAGCTGCTTCGAAGGCGATCAGCATAAAGAGAACCGACATAGCGGCGGCGGCATATACAGTTTATTCCGATTCGTAACTGCTCTTCGCCTGAACGGTTGGAAAAGTCCGCTCCAAGTGAAGATTGTCGCTCCGAATGCATACCGCGTTACGGAAGACCAATCGGAGGTTCGGCCGGAGCATGCGGCTATGTTCGGCTACGGCAAAGTGATTCAATACGAGCTGCCGGGTTCCCAATGCCGATGTATAGACTGGAACGGCACTGCCTCGGAGCAGCAGCTCTTTGAAGAGCTTGGCAGAACGACTAACGAATATGTGATCGCGCTGCGGGGCGAAGCTCGTTACCTGGAACGCATCTCCAGACGGAGTGAGAAGCGGACAGACGAGGGAGTGAGCATCCTCTCCGGTGGAACCTACATCGTAACAGGCGGAGTCGGGATCGTTGGACTTCAGCTTTCGCTCGAACTGGCAAGCAAGGCTAATGTCACAATTGTGCTGCTGAACCGGAGCGCTTTTCCTGCCCGCCATGAATGGAAGCGTATCCGCTACAACTACGAAATGAATCGGGAGAATGAGCTGTTGTACAAGCGGATCGTTCTCATGGAACAGATTATTGCAGCAGGCTCGGAAGTGGTCTGCATGCAGGCGGACATAGCGGACGAGGCCTCTCTGAGTGAAGCGCTGGCTTCTATCCGCGGACAGTACGGCCAGATCCATGGCATTGTGCATGCGGCCGGCGTTATGCGAGGCTTCGAAGAGGTGCAGAAGGCGCCGACTTTCGAGGAGCTGTGCGAAGATTTGCGGCCGAAGATGGACGGGACGCTGCTGCTGGACCGATTGACGGAGGATGATCCTATCGATTTCTTCCTGCTCTGCTCGTCGGTTATGACATTAACCGGTGGAAGCAATGTCGGCGGATATGTCGCCGCCAACGCATTTCTTGATTCTTTTGCAGAGGAGAGGAGTGCGAGGGGGAAACGAACCGTTGCCATCAATTGGTCTACGTGGGAGGAGACGTTCTACGCCAGCGTCGTATCGCTTGATAACCCGGAATATGTAAGAAATTACGGGCAGTATACGCTCTTCAAAGTCATGACGAACGAGCATGCTGCCGCTTATTTGGCCGAGGCGTTAGCCTCGAACCGTTCGCGACTGATTGTAGGACAGGCGAACAAGGACGGAGCTATTTTTCAACTGCTGGACACATTCGCCTTCCGGTTCGATCCGCATACGCTCGAACAGCTCATGAATAGCCGCATTGTGCCCGATCCCGGTGCGGCCTTGTACGGATTGGCTGCTGCGGCTTCAACCGCGACCGAAGCAGTTGAGTCGGAATTGACGGGACGCGCCGAACCGAACAGCTATACGTCCACCGAACGGCGTATTGGCGGAATATGGAGCAGCGTACTCGGCTACCGGCAGTTGAACGTGAAGGATAACTTCTATGAGCTTGGCGGAGATTCGATTTCGATGATGAAAGTGATCTCCGGTATTAGCCAGCAATTCAGCTATGATATCAAGCCGACGGAATTTATGGAGCGGCTCACAATCGAGTCGCTGGCCGGCTGGCTGGACGAGCGCCAGCAGGACGCAAAGCCAGGCAGTCAGGCACCTATATTCCCACAAGCAGTCCCAGAACCGGACAAGCTGGGCGAGCCGTTCGGACTGACGGAGGTTCAGCGCGCCTACTTTATCGGCCGCAACGATTATTTTGAGCTTGGCGGCGTTTCGACTCATGCGTATTCGGAGCTTGAGACGAAGCTCGATATGGAGAGACTGTCCGCGGCACTTAATGTGGTGATCCGTCGGCATCCGATGCTCCGATGCGTCATTATGCCAGACGGCAAGCAGAGGATCTTGGAGCGTACGCCTGAATATCGCATCGAAACTACGGATATTCGTAGACAAGACGAAGCTGCTAGACAAGAGCGAATTGAGCGGGAGAGAAAGCGGATGTCGCATGACGTATTCCGCACGGACCGCTGGCCGCTATTCGAAATTAAAGCGTTTCGAATGACCGACGATACGCATTACTTATGCATCGGCTTTGATGTGTTGATTGCAGATGGTCTCAGCATGCAAATTATCGAACGCGATGTCATGCATGCATATCATCATCCAGAAGACGAGCTGCCGCCGCTTGACTGTTCATTCCGCGATTATATGCAAGCCTATGAGTCTTTCCGTCATTCAGAGGTGTATGAAGAGAGTAAATCGTATTGGCTCGGCAAGCTAGATTCGTTCCCGGAGCCTCCGTCCATACCGCTGCGCTGCGATCCGAGACGAGTCGCAAAGCCTACGTTTAATAGATTAACCGAATCGCTCACGACCGCAGAGTGGCAGACCGTCAAGCGCCTTGCCGCGCACAATCGGGTCACGCCATCCGCCGTATTTTGCACGATCTACGCGGATATTTTGTCACGCTGGTCCAATCAACGGCAGCTTGCGGTCAACCTAACCGTATTTAACCGTTATCCGTTCCATCCGGACATCCCTGAGCTGGTTGGCGATTTCACCTCGCTCATGCTTCTCGGACTCGACTTCAAGAGTACAGATGCGTTCTGGAACAAAACGAGGCTCGTCAATCGGACGATTGCCGAGGCACTGGAGCATCGCCATTTTGACGGTGTCGAGATGATTCGTGAAATCGCCAGATCGCGTCAAAAACAAAATGCAGCCGTGATGCCTTACGTCTTCACCAGCCTGCTGTCGCAGGACTTTCAAGGCACGGCGCAAATCGAGCAGCCGCCCGGCGATGTCAAGATGCGCATAAGCCAAACGTCGCAGGCTTATCTCGATTTCCAGCTTACCGAGCGCGGCGGAGTGCCGGAGATCAGCTGGGACTATGTGACGGAGCTGTTCGAAGAGGACATGATTCGAAGCATGTTTGATGCTTTTCTTCGTTCGGTCGCAAGACTGACGGAAGAAGTGGAGCCAGGACAACTTCCTCTGCCTGAACAGGAGCAGCTGCTTTATGCGTCATTCAATGCTACTGCGATACCAATGGATGGAGAAATGACGTTGGATCGGATGTTTGCGCGGCAAGCCCATCTCAATCCAAGCCGGATAGCAGCAGTCGCAGGCGACCGACAAATCGATTACGGAGGTGTGCTGGAGCTGTCGCAGCGCTACGCTGCCTTTCTTCTTGACCATGGTGTGGCGCGTGGCGATCTGATCGGCGTCATGGGTAACCGTTCTGTAGAGACGGGAGCTCTCCTTCTTGCTGTGTTATCCGTCGGAGCCGCCTATGTACCGATCGATCCGGATTATCCGGAAGAGCGGCGAAGTTACATCATCAGGCACAGCGGCTGCACAATGCTGCTCGATGCGCATGTTCTGCAGGAAGACGAAGCATTCCCGTCTGCTGCACGCGTCATCCACCAACCGGCAGAGCCGGCAAGCAGACCGGATGATTTGGCCTATGTGATCTATACATCGGGAAGCACGGGGACGCCTAAGGGGGTCGCGGTTACCCATAAAGCCGCAGCGAACACGATCGCCGATATCAATGCCAAGTTTGGCATTAGCGAACACGATCGCATTGCTGCTGTATCCTCACTATGCTTCGATTTGTCGGTCTACGACTGGTTCGGCGCATGGGCTGCAGGAGCAGCCGTCATCATCATCGACGATCCGCGCGATATGCCCGCTGTATTGAGAACGTCGTCAAGCTGCGGCGTAACGGTGTGGAACACGGTGCCGGCGCTGATGGGCGCGTTGCTTGAGCACTCCACGCTGCAAGGAGCCGTTCTCCCGCCGCTGCGCATCATTATGTTAAGCGGCGACTGGATACCGCTGCCGCTGGCACGCAGCGTGTTGTCCAGATTCCCTGACGCTTCATTCATGAGCCTAGGGGGCGCGACGGAAGCGGCTATCTGGTCGATTTATTATCCGGTTGCCTCCGTTCATGAGGAATGGAAATCCGTGCCTTACGGCATGCCGCTTGCCAATCAAAGCTGGTATGTCCTTGATGAATCGGCGAATCTTTGTCCGGTCGGTGTAGCAGGTGAGCTTCATATCGGCGGAGTGGGTCTAGCCTCTTGCTATTGGAAGGACGAGAAGAAGACGGCTCAAGCCTTTGTTCAGCATCCGACGTTCGGCAGACTTTACCGGACGGGCGATTTCGGTGTGATGCGAAGAGACGGCTTCATCGAGTTTCTCGGCAGGCGCGATACGCAAATCAAGATTCGCGGCTACCGCGTCGAGCTAGGTGAAATCGAAAACTGCCTGCTGCGCTGGAATGCGGTCAAGGAAGCTGTGGTCGTCAATTTCAAGGACAAAGCTGGCCAAACCTATCTGGCGGCCTATGTTGTTGCTGAAGCGGGCGGAGAGACACTTAATAAGGAAGCACTGATTGCGTATCTCGAGGAGCAATTGCCTTCGTATATGATTCCGTCGCGCTACACATTCATGGATCGGATTCCGCTGTCGCCAAACGGCAAGCTGGATCGGAAGGCGCTGCCTGAACCGCAAGAAGAGATTCGTTCTGCAGACACACATGGTAAGGCGAAGTCTGAGATGGAACATCTCGTTCTCGGTATGTGGAACCTGGCGCTGGATAGGGACGACGTTGGGACGAAAGAGCATTTCTTTGATATCGGCGGCGATTCGATCCGTCTGATGAACGTGCACGCGCAGCTTGAAGCGCACTATCCGGGCAAAGCGAGCATCACAGATTTATTCGCTTATCCGACAGTGGAAAGTTTCGCAGGGCTGATGGAGCGCAGGCTGCAGCCAGTGGAGTACGTCCGGACAAGTTCATTCCTTAATGAAGCAACGGCGCTGGCGCTTTCGCTGCTTGCTGAGCGAAGCGGAGTGGAGACATACGCTGTATGTTCACTCGCGTTCGTCTATCTGATTGCTGACGCTGTGGGCGAATCTGAAATTTCGCTTGCAGCAGCGGATCGAAGCGGTCTGGTGCAAGCTCAATCGCTTCAACTAGACCAAATTACAAGCGTATCGCAATTTATTGCAGAGCTTCAGTACAAACGCTTGGATGCGTCTTCGTATATCGCTGCCGAAGCGCCTTATGGACGTATGGGCCGCCGCCCGCTTGCCTTCGCTCTGGATTTCGATGCGGCGGTTGCTAGCATGGATGCCGGTACCGGGGTCGATGCTGTTGCGACAATCTATATTTCGGACGACAAGCAGATCCATGTCATGTACAGACAGCAAGAGAACGACGACAGCGTCGAAGCCGCACAAATGCTGCTCGCGAACTATGGTCGCTTGCTTCATATTTTGGCGGAACAACGATAATGGAAGGAGGCTCCGCTTATGGCCCAAAGATTGCTGGACATCATGAAGCTGTCGTCTGAGAACGCCTCAAGAGCGGAAACGGGCAAGGAGATCGCTGTGATCGGCATCGGACTCGATTTCCCGCTTGCGAGTGATGCGAATGCGTATTGGACGCAAGCTTCCGAAGGCGAATGTGCAACCAGAGAGCTTCCCTATTCACGTAAAATAGAGGCGGACCGCTATACCCGGTTCAAAGGGATGAAGCGATCCGACTGGAGCTTCATCCGACAAGGCTATTTGAACAGAATCGATCGCTTCGATCATCGGTTCTTCGGCATGTCTCCCCGCGAGGCAGAGCTGACGGACCCTCATCAGCGGTTGTTTATGCAGACGGCTTGGCATACCTTCGAGGATGCGGGATACACCTTCGATAAGCTGAAAGGGAGCCGGACAGGCGTATTCATCGGCTACGACCATGAGGCGTACAATTATACGGGACGGGTGCTGGAGGTTGACCCGTCCTCCTATAAAGAGGCGCATGTCGGCAACCTTGTGTCGATGATTCCTGGGCGGGTTTCGTACTATTTTGACTTGAAGGGGCCGTGCATGCTCGTCAACACTTCATGTTCGTCCTCGCTTGTCGCCATTCATACGGCGGTTCGAGCGATTCGAAGCGGCGAATGCGATGCCGCCCTGGCAGGGGGCATACGTCTCGACGTTCTGCCGATTGATCTGATCGGCAAAGTCGGCATCGAATCGGCGCATGGCAAGACGAGAACGTTCGATGATAAGGCGGACGGCACGGTAACCGGCGAAGGGGTATGTGCCGTCATGCTGAAGCCGCTTCGCCAAGCCTTAAAGGATAATGACCCGATTTATGCGGTCGTCAAAGGCAGCGCCACCAATCAAGACGGACATTCGATCGGGCTTACCGCGCCGAATGCACTCGCGCAGGAGGAAGTGCTCGTATCGGCATGGCGAGATGCGGAAATTTCACCCGACACGATCGGTTATTTGGAAGCGCATGGCACCGGTACGAAGCTGGGCGATCCGATTGAAATCGATGCGGTCAACAAGGCGTTCGCGAGGTTTACGGAGCGCAAGCAGTTCTGCGCCATTAGTTCGGCAAAGCCGAATATCGGGCATCTGATCGGAGCGGCCGGCCTAGCCGGGTTCGTTCGTGCGGTTATGGCGATGAATCGGAAGACATTGCCGCCTACGTTACATTTTGCCCGGCCGAACCGGAATATCTCGTTCATTCAATCTGCTGTTTATGTGAACGATACGGCAAAGCCGTGGCTGTCGGACGATCAGCCGCGAAGATGCGGCGTCAGTTCATTCGGTTTCAGCGGCACGAACTGCCATATCGTGCTAGAGGAGGCGCCTGTTTGTGACATGACAGGCGTAGCCGAAGGAGGCGGCGCGATGACGACTCCGCTCTATGCTCTTGCTATATCGGCTCACAGTGTGTGGTCGCTTCGTCAGAAAGCGGATCGGCTTGCCGAGTGGCTCTCGCAAAGCACAGAGCGAATGGAAGATATTTGCTATACCGCCAATGTGGAGCGAAGCGCTTTCCCGTATCGTTTGCTTGTTGTAGGTGCCAATGCGGAGGAGCTTGCTGCGCGGCTCTCGGCGGTCGAAGATGCTGACTATAACCAAATTACGCTTGGAGCGGGCCTTATCGTAGGTACGATGCTTGAGGGCGAAGGGGTTTTAAAGGATCTAGCGGCTGCTTTCGTTAAGGGGGAGCATACAGATTGGTCCATCGTTTATCCTGTTCATAAGCATCGTCAGGTGCGCTTGCCTTTGTATCCGTTTGAACCGGTGCGCTGCTGGATGGATTGCCCTGATTCGCAGCCGATTCCGTTATGGGAGATGGGATGGGAGGTTTCGGTTGAAGAAGACGGCGTAATGACGGGAGTTAGCGAACATGGCAGCTCGATCGCAAGTACGCAAGCGAGTTCGCAGAACAGCATGCATACGGCTAATATTGTCGATGGCAAGCTTAGTAGACGCACGCTTATTCTTCATAGCGGAGATGTGCGGGCTGTGGAAATTGTTAACGCGCTGCAAGAAGCTAAACATGTCGGCAGATCTCTGATTGATGATTTGAGCGGGGAAGCCGGCTCGCAAAATCATGAAATAATCGAGCTGCTTCATGACAACGATTCCGATTATGAGCGTTTGTTCGAGATTCATGATCCAAGCCGACTTGAACGGATTGTGTTTATCTACACGGCTGCCTCGTCGGGAGAAAACTGCACATTGGACGAAGCGCAGCTCCGAAAAGGGCTTGACGAAGGATTCTTCCGTCTGATCGAACTGTGCAAAGCGCTCACTAACAAGATTAGCCGACAGCCAGAGCTCGTTATTGTCACCACCGATGCTTATTCCGTTATGGGGACGGAAGTCGGTCTATCGCCGGATAGCAGACTACTCCATTCACTGTGCGAAACGCTTCCTCTCGAATCGCCGAATCTTCGGATTCGGTCGATCGATATCGATTCAGCGACGTCGGCTGAACGCGTGGCTGCGGAGATCTGCTGCTGTAGCAGCAAACACGATCAATCCACAGCGGAGAATTCGGCAGGAACTAATAGCCTTCCGAATCCGGCTATCAGCCGAAATAGCGTCAAAGTCTCGGCGTTGCGAGGCGGGAACAAATATGCACGCGTATGCCGAATTGCTTCGGTTAAGAACGGACCTTTATTCTCGGGTGAACCAAACGATATTTTGCGCGAAAATGAGCTTCCGCTGCGTGCAGGCGGTGTCTATGTCATCAGCGGTGGAGGCGGTGGCATCGGGCAGGAGATCGCCAAATTTATAGCGGATGTGAAACCTCTGCATGTGGCGATCATTACGCGGACTACGCCGCCAGATGAACATACATTGGCGGATATTCGCAGCTGCGGATCAACCGTTTCCGTTCATTATGCGGACGTTGCATGCAGAGACAGCCTTCGTGATGCGCTTGCTAGCATTCGCGGCGATTATGGCGCGATACGCGGCATCGTTCATTGCGCCGGCTCTCTTGCGGCGCAAGGTACGCTGCTTCGGAAGGAGCGCAGCGTCATTATGAATCAGCTGGAAGGGAAAGCAATCGGTGCGCTGCTGTTGGATGAACTGACAAATGAAGACCCGCTTGATTTCTTCCTGTGCAGCTCCAGCATTTCCGCGTTTGTCGGCATTCCTGGCGAACTTGATTACAGCCTAGGGAATTCGCTTCTCGACGCGCTCTGTGAAGAAAGAAGCACGAGACGTTCGGGAACAAAGTGCGTGAATTGGCCGAGCTGGTTCGAGACGGGGATGGCGGTAGCATACGGAGCGGATTTGAATGGTGGCGTCCTGCAATCGGTTTCCAACGGTGAAGCGATGGAGGCGCTCGTGAAGGTCCTTCGTTCGGAATTGACACAGGCGATCATTGGCCAGCCTAAGCGGACTGCAGAGCAATTCTCAGAACTCGTTGCCGGTCGGTTAAGCATGTTGGATTATTATGCGGATCACGATCAGGATGCAGAGGCGTTTAAGCAGCCGAAAGCAGCAGCGCAGAAGAGCGCGGAAGCTTCCAAGTCGGCGATCCAGCTGATAGGAAAGGGAGGCAGCGCTACGGAGACAGAGCTGCTTGTCGGCACGGCCTGGTCGGAGGTGCTTGGTTATGCGGCATTCCGTATGGACGATAATTTCTTCGATATTGGCGGCAACTCGATTATGATTCTCAAGATACATGCGTACATCGATAAAGAGCGGCCGGGCATCGTTCAGCTGCCAGATTTGTTTGCATTCCCTACTATTGCGAAGCTGGCGGAATATATCGATATGCAGACGCAAGGGCATCATCAAGTCGGTTACGCTGCAGCAACAACGGAAGAGAACGCATCGGGAGAACCCAAATCAGCTGATGAAGAATACGAGGATATCGAGCTGCTGATCGAACAGCTGGCTAAAGGCGAATTGTCTGTATCTGGATTGATGTCTACGTTAAACGGCAGCGGGGCAGGTGAGGGCAATGAGTGATACGCTGAAATTCGTGCTAGAGCAAATCGCCAGCGGCACCATCGATACGAAGATCGGCATACAACTGGTCAAGCGGCTGCGCGCACAGACAGCGGAGCCGAAAGCTGACGCACGCCGCTCGGGAGACAGCATCGCGATTATCGGCATGTCGCTGAAGCTGCCGATGGCCGATCATTACGACATGTTCTGGAACCATCTTATATCACGTACATCCTGCATCCGTGAGCTGCCAGAGAGACGCAGGCAGATGGCTGACCAATTGCTTGGAAAGGGCGGTCATTACGATAAAGCCGGTTATTTAAGCGAGATCGACGGCTTCGACTATCCATTCTTCCGCATGTCGCTAGGCGAGGCCAGGCTGCTGGATCCGGCGCAGCGGATTTTTCTGCAGACCGCTTGGTCGGCCCTGGAAAATGCGGGTTATGGCGGAAAGAAGCTGTCCGGCAGCCGGACCGGCGTATTTATCGGCTACAATGCCTGGCCGACCTATGGCACCATCCTATCAAGGTTATATCCGGAAGCGATGTCGGTTGCGTTGCCGGGCAATATCGCGCCAATTATCGCCAGCAGGCTGAATCATCTGCTTGACTTGCGCGGCCCAAGCATGGCTATCGATACGTCCTGTTCTTCCTCGTTGGTTGCGCTGCATACCGCCTGTCAGAGCTTGTTGAACGGCGAATGCGACGCCGCGCTTGCTGGCGGTATAAAACTCAATATCCTTCCAGTGAACAAGGATTTCAAAATCGGCATTGAATCCGGCAGTGGGATAACGCGAACGTTCGATGATGCAGCCGACGGCACGCTTTGGGGTGAAGGCTCGGCGGCGATCCTGCTTAAACCGCTGGAGCAGGCGATGCGTGACGGCGACCATATCTATGCGGTTATTAAAGGGAGCGCCATCAATCATGACGGCAGCTCCATCGGCTTGACCGCGCCTAACGCACTTGCGCAGGAGCGGCTGCTTGTCGATGCTTGGGAACGTGCAGGCGTAGATCCCGAGACGATCACATATATGGAGGCGCACGGCACGGGCACGAGGCTGGGCGACCCAATTGAAATTGACGGAATCACGCGCGCTTTTCGCCGTTATACGAGCCGCAAGCAGTTCTGCGGCATCGGGTCGGTCAAAAGTGTCATCGGACATCTCGACGGCGCTTCCGGTATAGCGAGCCTGATAAAAACGGCGCTTTGCCTGACGAACAAGCAGCTGCCGCCAACGCTCTCGTTCTCCAGACCGAATCGAAGCATTCGTTTCGAGGATTCGCCGCTTTATGTCAACGACGAGCTGCGCGGCTGGGAGCGTCTTGCGGTTGATATCCCGCTAAGATGCGGGGTCAGCTCGTTTGGCTTCAGCGGCACGAACTGTCATGTCGTGCTGGAGGAAGCGCCTACCAAGCATAGATCCGCTGAGTCTGCGGATGAGCCGATGCTGTTGACGATGTCCGCACAGGAGAAGCATGCGCTTTCCCAATATGTAAACAATATGCTGGATTATATCGTTGCCAAGCCTCATATTGCGATGGCGGATGTATGCTATTCGGCCAATATCGGGAGGGGTCTTTACAACTATCGTCTAGCTATTACCGCTTCCAGCCGTGAAGAGATGATCGCGAAGCTGGAGCGCGCCGCGGCGGCGCTGTCGCTGGGAGCACAAGTGGCGGAAATCGACGGGGTCGCTTACGGAGAAATCATCGACAGCATTAAGCCGGTTGAATTATTTGTCACCGTAACCGGACTCATCAACAGTTGGCGCAAATCCGAACGTAAGGAACGGCAGCTATTGGAGCGGCTTGCAGCCTGCTACGCTGACGGAGCGACGATTCCTTGGGAGCAGCTGTATGAAGGAGAGAATCGGAGCAGGACACCGCTCCCAACTTATCCGTTCCAACCGTATTCCTGCTGGTTCGAACTTCCGGATAGCGGAGTTGATGATAGGATTAGGACAGATTTGCTTGGCGAACGGCAGCGCAAATTGAACGCAATCGGCAGTGAAGAACCTCTGACCAGTCGTGAACAGCTTGAAGAGACGTTGTGCATCATATGGAAAGAGGTGCTCGGCCTATCAGAGATATCTCTCGAGGATGATTTCTTTGATCTTGGCGGTCACTCCTTACTTGCCGTTCAAATGGAGGCGAAGCTTAATGATATCGGGTTTCCTGTTCATATGCTCGACATCCAACAATATTCGAGCATTAGGCTGCTGACCGACCATTTATCCGAAAGGTTCTTAGAG
The DNA here is from genome assembly GCF_003182255.1 of Paenibacillus cellulosilyticus. Classification (GTDB taxonomy): domain Bacteria; phylum Bacillota; class Bacilli; order Paenibacillales; family Paenibacillaceae; genus Paenibacillus_T; species Paenibacillus_T cellulosilyticus. The sequence continues at coordinate 146,559 of NZ_QGTQ01000006.1, read as the reverse complement.
ATGATCAAATCTTAACAGGGAGAAGCGATTGCACAGTAAAGGGGCTGTCTCAAAAGTCATTAGACTTTGGGACGGCCCCTTGTGTTTCAATGAGCTGCAAAGGCAGCTGCGCGGAGCGAATGTTCTTACGATCGCTGTTGTCACCGGATTGCTTTGAATGGGTAAGATCAAGATCGCTGCAAGGTAGCAATCCGTTGACAAAGGCGTCCTCTGACGCTTCTTCAGAATCATTCGTCTGCTCCGCTGCTGGCTTGGTTTTAGACAGACAAAAAGAAACAGTCTTTTGGTAAAATGGAAGTACCACCAACCATTCCAAATGAGCTGTTTCTCTTGTACATCCAATATACCCTGGACCAACTCTGCTTGCCAATGGACCTCGAAGAGGACATTCCCTCGAATCACCTCGTTCGTGTCGTCAAGGCTGCCGTAAATCGGCTGGACGACAAGATCTTCGCCAGTGCTTATCCTGGCGGTGGCCGAGACAGTTATCATCCCAAAATGTTCACATAAAGCTAGAACATTACTTCGTCGATGGTACAGAGATCGAAGCCAATGCGAATCGGTACACCTTCGTTTGGGGTAAAGCCGTCGTGAAGCAAAAAGCCAAACTGCAAGAGAAAGTACAGACATTGTTTGCTGCCATCGAAGCAGCGGAGATTGCCGAAGAACAAGAATATCAAGGAAAAGCGCTTCCTGAACTAGGCGGCGACGCCTCTTCCGTCACAAGTGAGAAACTCGACGAAGCCATTGAGCGTCTGGAAGCAAAGCTTCAAGAACGGCCGAAAGATAAAGCACTGAAGGCTACGCATTATCAGTAAGGCGAATGATCGAACCGGAGAGTGTGTTTGGACAAATAAAGAATAACCGGGGATTCCGGCGGTTTCTGCTTCGAGGCTTGCAAAAAGTAAGCCTTGAGGTCGGGTGGCTTTCGCTTGCCCATAATTTGCTCAAGAAGGGAGCAGTAGATAATTGATCTAGCTTATCAATGAGCTGACCTACTTTTGGGTCAGCCTCTTTTTCTTTTTTTTTTGTAACTAAGGCGGCCAGGGTGCAGCAACAGTGACTGACTGATGACAGGAATGCCTCTTCATTTTTTAAGTGTTGACTTGGAAGGGAATGGGTGGTAAATTATCAATCAAACAACAATTTAAAACAATTGTTTAAAACGAATGATTGAAACGGGAGGGTTCAAAATGAAACATGCATTGAAAGCTTATTTGTCCAAAAGCCAGACGATTATCGCGCTGGTTGTCGCGTTGATGGCGCTAACGATTTTCGTCGTATGCTGGATGACTGCTTATGATGGGGTCAATAACCGGACGGACCAATTGAAGATTGCCGTTGTGAATGAAGATGGGGAGTTCGGCAGTCAACTGATCGAGCAGCTTAAGGGAAACCTGCCATTCGAGATCACAACGCCTAGCGCAGAAGATGCACGTACGGAGCTCGAGCGCCGCAAGGTGCATCTCATCATGACGATTCCAAGCGAGTTCGGCAGCAGCTTAACGTCGCCGAATTCGAAAGCGACGATTCATTTTACGGTCAATCAATCCAATCCTCAGATGACGCGGAGTGTAATGGATAGTGTGGTTGCACGCATTACACAGCAGATGAAAGACAATACAATTTTGCAAGGAACGCAAGCGGTGTTGGAGCAGTTGAATATGCCTGAGGAACAAGCGGGCCAGACAGCACAAGCGCTGCTCTCGAAAGTGGAGGCGGAGACTGAGACGATCAACCCGATTCAAGGCATGCAGAATCAAATGCTTCCGATGATGCTCGTGCTCGGATGCTTCGTTGGCTCGATGCTGATGGCAATGAATCTGCAGCAAGTAACGATGGCAATAGGCTCGGCATTGTCGGCGCGACAGCATTTTGGTGTAAGAGTCATTCTTAATATCGCGGCTGCATTCATCATCTCGATTGTTGGATCAACGCTCATCTATGCGCTTGGTGGACAGATGGAAAGTGGATTCCTCTTGTTCTGGCTGTTCACGATGCTTACGTTGATCACATTCATGTTCTTCTCGCAGCTGTTCCTGCTTCTGCTTGGAATGGCAGGCATGTTCGTCAACATGATGATGCTGTCGCTGCAGCTGGTTACATCGGGAACGATCGTTCCACGCGAGGTGCTGAGCGGCTTCTTCAAGTCGTTGGGACATTTCTTGCCTGCAACGTATGCAGTAGATGGATTGTTCAATCTCGGCTTTGGCGGTATTCAGACGGGGCATGATGTGGGCATTCTGTTCCTCATTGTTGCGATTAGCTCAGGACTTGGATTCGTGCTCTTGCAGGTGAGGGTGAAGAAGCAGCCAGCTTCTGTGGGATCTCAACAGCCTGCATCTAATGAAGTAGTTGCCAACTAGTATCCGAAGTAAAACAAACGTTTGATCAACAGATTACAGCATGATAGACTTTTCCATATATAAAATCAGGCAGAGGGAGTCGTGTAACGAATGGAGCAGGATGTCAAGCAGCGCATTTTACTAGCGGCTAAGGAACTGTTCGCGGTACAAGGGTTTGACGGAACGACGATTCGGCAAATATGCGATAAAGCAAATGCGAATATTTCGCTTGTGTCCTATTATTTTGGCGGGAAGGAGAAGGTGTTCCAGCATATCTTCGAGACGTACTTCCCGGGCACAAAGCTCGATCAGGCAGAAGCAATGTTTCGGGATCCGTTCACCGGACTGCAATTCCTGATGGATCAAGTGATGTCTATGAGCTTCGATGACTTCCATCTAAGCTTGATGATAGACCAAGAGCTGCTCATGCACTCTTCGCGCAGCGAGATTGTAATGTCGTATGTGCAGCCCGTGTGGGCGAAACTCGAGGAGCTCTTACAGCGTGGAAAGGAACAGGGCGTATTTCATTTTGAGTCATTAGCGAATACATTGCTCATCATTCGAGGAATCAGCCTTTCTGCCAAAATCGATCTAAAGATGAACACGAGCGCACCAGTAAGATCGCAAGAAGAGATCGAGCAGATCAAACAAACAGCAATCCAGTTCATTATGGATGGGTTGAAGGTTGATAGGGCGAGATCAAATTGAATAGATAGAAAAACAGCACGAACGAGATTCCATATGGAATCCAGTTCGTGCTTGTTTCGTTTCATATAAGATTAAGACAACAAGACGATAGTGACTGCCGCGCCTGCTCCTGTAATGAGTGTTGCAGTTCCAAGTAAACCGAATAGCTGAATCGTGACGGTATTGCCTGCGGTCAAATTGAGGACGACGACGTTGTTGAACTGAGTGACCGACACGGCATTCGATATCGTGCCAGCAGGAACTGCAGTTCCGTTGACGAGTAAGCGTGCGGAAACCAATAGCGAAGCTGTCGTATTAATCTGGAATGAAATCATATAGGTGCCAGTGGTTGGAACCGTAATCGTATCATTAGCACCATTGATTGTGAAACCGCCATTGAAAACCTGTGCATTCGGAAGAGGTACATTTGTACCGCCAAGCACGACGGAGATCGCAGAGCCAGATGTATTAGCGGCAAAGGCATGCACATCGGTGAAAGCGCTGCCTGTAGCTCCGGTCGCCCCCGTTGTGCCGGTTACACCTGTGGTGCCTGTAGCACCAGTCACACCCGTGGTACCTGTTGCGCCAGTCGCTCCAGCCGTACCCGGCGCACCATCAGCGCCAGTCGCGCCCGTAGCTCCAGCAGCCCCCGGCGCACCATCAGCGCCAGTGGCTCCAGTCGCTCCGGCAGCCCCCGGCGCACCATCTGCGCCACTGGCCCCAGTCGCTCCAGCAGCTCCCGGCGCACCATCAGCGCCGGTCGCGCCCGTCGCTCCAGCAACCCCCGGCGCGCCATCAGCGCCGGTCGCGCCCGTCGCTCCAGCAGCCCCCGGCGCACCATCAGCGCCGGTCGCGCCCGTCGCTCCAGCAGCCCCCGGCGCACCATCAGCGCCGGTCGCGCCCGTCGCCCCATCAGCCCCCGTAGCGCCATCAGCGCCGGTCGCGCCCGTCGCCCCATCAGCCCCCGGCGCCCCATCAGCGCCAGTGGCCCCGGTAGCTCCGGCAGCTCCTGTCGCCCCATCAGCGCCAGTCGCGCCCGTCGCTCCAGCAGCCCCCGGCGCCCCATCAGCACCGGTCGCGCCCGTAGCTCCGGCAACCCCCGGCGCCCCATCAGCGCCAGTGGCCCCAGTCGCTCCGGCAGCTCCTGTCGCACCTTCAGCGCCGGTCGCACCCGTAGCTCCCGGTGCCCCATCAGCGCCAGTG
>NZ_QGTQ01000006.1:0-142226 GCF_003182255.1 Paenibacillus cellulosilyticus | reverse complement strand
CCCATCAGCGCCAGTGGCCCCAGTCGCTCCGGCAGCTCCTGTCGCACCTTCAGCGCCGGTCGCACCCGTAGCTCCCGGTGCCCCATCAGCGCCAGTGGCCCCAGTCGCTCCAGCAGCTCCCGGCGCACCATCAGCGCCCGTCGCTCCCGGCGCCCCATCAGCGCCGGTCGCGCCCGTAGCTCCAGCAACCCCCGGCGCGCCATCAGCGCCAGTCGCGCCCGTAGCTCCGGCAGCTCCTGTCGCACCATCAGCGCCGGTCGCGCCCGTAGCTCCGGCAGCCCCCGGAGCACCATCAGCGCCAGTGGCCCCAGTCGCTCCAGCAGCCCCCGGCGCACCATCAGCGCCAGTGGCCCCGGTCGCCCCGGCAGCCCCCGGCGCCCCATCAGCACCGGTCGCTCCAGCAGCTCCCGGCGCACCATCGGCTCCGGTCGCGCCCGTAGCTCCGGCAGCTCCCGGTGCACCATCGGCGCCAGTCGCGCCCGTAGCACCATCAGCCCCCGGCGCACCATCAGCGCCAGTGGCGCCAGTCGCACCATCAGCTCCCGGTGCACCATCGGCGCCAGTCGCGCCCGTAGCTCCAGCAACTCCCGGCGCACCATCGGCGCCAGTGGCCCCAGTCGCTCCGGCAGCTCCCGGCGTACCATCAGCGCCAGTGGCCCCAGTCGCTCCGGCAGCTCCTGTCGCACCTTCAGCGCCGGTCGCACCCGTAGCTCCCGGTGCCCCATCAGCGCCAGTGGCCCCAGTCGCTCCAGCAGCCCCCGGCGCCCCATCAGCGCCAGTGGCCCCAGTCGCTCCGGCAGCTCCCGGCGCCCCATCAGCGCCCGTCGCGCCCGTGGCTCCAGCAGCTCCCGGCGCACCATCAGCGCCCGTCGCGCCCGTAGCGCCGGCAGCTCCCGTCGCACCATCAGCCCCCGGAGCGCCATCAGCGCCAGTCGCGCCCGTAGCTCCAGCAGGCCCCGGCGCCCCATCAGCGCCCGTCGCGCCCGTAGCTCCGGCAGCCCCCGGCGCCCCATCGGTGCCGGTCGCGCCCGTCGCGCCATCAGCCCCCGTAGCGCCGTCGGCCCCGGTCGCGCCCGTCGCGCCATCAGCCCCCGTAGCCCCGGTCGCGCCAGTTGCACCGCTACCAGTCGCACCTGTATCACCAGTTACGCCGGTAGCCCCGGTAGCCCCGGTAGCCCCCGTTGGACCAGCGCCCGACCCTGTTGGTCCAGTTGCACCTTGAAGACCGGTGGCTCCCGTGCCACCAGTTGATCCTGTTGCGCCAGTCGCACCCGTCACCCCGATGCCGGTTTCACCTCTTGTCACAAGGAGCAAAAAATCTGGTGAAGACCCTGGCTTCCCGGTTGGAGATGCAGTCGTCGTAATATATAAGCTGCCTTCATAGACAACTAGCTGATTGTCTGGATAACTTGGGGCATTTGCTGGGTTAAAGACGGTTACTCCTTGGAGTCCAGCTCCCGTAGCGCCAGTTGGTCCTGTAGCTCCTGCTGCCCCTGGATTGCCAGCAGTTCCGGCAGCGCCAGCAGGTCCTTGAATGCCTTGCGGCCCTAGAGGTCCTGGAGCACCGGCGGGCCCTTCTTCACCAGGAGCTCCAGCTGGTCCTTGTGGACCCGGAATTCCCTGCGGACCAACGGGTCCAATCGGTCCGATAGGTCCAGGAGCACCTGGAGCTCCTGGCGGTCCCGGTGGTCCAGCTGTTCCAGTTTGCGAACCAAGTTGAACGAAGCCGGTAGCCAGCCGCTGTTGATTCGAACGAATAAGGCTGATGAGCTCATCTTTATCTGGTGGATCAACAGCGAAACGGAGCGTTACCGCACCAAGCATCGTTAGCAGTTCCTCGGTAATAACGGCAGCGCCAAGTGGCGTGAAAGGGAATACTTCGGCTAATGTGATGTAATTTTCGAGAAGTGCAAGTAGTGCGGCTTGTTCCATCACTTCAAAATTAATGGCAAGCACTAAACGGCGCAGCTCGCGAAGCAGGGCGTTCAATTGGGCGATATTGCTTGGGCTCGGTGAGCCAAGAACAGAGGGGAGCAGCGCAACAAGATCATTGAGCAGCTTCTTCAATGCGTTCAGCTGAGCGGTCGTTATCGGAATTTCATTATCCATCTCATTCACTCCTTCAGCATGGTTGTCGGTATCGCTTTCGAATGGACGGCGTTCTCATCCTCCTGCCAGTCGATTAGTCTCGGATTGCTGCTAAGAATGGAATCATATTGCGCTTTCCAGCCATACCGTGCGTCAGGATCGAGCCGCTCATAGCGCTCAGCCTTCATTCGTCGATCCGATTCTCGTGACCAGCCCCAATGCTTCAAGCGAAGAGGAGACAGCGTTGGCAAAATATCCATTACGCTGCGAGGAAATCTGCCGCAGTGCAGCTTCATTTCGTTCCATACATAAGGAAAGCCCCCCACATAGCGAGTGAGAAAAGGGCGGTACGTTCGATGCGCCTGCCAAAATTCATCCTCCCGATACTGCTGCTCGTTCCAGAAGTCGTACAATCTGAAGCAATACGTATGCGCTGCTGGATTGGTCAGCAGGCCGTGTACATCCTGAGCGAAACGATCCTCGAAATACTCGTCTGCATCCAAATTAAGTATCCACGATGGGCTCAGCTGTACCGTTGCATTCCATTGCTGCCGCCGCAGCTCGATCTCATTCGTGAACTTCGACTGCTCATTGCGAACGTAATAAAGCGGAATGCCTTGCAGCCGCTCATGAATGATGTCGGCGGTTGCATCCGTGCTCCCGTCATCAATAATGACAGCCCCGTCAATGTATTCCCGATGTCTGCGCAGCGCCTCTTCCAGATAACGTCCTTCTTCATTACACGCGACCATCGATAAAACAAGCTTCGGTCCAGCTTGACGAACGAGAAGCTCAAACACAGACTTCGTTCGGCTGCTTTCTGCCGGCTCCGTCGTGCGGAAGAATTGATGCGCCTTGAGCAAATCGGATTCTCGATACACGTGGAAGACGGGATAATGAGTATCCACTGCCAGTTCAATACCGAGAGCAGCTGCGCGCACGCAAAAATGCCGATCCTCGCCCCACAGGGACAGGTTCGGAATACGCTGGAAGGAAATCGGTTGTGCGAGAGCTTTGCGACTAATGAGTGTACACGCACCTAAACCGCCAACTTCATAGACTCCAGGTGTTTGCAATTTGGCAAGCAGTTCACCTCGCGCTGCAGCAGCCTCATCTGTGTGATCGTCACTGCCCTGCCATGGCCAGTAATGATCTCTGATCCACACTTGTGGAAGCTCTGGGCCGTCGGGCTGCCAACGCGTCCAGAACAGACTTGAGACAATGGGCAGATCCGCATCCAGCAGTGATTCTACCGTCTCGGGGTGGAGGATCAGATCCGAGTCGACGAGGAGAAGCGCATCATAATCTCCGTCGCGCGCCATTTGGATCATCTGATCTTTCCAGCCTGCGATTTTGCCAATTAACGAGTCGTTCCAATAATGTGTTACTTCGTCCTTGTAATACGTCATTCGCGGGACTGTGCTTGACCTTCCAGCGATAATCTCGATGTTCGACTTGCCCTCACTTCGAATGGAATTGGCGAATTGCGCGAGCAGCGAGCTGGAAGCGGCATCCTCGTTGTCGTCGATTAGAACGTAATCGCATGTCCAAGATCGCTGCTGCAGTCTTTCTACAGCCTGCAGGAATAAAGCGAGAATCGATTTCTTTTGGCAGATCGGACTGCCGATCAGTACACGCCGCGCTGTCATCTCATCGCTCCCTTCGACATTAGTCATATTGGAAATTATGTTCCATAAATTAGTAGTATTCTTCGAGCGTGAACTTAAAGGGCACAGCTTGTCTTGCGCAGTTTAGGGGCAATTAGGACATATGGAGAAAGGAAAGGTGGTACATGATAACGATCAGTCTATGCTTGATTGTGAAAAATGAAGAGGACGTACTAGCGCGTTGTCTCGACTCCGTTCGAGATATTGCAGATGAAATCGTCATTGTCGACACGGGTTCGACAGACCGAACGAAGGAGATCGCAGGGGAATACACGGAAGCGATTTATTCGTTCGAGTGGATTGATGATTTTGCAGCGGCACGCAATTATGCCTTCAGCCTGGCCACCTCCGAATACATTTTGTGGCTTGATGCAGATGATGTGTTCCTCGAAGCAGATCGAGAGAAGCTGCTGAAGCTGAAGGCGGAGCTGTCCAATGCTATTGACACGGTGTCGATGAATTACCATCTGGCCAAGGACGAATACGGGAGGGTTACGAGCTCCCTGCGACGCAATCGGCTGGTGAAGCGATCACGCGGGTTTCGGTGGATCGGCGCCGTACATGAATATCTAGAGGTATTCGGTCCATCTCTGGCATCCGATATTGCCGTCACGCACGCGAGCCTGCGGCATGACAGCGACCGGAACCTTCGTATTTATGAGAATCGACTTGCGGCAGGGGAGAACTTCAACGCTAGAGATACGTTCTACTACGCCAATGAGCTGAAGGATCATGGCAAATACGAGCAAGCGATTGCGTATTATACGAAGTTTCTATTATTAGGAGAAGGTTGGGTAGAGGATAACATCTCCGCTTGCGCGAAGCTGTCCGATTGTTATTCTGCGCTTGGGAATGACGACATGATGATGCATCATGCGTTAATGTCGTTTCGATATGGAACACCGCTGCCGGAGTTTTGCTGCCGGATCGGGTATTGGCATCTGCAGCAAAATGCATACGAAACCGCCGCCTATTGGTACCAAGCCGCGCTTAACACGCCTCAGTCAGCCCAAACCTGGTCGCTGCGCAATGACCAGTGCGCCACTTGGCTTCCGCATTTGCAGCTGTGCGTCTGCTATGACCGATTAGGTGATCAGCAGCGGGCTTATATGCACAATGAGAAGGCGAGAGAATATCGGCCAACCGATGCGTCAGTGCTGTATAACAAACAGTACTTGGAAAGCATCCTGTTCCCGGAACGAAGCGAAGAACCGTCAGAGGTGCAGCAGGGAGATAAGATTTCGATCTAACAGTTTTGAATTCGTACAGCGCAGGGGGAGAGCTTATGCAGACAGATGTGTATCGCCCAAGCTGTTATGTCCGTTTCGTCACGGCAGCCGCGCTTTTTGATGGACACGATGCCTCCATTAATATTATGCGGCGGATCCTGCAGTCTTCCGGTGTGGAAGTCGTTCATCTTGGCCACAACCGCTCCGCTCAGGAGGTTGTTCGCACGGCGATTCAAGAAGATGTGCAAGGTATCGCTGTCAGCTCCTATCAGGGCGGCCACATCGAATATTTGACCTATATGTATGACCTGCTTCAACAGGAAGGAGCAGGTCATATTCGCATTTTCGCCGGAGGGGGCGGCGTCATTATTCCAGCAGAGATCGAGCATTTGCGTCAACGCGGCATTGCGCGAGTGTTCTCTCCTGAGGATGGACGCCGACTAGGCCTGCAGGGCATGATCAATGAAATGATCCGTGCATGTGATCACCCCACCCCGAAGCTGGCGGAGCTTGATTACGCTGTGCTGCAAACCCGTAATGACGGATCGATCGCGAGATTGCTATCACTTGCGGAGGAGCGGGCAGCGAGACATGCGTTGGATGCAGAAAATGAAGCTGTGATTGAAGCCATTACTACAACACAGGATGTACACGGAACACCAGCAGCACCTGTCATCGGCATTACGGGTACAGGCGGCGCTGGCAAAAGCTCACTCACCGACGAGCTCGTCCGGCGATCTATCGATCAGTACCCCGATCGGACGATCGCGATACTCTCGGTTGACCCATCCAAACTGAAGTCCGGCGGTGCGCTGCTCGGTGATCGCATCCGAATGAACGCCGTTCACCATCGCAATGTATATATGCGCAGCCTCGCGACCAGAGGCTCGAAGTCGGAAATCAGCGAGGCGCTGGGCGATGCATTAGCAATCGTGAAACGAGCTGGCTTCGATCTGATTCTGATCGAGACGAGCGGCATCGGACAAGGCGGTGCGGCGATCGTTGATCTATGCGATGTGGCGGTCTATGTGATGACAAGCGAATATGGTGCTGCATCCCAGCTGGAGAAAATCGACATGATCGACTACGCGGATGCGATCGTGATCAATAAATTTGAGCGCCGCGGATCGGAGGATGCGCTACGCGACGTGCGCAAGCAGTTCAAGCGAAGCCGCCAGCTGTTCGATGCAGCGGACGCCGATCTGCCGGTATTCGGTACAATGGCGAGTCGGTTCAATGATCCGGGAACGACGGCGCTTTTTGCTAAGCTCATGGGAATCGTGGAGAAGAAGACGGGAGGAAGCTGGCCGGTTCTGCCTGCCAATCACGAGATAACGGAAACCGACAGCGCTGTTAAGGCAGGTGAGACGAAGCATCGCCATATCATCCCGCCTGACCGAGCAGGCTATTTGCGCGAGATTGTGCTGACGGTGCGTCAATATCGGCAGCAGGTTGAGGAGCAGGCTGTTGTTGTTCGGGAATTATCCTTCCTTAAAGAAGCAAAGCGTCTGCTGTTGGCTCATTGTGGAGAAGAAACTGCTACGGAAGAGCCGCAGCGGCAGACCACTGAGAAGTTGGATACGCTGATTGCGCAATATGATGCGAGACTGCTTCCGGAGTATCGGAAGCGCTTAACGGAGTGGCCGGCGATTCGAGAAGCCTACCGCCAGGAGCGGCTAGTAACAAAGGTTCGTACCACAGAGACCGTGACCGAGTTGTACACGGAGTCCCTGTCGGGCAATCGGATTCCACGGATCAGCCTGCCAAGGTATACGGATGACGGAGATCGATTACGATGGCTGATGCTGGACAATTTGCCTGGCTACTTTCCTTATACGGCCGGAGTCTTTCCGTTCAAGCGAACGAATGAAGATCCGAAACGTCAATTTGCTGGGGAAGGCACGCCGGATCGGACGAACCGACGGTTTCATTATTTATGTATGAATGATGAGGCGAAACGGTTGTCGACTGCGTTCGATAGCGTCACCTTATACGGGCAGGATCCGGATACCCGGCCAGACATTTATGGCAAAATCGGCAACAGCGGCGTCAGTATCAGTACGTTGGATGATATGAAGAAGCTGTATGCGGGCTTCGACCTGTGTCATCCATCCGTCAGCGTATCGATGACGATCAATGGGCCTGCGCCGATGCTGCTGGCCATGTTCATGAATACGGCCATTGATCAGCAGGTTGATCGGTTTGCTTATGCGAATGGCAGAGCGCCGAATTCGGCGGAGTACGAGGCCATTGCAGCAGAGACGCTGCGCACGGTGCGCGGAACGGTGCAGGCCGATATTTTGAAGGAGGACCAAGGCCAGAATACGTGTATCTTTTCAACGGAGTTTGCGCTGAAGATGATGGGGGACATCCAGCAGTATTTTATTGAACAGGGGGTGCGTAATTACTACTCCGTTAGCATTAGCGGCTATCATATTGCGGAGGCGGGGGCGAATCCCATTACACAGCTAGCTTTTACGCTGGCCAATGGGTTCACATATGTGGAGTATTATCTATCCCGTGGGATGCAGATAGACGATTTTGCCCCGAACCTGTCGTTCTTCTTCAGCAATGGTCTTGATCCAGAGTATAGTGTCATGGGGCGTGTAGCGCGCAGAATATGGGCAACAGTTATGAAGCACAAATACGGAGCCAATGAGCGAAGCCAGAAGCTGAAGTATCATATCCAGACGTCAGGCCGTTCCTTGCATGCGCAGGAGATGGACTTCAACGATATTCGGACGACGCTGCAGGCGTTAATCGCGATCTATGATAACTGCAATTCGCTTCATACGAATGCGTATGACGAGGCGGTAACTACGCCGACAGAGAGCTCGGTGCGCCGAGCGATGGCGATCCAGCTCATCATCAATCGCGAATTCGGCATGGCGAAGGTCGAGAATCCGCTGCAAGGCTCTTTTGCCGTGGAAGAGCTGACAGACCTCGTCGAAGAAGCGGTGCTGCAGGAGTTCCAGCGGCTCCATGATCGCGGTGGTGTGTTGGGGGCGATGGAAACGGAATATCAGCGTGGTCGAATTCAAGAGGAGTCGCTCTATTATGAGCATAAGAAGCATACGGGCGAGCTGCCGATCATTGGTGTGAATACGTTTATTAACCGCGATGCGCAAGAAAGCTTGGCAGAGGAGATGGAGCTGGCCCGTTCGACCGAAGAGGAGAAGTGGACGCAGATTAACAATCTGGCATCGTTCAGGCAACTGCATCAGCAAGAATGTGCCCGTGCGCTGGATCGGTTGAAGCTGGTGGCCAAGTCGAATGGTAATGTGTTCGAAGCGCTGATGGATACCGTTCGATTCGCCTCGCTAGGACAGATTACACAAGCGTTATATGAGGTCGGAGGGCAGTATCGTCGGAATGTGTAATGGCATTAATTAAATGCGATCAAGCGTAAAGGCATAAAATTAACTGCATTAAATATATGTCTATGGTTAATAACATTAAATATCGCGCAAAGCCTGATTCTACGAGCTTTTCGAGCCTTTTCTGTTTCGACAGACAAGGCTCTTTGTGCTTGCTCTCTAGGCCGTTCGCTGTATCATCAGGAAGGTGTAGGATATAATGATGCAGGTGATGGAAAACAGTGGAAGGGGCGAATGTGAGATGACTTCAGAGAAACATAAAATGCTGCAAGGCGAGCTGTATTTTGCCGGTGACGAGGAATTAGTGAAGGACCGGATTAATGCACGTCGTCTGACACGTTTGTATAATGCGACGCTGGAGACGGAGTTTGGGGTAAGAACCGAGCTGCTGCAAGAGCTGTTTGGCACAGTTGGACAAGGGGCCTACGTGGAACCTGCTTTCCGCTGCGACTATGGGTATAACATTCATGTCGGCGACAACTTCTACGCGAACTTTGATTGTGTGTTCCTCGATGTGTGTGAAATTCGGATCGGGAACAACTGTTTCATTGCACCTGGCGTACATCTGTATACAGCTACGCATCCGCTGAATGCGAAGGAGCGCACATCCGGTGCAGAATTCGGTAAGCCGATCGTCATTGGCGATCATGTATGGATCGGCGGCCGTGCGGTTATTAATCCAGGTGTGACGATTGGACACAACGTTGTCATCGCATCGGGCGCAGTCGTTACGAAGGATGTACCGGACAACGTCGTCGTTGGTGGAAATCCTGCCAAGGTTATTAAAGAGATTCCGTTATAGGCTGCTTGTACGACAAGTACATGGAAGATGATCGCTCGGCATATGTTCAGACATGAACACCGTACCAGGGGTATGAAGGATGACGGTTCAGGTGCGTCAGCGCTTCTTTGCGTAACCAGAATAATTTTGCTCCGTATAAAATAGGCATACTGGAAGACGACAATAGAAGCTGAGGTATAACAAAATATGAATGTGCAATTCATCGTCCACGCCGATACTCGTTATGGGCTGGCTGAGCACCAGGCTGCTCAATACTTCGCAAAGCTCCATGAGCAATTGCAAAGTAAGTCTTATATAACGGCTTTAACGGAAGATATACAACAATGGAAGAGAAGCCATATCCGTAGTCGATCATGGGTATCCTTTCTAACGCGAGGTAGAAGGAAGTCGAATGCTGCTGATTATCATCGATATATACAGTGGTTGAATCATACAGACAAACTTGAAGCCTATCTGGATCGAAGCGTGTCCTACATATACATGCGAGATCTTGGAATGGCGCTCGATGACCCAAAGGTAAAGACGAGGATTCAACGTGTTGTGACCGACGTCAAGCATCGCTTGACTCGTTCGGCTGAGACAGGCCGAGGAGAAACGCCGACATTCATCAGTATGGTGGAGCTTTATCGATGGGCGCAGAAGGAGGGCATTGAGACTGCCGTTATCTGGGCGCTCGGCAAGCTGAAGAACGTTGCGGATCACATTCCAGAAGGTATGAACGCCGAGCATGCACAACGGAAGCTCATCAAGATAATTGTTGGTGTCGTCATGCATGCGGTTGAAGCGTTAACGGAGCAACAACCACCTTCGGAGCGCAGCCGGAGATTGGATGAAGCGATCAGGCTCGGCTATTCCTATGGTTTGACATATCCATTCGTCGATGATTTGCTGGATGCGCAAGTGCTGTCCAAGGAAGAGAAAGCACAATATTCCCGAATGATACGGGAGGCGCTGCTGAGCGGCACTGTGCCTGCAATGAGCGAGTGGGGCGGTCCGAGCGAGCACATGCTTCGTTTCATTCATGCCGAGCTGCGGGAGGCATTCGAGTATATTAAGAACCATCAGCAGTCCGACACGCAGCAGCTGTTCTTCGAACAAGCCTATGTATTCTTTCATTCACAGGAGATTGACCGTGCCAAAGCAATGACGAATGCAACGTATACGAATGAAGAACTCTATATTCCAATTATTTTGAAATCTGCATCTTCCCGATTGATCGCTCGATCTGTCCTAGATACCGATGAGGACGAGGGCTTCGAATATCGTACTTTCCATTATGGGATCTATAATCAGCTAGCCGACGACTTTGCGGATTTATTCGATGATCAACAGGAGGGTGCGGTAACGCCTTTTACTTACTATTTGGCTCATCGCGAGCAACGATCGGATCTGATCAATCCATTCGAATTGTATTGGACCGTCATTACCCACCTGATCCATGATGTGTATCATAACGATCCGAAAGCGCGTGAAGTTATTCTGAATCGTGCGATAAACGGTCTGAAGCGCTGCAAAATGCGATTGGGTAAAGAAGCGTATAACCGCCTGATGGCGATTTTTGCTCCCGATGCGCCGGCGTTTAATCGACTGATACAGCAGATGGTTCGGCAGGCGGACGATGTGGAATTCTTCGATAAGCTGATTCGAGACCAGCTTGTTTCTCATCTGAGAGAGGAAGGGAAGCAGAAAGATCAATTCGCAGAAACGGTACGCGTGGCTAAGGAGCAAATCAACAGCACACTGCAAATTGCGAAGAGCGAAGACATGCTTCCGATGAAAGAGATGCTGATCGATGCGGCCAATTACAGTCTTGCAGGAGACGGGAAACGTCTGCGGCCCGTATTGACTTGGGTGATGGGTGTTCATGAATTTGGTCTACAAGCATCGTCTATCGTGCCCTTATTACGATCGTTGGAATATATGCATACCGCTTCGCTCATCTTCGATGATTTGCCCTCGCAGGATAATGCTGATATTCGAAGAGGGCGTGCGACGCTTCATCAAGTGTATGACAGCGCCACTGCGGAATTAACGGGCTTGCTGCTCATTCAACGAGCGACGCAGGAACAAGCTTCCCTGCATGGTTTCGACCCGAACCATGTGCTTGCTCTAATCCGGTATTCCGCTCAGAAGGCAGAGGAGCTATGCGCGGGACAGGCGATGGATCTGAGCGCGAAGAAGATGGCATTGACGCAGGAGCAGTTGAATGCGATTTGCTACTACAAAACGGGCATTGCGTTCGAAGCTGCATTGGTCATGCCGGCTATTCTTGCGCAGGTGAATGAGCAGGAGATTGCAGGGCTGAAGGCTTACGCCTACCATGCCGGCATCGCTTTTCAGATCAAGGATGATTTGTTGGATGCAGAAGGCGATGCGCAATTGTTGGGGAAACCGGTCGGTCAGGATATGGAGAACGATCGATCGACCTTTGTAACCGTGTTAGGGCGGGATGGCGCCAACAAAGCGATGCTGGAGCATTACTGTCTTGCCATGGCTGCACTTCACAGCTTATCTCTTCGCACCGCTTTTCTGGAGCACCTATTGAATTACATCATTCACCGGGATCGCTGAGCTCGTTGTGCATCCGATCCAATGGTCAGTTGCAAGGCGTTCACAAGTTCATTTTGCGAGAATGGCTGCGATCGGCCCCATTGCTTCACTTTAACCATGAAGGGGTCATCAGGGTCTTTCATATGGTAGAAGCCCGGCACTCGCATAGCCCTTGAAAGGTTCGTAATTCTGGGGTCGGAGCTGAATTTTTGCACTAATGCTTTTTGAATGGGTACGAACTTGTCGATCGAACCATCTTGGATTGGCCAGTACATATGAAAGCCGTTTTTGGTCTCAACAATCATCGCATTTTTAAGGCTTTTACTATGGCGATTGAGATAGGCTTTCTTCAACTGCTCAACGCGAGATCTCGTTCTCTCTGCCAGCAAGAGATAACGACCACTCGGCGTGCGAGTGATGTTAACAGAAGTGACCGTATCTGATTGGGAGGCTTGGAGTGACTCGGCTTTCTTCATTGCTTGTTGTTTCGTATCCAGATAGGCCGACACTTTGTTCAAATCGACATCAATAAATTGTGCTCGAATGTCCTGAAAGTCGCTCTGGCGTGATTCTCGGTAGTTCACTTCCATGAAGATGGCATAACCTCGTGCATTCTGTCCGAATAGGTGAACAGGCTGACCATAATTCGAGTAAAGTGTAATGAACGGTACTTGAGATTCGATAAGATGAAAGGGTTTATATAATGGGATCACAGGCATTCTGCTATATGCGGAGTTGCTGTTACTGCTATACCGCTGGTAATGATTATTCTTTGCGTCATGGACCAGCACGAAACGGAGCTGTTCGTCATTCTTATAGCCTAGCTTCTGAAAGAAACGGTGGGTTGCGCTTAGGGGCGTTTGTTCAAGCTTCTTTCCATTGTTTCGTTTCATGTGAGTGCGTGGCCTCCTCCATCTAGACAAGCGTCTTCGAATGTTGATCGCTACACAAGCATATTCAGGACTTGCGTATGGAGTGAGACGAACATCACCCATTTCGCTGGAGGTCGTCTTGTCATCGATTGACCATCAAAAAAAGCTGTCCATCGTCGATTAGACGAAGGGACAGCTTTTCCATGTTTATAACGTAATGGTCGAATGAACTATTGACGAAGCGTCTTCAGAGCGCCGCTCCAAGCAAGCACTTGGTCGAGCATGCCGTTAACATTCGTCAGGTGAAGATCGTTTGGTTTAAATACGGAGCCGTTCTCGAAGTCCGTGAACAGGGAGAGGGCAGGATGTACGCGAACGTCTGCTACAGACAGCTCGCCAAGAATACCTCTGAGGTGCTCAGCAGCGCGAGCGCCGCCAACGGAGCCGTAGCTTACGATACCAGCAGCTTTGTTGTTCCATGCATCACGTGCATAGTCGAGTGCATTTTTCAAAGCGCCCGTAATGCTGTGATTGTATTCTTGAACGATGAATACGAAGCCGTCGAGTGTAGCGAGCTTCGCGTTCCAAGCCGTTGCTTGTTCTGTAGCATCAGCTTCACCAAGGAGTGGAAGTTTGTAATCAGCGATATCAACGATTTCATAGTTAGCGTCGCCACGTTTGTCAGCGATCCCTTTAACCCACTCACCAACTTGCGGACTTACACGACCTTGGCGTGTGCTGCCAAGAATAATACCGATATTCAATTTCGACATTGAACTTCCTCCTTAGGGTGTAATTTAGCTCCTTGTGTTAAGGTACCATCACCGTTGAACAGTTTTTCCCATAAGCTCATGGCGTTATACTAAACACATAAAAATGATAGCTTAGCCCAATTCCTTTTGTCAAGATACTTACAAAAAGTTTGTATTTGATTCGTTAATAGTTACTTGAGTACATCTCTTATAGATAACCCGCTTGAAAAGTATTCCATTCGGGTTCTTTTGGTTGCTTTCTTTCAATAGTTTGAGAAGAGGAAAAAACGTCCTTTCTGTGGAAATGAGTGTAATCCTGATCATTGCGAGGTAGAAGATGATATCACTTACAGAAGCTTATGTCGATAGTCTGGCTCCTAATGCAGGAGCGATAAAGAATGGCAGAGATCTCGCACGCAAAGGCAGCTTTCCGCTGCGATGCGTTACCGAGGATCAGAAGCTCCTATTCGGGGAGTGCAAGGGCAGCGGCAAAGAGCCTTACCGTTGCTCGATCGATTTCGTTCAAGAGGGAAATCCCGTTTACCGCTGCACCTGTCCGAGCAGGCAATTCCCATGCAAGCACACGCTTGGTTTGATGTATGCTTATGTATCCAGCTCGTCTACGTTCGAAACCGCTGACATTCCATCTGATGTGGCCGATAAGCGCGACAAGGCGGAGAAGCGGGAAGAGAAGAAGGCAGCGGCTGAGAAAGAAGGAGCTCCGAAGGCTCCGCGTAAAGTGAACAAGTCCGCACTCGTGAAGAAAATAACGTCGCAGCTCGAAGGGCTGTCCATCTTAGAAAAGCTCGTCCTTCAGCTCGTGCATCATGGACTTGGCAGCGTAGACAAGAAGACGATCCAGCTCATTGAAGAGCAGGCCAAGCAGCTGGGCAACTATTATATTCCAGGTGCGCAAGCTGCGCTCCGCGAGCTGTTGCTGCTGCTCCGGAATGATGACGAACGAGAAGCGATCTATACGAGCGCGATCGAGCAGCTCATCTATTTGCAAGCACTCGTGAAGAAGAGCAAGGCGTATCTAGAGAAGCGTGCCGAAGATCCTGATTCGCCAATGGAAACCGATTCAGCCTTGGAGGAGCTGCTTGGTCATGCTTGGCAGCTCGCTGAGCTGCAGGAACTGGGCCGCACTCGTTCGAACGTGGAATTGCTGCAGCTGTCGTTCCTTTCCTATGCGGATCATGCGCGCGGCGAGTTTGTTGATACCGGCTGGTGGATCGATCTAGCGGACGGTACCATTCGAGTGACCCGGCATATGCGTCCTTTCCGTGCTGCGAAGCAGATGAAGGAAGAAGACTCCTTCTTTGCTGTGGTACAGACCGATGAGCTGTTCGTCTACCCAGGCGAACTGAACGCACGCGTTCGGTGGGAGCAATCGCGGTTCCGTGAGCTGGAGGAAGCTGATTATCGTAAGGTCAAGCAGCTAGCAGCCGCTTCGTACCCGGACGTCATCAAGAAAGTGAAGAACCAGATCAAGAACCCGTTATCGGATAAAATGCCTGTGGCACTCGTCGCGTTCCAAGCGATTGAGCGTATAGGGGATACGTATATTTTACGCGATGCGCAGAACAAGCAAATTCCGCTCGTCACGAACCTGCTGGAAGCTCCTCATCAACCGACCGCTATTCTTGAACTGCTGCAGCCGGAAGAGCTCCAAGAACAAACAGCGCTCATCGCGTTCCGACATGAGCTTGATAGCAATCGTCTGGTTGCCCAGCTGATGAGCATAACGACAGACCGCCGGATTGTCCGGCTGTTGTATTAGAGGAGAGACGAACATGAGTGTAGAGCTATTGCAAGACTTACAGCATGAAGTTCGCCGACTGTTCATTGCCGGCAGCGCGTTGGCGCAAGGAGATGTTCGCTTAGCGAAGCTGCAGCCGCAACTTAAGAAGCTTGGCGAGGCTGCGCCCGTCTTCAATCGGATCGCGGAAGCTTCCGATGCGGTGCTTAACGCTTCTCGCGAAGACAGCGCTGTGAAGCTGCTAGAGCTGTCGAAATTGCTAAGTGCTGTCCTGCATACACAGGGAAAGACGGAAACCGCAGGCGATCGACAGCCCATTCCAAGCTTGGGCATCGCATTATCTACAGATGTTCCGTATCGCCGATTGAAGCCGCTGCTGGAGCAGCTCACGACCAAAGGGCAAGGAAGGCTGGAGCAGCTGCGTCATTCCATTCTCGATAACAGCTACCTCGATCTTCGCGCAATGCCCGTCATGTGCAGCGCCCTCGATGAGACCTATCCGGAAATTGCGGACCTGATCGCAGAGACGATTGCGACAGGCTATGGTCAGAAGGCTGTCTCTGTGCTTCAGGAGCAGATTAATTTACAAGGCGGCAAGGGCGATGTGCGGCGTTTGAAGCTCCTTCATCGCTTGATCGGCGATTCAGCGGAGGAACTGGTGCTGGACGCTGCCGTTAACGGCGCTGTTGATATAAAGGTCGCTGCGATCGAAATGCTCAGCAAACGTCCGCAGCACGAGATGCTTTTACTGGAGTTAAGCCGTGATAAACGCAAAGAGGTTCGCCAAGCGGCGCTTGATACGCTAGCGTCGATCGGAACAAAAGAAGCGTTGGACCGTCTGCAAGAGGCATTGTCGAGCAAGGATCGCGAGCTTGCCATCGAACCGATTCGGCGTGCGAATTCCACTGCACTGCTTGGACGTATCATTGCACAGGCGGAGCGCAGCTTCGATCAGTTTGCCGCCGCCGAAGGCAAGGAGCGCAGCAAGCTGGCAGAGCAGCTGCATGCGGAGCTTCTTTGTTTGCATGGCAGCGGGTCAGAGCTTATCGGCGCAGGACCTTCTTGGAAGCGTCACGTCACGGTATCGCCTGCTAGCGTACATATCGCAGAAGATGTCATCGCACTGCTCCGCCGCATGCTGACAACGCCTGGTTTCTTCGCCTCCGAGACCGAAGTGCTGCAGGAGAATGCAGCCGAGCTGCTGCTATCTTTGAATACGGAGGAAGCGAACCGCTTCTTGTTGTCATTGGATGCCGTAATGAACACCTGCATGGCGGGTTATTTGTTCCGTGCGGGCTACCGTCTCCTAACGCCAACCGAGCTGTTCGATCGGTTCTCGGGCGTACTTGCAAATCCTTCGTCAATCGCGTCCAAGGAGATCATTCGCGCAGTGTCGCTCATTACGCAGGAGCAGCTGTCAGCCGTTGAGGAAGATGAAGATTTGATCGTTCCGGCGAATAGCTGGGATTCTCGGTGGGTGCATACGTGGGTACAAGCGGACTCGCTAGAGCTTGTTCTCCTCTTCACGCAGACGGAGGATGCGCAAGTGACTACCTATTTGACGTCCAAACTGACGAAAAATGCTAGGCTTCATGATTCGAGCATTCAACGCATTTTGATCACTTTGTTCCGTATCCGTTATACAGATGCGCCGCAGCTACTGTTCCAGCTGATGGAGGCAAGGAGCTTCTATTACATGGATGCTCCGCTTCGGAAGCTCATCGCTTCCGTTCCTAGAAGCTATATTCCTAGACTTCGTGCAATCGCTGAGAAGCACCCTTACAACGCCAACGAACTGACTGCACTAGCTGACGCCATGGAAGCCGCGCCGGCCGAAATCATTGAGGAGAGTGGAACTGCATGATGGAGATGGATAACAAGCAAGCTGTCTTAAGATTACCCGCGGAGAAGCTGTACGCGCACGAGCTCGAAGCGCTGCGAGCAGCGGATCAAGATACGAAGCCGGCAGGATGGCAGCTGTCCCCGCGATCGGTGCTGACCTTCCTGACGGGCGGCGAAGTGGGGGGCGTGACAATCACGCCGAAGTATATCGGCAACAAACGTCTGATCGAGATGGCGATTGCAACGCTGCTGACGGACCGCGCGCTTCTGCTGATTGGCGAACCAGGAACGGCCAAGTCGTGGCTTTCTGAAAATTTAACGGCCGCCATTCACGGCGACTCGTCCAAAGTGGTGCAGGGTACGGCAGGCACGAGCGAGGAGCATGTGCGATATTCATGGAACTACGCGCTCCTGCTTGCGCAGGGCCCGTCTGATCAAGCGCTCATACGCAGTCCGATACTTCGCGCCATGGAGAGCGGCGGCATCGCTCGCTTCGAGGAAATCTCGCGCTGCGCTTCGGAGGTTCAGGATGCGCTTATCTCGATCCTGTCCGAGAAGACGATCGCGATCCCGGAGCTTGGCCGCGAAGTGTCGGCGCAGCGCGGCTTCTCGATCATCGCGACTGCCAATACGCGCGACCGTGGCGTTAACGAAATGTCCGCCGCGCTGAAACGGCGGTTCAATATTATCGTCCTGCCGGCGCCATCGAGTCTCGAGACCGAGATCGACATCGTCCGCCGCCGTGTAGGCGAGATCTCTGCCAGCTATGAGCTGCGCGCGACGCAGCCGGATGAAGAGGCGATTCGCAAGGTCGTGACGATATTCCGCGAGCTGCGCAGCGGTGTGACGTTGGACGGCAAGGAGAAGGTGAAGCCGCCAAGCGGCGTGATCTCGACCGCAGAAGCGATCTCACTGCTCACCGGCAGCATGGCACTGGCGGGCAGCTTCGGCACCGGACAGCTGACGGATGAGGATATTGCGGCTGGCCTGCAAGGCGCAATTGTCAAGGACGATGCGAAGGATCAGCTGGTGTGGAAGGAATATCTCGATAATGTAATGAAAAAACGGGGTGCAACATGGCGAAGCCTGTACAGCGCATGCTCGGAGATGAATGGGTGAGCGGCTCCGCACGCGGACCGCATTATTGGGGCATCCGGCATCTGTCGCCAGCAGGTGCCTATCATTTGCTCAGTCTGCTGAAGGAAGTGAAGCCGACGGCGGTTCTGATCGAAGGGCCAAGCGACGCGGGGCACCTGGCATCGCAATTGGTGGCACGCGGCGTCGTGCCGCCCGTAGCTATGCTTGCGTATACGGAACAGCTGCCGGTGCGAACGCTGCTGTATCCTTTTGCCGACTATTCGCCTGAATATCAGGCTCTGTTGTGGGCGCAGCGGAACGGATGCCACGCGGAATTTATTGATCTGCCTACCGATGTGTCGCTTGCCTTGCAGGATCTGCGCCGCATGCCAATCGCGGCCGAGGAAGCTGTGGCGGAAGCAGACGAGCCTGCTGAAGGGATGAGCTTCGGTTTGGTCCAACGTGATTTGTACGCCCGTATCGCAGAGCTGTCCGGCGAGCCGGATTATGAAGCGTATTGGGAACGCTGCTACGAGCATCTTGCTTCGCCGGAAGCATATCAGCAAGCGATCGTACATTTCTCTTCGGAGTTTCGAGATATGACGGAAGAAGCGGAGCTGAAGAGCGCTCCGCAGGAGGTCGCCTATAACGAAATTCGCGAAGCTTATATGCGCCGCAAGATTCACGATACGATTGCCAGCGGCCATCAGGCCGATAGGATCGTCGTAATCAGTGGAGCGCATCATACGCCTGCGCTGACGCTTCAGCTTCCGCTCATGACAGACGAACAAATCAAGAAGCTGCCTCGCGTGCCGACACGGATGACGTTGATGCCATACTCGTATTACAAGCTTTCCTCGCATTCAGGTTATGGAGCGGGCAATATGGCACCAGCCTATTACGAGCTGCTGTGGCAGAGCATGCAGCATGGTGAGCTCGAGAAGCTGCCTGCATTGTATTTGTCTGCTGTGGCACAGCAATTACGCGAACGCGGAACATGGCGTTCGACTGCTTCGGTTATCGAAGGTGTGCGATTGGCAGAGGCGCTTGCTTCGATGCATGGAGGATCACGGCCGACTTGGCGCGATCTTCGCGATGCCGCTACGGTGCTGTTCGGGCATGGAGAATTGAGCGTTGTAGCTGAAGCGCTCGCTCGAATCGATATTGGCACGGCGATCGGCAGTCTGCCGGAAGGGGTCAGTCAGACACCGGTGCAGGACGACCTGAACCGCCAATTGAAGCGGCTGAAGCTGGAGAAATACAAGTCGCTCGTCTCCGCAGAATTGGAGCTCGATCTGCGCGAGAATCGACGGGTGAAATCGGAGGAAGCCGCATATTTAGACTTGAACCGATCGGTATTTCTCCACCGTCTGCAAACGCTGGGCATTCGATTCGCACGCAAAGGTCATGTTCGTCAGACCGATGCGACGTGGGCGGAGCATTGGGTGCTGCATTGGTCGCCGGAGGCGGAGATCGAGACGGTCGAGTCGACCTTAAAGGGCGAGACGATCGAGCTGGCTGCAGCGTATGTCATCCACGAGGAGCTGCTTGCCTGCACGGATATCGCCTCGGCAGCGAAGCTCATTCGCAAGTCTTGCGATTGCGGACTTCCGCAGGTGATGGGTCAGGCGACGCATGCGCTTCAGCAGCTTGCGGTTGATGCGGCTAATTTCGAGCAAATTGCAATGACGGTTCATGAGCTGTCCATTCTGCTGCAATATGGTTCGATTCGTCGTATCGATACCGAGTCGCTGGTGCCATTGATGCAGCAGCTGTTTCTGCGCGGTACGCTGCTGCTGGTGGAAGCGGCAGGCTGCAACGATGCTGCTGCCGCTGGAATGGTAAGCGCGATTCATGCGATGAGCACGGTTGCGCAGGAGCATTATCGGGAAGTGGATGAGCAGCTGTGGACTGCGAAGCTGAAAGAGCTGGCCGCACGGGATGACCGTAATGCTAAGCTGTCGGGATACGCTTTCTCCATTCTATTAGAACGTCACGAAGCAGGCGAAGACGAATGTGCGCAGGAGGTATCGCGGCGGCTGTCGCCAGGCATACCGGCAGACATCGGAGCCGGCTGGTTCGAAGGGTTGTCGATGCGCAATCGGTATGGGCTGCTGTCTCGTCCTTATCTATGGCGGGAGCTGGACGCCTATATCAGTTCGCTCGACGATGAGCCCTTCAAGCGCTCGCTCGTATTTCTACGCCGCGCATTTGGCTCGTTCGAGCCGCGGGAGAAGGCTGCGATTGCTGAATTGCTGGGCGACCTATGGGGCGCTGGGGCGGAAACCGTCGGCGAGGCGCTGCAGCAGCCATTGAACGAGGAAGAGAAGGTGCAGCTCGATGAACTTAACGATTTTGATTTTGGAGACCTGTAGCCTATGACGATACCTGATCAAGGACAAATGAAACGGTGGCGGCTCATTCTTGGCGCGGCATCGGAGGAATCGCTTAAAGCTGCTATAGGCGGTTCAGCCTCTGGCGGCCAGCTGCTGGATGAGGATTCTCTCTTGATGGATGAGGCACTCGCAGCCATCTATGATGGCGCTTCAGGTGACACAGGAGGTACGAGCGCTGGAACGGGCGTTCAAGGGGCAGGTGGGCAGTCTCGAACAGCTGGACTCGGTTCTTCGTCTCCGAAGCTGGCGAAGTGGCTCGGCGATGTGCGCACGTTTTTCCCGCCGGATATCGTATCGGTCATTCAATCCGATGCGGTCCAGCGCAAAGGGTTGACGCAGCTGTTGTTCGAGCCGGAGCTTCTGTCACAAGTTAAGCCGGATATTGGGATGGTGGCGACGTTGATGTCGCTGCGTGGGCATATTCCAGAGCGGACGAAGGAAACGGCGCGCAAACTCGTTCATGAAGTCGTCGATGAGATTGTGAAGCGGCTCGCTCAAGATTTGACGCGTGCGGTTACAGGTGCACTCAATAGAAGGCAGCATACGCCGCTGCCATCGATGACGGGACTCGATTGGTCAACGACGATCCGTCGAAACTTGAAGCATTACGATACGGAGCGGCAGTTGCTTATTCCAGAGAAGGTGTTCTTCTTCGATCGCGCTCGTAAGAGCAAGGAATGGACGGTCATTCTCGATATTGACCAGAGCGGTTCGATGGCGAATTCCGTCATTTATGCTTCGATCGTCGGTTCGATCTTCGCGAGCATGCCTTCGCTGGATACGCGGGTGGTCGCTTTTGACACGGCAGTCGTTGACCTTACGGAGCAGTGTGCGAACGATCCCGTTGATATGCTGTTCGGCATCCAGCTTGGCGGCGGCACGGACATCAATCAGTCGATTCAATACTGCGAGCCATTCATTGCAGAGCCGAAGAAAACGATGTTTATCCTCGTCTCTGACTTGTATGAAGGCGGCAATCGGACGGAGATGATCCGTAGGCTCAAGGAGATGCATGAGGCTGGCGTCAAAGTGATCTGCTTGCTGGCGCTCGCGGATGACGGGATACCGTCTTACGATGAAGATGTGGCGCGAAAGCTGGCATCGTTTGGCATCCCATGCTTCGGCTGCTCGCCCGACAAACTGCCTGAGTTGATTGAGGGCGCTTTGAAAGGGATGGATTTGCAGACTCTTGCAGCCCGAACCGGTAAGGGTGGCAAAGCAAAGGAATAACAGTGAAACATTGGCGTCTGCCGGTTCGTCTAATGCTTGAGGTGAGTATTTCGTGATACGTAATCAACGCATGCGGAGAATATTGGGCATTACAGCGCTAGTACTTGCGCTCGTTATGACTTCATTAGGCTGCAGCTCATTATCCAAGGCTAAGTTAGGATCGTCTGGAAATTGCAATGCAGAGATTGAATGGGTCGATTTCTTGATGATCAACGACATCGATTACAATCGGAACGTTGACGAGGACGAGAAGATAACGCCCGATCAGATCGGAGACAAGGTCGGCGAAGTTACTTATACTGCCAGCGGCCACGCATGTACGGACTATCGTATGAACAACGGAGATGCGGCCTTTCTCCCGATTGGTACACCGATCTATGCCATGAAAGGGTATCGCTCGTCGTTCCGAGTGATCGCCGATAACAAGCTCTATCAAGCAAGAACGAATCCGAACGCAAGGTCGATGGCCGAACTGCTGGATATCGAGGGGAAAGTAACGAAGATCGGCCTGGACAGCGGGTATGACGGCAGTGCGATCGGCGATTTCACGCCAGAGGCCTCCGAGCAATTCGTTCAGCTGCTGCTGCCGCTTGCTTACGTCGGCAATGATGAGACGTACAAGAAGAGCGTGAATGAATCCGGTGTTTTCCTCCGCGTTTATCTAAAGGACGGAACATCGTTCCGAATGGTGTTCTACCCGAATGCGAATGCCATTGGCGGAGCCTTTGGGACAGAGCCTTTGAAGACGCTCATCATGGCAGAGCGGCAGCGGATTAAATCGGCAGCGGGGTTGTAGACTGCTGAGAATATCTTGCAACGAAGAATAGACTCCTGTGATCCATAAGGTCACAGGAGTCTTTTTGCTGTGCTAGAGGCTTCTCTGCAAATCCCGAATGTCTCGCCAAGCTGTAAGCTTAATTCCTTCGCTGCGCAGCAGCTGTCGAACGTCATCATCTTGCATGAGTTGGTGCTCGAATTCCCGCTCCTTGCTGCAGTCCGTTACGGTTCGGAGGGAGTCCGTTGCAAGTGAAGGATGTACGGTAAGCTGCGTGATGCCTGGCTTCACCATACGAATCATCTCTACCAGCTGCAGCTTCATACGGCGGTAGTCAGCCTCGGGCTGGAAGCAATAGGGGAGCGCAATCATATCATCGATGGTCAGAATGCCCCGTTCTTGTGCGGCTAATAGTCTTGTCCGAAATAACCGAAGCTGTTGTGCAGAGAAGAAGGGCTGTTCAACAATTCGACGTGGCAGGTTGAAGGGAAGCTGATACTTGACGCAAAGCTCGAACACGATCTCTAGAAAATCCCGCCCCGTATGCAGCCCCAATACGCTGCCCGCATGACTGTCGAGGTGGGTAATTTCTATACCTTTTGCTAGCGCCTCTACAATTTGAGCCTCTAGTTCGACACGGACATCGTCCAGTTCAGCATGCCGTTCGAGCTGCGTACAGTTGGTGTGAAACGTACCATCGGGCTGCGTTAAGCTGTGCAGCGGCTTTTCGCGATGGACAGGCGCATATGACTGTTTAGCGTCGCTCGTTAACGTCAGATGAATGCCGACTTGGTGATGGCCATGAAGTATACTTCTACTTATTGCATCCGAAGACGAAGGGCAAGGCATCATGAGCGATGTCGAAGTAGCAGCCCTTTTTTCTAATAAATGAATGATCGCTTCATTCGTCCCCTGCGTAAGGCCAAAATCATCCGCGTTTATGATGAGAAGACGGTCATCAGAACGGTATCCTAGTTGTTGAAGTTGAAGCAATTCACAACCTCCTAAAACTGCTCATCCAGTCATTTATCCATGGCATACCTCTCATGTCTGCCATTTTCGTCAATACCGACTATGCCACTCTTACTTATTGTGCAGGCCTTTGACCAAATGTCAATAAAATCCACAACGAATAACCCCTTCGCAATTCTCCGGCATTCACCGCAGTTACGAAGGGGGTTATCGACGTATGCGCGCTATTCATACAAGTGATCGATGTGCACAATAAGCACATTGGATTGAACACCGCCGGTGTACCATTCATCTTGGAACTGCGAACGATATCGGGCGATATAACTGGTTGGTACATAGGTTATCGACGCTGGAGCTTCGGGATCTTGTACCTCCCAATCATCCACGTCATCGGCGTCATGGAGATGAGCCGGCACATAGACGGAGTAACTGACTCGAACGGAGCTGCCAGGCGGGAGTGACCCGAGCTCCAAACCATTCTCAACTGTGAATGCACCTGCCGGCACATCATTGATTCGAACATCACGAACCTGAAAACCTGGCGGGTATGGTGTACGGAATAGCGTGACCGATGCTGCCCAATTCCCTGTATTCGTGATCAGCACATTGAAAAATACCGATTCGTTTCGTTCATACTCCAATGGATGCACGGATGCTTGGATCGCGATAGTCGGGGCGTAAATGTACGCCACAACCGCGTTTGACTGGATATTGTCGGCTACAACTCGCGTGTCCTTCAATCGGTACGTATAGATGACACGTGCCTGAGCTGTAATTTCCTTCGCTTGGGTTGTCGATTGATTCACAACGGCTTGGTACGTAATCGTCGATTGTGTACCTGCACGAATCGTACCAATGGAGAGGCCGCTTGTCGGAGAGACACCGATCCGTGGAATGCCGTCGACAAGCAAGCTGTTTGGGACATAGGTGGTGCCTGGTGGGATGAGATCGTACACAGTCGCATCAACGGCGAAGCTGTTCTCATTTGATACGGTAAGCCGGTACGTAATAGGTGAGCCAAGCGTTACTTGATTCCGATCCTCTGATAACTGAATGTCAAGCGTTGGTGTGATGATCAGGACATCAATAGGGTTCGTTGGCGTACGATAAAGCTTACCGTTTACAACGTATTCCACAACGGCTTGGAACACGTCTAGAGGAGATGCGCGACGATGATCCAGCCGAACGCCGACCTTCACGCTGGAAGAGGCGCCTGGTTCGAGCATGCCGACGGGAATCCCTTGATACGGGTCTACCCACGGAACGAGTATACCGTTGGTAACGACACTTCCCTGCATGAAAGAGAAGCCTTCCGGTAACGGAATGACGACTGCCAATTGTTCGAGCAGCATCAGGCCTGCATTCGTTATGATGATTTCGTAATATAAAATGTCGCCGACAAACGTAACGTTCGAGCTCATCTGTCCGTGCGCATTCAGCTGAAAGGCTGTAACCGGGGTCGATACGAGATTCGACATGATCGTATCGGACACTGTACGGCCATCCTGTGTTGTGAAGCTGTATGCGATGATCGCCTGATTCACGAAAGTAAAGGATTGCGGCAGCGCGATAACAATCGCTTGAAATACAATTTCTTTTGCGCTTCCGACAGCCGCGGTGCCAATCGTAATACCAGCAGCAGGAGACGCGCCAGGCAGCGGCGCGCCGTTCATAAGGACACTGTTCGGTATGAAAGCCAGCCCTTCAGGCAGCGTATCGAAGACAACAACTTGCGCATCAAGGTTTCCGGTATTCGTAATGGTGAGCATATAGGTGACCGACTGACCAAGCACAAGCTGGTCGGGTGCTGCACGTTTGACAGCCGAGAGAACCGGACCTACGAGTGGCGTCCGAACAATATTCGAATACGACACCATTTCAAGCGCACCGCTGCTGAACCGGACATGCGTCTGGTTCAGCAGCATATTGTCGCGTGCGCCCCCGGGCGTCATATCGTAACCACCAGCACTTGGAAGGTTACGGTTGAGGTTGCACCTGCAGCAATAGTGCCAACGATGATACCGGTGTTCGGATTGCTGCCCGGACTTGGTGTACCGTTCACCGTAACACTGTTGCTGACGAATACCGTTCCCGTCGGCACAGGGTCAATTAACACGACGCTATTGACCGGGCTAATGCCGTTATTCGTTACAAGAATCGTATACGTTATCGTATCGCCAACGACGGCATCGACGGCATTCGTGCTCTTAACGACGGATACATCCGGTGATGAAACCGGGATGGAGACGGTGTTCGATGCGACACTTCCCGTTAATACACGGCTGTCCGGTGCGGTATACGTATAGCTGCCTGTTGCCTGATTGACGAGATGCTGTGAAGGTGGAAGCGTCTGAATGACAATCTCATACGACACGGATACCACAACCGTCTGGCCTGGATTAACCGTACCGATCGAGAAACCAGCCGCAGGATTCGCTCCCGGCTGCGGTACACCATTGACGAGCACGCTGTTCGGGATGAATGCTCCGCCTTGCGGAATCGGATCGGTGATGGTCATGTTTGCTGGCAAGTTACCGGTATTGGTAACGTGCAGCTCGTATGTGATGGTGTCGCCGACTGTTGCATTTGTAGAGCTTCCTGTCTTCACGATCGAAAGAATAGGCTGGTAAACCGACACAACGACCGTATTGGAAGCTGCGGTGCCGGAGAAAGCGCCCGATGTAAAGCTTACGCTCGCTTGGTTGCTGTATGTTGCTGGGGTCGGCAAGCTCGAAGCCGTTAGATTGAAGGCGACATTCACGGTCTGACCTGGCGTGATTGTATTGATTGCAACCCCTGCATTCGGAGCAGCGCCAGGACGAGGCGCACCATCTACCGTTACGCTGTTTGTTACGAATGTGGAGCCGGTTGGAATGGCATCAACGATTACGACGTTGTTGATCGGCTCGATTCCACTGTTCGTTACCGCAATATTGTAGGAGATCGTATCGCCAACTACAGCTGTCGGTACATTTGACGTCTTCACAACACCAACATTTGGTGCGGATACTGGGATGACGAGCGTATTGGAGTTGAGTGATCCGCCAAGCGTACGACCATCCGGCAGTGTGTAGCTGTAGGTAGCTGATGCTTGGTTGCTCAATTGCTGACCAACCGGAAGCGATACGATGACAACCGAGAACGATACGGTCGAGCTAGTCGTGACGTTACCAAGAGGGATACCCGTCGATGGATCAACACCTGGCACAGGCTGACTGTTCACAATAACGCTATTCGCTACGAATGCAGTTCCTGCAGGGATCGTATCGGTCAGCGTCACATCGGCACCATAGTTGCCGGCATTCGTGACAACGACCGTATAAGTGACAGTATCGCCAACGGTTGCATTCGTGGTGCTTCCTGTTTTCACCGCGCTAAGAATAGGCTGATAGACCGATGTAGTCGTCGTATTGGAGAATGTAACACCTGAGAATGCGCCAGATGTAAAAGTAACGGACGCTTGGTTGCTAAGCTGTGCCGGAGCTGGCAGTGAAGTTACGGTTACATTGAATGCGACAGTGATCGTCGTGCCAGGCGTGATGTTTCCAATAATGACGCCGGTTGCTGGGTTGGCGCCTACCCGCGGCGTACCATCAACGGTAAGCGAGTTCGTGACGAACGTGGAGCCTTGCGGAATCGGGTCCGTGAATAAAACGTTCGTAATGGATGCGATCCCGGTATTCGTAATCGTCGTCGTATACGTTACCGTATCACCGATCGATACTGAGGTAGATGGCGTGCTTTTGACCACTGCTGCATTCGGTGCGGATACAGGAAAAGTAACGGTGTTCGATACGGATGACTGGTTAAAGGTTCGGCCATCCGGAAGCGTGTACGAATAGGCGCCTGTACCTTGGTTCGATATCTGTTGAGGAGTCGGCAATGAGTCAATGACGACGGAGAACATCACATAGACCGTTGCTCCGGCATCAACGGATCCCACAGGAATACCTGTGACAGGATCTGTACCTGGAAGCGGCGTACTGCCAAGCAATACGCTGTTCGGGACGAAGGATGTGCCGACCGGGATATTGTCTGTTAAGGTTACGGTTGCTGCGTAGTTACCGCTGTTCGTTATCGCAAGCGTGTAGGTGATCGTTTGGCCAACAGATGCATGGCTCGTGCTTGAAGATTTCACAACCGCGACGACAGGCTGATAGACAGGGGTAGAGACCGTATTGGAGAAAGTAAGACCTGAGAATGCACCTGATGTAAATGTAACGCTCGCAGTATTGTTCAGCGATGCAGGCGTTGGCACTGCGTTTACGGAATTGCTGAATGTAACGGTCACAGATCCGCCCGCTGGAATGGAGCCAAGCAGAATGCCGGAAGTCGGATTCGCGCCTGGTGATGGCGAACCGTTAATCGTAACGGTGTTTGGTATAAATGATGAGCCAGCAGGAGCGGGATCCGTAAAGATGACGCTGTTGATTGTCTCGATCCCGCTGTTCGACACGACTGCCGTGTAGACGATCGTATCGCCGATCGTGACAGCGGTAGAAGCCGTACCGAGAGCAAGGCCGACGTTTGGTGCGGATACGGGGAAGCTGACGGTGTTCGATGTAGCAGAGCCAGTCAGCGTGCGTCCATCCGGCGGAGTGAACGTATAGGAGGCAGATCCTGTATTAGACAGCACCTGTGGTGATGGCAAAGAGGCGACGGTTACGCTGAAGGTAACAGTGGTTGAGCCACTAGGCGCTACCGATCCAATATTAATGCCGGTGACAGGCGATAAACCTGGCATTGGGAAGCCATTCACAATAACGCTGTTGTCGTTAAAAGTCGTACCATTCGGGATCGTATCGGTCACAGTGACGGAAGCTGCGACATTACCGTTGTTGGATACATTCAGCGTATAGACGATGGTATCGCCTAAGGTGGCATTGCTTGTGCTTGCACTTTTGACCACTGCTATCTGAGGCTGCGTTACAGGTGTAGTCGTCGTGTTGGATGCGGACGTAGCAGAGAAGCTGCCAGATGTAAAGCTCGCAGTCGATTGGTTCACAATCTGCGTTGGAATGGCCATCGTAATCGTCACCTCGAATGTAACGGTAACCGAAGCGCCTGGTGCCAAGGTACCGAGTGATATGCCGGAATCCGGAGAGGCGTCCGGCCGTGTTACGCCTTGCACTTTCACGCTGCCAGGTACGAATACAGCATTGCTCTGAAGCGGATCGCGCAGCACGATATTGTTGACATTGGCAATACCGTTGTTGGTAAGTACGGAAGTAAAGAGGAGCGTATCTCCGACAACAGCGTCGATCTGGCCGACGCTTTTGACAAGAGCAACATTCGGCAGGGCAACGTTGACGGTTACGGGATTCGAACTGGCTGAACGATTAACGACTCTACCATTCGACAGGGCGAAATTGTATGCAGCAGTTGCCTGATTCACGAGCTGTCTGCTCGCCGGGAACGAGACGATATTAACGACATAACCGACAGTTGCAGATGCTCCCGCAGCTAGAACTCCAACTGGAATACCGGTTACAGGACTGACACCCGGTGTTGGCGTACCATTGATCAATACGCTGTTGTCGACGAAAGAAGCACCAGCCGGCACCTGATCTGTCAATGTGATAGTAGCAGCTGTATTTCCTGTATTCGTTAGGGTGAAGGAATAGGAGAACGTATCGCCAACGGTTGCATTCGTTGTACTTGCACTCTTTGCAACGGAAACAACGGCTTCGGATACAGAGGTAACGACCGTATTCGAGATGGATGTACTGTTGAAGGCGCCTGACGTAAACCCTACGCTAGCTGCATTGCTAAGAGAACCAGAAGCGGGCAGGGACGTTACCCGAATCTGGAAGGAAACCGGGATTGTTGTTGAAGCGTTAATCGTTCCTAGATTAATCCCAGCATTCGGATTCGCTTGCGGAGAAGATGACTCGTTCACGACAACACTGCCCGTGACGAAAGCTGCACCAGCAGGCACAGGGTCAGACAGAACGACATTAGTAACCGGTGAGATCCCATTATTTGTGACGAGCAGCGTATATGTCAGCACATCCTGTACAGCTGCTGCAGTAGCATTGACGCTCTTCGTAATCGTGACATTCGGGTTGGATGCCGTAATCGTCACGGTATTAGAGGAGCTTCCGCCGATCAAACCTCTGCCGCTTGGGAGTGTGTAGGTGTAGCTGGATTGGGCTAAATCGACCAGAGTTGGTGGTGAAGGCAGCGTGTTTAGCAGCGTCTGGAACGTAACGGTTGTTTGTGCAGTTGGCGCTAGACTTCCGATTGCGATTCCGGTCATCGGCGATGAAGAAGTACTTGCAACGCCATTAATCGTGACGGATCCCGGGATGAAGCTTGATCCAGAAGGGATATTATCGGTTAATGTGACGACTGCGGCAATGTTGCCGGTGTTGCGAGCTGCAATTGTATAGGTGATCGTGTCACCGACAGTTGCAGCTGAAGTATTCGCGGACTTGGTTAGCGCAATGACCGGCTGATAGACAGGCGTTGTTGTATTGTTCGAAGCGGTTGTACCCGTGAATGTACCGACAGAATAGGAAACCTTGGATTGGTTGATCAGCTGCGCACTCGCAGGCAGTGAAGTTACCTGTGCTTGCAGGGTGACGGGGATCGAACCACCAACAGCAATCGTTCCTATGCTGATGCCTGTAGCGGGATTCGCAGTTGAATGGGGGGTTCCGCCTATCGTGACGCTGCCTGTTGCGAACGTTGATCCGTTAGGCAAAATATCAGTCAAGGTTACATTAGTGACTGCTTCTGTCCCATTGTTCGTAATGACCGTCGTATACGTCAGCGTCTCGCCAACGGCTGCATCGGTTACACTTACAGATTTCGTAGCAGTAACGTTCGGCAGCGATACTGGCAGCGTTAGCGTATTCGAAGCGGCAATGCCAGATAACGTACGTCCATCTGGCGGCGAATACGTATAAGTCGCGGTCCCTTGATCGACGAACTGTGGTGGTGTGGGGAGTGAATTTACCTGTACATCAAAAGTAACGGTTGAAGTTGCGTTAACAGCAACGGAACCTATTGCAACGCCAACAGCCGGATTGGCACCTGCAATGACATTGCCATTGACACGGAATGTCCCGGAGATGAAGGTGCTTCCAGTCGGTATATTATCAGTCAGCGTCACGGCTGCCGCGATACTGCCTGTATTCGAGACCAGCAGCGTGTATGTAACGGTACTCCCGACCGTAGCGGTCGTACGATTCGAACTCTTCGTAATGCCGATAATTGGTGCATATACCGGTGTGCTGACTGTATTGGACGGAATGACACCTGTAATCGTATTCCCTCCAGCAACGCTTTGGAAAGTAAAGGCTGCATTCGCTGTGTTGGGCAGTACGAAGCCGCTAGGTATAGAAGCGACCTTTGCCTGGTAAGTGACGACGATTGAGCTGCTGAGATTGAGCTGACCTAACGGAGCGCCGGCGGTAATGCTGTAAGTGGGTCTGGAGACACCAGCTACGACCACGCTACCGGTGACGAATGTTAAACCGCTGGGAAGCGCATCCGTCAGGACGACACTCGCAGCATTCGCTGTTCCGGTGTTACTAACCGTGACGGTATACGTAATCGTATCGCCAACGACTGCACCCGTAACATTCGCGCTTTTGGTCACATTAATGGTTGGCGAATTGATATTGATCTGAATGGCATTCGCGTTGACGACATATGCATCGCCGGATGTCGTCAGAATGAGTACGGCAGATGACTGATTGTTGACGAGACGGGCGGATACATCAACGTTCGTAATGTCCCAGCCCTGCCGGCCGCCAATGATGTTCGAGCCAGGTGCACCATTTGTTTGGTTTCGAGTACCGAAGGTTCCGGTAGTGTTCAGGTTGCCAGCGTCGTTATTAATTTGCGATGCGAAGAAGTTGTTCGCAAAGTTGTTGGGACCGGACAGCGCGACAGCTGTGCCGGACGTTGGACCGAACTGTGCCTGATCACCTGTGCGATTCGCATCACCTTCTTGGGCGCTGAACAGCGCCCGGCCACCAAGCGTACCTGAAATCGGCGTCGCGAATCCGGTAATGGTAGTCGACACCGGATCCGAGGATGCTTGCACAAGTACTGCACCTGCACGAAGCGACATGTTACGGAAGGGCAGGCTTGGATTGTTATAAATGACACCTAGTGTCCATCCCGCATGGTTCGCCGTCGAATCGCCTGTAATGACAATCGTACCAACGACGTTGCCCGTCGAATACGTACCGGCACCACCCTGCGTAATGAGAGAGGTAACATTTTGTGATCGCGTATAGGCGAATGCACCGTTGCCTAGATTCACTTGGTTACTCGTGGCTGAGTCCGGCGATACGCTGAAAGTTCCTGCTGGCGTGATGAACGTAACCGCATTGTTGATGAAGGCACTTAGGTCCACGCTTCCGTTAATGTAGGAGCCGCCCCAGATCAATTCCGCATAGAGGATCGTGCTGCCCGTTGGAAGCGTCAGAATAGCAGCGGAGCTATTACTCGCGTATGCGCTTGTCGTTCCAGCAGGATAAGTCCCGTACACAGAAGATGTATTCGTAGTTATAAATGCTCCTATGCTATCCTCCGTGCCCGGCACGCCAGCTGTTCCCGAACGACTCAGACCGAGTGTGTTGCCCGTAAACGTAATTGCGCCGGTTGCATTGAATGTTGCTCGTGTAATAAGCGGCATATGGCCTCACCCCTAGATGGGCATGAATCTGTCCATGAAGGCAGACACAGCAATTGATGGTATGGTTATCTACCGTTTCATCTTATGAGCGGTGTTATCAATTTATTTGCTACGATATAAGAAGAGGCTGAACCCAAGCAGGTCGATAAGACCTTGCGGGTACAGCCTCTTCCACGATTATAGACGATGGCGGGAGACCTAATCACTTTGCCCCATTCGTATACAAAATGCGATCAAGGACGTCTTCATTTCACTGCGCGTTTCGAAAATGGGTTCATGCAAAATCGTAAGGAGCCTGTCTTCTAGTTCACATTGAATATTGTAAACGGCCGATAAGCCATCTCTATCGAACCGAGAATCGACCGTTTTACGCGGCTTAGGGCTCATCGATTGAATTCCTATATCGACATATCAAATAATCCTATACTGGGATTTATTGACTAAATGAGAGGTGCGATGATAGATTATGTTCAACTTAAAGTCGACTATCCTTATGCGAATTAAAGAAATTGCAGAGATGGACGCTTAGTACAGGAGGCTGGTCATGAGCAAGAAGCATATCGTAGAATGGATTGAACGCAATCAAACAAGCTTCGACGATTTGGCCGATCAAATC
Organism: Paenibacillus cellulosilyticus; assembly: GCF_003182255.1. Classification (GTDB taxonomy): domain Bacteria; phylum Bacillota; class Bacilli; order Paenibacillales; family Paenibacillaceae; genus Paenibacillus_T; species Paenibacillus_T cellulosilyticus. Next base: position 109,569 of record NZ_QGTQ01000006.1, on the reverse strand, counting down.
TGGGCACAACCAGAGCTTGCATATGAGGAGCGATTCGCGACAGAATCGCAAATCGGCGTGCTGCAGCATGCAGGGTTCCGCATCACCGGGGAGGTAGGCGGTATGCCAACTGCGTTCATTGCGGAATACGGCAGCGGAACGCCAGTTATCGGAATCATTGGTGAATACGATGCCTTACCAGGGTTATCCCAGCGTGTAAGCGCCTCGCCCGAACCAATCGTACACAATGGAGCAGGACATGGCTGCGGTCATAATCTGCTCGGAACAGCAGGCGTAGAGGCCGCGATAGCGATTGCTGACCGGCTGCTAACCGAAGGGCTGCCTGGTACAGTTCGTTATTACGGGTGCCCAGCCGAGGAGGTGCTGTCAGGCAAGACGTTCATGGCTCGCGAAGGTGTATTCGATGATTTGGATGCCGCATTGACTTGGCATCCAGGCTCCTCCAACTTAGCCGTATCTGCCGGCACATCGGCGCTAACATCGGTTGAGTTCCATTTTCACGGGCGCACCGCACATGCCGGAGCCGCTCCGCATCTAGGCAGAAGCGCACTGGATGCAGTGGAGCTTATGAATGTAGGTGCCAATTACTTGCGAGAGCATGTTCCTGACGGCTCCCGTATTCATTACACCATTACGAATGGCGGTATCGTACCGAATATCGTACCTGACCAAGCAAGCGTATGGTACTTTCTGCGGGGGGCGAACCGCGAGCACGTGGATGGCCTGCTCGAGCGGCTGCTCAATATTGCACGCGGCGCGGCGTTAATGACAGAGACGACTGTCACGTGGGAGATTAAGGCTGGCGCCTATGATTTCAAGCCGAATGAGACGCTGAATGATCTGCTTGTGCAGCAGTGGGATGAAGCGGGACCACTCGCTTTTACAGAAGAAGAGCGCACATGGGCAAATACGCTAACGGACAGCTTGGATCCTGCGGCATTGCGGCAAGCCCAGCAGCAGCTGGAGCGATTGGGGCTCGGAGAAGAAGGACCGCTTCCAACCGGGTTTGCGCGATGGAAGCCAGTAGGCGTTACGCTTGGCGGCTCAACCGATTTAGGGGATGTGTCATGGATTACGCCGGTAGGAACGGTAACGACAACCTGCGCACCAGTTGGTGTACAGGTTCATACTTGGCAGGCGACGGCATCGTTCGGCTCATCGATTGGACGAAAAGGAATGCAGTACGCCGCCAAGCTGATCGCTCTTGCTGCTTATGACCTGTTCACGAATGAAGAGACGTTATCACGTGCGAAAGAAGAATTCCGTCAAGCGACGCACCAGCGTGCCTATGTGCCCGCTATTCCGTCGCACGTACAGCCGCCGATCTCCCGATCGGACCGAGTTGAGGTCAGTCGATGATGGTGCCGCTGCTTGCGATCGATCAGCTATCCGTCGGGTTCAACACGGACAATGGAGAAGTCACCGTCGTGGAGAGCTTGTCTCTGACAGCAAAGGAAGGAGAGACGATCTGCATCGTTGGAGAATCGGGCAGCGGCAAGAGCGTAGCGTCACAATCCATTCTGCGTCTGCTAGGCGAAAACGGTATTATTCAGCAGGGCGAAATCCGATTCAAGGGCGATAATCTGCTGAATAAATCCGAGAAGGAGCTGCGGCTTATTCGCGGTAGGGACATCGCGATCATTTTTCAAGAGCCGATGACAGCTCTGAATCCGGTGTTCACAGTTGGTCATCAACTGCGTGAAGCGATTACGCTGCATTCGAAGCGAAAGGGCAGAGAGGCAACGGAATATGCGATTGATCTGCTTCGGCAGGTGGGCATACCAAGGCCGGAGTCTGTTATGCGTGACTACCCGCATACGTTGTCGGGAGGTATGCGCCAGCGTGCCGTCATCGCAATGGCGATTGCAAGCAAGCCTCAACTTTTAATCGCGGATGAGCCAACAACCGCATTGGATGTGACCGTTCAGGCACAAATCTTGCAGCTGCTGAAGGGACTGCAGGAAGGAAGCGGAACGACAATTTTGCTCATTACTCATGATCTCGGTGTGGTCGCGGAGATGGCGGATACGGTTGTCGTAATGTATGCTGGTCAAATCGTGGAGCAGGCCGATGCCGGATCGTTGTTCGATCGGCCTCTGCACCCCTATACACAAGGATTAATACATGCAATGCCTTCGCTTCAAACTAGAACAGGGGTGAACGATGAGCGGCTTGAATCCATTCCAGGCACGGTCCCTGCGCTGAATCGTCTTCCGCAGGGCTGCCGGTTCCATCCGCGCTGCGCCTACTCGCAGGACATCTGCAAGCAAAGTTCGCCCCCGCTTGTCACTGCAGGCGACAACCGGCTTGTTCGTTGTTGGCTCGCGTCGCTGCCGACCAGCAGTGAACCTTACGCGACATCAGGAGGCCAGGCACTATGACGACCAATACTGTAATCCATGAGGATGCACTAGCAGCTCGTTCTGCCTTGCCGATTGCACGGTTGGACAACGTAAGAACGTATTATCCGATCCGCAAAGGTGTGTTCAGTCGAACAGACGGCTATGTCAGAGCCGTAGATGGGGTAACGTTAAATATATACCCGGGTGAAACACTTGGTTTAGTTGGGGAATCGGGATGTGGCAAGTCGTCGATTGGCCGCACTATTCTTCGTCTAGAAGATGTTCATGAAGGCCGGATTTGGTTCAATGAAGAGGAAATTACACATTATTCAGACCGGCGGATGAAGCCGCTGCGAACCCAAATGCAACTGATTTTTCAGGACCCGTATGCTTCCTTGAATCCTCGGCAGCGGATAGGAGAGCTGCTTGCAGAGCCGCTCCGAGCACATAAGCTGTCCGACAGTAGAGGTACTGCTATGGAGGTTGATCATTTACTGGATTTAGTTGGCTTACCTCGAGCGAGCAAGGAAAGGTTCCCGCACGAATTCTCGGGCGGACAACGGCAGCGCATCGGTATCGCGCGTGCGCTTTCGGTCCAGCCGAAGCTCATCGTGTGCGACGAGCCCGTCTCCGCGCTCGATGTGTCGATACAAGCGCAGATTCTAAACCTGCTGCAGGATCTTCAGAAGGAGCTCGGCTTAACGTATCTGTTCATTGCACATGGACTTGGCGCGGTTAAGTACATCAGCACGCGCATTGCGGTTATGTACCTTGGCCAAATCGTCGAGCTAGGCGATAAGAACAGTCTATTCGACTCACCAAGGCATCCGTACACGAAGCTGCTGCTGGAAGCGAACCCCGTCTCTCATCCACGTTTGCGACAGCGCGAGAAGGTCGTGCTCGAGGGTGAAGCGCCGAATCCGGCAGATCCGCCTAAGGGCTGTCGCTTCCATACACGATGTCCCTACGCACAGGCAAAGTGTCAAGAGGAGGAGCCGCGGCTTGACGGAAGTTTGCACGCTGCAGCTTGCCATTATCCGCTCTGGTAAGGATGGGGCGATAGGAAAGGAGGACTGCGTAAGCACATGCTGCCCTACATAACTCGGAGACTGCTCATCTCGATTCCGGTGCTGTTAGGCATTACAGTTATCAGCTTTATCATTATGAAGCTCGCGCCTGGTAATCCCGTGGATATGCTGATTGACCCGAATACCCCCCCTGAACTGCTGGATGCGAAGAAAGAGATGTTAGGCCTCAACAGCTCCTTCATCGTTCAATATTGGCATTGGCTGAGCGGATTGCTGCATGGACAGCTTGGGTACTCCTTCAGCTCATACGCGCCAGTTGCAGGCATGATTGGCGAACGAATTGGGCCGACGCTGCTGCTTGCGCTCACGGCACTGCTGATAGGGCTGCTAATTGCCATCCCGCTTGGTATTGCGAGTGCAGTACGACACAATAAGGCATTCGACCATACGATGACCGGTCTAGCGTTCGTAGGTCTATCGATACCGCCATTCTTTCTTGGCCTAGGCTTGATCTATTTGTTCACCTTGAAGGTGCATTGGCTTCCGACAGGAGGGATGAGCACATTAGGTGGCGAGGGTGGCATTGGCGATACGCTCAGACATCTAATTCTGCCAGCATCTGTACTTGCTGTTGGTATCGTCGGGAAGAAGATCCGATACATACGCGCGAGTATGCTGGATGTACTTGGCCAGGAGTATCTGCGTACGGCAAGAGCGAAGGGCGTGAAGGAATCGCTGGTCGTCTACAAGCATGCACTTCGGAACGCACTGCTGCCGATTCTCACCGTAATCGGAACCGAAATTCCGGTTCTGCTGGGAGGAAGCATTCTTGTCGAGCAAATCTTCCAGTGGCCGGGTATCGGTCAGCTGACGATGCAATCGATTCTATCGCGCGATTATCCGACCTTGATGGCGCTTAATCTCGCTGCGGCGATTGTTGTCATGGCTTCGAATCTCGTTACCGACATTCTCTATTCGTTCGCTGATCCGCGAATCCAGTACAGATGAGGAAGGTGCTTATGCGTGTAAGTGAACTGGAGCTTCAGGATGCAGCAGCCGGATTATTAGAATCGTCGTCATCCGGGGCGTTGTTGCGTCAACAGACGGATTCGAGGGGGACAGGAGCATCGAACGACATTGAGACAAGTCCATCTGCGGGATTGTTCCGACAGGTTGCAGGACGGTTCGTGAAGCATCGGTTAGCCGTGATTGGACTGGTTGTTACGTCTCTCTTAATCGTGATCGGTATTCTCGCGCCACTGTTAACGCCGCATTCGCCGTACGCGGTAACAGCCTCTTTCTCGGCAGCGCCTTCCGGCGATCATTGGCTGGGCACGGATCAGGTGGGCCGAGATGTGCTAAGTCGTCTGATCGCAGCCTCGCGCGTCTCATTGATCGTTGGCTTCTCGACAGTTGGCCTATATATTACGTTCGGCACATTGGTTGGTCTTATCTCGGCCTATGTCGGTGGATGGCTGGATATGATTGTCATGCGAGTAACCGATATGTTCATGGCGTTCCCATTCCTGATGGTCATTCTGGTCGTTGTGAGTGCGCTCGGCGCCAGTCTGAACACCATCATCATCGTATTGGCGTTGTTCTCTTGGCCGGCTGTGGCACGCCTCGTCAGAAGCAGCATCCTGTCTCTGAAGCAGCTTGATTATATTAAAGCTGGCCGAGCGCTGGGCTACAGCGCACCTCGCATCTGGTTTCGGCATCTGCTGCCGAACGCATTAGGTCCGATTATCGTCAACGCAACGTTCGGCATTGCGAGTGCCATTATGAGCGAAGCGGGTCTTAGTTTTCTTGGCATGGGAGTTCAGCCACCTGCAGCTAGTTGGGGCAATATGCTCAGCGACGCGCAATCGTTGACCGTGTTGACCGATCAGCCATGGTTGTGGGTTCCAGCTGGAACGATGCTGTTAATTACGGTGCTTGCGATAAACTTTGTCGGTGATGGGCTGCGTGATGCGCTTGATCCGAAGCGTTGAATAGGGATCTAGTTCGTCTGCTTATCGTCCATCATTCGATGCAATCCAAGGAGGAATTCCAAATGAAATCATCGCTGCGATACCTTACATTCACGCTGCTTGCTGCTTTGCTCGTACTCTTATCGGCATGCGGCAGCAATAGCGACAAAGACAAAGAGACAGCTGCAGGTCAGACCTCCAGCACAGATACAGCGAACGCTGCTGACGCAGCCGATACGAAAGCCGATCCTGCCGCTGATACAGCCACTTCAACCCCTGCGAAGGAAAAGGTTGTGACGGTGGGCATCGTCAACTCCCCTCCGACGCTGAACCAGATCAACGATCAAGGCGATTCCGCCACACGAACGGTACTGGCACTTATTAACGATTCATTGCTCGATATTAATACGTCGTTCGAGTTTCTGCCGAAGCTGGCCGATTCCATCGAGACGACCGACAATCAGAACTATGTCGTGAAGCTGAATTCGAATGCCAAGTGGAATGACGGCCAGCCATTCACGACAGCTGACGTGAAGTTCACGCTCTTAACAGCACTCAATCCGAAGGTCGAAAGCTCGTTCCGCCTAAGCTTCATTGATGGCACGAACGATGCAGGAAAGCTGGAGGAGGGACAGACGGAGCTGTCTGGTCTTACCATTGTGGATGAGCATACGTTCCAGGTGAAGACGAAGACGCCGATCGACCCGAATATTTTCAAAGAGACGTTCGCGACGAAGGTGTATTTCATTCCCGAGCATGTGCTGAAGGACGTTGCACCTGATCAGCTTGCGACAAACCCCTATTTCCAGAAGCCTGAAGTAACGATTGGCGCATTCAAATTCGCAGATTTCAAGAAGGATCAGTATACGGAAGTCGTTCGTAACGACAATTACTACCGCCCGGTTGCGAAGCTGGATAAAATCTACGTCAAGGTTCTGCCAGCGACGAATCTTATAGCACAACTGCAGACAGGGGACATTCAGATGAACTCGCTGCCAGTCGGCCTTATTCCAATCACCGACTATGACAAGCTGAAGGCGCTGCCGAATGTAACCGTTGATTCCAGTGGTCCGTCTGAGCCGGCAGAGCTGTTCTTCAACAACAAGACGATTAATGACGTTAAAGTCCGTCAAGCGATCGCTTATGCACTGAATCGCCAGCTTATCGTCGACCAGCTGCTGAAAGGACAGGCGGAGGTCATCGACGGCAGTGTGCCAAGTGACAACCCTTACTACAACAAGGATATTCAGCTCTTCTCTTATGACCCAGACAAAGCCAAAGCGTTACTCAAGGAAGCCGGTTGGGATTCGAGCAAGACGCTTCGATTCCTCGTGCCAGCGGGCAACAAGATACGCGAACAAGCTTCGGACATTCTCGTTCAGAACTTGAAGGATGTCGGCTTCAAGGTTGACGTGCAGAAATTCGACTTCAGCACGCTTATTCAGAAGGTACTCAAGGGAGAGTACGATTTGACGATCTTCAACCGCGACTATTACATCGAACCGAGCAACTACTTCTCGCTGTTCAAGAGCGACAATGCGAACAACTTTATTTACTACAACAATCCGCAAGCAGATGAGCTGATTACACAAGGCTCGACCGAATCAGATCCAGCCAAGCGACATGATATCTATAATAAACTGCAGCAAATTCTTCATGATGATCTTCCGACGCTCAGCGTCTATTCGGAGAAGCGGCTGGAAGCAGTCTCGAATGTGGTGGTCGGCGGAAAGCCGCTCAACCTCGGTACGTTCAACAATGTGAATGAGTGGGATCTAACAACTAATTGATAGAGGAGCGATTTCAATGAGCCAAAATCTCGTTATTGTCGGTGCAGGTCCAGGCGTTAGTGCAGCAGTGGCACGCAAATTCGGTTCAACGGCTTCCGGGTCGTACTTGTCGCCCGTAATCCATTATCGCTGGAGGTGCTCGCGAGCGAGCTCCGCGATCAATCGATTGAAGCTTACACCGTAACAGCAGATGCCTCTAAGCCAGAGTCTATAGCTGATGCATTCCAAACGATTCGTGAGCAGCATGGTACACCAGATGTACTGCTCTATAATGCGGCGGTAATATCCAAAGGCACTATCTCGACATTAGATGAACAGAAGTTGATCGACGAGTTCAAAGTGAATGTCGTAGGCGCACTGTCGAGCGTGAAGGAGGTCATTCCGGCATTCCGCGAGCGGAAGGAAGGAACGATTCTGATTACGGGAGGAGGCCTCGCGATCTCGCCGAATCCGGATTACGCATCCTTGTCGATTGGCAAAGCAGGCGTACGCTCACTTGCATTGTCGCTTGCCCAAGAATTGCAACCAGACAACATCTATGTCGGTACGGTTACGATTGGCGGCTATGTTGCCAAAGGCACCGCGTACGATCCAGATGAGATTGCCGGGAAGTATTGGGAGCTGTATCAGCATCGCAATCAGGTTGAATTCGTATACGCGTAATGAATGAACCAATTGCAGCAGGTGCAGCAGAATGCCTGACTGCCAGCAGATAGATAGGGGAGCTGCGTGGTGGAGCAGTGGAAACGAAATTTGTACATCTTATGGATCGGTCTGTTCCTTAACCATATGGCTTACACCTTGTCCGTTCCGTTCTTTCCTTTATTTCTTCAACAAGATTTAGGGATCAAGAGCGGGCTGGAAGTGTGGGCTGGCGTATCGATCTCCGTCAGCTTCCTGATCAGCGGCTTGTGTGCGCCTTTCTGGGGATCGCTGGCTGACCGTTATGGCAGCAAGCTCATGCTCTTCCGTTCAGGTGTGGGGCTAGGCCTAGCGCATTTGGCCAATTTCTTCGTCTATGATCCAGTCACCTTCATTCTAGTACGTATATTCCAAGGACTCATGGCCGGCTTTAGTCCGGCCTCTGTCACCTTCGTCGGAACGAATACGCCTGAGAAGCACGTTGGTTATGCGCTAGGTGTAATCTCGACCTCTACAGCAGCAGGTGGTATTATTGGACCGCTTGCTGGAGGCGTATTGAGCCAATGGGTAGGCCTGCGCGGCTGCTTCATCGCTTCTGCAATCATCACGCTCCTATCGGCGACGATTGTGCTCGGGGTGAAGGAGGTGCATCGCCGGCGTTCGACGGAGCGAACCAGTGTCGTGCAGGATGTGAAGCGAGCTGCGACCAACCCGAAGCTGCTGCGAATTTACGGGCTTATCCTGCTTGTCTCGACATCCGTCTTAATTCTCGAGCCGCTGATTACGATTTACGTCGTGCATCTTGGCGGCAGTCAGAGCAATGCAACGCTTAGTTCAGGCATCGTATTCTCGGCAATAGGGGTTGCAACTGTGCTAATGGGGCCGCGTTGGGGGAAAATCGGAGGGAGAATCGGTTATAACAAGACGCTGTTCATCGGCTTGATCGGAGGCGGACTCGGCAATCTGCTGCAGATGTTCGTGCACAATCTTGTTGGATTCGGCTTGCTTCGGTTTAGTTACGGGTTATTCTTCGCTGCTGTGTTCCCGGCGTTAAACGCGCTTATTATCCAACATGCAGACAGAGAATTCCGCGGGAGAGCTGTTAGTCTTAGTCAATCCGCCAATCAATTCGGCATTGTGGCAGGGCCGCTGTTAGGTGGTTTGCTTGGCGGCTGGCTGGACATCCCGTACATCTTCCTACTAACCGGTATCGCCTTGTTAGCCGCTGCTTGGAGCGTGAAAGGTTCGATGTTTATGAGGCCTATTGCTCGTGAGCAAGGTGCTGCGAGCAGCGATACATAATCGTTGTTGCATAAGGCGTTGTTTAAGATGATCGAAAGGCTGAGCAGGATACTGCCCAGCCTTTTTATTTTGTGAAATTGTAACAGAATTTATATTTCTCTAATCGTATAAGACGCTGGAATTGGTAGAGTTACATGCTGGTTCTATTGTAAAATGTAACAAAGAGAAATATTGGAATTATGCCGAAGGAGTGAAATAGATGTCAGATTTCGATGAACTTGCAGAGCGTAGAAGGAAAAACTTGAAGCTCATTCAATTCAATAAAGACGATCAATCGCTAGTAGAATCCGATAAACCAAAGGAGACCTTCGCTGACGTTGGCGGTTTGGAAGATGTGAAGAAGAAGATTCGCATGAACTTTATCATGCCGTTGAAGCAGCCGGAGTTGTTCGCTGCTTATGGTAAAGAGGCCGGCGGAAGCTTGCTGTTGTTCGGTCCTCCGGGCTGCGGCAAGACGTTCTTGGCGCGTGCAGTGGCAGGCGAGATCGATGCAAACTTCATGCATATCGAGCTGCAGGCGATTCTATCAATGTATGCAGGACAGACGGAGCATAATTTGCATGATATTTTCGAGAAGGCAAGATTGAATAAACCTTGTGTTATCTTCATCGACGAGCTGGACGCGATGGGTGGCTCCCGTCATCAAATGCGTCAGCATCACGATCGGATGCTCGTTAACCAGCTGCTGCTTGAGCTCGATGGTCTGCAGGCGCAGAATGACAATGTGTTCGTCATCGGCGCGACGAATACGCCGTGGTATCTGGACTCTGCACTGCGTCGTCCAGGCCGGTTCAATCACTTGGTGTTCGTACCGCCGCCTGAAGAGACAGAGCGTGAGACGATCCTGCAGCTCAAGCTAGCGGGTAAACCGATGGGCTCTATTGATCTGAAGAAGATCGCTGCGGATACGCGCTTGTTCTCCGGAGCCGATCTTGAGCAGCTCGTGCAAGATGCGGTAGAGTCCGCGCTTGAACGGATGTTCGAATCGGGTGAGATCGAGCCGATCACACAGAACGACATGAAGAACGCGTTGAAATCTCGCAAAGCGACGACATTGGAATGGTTCTCAACAGCTCGTAATTACGCGACCTTCAGTGATGTGAATAAGGATTATCAAGTTATTTTGGACTATATGAAGAAGCATGGGGTTAAGTAGCTTGCAGCATGAGAGGAGGTAGATTGTTGTGTACGAATCTAATGACCAGGCTCTGAGAGCGGTGTACCAGCTTATTTCTTGGAGACGATATAAAGAAGCGCTAGAAGAAACACAGCAGCTCCTCCGAAAGCAGCCTGAGGATCCTGATTTGTTTGCCCTGCTGGGGCAAATCTATCTGGGGATGAGCGATCATGAGAAAGCTTTACACTGGTCGGATGAAGCCCTGAAGCAAGATCCCGATCATCAAATGGCATGGTACATTCGGATTGTTGTTTACTATGAACGAGATGACGATGCAGCTTTCTATGAAGCGCTGCCAGAAGCACAACGAATCGATCCGTATGAAACAAACTATTATTTCTTCCATGCCAATCTGTTGAACAAGAAAGGCAAGTACAAGGAAGCGAAAGAGAAGATTCTACAAGCGCTCGCTATTGATTCGCAATCTCCGATGCTGCTGGCAATTCTCAGCTATACGGAAGCATTGCTCGGGAATGTGTCAGAGAGTCATCGTTTGGATCGGCAGGCGATTCAATATGATAGCGAGAACCCTCAGCTTCTGATGTACTTGGCTTGGGCGGCAGGGACTCGCGGCGATTACAAGCTGCAGGAAACGTATATGAGGACGGTAGTTCGGATAGATCCGGACAATAAACAGCACCGGGATGAATATCTTTCAGCGCTGCAGCAAAGTCAATGGCTCTATCGAGCCGTGCTGTGGCCTACGAAGTTTCTGCGGAGACTTAAGCCTTGGCAAATTCTGGCGATCTGGATAGTTGCGGGTATTATTTTCAGACCGTTGTTACTTGGGTTCATCGTGCTGTATATTGCAGCGCATTGGATATCCAAAGGCATCGTGCATGTTCGTGTATTCGGCTGGGGCAGAAGAGGCACGTAGCTTAAGTTTCCGCCACGAAATAGGGTGCACGGCTTTGGCTCATACTACTAATGATTATCCAAGCAGACAACCACATGGGCTTGAAGAAGGAGATACGATGACAGAATTAAAAGCAGGATGGAACCTCGACAATAGCTATGCGCGTCTCTCTGAAAACTTATTCGCAAGCGTCAGCCCGACGGAGGTGGAGGAACCGGCACTTGTCATTCTGAATGAGCCAGTGGCTGCGTCGCTTGGGCTCAATGCCGATGCGCTAAGGAACAGTGACAGCGTTGCGATATTTGCTGGCAATGCGCTGCCTGACGGCTCAGAACCCATTGCGCAAGCGTATGGCGGTCATCAATTCGGACATTTCAATCGACTGGGCGATGGTCGTGCGCTGCTGCTCGGTGAACAGATTACACCTAATGGCGAGCGGTTCGATATTCAGCTCAAAGGTTCTGGCAGAACGCCGTATTCCCGCGGCGGCGATGGTCGTGCTGCCCTTGGCCCGATGCTGCGGGAATACATTATCAGCGAAGCGATGCATGGACTTGGTATTCCGACGACACGCAGCCTAGCGGTCGTGACGACAGGCGAGCCGGTGTATCGCGAAACGCCGCTGCCAGGCGCCGTCTTGACGCGAGTGGCGGCCAGTCATCTGCGGGTCGGCACGTTCCAATTCGCTGCGGCATGGGGAACGCGTGAGGATCTGCGCGAGCTCGCGGACTATGCGCTGCAGCGGCATTTTCCCAATGCAGTCGTTGAAGAAGGGGACAACCGCTATCAGGTGCTGCTGCGCAAGGTTATTGAACGGCAGGCATCACTCATAGCAAAATGGCAGCTGGTCGGCTTCATTCACGGGGTCATGAACACCGATAATATGACGATCAGCGGGGAGACGATTGACTACGGCCCATGCGCATTTATGGATGCATTCGATCCTGCGACCGTATTCAGCTCCATCGATACGCAAGGACGTTATGCGTACGTCAATCAGCCGCGCATTGGCGGTTGGAATCTAACGCGACTAGCCGAAGCGCTGCTTCCGCTGCTGCATGAGAACGAAGAGGAAGCGGTGAAGCTGGCCGAAGACGAGCTGCAGCAATATGTCGACTGGTATCATCAGCATTGGCTTGCCGGAATGCGAGCGAAGCTGGGACTGGCAGATCACGAAGAAGAGGACGAAGAACTCATCGAAGAGCTGCTCATTATGATGCAGAAGACGAAAGCGGACTATACGAATACGTTCGTCGCGCTTACGTTCGATCGGTTCGAGGATCTCCCGGAGCTGCAAGCACATGAAGATTTCGCAGCTTGGCTCGATCGCTGGCTCGTCAGAAGAGGGCGTCAAGCCGCATCGCTGGAGGATGCGCATGACCTTATGCGGCGCAGCAATCCGGCAGTCATTCCTCGCAACCATCGGGTGGAGGAAGCGCTGAGTGCGGCGATAAAGGGCGATTACAGTGTGATGGAGCAGCTATTACGTGTGCTTGCTCATCCCTATGCCCATACGGAGGAACAGGCCGAATACGCTGTACTGCCTGAACAGCCGAATTGCAATTACCGCACATTCTGCGGAACGTAAAGTGAATAAGCGAAGAGAAGAAGGCCGAGAGAGCGGGCCTTCTTCTGCTTTATTCGACTTTCTTACTTTCGATGGATGAGCAGCGTCTAACTGGGCAACCATTAGTTTGCATGAAGAGGTCGTTTAGAGGATGAGGTTGAAACGTATTCTTGTTGTTTTAAGTTAACATAATATAAATTATGTACTCTTACATTTATCTCGACACACTTCAATTATCAAATGGAGTAGTATGACCGGACTGAAGGTAATTCGATTACCGTAGACCCCGAAGAAGGAGAATGTATTGGTTTAGTTTCTTACGAACTCCAACATTACGCTGCACAAACCTAAGGAAACTGCAGCACTTTCCGAACGTGAAGCGATTCAGGCAGCATCAGGTTATTTTACACTTTCCTCTATTGCGAAGAGTGTAAAGGTCGAGTATCAACTATTAACGGCCCCAGATATTCAGACCTTCTCGGAAGCTGCAATTCAAAAAAACGTTAAATTAAAAGATGGTTTAAAGGAAACGCCTGTTTTTATCGTGACATTTAAAGGTGTACGGTTTCCGGCAGCGGGCGGCAATGTGGAGGGCAGCAAATCGAAACGCGTCATTTTCACTGAAAATAATGTCGTTGTCGATTCGTTGTCAGGTGAAGTGTTGTTTTCATTTAGCCATCAATAGATTTTGCGAGGCAGTCGTCTTCAGATAAGAAAAATAAGGTGATGAACTAATTTTTTTCAAAATAATAGTTTACCAGACGGTAAAAATTTGATACGCTATAGCCAATATTAAATGCGACGAAGAGAAGAGTAGGTAAACGAAGGCTTTTACAGAGAGCTCCGGCAGCTGGAAAGGAGCAAAGCACTGTTTATTGAAAAAAGGCTCAGAGCAGCACGCCGGAACTACTGATGATGAGGGGTGGCGTGACAGGAGCTCCTGTTACAGAGCTGGAGTATAAGCTTTACTTACGTAAAGCCGTACTCGACGAGGCTAACTACGGCGACGTTTTAGCGAATCTAGGGTGGTACCATGAGAATACAATCTCATCCCTAAGACTTTTATTTTAAGTCTTGGGGGTGGGATTTTTTTGTTGTTCCAGCGTAATACCGAATAGTCTACAATGGAGTCAGTGAGAAATTCTAATGCAGTGAGAAAACCGCTTCTTATGTGGTCCAAAGCGTAATCAACACCATATCATATTTGTGTATAGAGGAAAGGATTGAACGAATAAATGGCAAACAAATTGAAAGTTGGTATCGTTGGCGGAACGGGCATGGTAGGTCAGCGTTTCGTTGAACTTCTGAATAATCATCCTTGGTTCGAAGTAACAGCAATTGCAGCGAGCGCAGGCTCCGCAGGCAAAACGTACGAGCAATCCGTACAAGGCCGCTGGAAGCTCGAAACGCCTATTCCTGATGCAGTGAAACAAATCGTCGTTCAAGACGCTTCGAAGGTAGAAGAAGTGGCAAGCGGCGTTGACTTCATTTTCTGCGCGGTAGACATGAAGAAAGACGAAATCAAAGCGCTGGAAGAAGCATATGCGAAAACGGGAACGCCTGTTGTATCGAACAACTCGGCTCACCGTTGGACGGCAGACGTGCCGATGGTTATTCCGGAAATCAATCCAAGCCATCTCGAAGTTATTGAAGCACAACGCAAACGTCTCGGTACGACGACGGGCTTCATCGCAGTTAAACCGAACTGCTCGATCCAAAGCTACGTGCCAGCGCTGAACGCGCTGCTCGACTTCAAGCCGAAAACAGTTGTTGCATCGACGTACCAAGCCATCTCCGGTGCAGGCAAGAATTTCACGGACTGGCCGGAAATGCTCGACAACGTGATCCCGTACATCGGCGGCGAAGAAGAGAAAAGCGAGCAAGAGCCGCTTCGTATCTGGGGCAGCGTGGAAGACGGTCAAATCGTGAAAGCAAGCGAGCCACAAATCACGACGCAATGTATCCGCGTTCCTGTAACGGATGGCCACTTGGCGACGGTATTCGTGAAATTCGAGAATGCGCCAACGAAGGAAGAGATTCTGAATCGTTGGGCAAACTACAAAGGACGTCCGCAAGAGCTCGAGCTGCCAAGCGCGCCGAAGCAATTCATTACGTACTTCGAAGAAGAAAACCGTCCACAAACGAAGCTCGATCGCAACATCGAGAACGGCATGGGCGTATCCGTAGGTCGTCTGCGTGAAGATTCGCTGTATGACTTCAAATTCGTTGGCCTGTCGCACAACACGCTTCGCGGCGCAGCCGGCGGTGCAGTTCTGATCGCTGAGCTTCTCAAAGCAGAAGGCTACATTCAACCGAAGGCTTAATAGCCGTTCATGAATATGAAACCAAGCAAGCTTCCTGATTCATTCAGGGGCTTGCTTTTTTGTTGTATAGGAATAGCCGCTTTGGAACAAACTTCACATGGCATTATAGGTGAAATACGGATACGGAAAGGGGCGTCTATGGTGGAAAATGAAGTGCTGGAGGCCATCCGCAAGCTTGCTAAGCCCTATAAAGGGCCTCATGACGCTGGTGCTGCCGAGCTGCTTGAGCAGATGGGTCGCGCGACGTTCGTTCTGCTCGGCGAGGCTTCGCATGGCACATCAGAATTTTATACCGATCGTGCAGCGTTATCGAAGCGGCTCATTACGGAATATGGCTTTCGTTTCATTGCAGTAGAAGGGGATTGGCCCGCGTGTTACACGCTGAATCGTTATGTCAAAGGATACGCGGACGCTGGTGTAAGTGCGCGCGAAGCGTTGCGAGACTTCGAACGTTGGCCTTCTTGGATGTGGGCGAATCGAGAGATCGTTGAGCTCGCAGAATGGCTGCGCGACTATAACTCGGACAAGTCTGAAGCAGACAAAGTCGGCTTCTATGGAATCGATATGTACAGTCTCTGGGAATCGATGGAGGCCATTCTCGAATATCTGGAGTCGAAGCCGGGCTCCGATTTGGAGGCGGCACGGCGGGCATTCGAATGCTTCGAGCCGCATGGTCGGGACGAGCAGCGGTATGGCGCATCCTCCGCGTTGTTCGGCGAGAGCTGCGAGGACGAGGTCATTGCCCTTCTTCGCAAGCTTCAGGACAAGTGGCAGCAAGCAGCGCCGGAAGATCGCGAAAGTGCGTTCAGCACGGAGATGAATGCCCTAGCAGTGGCAGGCGCGGAATCGTACTACACAACGATGATTCGCCAAGATGCAGATTCGTGGAACATACGCGACCGACATATGGTGAGCGCTCTTGAACGGCTCATGGCATTCCATGGCGAGGGCGCTCGTGCGATCGTCTGGGAGCATAACACGCATATTGGTGATGCAAGAGCGACGGATATGGCCGAGGATGGAATGGTTAATGTCGGCCAACTGCTGCGGGAGAAGTATGGAGATAAGGTTTTCGCTGTAGGCTATGGGACATACACGGGGACGGTCATTGCCGGACGGTCTTGGGGGATGGAGCTGGAGGTAATGCCCGTTCCGTGTGCGATGGCGAAGAGCTGGGAGGAGCTGCTGCATCGGGTGGGGCCTGATAATAAGCTGCTGCTTTTCGGCGGGGACGAGCTATCGATTCTTGATGAGGTGTCGCTTGGGCATCGAGCGATCGGCGTCGTCTATCACCCCGAGCGCGAACGGGGGAACTACGTGCCGTCCGTATTGACGGAGCGGTACGATGCGTTTATTTATTTCGACGAGACGACAGCGCTGTCGCCTCTGTCGAGAGAAGTCGTTCCTGTGTAAGGTGCTGCGCAAAAGCCGCGATGAATGCGGCTTTTTTCTTTTTGTATAGAAAGCCTGACATATTGCTAATTCATGGACACTCGTATACGCTAGTTTACAAGCATGTGATGGATTCTCGAATAGATAGCAGAGGAGTTGGCGCCCTTGTCGAACGTATTTTTCATTTCGGATCATCATTTTGGCCATAAACCTATTATTGACTTCGAATCACGGCCGTTCAAGGATGTCGACGAAATGAATGAGGTCATGATCGAGAAGTGGAATGCGGTTGTCGGAAAACAAGACAAGGTGTTCCATCTTGGCGATTTCTCGTTCTTGAACAAAGAGAAGACGCAGGCGATCGTGTCGCGGTTGAACGGATATAAGATCCTCATTCTCGGCAATCATGATCGCGGACGCTCCAGAGCTTGGTGGCTGGATGCAGGCTTCGATGAGGTGAGCGAGTACCCGATTATTTATAAAGATTTCTTCTTCCTGTCGCATGAGCCGATGTATATGAACTTCCACATGCCGTATGTGAATGTCCATGGCCATATTCATTCGCAGAAGTATGAAGGCGTCAACTATTTCAACGTTAGCGTCGAGCACTGGGACTATACGCCTCTGACGTTCGAGCAGATCCGCGATGCGGTTGTGCCAAGCGAGGAGCAGTAGGATGAAGGTTGTATACGCTGGCAGCTTCGATCCGATCACGCTTGGTCATATCTCGGTTATTGAACGGGCAGGCCACCTGTTCGACGAGGTGCATGTCGTTATTGCGAATAATCGGAACAAAAAGCATCAATTCACGATTGAGCAGCGCACAGCGATGGTGAAGCTGTCGATCTCGCACATGACGAATGCCATCGTTGTTCCATTCGAAGGGATTACAGCGGATTATGTCAATGAAAATGGGATCGTCGCTGTCATTCGCGGCATTCGCAACTCCACGGACCTCGAATACGAGCTTCAGCTGGAGCAGTATATGAGAAGCACCTCGAATGCGGATACGATCTATCTGTCTCCGTATACGAAGGATATACAGACGAGCAGCTCGCTCGTACGGATGTTCATTCTGTCGAACAAAATCGATAAAGCGAAAGATTATATGCACCCGGATGCGTACCATCAGATGGTTTCGTTCATTCAATCTTAAGGAGCAGGAGCTTGGAGGAATACATATGAAACAAAATCAACTAGGTCGCTCAGACCTGTATGTAAGCGAAATTGGACTCGGCTGCATGTCGCTCGGGACAGAAGAGCACAAGGCTGCAGCCATCATTGACGAAGCGTTGGCGCATGGCATCAACTTCTTGGACACAGCGGACCTGTATGATGCAGGCCGCAATGAGGAGCTTGTCGGCCGTGCAATTCGTCACCGCCGATCGGAGATCGTCCTTGCGACGAAGGTAGGAAATCGTCGAATGGAAGGTAAGGATGGATGGTCATGGGACCCGTCCAAAGCGTACATACTTAATGCCGTAAAAGATAGCTTGCTTAGACTCGGAACGGACTACATTGATCTATACCAGCTGCACGGCGGGATGATCGAAGACCCTATCGATGAGACGATTGATGCTTTCGAGACGCTTAAGAAAGAGGGCGTCATTCGTCATTATGGCATCTCATCCATTCGTCCGAACGTCATACGCGAATATGTGAATCGCTCGAACATCGTCAGTGTGATGAACCAATACAGCATGCTGGACCGTCGTGCAGAGGAGAGCGTACTTCCACTGCTGGGAGACCACGGCATTGGGCTTATTGCACGAGGACCACTCGCAGGAGGCATTCTGACGGAACGCGGAGCGGCCAAAGCAGAGCGGACTTACCTCGAATACTCCGCTGAAGAGCTTCCGAGAATTCGACAGCAGCTCCAAGAATTGACCGGTGATCGTTATTCACTGGCGCAGCTGGCGATTCGATATTCGCTGAGCGATCCTGCGGTAAGCGTTGTCCTTCCAGGTGCAAGCAGCAGCGAGCAGCTTCGCTTGAATGTATCGGCCGCAGAGGCACCGCCGCTGACGCCGGAGATGGTAGCGGCGATTCGAGCTGTTACGAGACCGAATACGTATGCCGCGCATCGATAGTATAACGATCGTGTAGGCGCGCCATATTTTCATAACGCTTTCATCAAAACCCATTGAATCCCCTTGTCGTTTCCTACTAATGGAAGCCGCTAAGGGAGGGAATGAAAACGATGTTGAAGCGGATGATGGTCTTATTATTAGCAATTAGCTCGAGTGTGTGAGTGTTGATCCCGACGTTAGGTTTCGCTGCGGATGGGGAAGAATCGGGCATGCGGTAAGTGCTGGCGTTCAATCAGATCCCGACTCTAAGTGAACGACTGCAACTACACTAGCGAATGAGTAGTCTGTGATGGAGGAATAGAACAATGCGGGAACGATCTGATTATGAACTGATGCTGTTGATTAAGGATAGGCAGCATCTGGCGCTTTCTATTCTATATGACCGATACGCTCCGCTTGTCTATTCTTTCGCGATGAAGGCGCTGAAGGATGAGCAGGCATCAAGAGATATCGTACAGTCCGTGTTTATGCGTCTGTGGACGACCGGATCGGAATATAAGCCGGACAAAGGCCGATACACCAGCTGGCTGCTGACGATCACACGTAATTTGACAACGGATTGGCTGCGGAAGCAGCGAAGAGAGACGAATTCGAGGCTCACGATGCCATGGGAACAGCTGCAGCAAATTCCGGATCACATGACGCTGTCGCCAGAGGATCGTTATGAGCGCGATTCGCTGCATGCGGAAGTCCGAGGCGCATACCAATACTTATCTAGCCAGCAGATCATGCTTGTTGAGCATTTCTACTGGCAGGGCTACAGTTTAAGCGAGCTGGCAACGCTGTACGATCAACCGCTGGGAACGGTTAAAAACCGCCTGCATCAAGCGCTAAAAATATTACGCAGACATCTGAAGACAGAAAGCGAGCGATCATAATGAGCGATATGGATAATAATCGCAAACTATGCAGTATGGTCCTCGACTTTGTGTCTGGTGACTGTACGGAAGAGGAAGCGTCTGCATTCGAAGCGCATCTTGCAGGATGTGCAGAATGTCAGTCGGAGCTCGAGGAGCTGCGCGTCATATGGGAGGTGCTCCCTGTCGATATGGACCTTATCGATCCCCCGACAGATTTGAAGCAGCAAGTAATTGAATCTATTTTCGCTGCAGATGCGGAAGCGTATGAGAGCAAGCAATCTCAGTTGGAGCCGAATCATGACATCGGCAAGCCGATTACAAGTCAGCGTTCACCACGCTTGCGTTATGTACGAATATGGGCGGCGGCGATTGTATTAGTGCTTGCCGTAGGCTCCATATTTGGCTATCAGCAAATCCAGAGCCGCGCCGAGTATATTCCAACATTGGAGGATGCGCTGGACGTCTCAGCAGCACATATCGATCAGATCGTGTCGCTGAAGCCCGTCTCCGTCACTCCGGACCAACCATCGTACGGGGTTGCTTGCATCGTCGATAACGGAACGAACAAACAGTTTATCGTTTATGTGTTTGGCGCGAAGGAAACCTCCGGCGATCAAGCTTACCAGGTGTGGCTCGTAGATGATGGTGTTCGGCGAAGCGCAGGGACGTTCCGTGTCGAGGAGAAAATGAGAGGGATCGGCGTTCTCTCGATGCCAATTGCCTCCGACCAGTTGGCTTTCGATGCGATCGGCATTACGCTCGAACCTGACGACCAAGGCGACCAGCCGAGAGGAACGAAGGTGTTCGGGTCGGCAATTTCATAGTTTTACCCTGATGAAGGACCTTCTCAACCGCGGGTTTTGCGGTGAGAGAGGGTTCTTTTTGTGCGTACAATTGAAACGATTTGCAACATTTGGGATTGACGGGGGCGGAAATTCAGGATAAATTGATTTAGTAAATTAGTAATTTAGTAAATAAGTAAACGAGGAGTTGTTGGTCAACATGTGGTCCAATCGTTATGTCCGAACGATCTTCTTGTCGAGAGTGCTGCTGCATCTCGGCATTTGGATTCGGAATTATGCCGTCCTGCTGTATGTGACGGATCTGACAAATAACAATCCAGTCGATGTGTCGCTTATTTCGGCTGCGGAATTCGCGCCGATCTTTCTATTCGCGTTGATTGGTGGAACGTTCGCCGATCGTTGGCAGCCAAAGCGAACGATGGTGTGGAGTGATCGACTGTCTGCGTTATCCGTCGTTGCAGTTCTTGTCGCATTAATCTATGGGGGATGGGTTGCGCTGCTTGTAGGCTCATTCGTTTCGGCAAGCTTATCGCAGTTCTCACAGCCATCCGCCATGAAGCTGTACAAACAGCATGTACCAGGTGAACAACTGCAGCGCGTAATGGCGATGTACCAGACGCTTGTGGCGATTTTCACCGTGCTAGGCCCGTTGGTCGGCACCTTTATTTTCATCCAGTTAGGGATTCATACTTCACTCGTCATTACGGCCATCATGTTCTTCTGCTCATCGATGATTCTTGCAACACTGCCTCGGGATGTGGAGGAGAAGCGGTCGGAAGCCTCAAGCAGCTTCTTCCAGGAGCTGAAAGCCGGAATGCGTTATATCGCTTCCAACCCTACGCTTCGTACGCTCGGAATCACATTTGCTGTCGTCGGATTGGCTTCCGGCGTAACGCAGCCGCTGCAGATCTTCGTCGTTATGGAGCAGCTGGGTCAAGATAAATCGTTCCTGCAATGGTTCGTGATGTCGAGCGGGGCGGCCATGCTTGCAGGCGGAGCTATTCTCATGAGTGCTGCGAAGAAGGTGAGACCGCAATTGATGCTTATGTTCGGTCTGCTCGTGACGGCGGTATGTACGGTTGCTATTGGCGCATCGACCATGATCTGGCTGTCGATCGTTCTTGTCGTCATTAGCGGGTTGGTTTATCCGTTCATTCAAGGCGGGATTCAAACGCTGCTCGTACGCAATACGGAGATGGCATTCATGGGCCGCGTGTCAGGTGCGATCATGCCGATCTTCATGGGGATGATGGTGCTCGGGATGTTCTTATCCGGCATCTTGAAGAAAGCTTTCTCACTGCTTGCGGTGTATGAGCTGAGCGGGGTTATGATCGTAATCGGCGCGTTGCTTCTTCTGCCTCTGGTGAAGGCGAAGAAGAAGAAACCAGAGAATCAAGCTGCTGTTGGCTGATGAACACAATGTCATGTAAGACCTATTGAAGGATGTAGAGGCTGCCTATCGGCGGCCTCTTTATTTTGTCGATAAAAGGCTCGAATGATGGGAAAGCGCCCCGATTTTTATACTTTTTTTATACCGCCGGCTTATATCTTTACCTACGGTTTATCCGATCCCGTTCTATGATTGCACTGTAGCAAGTGGAATATTGAAAATCGTGATCGAGAGAGGAATTGGAGGTTGGATCGGATGCTTGATATTGGCGTAATGGGACTGCTTGCCTGCACGTTTGGACTGTTCTATGGGTTTGTCCATTGGTGCGGCCGAGTGGTAGATCGGGAAGGAGAGGAAACACGATGATTGTAATGCTCGGAGCCGCATTCATCATTTTCATTTATTTGGTCTTTGCGCTTATTAATCCTGAACGATTCTAGGAGGATGACGAATGGGCATCGTACAAATCGCCGTCGTCTTAGTGGTGCTAGTCTTGCTTGTTAAACCGCTGGGCACGTATGTATACAATGTTTTCTCAAATGAGCCGAATAGGACGGATCGAATCTTCGGTCCCGTTGAACGATGGATCTATCGACTGATTGGGCTTCGCAACCGTGAGGGAATGACCTGGAAGAAATACGCGATCACTTTGCTGCTTACGAACGCAGCACTGGCTTTCATCAGCTACCTTATCCTGCGCATACAGTCGATCCTGCCGCTCAATCCGAACGGAGTAGGCGCGATGGAAGAGACGTTATCATTTAACACCGTAATTAGCTTCATTACAAATACGAACCTGCAGCATTACAGTGGGGAGTCGAGCTTGTCCTACTTCTCGCAAATGGCAGTCATCATGATGATGATGTTCACTTCCGCGGCAACGGGTTTTTCGGCGGCGATCGCATTCGTTCGCGGCATAACAAGCAGAGGGAACTCGCTTGGCAATTTCTTCGAGGATTTCGTCAAGGCACACACGCGAATCTTCTTGCCCGCAGCAATCGTCGTCACGATGATTCTTGTTGGACTGGATGTGCCGCAGACGCTGCAATCGACGTTAACCGTTACGACCTTAGAGGGGGCTATGCAAAATATCGCGATCGGTCCAGTAGCTTCGCTTGAATCGATCAAGCATCTTGGAACGAACGGCGGCGGCTTCTTCGGTGCGAACTCTTCCCATCCTTTCGAGAATCCGAATGGGCTGACGAACGTCATCGAGATTTTGTCCATGTGGGCGCTTCCCGCTTCGCTTCCTTATGTGTATGGTCGATTCGCCCGTAATCGCAAGCAGGGCTGGGTTGTGTATAGTGCGATGATGGCTTTGTTTCTCGTGTTCCTCGCGACCGTGTACACGTCAGAGCTTCACGGCAATCCGGTGATGAACTCACTTGGCATCGATGCATCGCAAGGAAGCATGGAAGGCAAAGAGGTTCGATTCGGTATCCCGCAATCGGCGTTGTTCACAGCTGTAACGACCGCAGCGACGACCGGTACGGTCAACAATATGCATGATACGCTGACACCGCTCGGCGGTCTTGTACCACTAGCTCAAATGATGCTCAACTGCGTATTCGGCGGCAAAGGCGCTGGTCTGATGAACATGCTCATGTACGCCATTCTCGGCGTATTCATCGCGGGGCTGATGGTTGGCCGAACACCCGAGTTTCTCGGCCGCAAAATCGAGCCGAGGGAGATGAAGCTCATCGCGATCGCTATTTTGATTCATCCGCTGATCATTCTTGGGCCGACGGCGATTGCTTTCCTAACGGACTTGGGCAGCGGAGCGATTAGTAATGCAGGCTTCCACGGCATCTCGCAGGTGCTCTACGAATACACGTCTTCGGCGGCGAATAATGGATCGGGCTTCGAAGGGCTTGCGGACAATACTTCGTTCTGGAACATTACGACAGGACTCGTCATGCTGCTTGGTCGTTACGTCTCCATGATTGCGATGCTTGCCGTTGCTGGTTCATTCGTGCGCAAGCAGTGGGTACCGGAAACGATTGGTACGCTGAAGACGGATAATAGGTGGTTCGTCGGCATACTCGTCGGTACGGTTCTCATCATTGGCGCATTGACCTTCCTGCCTGCCATTGCGCTTGGCCCAATCGCAGAACATTTGACACTTGGTTAACCATTATAATCGAGGTGACTTTAAGCCATGCAATCATCAACCCGTAAATCCATGCTAACCTCCACAATCCTTAAGGATGCGGTAATAGACAGCTTTAAGAAGCTAAATCCGATTACGATGATGAAAAATCCCGTCATGTTCGTCGTCGAAGTAGGCACGTTTATCGTGCTGCTTACCGTACTGCTCCCTGATTTCATGGGGGCCAAGGGACATGTCGGGTTTAACTTGACCGTCTTCTTCGTCCTGTTAATCACGGTGCTCTTCGCGAACTTCGCGGAGGCACTGGCAGAAGGGAGAGGCAAAGCACAAGCCGATTCGCTTAAGCAATCCAAACAGCAGCTATCTGCTAATAAGCGTACGTTCAGCGGCATAAAGGCCGTGCCATCGACAGAGCTTCGCAAAGGGGATATCGTCGTCGTCTCGCAAGGCGAGATGATTCCTGGCGATGGCGAAGTCATTGAGGGCTTGGCGTCCGTGGATGAGTCGGCCATAACAGGTGAATCGGCTCCAGTCATAAAAGAAGCTGGAGGAGACTTCAGCTCTGTTACAGGCGGTACACGGGTCGTCAGTGACCGGATCGTGGTCCAAATCACGAGTGATCCAGGCGAATCGTTCATCGATCGGATGATTTCGCTCGTAGAAGGCGCGCAGCGCCAGAAAACGCCGAATGAGCTCGCATTGAATACGCTGCTCATCAGCCTTACGCTTATCTTCCTAATCGTCGTCGTTACGCTTGCGCCAATTGCACGTTATGCAGGCGTGAATATTGAAGCGCCAGTACTTATCGCGCTGCTCGTCTGTCTCATTCCTACCACGATCGGCGGCTTATTGTCCGCGATCGGTATCGCAGGGATGGACCGAGTCACGCAGTTCAATGTCATCGCGATGTCCGGCAAAGCAGTTGAGGCTGCAGGCGACATTAATACGATGATTCTAGATAAAACAGGAACAATAACGTTCGGTAACCGGATGGCGAGCTCTTTTATCCCGGTAGGCAATGAGAAGATTGAGACCGTTGGCTATTGGTCTGCGATTACTTCGGTGAAAGATGAGACGCCGGAAGGCCGATCCGTGATCGATCTGATGCGAGCCGAGCAATACGAGTACGACGAGAAGCTTGCAATTGATGCGGAGTTTATCGCTTTTAAGGCAGAAACGCGCATGAGCGGCGTCGATCTGCGGGATGGGCGACAAGTGCGCAAAGGGGCAGTCGATGCCGTTAAGCAGTGGGTGAAGGCGCAGGGCGGTTCGATTCCCGCGGACTTAGACGAGAAGGGGAACGCGATTGCGTCCAAGGGCGGCACGCCGCTTGCAGTTGCGATCGGCAATCGAATCGTAGGCTTAATTTACTTGAAGGATACGGTAAAGCCCGGAATGCGCGAACGGTTCGAGCAGCTGCGAAAGATGGGCATTAAAACGATCATGTGTACCGGCGACAATCCGCTGACTGCAGCGACGATTGCGCTGGAGGCTGGTGTAGACGATTTTATAGCAGAGAGTAAACCAGAGGACAAAATCGCCGTCATTCGACGCGAGCAGGCAGAGGGCAAGCTTGTTGCGATGACCGGCGACGGTACGAACGATGCGCCTGCATTAGCGCAGGCGGATGTAGGTCTAGCGATGAACAGCGGTACAACTGCCGCGAAGGAAGCAGCGAACATGGTCGATCTCGATTCGGATCCATCGAAGATCATTGAGGTCGTTTCCATCGGCAAACAGCTGCTTATGACACGTGGTGCACTGACGACGTTCAGCATCGCGAACGATGTGGCGAAATATTTTGCCATCATTCCGGCGATGTTCACGATTGCGATTCCACAGATGGACGGATTGAACATTATGCATCTGGGTTCGCCGTCCTCCGCAATTCTGTCGGCACTCATCTTCAACGCCATTATCATTCCGCTGCTTATTCCGCTTGCGATGAGAGGGATTGCCTATAAGCCCATGAGCGCAATGAAGCTGCTCGGCAAGAACATGACAGTCTACGGTCTTGGCGGTATTATCGCACCATTCATCGGCATTAAGCTCATTGACCTGATCGTTCATCTCTGGGTCTAGATCGAAAGGACGGAAATAAGATGAAGAATAATGTATTCGTCGCCATTCGAGCAAGTATCGTGTTCATCGTACTATGCGGCATTCTATATCCACTTGCTTGCACAGGTCTTGCACAGTTGTTTATGCCTAGTCAAGCAAATGGCAGTCTCGTGCACAATGCTGAAGGAGAAGTGATTGGCTCCGCACTCATTGGCCAGCAGTATGATAATCCGGCTTATTTCCAAGGACGTGTATCGAGTATTGACTATAATGGGGCAGGATCTGGCTCGAATAACTATGGCCCATCTAATCCGGAATTGCTGCAGCGTACGAAGGATTCCATTGAAGCCTGGAAGACGGCTAACCCGGACGTTCCTGTGAGTGAGCTGCCTATTGCACTCGTGACAAACTCGGGTTCCGGTCTAGATCCGCATATCACGCCGGCATCGGCAGAGGTTCAAATTCCAAGGATTAGCAAGCTGACGGGCTTATCGCAGCAACAGCTGCATGAGCTGGTGGAGGAACAAACGGAAGGTCGCGATCTTGGCCTGTTCGGTGAGCCTCGCGTGAACGTACTAGAGCTGAACCTTAAGCTTCAAGCTATGATGACCCAATAACGTCCACCCTGTCTATTCTGCCGAGCCGAATAGGCGGGGTTGCTCCGCGTTTATTGGCACATCACGTTGGCGGCTTATACAGAGGATCTTTGAATAAGCAGAGTCCGCTCAAGATCCTGATGTCAGGAGGCACGATGGATGGATTCATTCAGAAGAAAGACACCCGAGCAGATACTTGCTTCGATATCGAAGCTGCAGCAGGGAAAGCTCAAGATCTACATCGGTGCTGTGAATGGATCGGGCAAGACGTATCACATGCTGCTGGAGGGCCAGTCGCTTCAAGCTGAAGGCATCGACGTGGTCATCTGTGCGGTGTCTACGATGAAGCGTCCCGAGACCGCAGAGAAGCTCGGTACGCTGGAACGAGTGCCAAGCATTCGTTGGGACTCCAATGGGATAGAACAGAAGGACTTGAACCTGGAAGCGCTGCTGCAGCGCAATCCAGAGGTGGTGCTTGTGGATGGCTTGGCTCATCGGAATCGGCCGGGAGCGCAATTCGCAACACGGCTGGAGGATATTCAATATTTGCTGCAGCGTGGTATCAGTGTTATTACAACGGTGAATGTATATGAGCTGGATGGCGTGACGCTGTTGGCGCATCGATTGACCGGCATTCGAGCAGAGAATACCATTCCAGTGCAAACGCTTGAGCTGGCCGATGAGGTTCGGCTTATTGATGTAACGCCGGAGACGATGCTGCAGCGGTTAAGCGAGGGAAACCTTAACGGTGTTAAGGATGTACCGCTCATGCAGCAGCGAGGTAATCTAGGTGTATTACGTGAGTTGGCATTACGTCTAATGGCGGTGGACGTGAACGGATCGCTGGAGAAACATCGAGAATCGCAAGGCCTTACAGGCCCTTCTGGTGCTAATGAACGCGTCATCGTTTGTGTGCAATATCGTGGGAACAGCTCAGCATATATTCGAAGAGGCCAACAGATCGCGAAACGATTGAATGGCGAATTAAATGTGATCTCGTTCGTAAAGGAGCATGCAGTACTGACGAAGGAAGAGAGTATGTTCAAGCGGATGATGTTAAAATTAACCGACCGAATCGGTGCGCATACGCATGAACTTCCATTCAACGGACGGAGACAAATCCCGAAGCTGCTTAGCAAATATGCAATGAAATACGGTGTAACTCGTATCGTATTAGGCCACTCCAAACATAGTCGATGGAAGGAGCTGTTGTACGGCTCAATTGTGAACGGTATCCTTGGCAGCGTGCGCAACGCCGATGTCCTGTTCGTCGCGGACCATGTCAATCAGAGCAGCGAACAGAAGCTTGTAGAAACTACGAGTGCACGCGGGCAAACATCGAAGAGCTATCGGCGATTAAGCGAGCAGGAGGTTGCGCAGCAGACCGAAGCATTGAAGCGTGGAACGTTCAAAGTGTATATCGGCGCAGCGCCCGGTGTCGGCAAAACGTACACGATGCTGCGCGAGGGAAATGAGCTGCTGCGCAAAGGGATCGATGTCGTTATCGGCTTGCTTGAAACGCACGGCAGAGCAGACACGG
Source organism: Paenibacillus cellulosilyticus (assembly GCF_003182255.1). Classification (GTDB taxonomy): domain Bacteria; phylum Bacillota; class Bacilli; order Paenibacillales; family Paenibacillaceae; genus Paenibacillus_T; species Paenibacillus_T cellulosilyticus. The sequence goes on along the minus strand of NZ_QGTQ01000006.1, from coordinate 81,729 downwards.
CAGCGCAAATCGGCAGCCTGCCAATCCTACCGGAAGCCGAGATTGAATACTGTGGAGCGAAGCTCCATGAACTCGATGTACAAGCGATTATTGAACGAAATCCAGAGGTTGTGTTGATTGATGAACTCGCACACACGAATGTGCCAGGTATTGCGAACAAGAAGCGGTACGAAGACGTGATGGAAATATTGGCTGCAGGGATTTCGGTCATTACCACGATGAACGTACAGCATTTAGAGAGCTTGAATGATTCTGTTGAACAGATCACGGGCATTCGTGTGAGGGAGACGGTTCCCGACAGCGTACTTCAGTCTGCTGATGAAGTGGAGCTGATTGATGTGGCGCCAGCGGCGCTTCAACAGCGGATGCGCGAAGGCCGGATCTATGCGGCGAATAAGATTGATCAGGCGCTGGGACATTTTTTCCGAACGGGTAATTTAATCGCGCTGCGCGAGCTTGTACTCCGGGAAATTGCCGACGACGTGGATGAGCGGCTGGAAGCCCGGGAGCACAGCCGATCGCTGCGTGGTCCTTGGCGTGGCGAAGAACGGATATTCGTCGCGGTCACGCTATCACTTAATGCAGAACGTTTGATCCGACAAGGGTTCCGGCTCGCCCATCGGCTGAAAGCGCAGTGGCATGTCATGTATGTGCACCCGGCGAAGCAATTGTCCGAGAAGGATCAGAAGCGGCTGGCGTCCATTCAACAATTGACGGAACGGTTAGGCGGCAGCTTCGAGCTGGCGCATACAAGGTTGAGAAGACGAGTTGCATCGGCGCTACTGGAGCGGGCGAACGCGCTGAATAGCACACAGATGATTGTGGGTCAAACTTCGCGTCGATGGCGGCTGGATTGGTGTCGACGATCCGTCATTAAGACGATCGTGCAGCAAGGTCGAAATCTTGATGTTCTCGTTGCAGCCCGTTTTGAGGTATGATCAAGCTGGATAGATAACTAGGATGTGATCGGTTGGAGCGGCATTGGGCATATGCATGGGTAACGCTGGCAATTGCGCTGCTTACCTTCTTATTCAAAGAAATGGATCTTTCATTCGATACCGCAAACATTGCACTCCTTTATTTGCTCCCGGTTCTATTAAGTGCCGTATATTGGGGAAAAGGAGCCTCTTATTACGCAGCGGGGCTTGGCGTGCTGGCATTTGATTTCTTCTTCGTTCCGCCGTTTCTAAGCTTCTCGGTGTCAGATCTTCGCTACTTGGTTTCGTTCATTGTCTTCTTCACTGTAGCGGCGTTGACGGCAAGCTTGGCGGCACGGTTGAAGAGCCAGCTCCAATATTCAAAGCAGAAGGAAGCACAGACCGCATCGCTTTATGCGATCAGCAAGCAGCTTAGTGCTTTCACCGATATTCAAGCGCTGCTGCGTAATGTTACGTCGCAGGTGTCAGACACCTTCCAGACGGAGGCGGCGATTTATTTGCCTGCGAGCAAAGACGAAGACGAGGTGACCGTAGCAGCGCCTTCCTCGGCAGCTTCACTGTGGGGCAGCGGCGAAGCCGAGCTGGTCATCGCCAATTGGGCGTATCAGCAGGGGCGAATGGCAGGACGCGGAACGACGATGCTCGGCGAGACGCCAGGCTTATATATCCCGCTTCGCACAGAAGACCACATTCATGGGGTGCTTGGCGTCAATCTCGGAGCCGAGGTGCTTACTGCGGATCAAATGCGATTCCTCGAAGCGCTCGGCGGTCTGGCCGCCAGCGCCATTGTACGCGTGAAGCTGAGCGAAGAAGCGAAGCTTGCACATCTGACAGCGGAATCGGAACGCATCCGTACCGCGATTCTCGATTCTGTCTCACATGAGCTTCGCACACCATTAGCGGCATTGATTGGTTCGGCAGGCGCCTTGATCGAGGGTGACAGCCTGTTCTCGGCTGAAGATCGGATGTCACTGCTAACGACGATGCGTGAAGGTGCGCTTCGGATGAATCGACTTGTATCGAACCTGCTCGGCATCGTCCAGCTGGAGAGCGGCATGCTGAAGCTGCGATCCAAGTGGTGTGATATCGAGGATATGATTGGCGTTGTGCGGAAGCAGGTGGAGGAAGGCATTCAGCATCGAACCGTTCGCGTGGAGCTGCCGGATGATATTCCGCTCATTCAGGGTGATGAAGTATTGCTCGAGCAGGTGCTGACGAACGTCGTCAGCAATGCGATCAAATATTCGCCGGATTACAGCGTCATTACGATTCGGGCGATCGTGGATGGGGAGAGCTTTATACTGTCGGTGGCTGACCAGGGGTTAGGAATTGCATCGGCGGATCGTGAGCGTATCTTCGACAAGTTTTATCGGTCGGCACGAACGGGACATTTGACCGGGACAGGACTTGGGCTTGCCATATGCCGAGGCATTATCGATCTGCATGGCGGTACGATCGCGGCACAACCGAATGAGGACGGACAAGGCACGGTCCTTGTGATGACGCTGCCGATAGGGCAGGATCAAGTAGCTGTAAGGCACGAGGAAGGAATGGAATAACGATGAAGGCATCCGATAAAGGAGCAAGAATACTAATCATTGATGATGAACCGCAAATACGGAAGCTGTTGAAGGTGACGCTTACGGCCCATCATTTTGATATCGAGGAAGCATCTACAGGCGAGGAAGGCATTACGCTCGCTTCCATGCACCCGCCAGACTTAATGTTGTTGGACCTCGGACTTCCCGATGTGCCGGGACTGGATGTGATGCGTCGTATTCGGGAATGGTCCAGCCTGCCGATCATCGTGCTTACCGCGAAGGACCGGGAAGAGGACAAAATCATTGCGCTAGACAGTGGAGCAGACGACTATGTGACGAAGCCGTTCGGCATGGGGGAGTTAGTTGCTCGCATCCGCGTATCGCTGCGGCATGTGGCGAAGTCCGTGTCGGAGCCTATCCTTCGGTTCGGTCCGCTAATGATCGATCTGGCACATCGATTGGTAGAGTTAAATGAGGAGCGGGTGAAGCTGACGCCGACGGAATATGATCTGCTGAAGATTCTTGCATCGAATGCGGGCAAGGTCATTACGCAGCGCCAGCTGCTGCAGCAGGTGTGGGGCGGTCATTATACGGAGACCGAGGCGCATTACCTGCGGGTATACATCGGTCATCTTCGCAAAAAGCTGGAGGAAGACTCTACGCGCCCGCGGTTCATTGTGACAGAGCCGGGGATCGGTTATCGTTTTCAAGTGCAGGATTAATGCTTTACACGTTAGGAGATTAATATTATTATTTCAAGAATAAGGTATTTGTTTATAAGGGGAGGTTGATTTGAATGCGTGAAGATAACACAAAAGAAACGCTGCTCTATGCAAAGTCTACACTATAAACAACGGCGGTTGTTTGTATAGAGCAGAATGAATGAAGTTAGATTAAACCGCCTTCGTACGAGGTAGAACGATGTTTATAGTGATAGGCTTTGCCCCTTGTATAATGAAATCGATTAACAAGGAGAGCATTGTTTATCATGAAATATGTAAAAGCGGACATGGTCTTGCCGGAGCATCTGCTTCGGGAAGTTCAGCAATATATGAATGGCGTCATGATGTATATCCCGAAGCCAGAGGGCGAACGTAAAGGCTGGGGCGTCAAGTCTGGTGGAAGACAGAAGCTTGAACAGCGCAATCATGAGATTCGTGAGCTGTTCTCGCAAGGTGTGACGATCAACCAGCTCACTGAGCGGTTCTATCTGTCATGCGACACGATTAAGAAGATCGTATATACCAGAGCGAAATAGATTATGGTTACCTATAGGGAAAGCCGTATTGGACCAAGTGTCCAATACGGCTTTTTTGGTGCATACGGGACCAAACGCCCGTGCCGTGCGATTTCAAGGCTGACGACAACCATTTCAATAGTTAGGTCAAGAATGGGTTGAACGGTTTGTTGCCTATTCTTAGCTGGGAGATGTTGCTAGAATAGCAACTGTCCCCATTAATTGACCGCACCGGAGAAAGGGGGTGAGGTAATCGATAGGAAACGTCTGAATAGTTCAATTGACTGCCACGGCGGGGTTGTCTGGTTTACCGGCTTGTCTGGCTCAGGCAAAACGACGGTCAGCCAGCTGGTGGAGCAGCAATTGATCGATCGTGGATGTCGTTGCGTCGTCATTGATGGCGATAAGCTGCGGGCGGGTCTTAATCGTGATCTTGGGTTTACAGAAGAGGATCGAGCAGAAAATCTGCGCCGTGCGGCGGAAGTAGCCGCCATGTTCCTTGAGGTCGGCTTTATCGTTCTCGTACCAATGATTACGCCGACAGAGGCAATGCGAGAGCAAGTACGCAAGCGATTCGATTCGGAGACGTACTCGGAAGTGTATGTGCGATGCTCGTTCGATACGTGCGAACAGCGAGATCCGAAGGGACTGTATCGTAAGGCTAGACAAGGGCAGATTCGTGATTTCACAGGTATCGATGCACGTTATGAGCCGCCGATTCAGCCGGAGCTCGCCATAGATACGGAGTTACAATCGATCGAGCAATGCGCGCAGCAGCTAATTGATTTTATTGAAAGTAAGTATGTGACACAAACAGAAGGAGTAGATCATCGATGATAGAGCCTACACAAAGCTATACCCTATGGTTCTCACAGCGAACGGGAAGCACGCTGCTCAATAATGCGCTCGCTTCAACAGGGGCAGCGGGCAATCCAGCTGAATGGCTGCATTATTCGTGGAATGATCCTGCAGTGTTTAACCGAGAAAACCTGGAGAATATTTGGCAGCAAGGATCGACACCAAACGGAGTGTTCGGAATTAAGATCGGTTATGAGCAGCCGTGGATTGATGCTTTCCGTAAGCTGTTCGATTTACCAGCAGAGGCATCGAGCGCACAAGTATGGGGTACCGCATTCCCGAACTGCAGTAAACATATCTTCATGACACGCCGCAACAAAGTGAGGCTCGCCGTATCTTGGTGGAGAGCCATCGTATCCGATGAATGGCATCGCAATGCAGGGACTCCAGCGAAAGAATGCGAGCTTGCAGACCAATACAATTATGACGCGATTCATCATCTCATTCAGGAGAGTGTCATGTTCGAGGCCGCTCTTGAGAACTTCTTCACGCAGAATGGCATCTCGCCGATGACTGTTGTGTACGAGGACTTCATTCAGGACTATGAAGGTACAGTGTTGAAAGTGCTCGAGTATCTTGGAGTTCCGACAGATGGTGTAGAGGTAGCACCACCAGCACTAGATAAACTCGCGGATGAGTATGCAGAGCAGTGGGTACAGCGTTATCGCGCAGAAAGCCAGAACGGATGGACGAATGTAAGATGGTAGTCGAGAGATTGATCGTTTGTCTTCGTTCAGTCGTCGTACGTGTATCGATCTACGATTCAACATAGTAAAACGTTTGGTTCGAATAAGCATGCGAAGGGAACAAGGCTGCTAGTCATCTAGCAGCCTTCCGCTGTTATCGCTATGATCATTAATCACGCCGTTGACGTATCGAGTAGACTGCGAACACACAAAGCCCGAATCCAATGAGTAGGCTAAACAGCCATTGGTCGTATGCGATCATAAGGACAAGCTCCCATGTATTGGACGGTCCCGAGTTTGGACTATCGCTGAATGGATAAGGAAACATCGATGGTAATGCGCCAAAGCCAATGAGTACGATTCCGACGAGTAGAGCGAGAAGGGATAATGTTTTGTTCAAATATATGGCGATCACCACCTTGGGGAGAAATTGTTGTCTGTTCGTAACGCTCGGTAGGACCGCGAAGTTGCAGACGTCAGTAAACAGCACTAACCGTATCGGGAGCTTCGATCGTGTTATAGACTTTGTATTCGTTCTCAACCTGCTTACTTATATGATAGATAGTGATTGGTTCAATGGTTTCAGTACTATCAATAGGTGTAATGGTTGGAACATTACGATTGCAAGCAGCTATACACCATATAAACAACAACATGACTATAATAAACAGTTTTCTCATTATTCACCTCCAACTTCCTCGTAGTAGTTAATCTAACTAAGGGACGGAAAATAATTGAATAAGTTGCATGTGAATGACGGTTAAGGCGTGTGTCCCTATACAACAATCCATAGATTTACAGACTATACAATAGCCAAGTTTTTTTATATCTTATTTTTAAATACATGTCAGATCAGATGATGCCGTGGCATCTTTCTATATGAGGCACCATCAGAAAGCAGAGAGGAGGGAGTAGATTGCCTGATTCAAGAGCAGCCGCATCACCGTCTGAACCAAGTTTGCAGCTTGATGCGGAGAGCGATCAGACATTAATTGAACGAGCGCGCAGCGGCGATAAGTTCGCATTCGATGAGCTCGTTCAGCGGCACAGGATGAAAGCCTTCACGTGGGCATCACGAATATCGAAGGACCCTCATCTATCGGAGGATATCGTGCAAGAGGCGCTTATTCGCGCTTTCTTGAATTTGAATACGCTCGCACATGATCAGCGTTTTGTTGGCTGGTTTAAGGCAATCGTTCGGAATCAAGCGCTGATGCGGATTCGTCGAGGTGGGCAATATGGCAAAGAGATGCCGCTCACTGCTTGGCAGCAGTCGAACCAGCAACAGGCTATTGTCAACGTGAATGATATTAACAGTATCATGGACTTCTTGATCGCGCGATCGCATTCCTCTGCCCAACGAAGTGTAGGCGAGGATCCGCAGCTGCGGCTGGAACGTCAGGAATGGTATAACGTCATTCGTGCATTCCTTCATGTATTGACGCCGAAGGAGAAGCGAATCTTCGAGTCGTATTTCTTCCAAGAATGCTCGCCGCAGGAAATAGCAGAGCTGTTCGAGATCAGTGTAGGCAACGTATACAAGGTTATTTCTCGTTCGAGGCGCAAAGTGCAGGAAGAACGCCTTTCATTCTTGATTCGTGCCCATATTCGTCAACGCAAGGAGGATGGTTTCATGAAGCGTAATCGTCTGGATCCGGCACCGCTGCAGGTTGCCGGAGGTTCTATTTTGTCAGGGACGGAGAACTTATACCGATTCGTCAGAGCACGGCATCCGCAGCTGTCACTGGCTTATGTGGATGGTTTTCTTACAGGGGCTTTTCTGCTCAATCTAGAGAAATCACGGATTGATATGTCGAGCACGAACATGATAGATCGAAACTATCTTATAACGAACGGGATGCTCAATCTCGGCATGCGAGTCCGTTATGCAGAAGCCTTCGATTTCGAGCCGCCTGACCCTAATCTTCTAACGAGATCGCTCGCACTCGTTCAGGATTCGGTAGATGCAGGCGTGCCTGCAATGGTCTGGGAGCTGATCAACAGCGAATTCGGTATGATCTATGGGTATGATGATGCATCGCAGCAGTTCGATGGCATCGACAGTCAATCGGAAGCGAAAGTCGCTTATGATCGATTGGGCCGACTGCAGACGCGTTCCTTGTTCGTGCTTGGTTTTATAGGCGATGAGCTCATGAGTCGATCAGATGCGTTATGGCGGCTGTGCCGAATGGTTAGTAAGCATGCTAGAGGTGGAGACCAGACTTTCGCGGGGTATGCGAATGGGTTGGCAGCATACGATACGTGGATTAGCGTGTTTCGCGAGAAGGCGATTGAGCCGCTTGGCCATGCTTATACGATAGAAGTGCTTCGAGAAGGGAGAAAGCATGCGTCGCTATGCCTTCAGGAGCTTGCCTCGGAATGGCGGCAGCATGGCACTCCAACTTCAGTGCATAGTCAGGAGATTATTAGCTTGTTAGAGCAGGCTGCCGCGCAGTATTCGAATGTATTTGAAGGTTTATGCAATCTAGCAGCACTGTTTCCTTCTCCGACGGGCGGAGAACCAACGGACCCTAAGGCCGCGGCTCAAGCGATATCAGTACTTGAAACGATGCAAACCGCAGAGCGGATAGGTGTTCAGACATTGGAGCGCATAGCCGAACAGCTGGAGCAGCATAGCTCGCGTACACATGTCCCGGCAATCGTGACCGATCCGTTTCGCGCTTATTATATGTAGAGAAGGGAGTCGCACCAGCATGTCGCAAGCGATGACGTCTTCAAGCTAGGGTGGCAAGCGTAATCAGACATTGAAAGGGTACGGACCCACAATCGAAGGAAGAACGGATGACATCCATGGGATGGGGAACCTGGCTTAAGTCGGTGTTGACGGATGTATCATATGAAACGCGCATTGCTGGTTTGAGTCCCGCGACAAGTTGGTTCGCCTTGGGTTACAATGAAGGATATGACACACATCACGAGAGTAGGGCTGTACATGCAGGGATGCACATATCATGTAACCGAACAGTGGGAAGAAGAACGTTGGAATGCTGTGGAGCCAATCTATGAAGAGGCATTTCCGCTCGATGGCAAGAAAAGCCGAGCCATTATTCAAGGCATGTTCGCGAAAAAAATGTGCCAGCTGCACACGCTGGCACTAGGCGAACAGATGGTGGCCATGGCGCTGACCGGTGTGGATGCGCAGGCGAATGCTGTTATCGTCGACTATCTTGCCGTTCGCGCAAATGTTCGCGGCTCAGGATTTGGCCGGCTGCTGCTGGATCAGATCAAGCAATGGGCGCGCGAGAAGATGAGCTGTCGCGGTCTTATCGTGGAAGTGGAATCCGATCTAACGGAGGACAATGAGCAGCGCATTCGGTTCTGGCAGTCGAACGGCTTCGAGCTGACCGATTACGTGCATCAATACATATGGGTGCCGGAGCCGTATCGGGCGATGGCGCTCAGCTTTGATTCATCGGACAAGCTGCCCGATGACGGGAAGCAGCTGTTCAAGAGCATTACCCGTTTTCACGAAAGGGCGTATCGCCGAACAAAATAGAAAGCTGCCGGTTGTGAGTTGTGAGCCGGCAGCTTCTTTTTTATACAGATTATGTGTTAATCATATCCGCCTTCAGCTTTCACAGCAACAGGGCTTTTCTCTTCGTTAACGCTTTTCTCTCCCACAGAGCTGCTGACTACATTTGTAGTCGTCTGATTAGAGCATCCCGTAACGACTAATATGGATACGACTAATGTCCATAGCATTCTTCTCAACATTGATCCCTCCCTACATGATGTAAAGACGGAATCTAGTTAGATTTGGTTGCAAAATCGAAAAAGGTGAGGAGTGATGCAGACCCACTATGCAAAAGAAATTGCAACTTCTCCACGGCAACTCGCGTCTTTATATGGAATAAATAGTAAATTCAATGCGAAGAAAGCAGGTGTTGACGGGATGAGAATTCGTCTGATCGTAGTATTATGTGCTGCTCTATTAGCTGGAAGTAGTCTATCGGCCACGGCTGCCGCGCCGGTGACGAATGGGCAAACTTCGAAAGAGGATCAAGCGGGGAACCAGGTCATCCCGTTGCTGTTGAACAATTTTTTCGTGCTGTTTCCTGGCGAGAAGGCACCGTTCGTTAAAAACAGTAAGCTGATGGTTCCGCTGCAGACGACGGCGACTATTATGGGGTGGATCGTCGATGAGAGAGGTGCAGGTTCATCGAGAAGATATCAAGTGTTTCCGACAGCAGATCCTTTTCATTCAGTAGCCAATTTGAAGGAGGGCGCTGATTCAGCTATTTACGAGGGCGATCTTGGCTTCGGCATTGTTGCTGCGCCGGAATATCGTGCAAATGAGCTATATGTACCCTTGACTCCGATCTTGGACGGGATGCCCAGCTACAGCTACGAGCTCCAAACCTATGGTCAGAACAAAGTGTTGGCGGTCAAGGAGTTTGAACTGCACCGGCTTCTCGCACAAGTACAGGAGTCTGACGTACAGCATCCTACATATCCATACATCTTGGAAAAACCGGCCTATCCGCTTATTCCAACCTTCCTAGACCAACATGAGATTACTGTGAACGGGAAATCGAAGTATCGATTGAAAATGAATATGCAGCAGCACGATAATTGGAACGGCGGGACGGTCGAGTCAATCGAACTGAAAGTTATGGCGGTTAACCATAATGGGGAGGTTACAACACGGATAAAAAGCTTACCGTATCTTGGAGATGTAGAGCGCGAGATCCTATTTGATGTTCCAACCAAGGTGGATTATGTGCTTACCCAATCCCGGTATATTTACAAAGCCGAGGATCAGCCTGTATTTGAGATGGGCTATCCGCTTCAAGCAGCAATGGCATCGGCGATGGCGAAGGGATGGGCGAATGTTAAGATTTTCGATATTTTGGGCATGGAGCCTGTGGGCTTTCGTATTGAGTCGACTGAAACCGTAATTGTTGTGCGTAAGAGCGCAGGGCATCAGCAAGAGATTACCGAGCAAGAGAAGGAACAGCTCATTCAATACATCTACGAGCTTGCAAGTCGGACATTCCCGTTACGTATAGAAGTTGAACACTGAAGGCAGGTATGCAAAAGCGCGATCAAATGAAGAGGGCTAACTAGGCTGCTTCATTCGATCGCGCTTATTTTGTACTAATCTTGCACTTCTACCGTTTTCTTAAGAATACGATCGTCCCCGTAAATCTCGGCCAAATGCTTCACATGCGACTGGCCCCATTCGCTGATGGATTGAATGAGAGGGGTGATTCCTTGCCCGTATTCGGTAATCGAATACTCGACTTTAGGAGGGATCTGCAAGTACACTTTGCGGTGTACGATATCGTGATACTCCAGCTCTCGCAGCTGAGCGGTCAGCATTTTCTTCGTAATACCCGGAATTGACTTCTGCAGCTCACTGAACCGCAGCGTACCGTTAGTGAACAGCTGATACAGAATGATCGGCTTCCATTTTCCTACCAAAATCTCAAGCGCTGTCTCGATCTTGCAATTATCATGATCATCCATTAAAACGTCTCTACCTCCTAGAATCCGCGTCGTTATTAAGGTATCCAAAAGGATACTATGTTTATTTCAAGTGCCTACTTCCGACGACTGAACCTAGCCCTTATTATAGCGCTAGGAGCAGAAAGAATACAACAACCTAAGGGGAGTGCACGAATTGAACATCGCATTATGGATCGCGCAAGGCTTAATGGCTTTGGCTTTTATGATGGCGGGGTCGATGAAGTCGTTTGGCTATGAGAAAGCAAGAGCTTCGATGCCGTGGGTGAAGGAATATTCCAAAGGGTATGTGAACTTCATCGGCATAGCCGAGCTGCTCGGCGGCATTGGTCTGATTTTGCCATGGGCGCTCGATATTGCACCGGTATTGACCCCGCTTGCAGCTGTTGGTCTTGGTATCATTATGGTGCTGGCAGCCGCATTCCACGCTAAACGCGGAGAGAAGCAGGGGATCGTCTCAAACATCGTGATGCTGGCACTGTTCGTCTTCATCGCGATTGGCCGATTCTAAAATGTCGCCTCCATTGTAACTGGTGCAACAGGACAACTAGGAGCGCTTGTCGTTGAACAATTGTTGAAGCTCGTACCGGCGGATCACATTGCGGTCAGTGTACGGGATCCGAAGAAGGCGGAGCAATTAAGTGAGCGTGGTATCGACGTACGAACGGCGAATTTTAACGATTATGATTCACTGCTCAACGCATTCGAAGGAATTGACCGTGTACTCATGATTTCAACCGATGATATGGCCAATCGCGTACAGCAGCATAAGGCCGTTATTCAAGCCGCGAAGGAGAAGCAAGTAGGCTTTATCGCATATACAAGCGCACCGAAGGCGTCAACGAGCAAGCTCAGCTTGGCGGCCGACCACCGTGCAACGGAAGAAGCGATTATTGCATCGGGCATTCCGTATTCGATTTTGCGTAACAACTGGTATTTGGAAAATGAAATGGGCACGTTCCAGGCTGTTCTGAACGGTGCGCCTTGGATTATTGCATCAGGCGAGGGGCAGGTAGGATGGGCGACTCGTCTTGACTTCGCGGAAGCAGCGGCACGCGTTCTTACTGGCGAAGGCCACGAGAATTCGATTTACGAATTGTCCGGCCCGCTACTCACACAGAAGGAGCTGTCTTCGATTTTCGCAGAAGTGACGAATCGGGAAGTACAGATTCGGTATGTAGATGAAGCGGATTATAACGAGTTCCTCCAACAAGCAGGACTGCCACCAGCAGTAAGCGGATTCTTGGCTTCTCTGCAAAGTCAGATTGGAGAGGGCGAATTGCAGGTAGAAAGCAGCGACTTCGAGCGAGTGCTCGGTCATCCGACGACACCGCTGAATGAAGCGATTCGTCAGTTGCTTGGTCAATCATAAGTTAGGCGATGGATGCCGCATATCATGCGGCATTCTTTGTTTATATACCAATATGCTTTTGACCGTTCAGCTTCTGATTGATACAATGAAGTAATCGATATGTTTATACTTCGTATAGATTGGGCGTGGCGGCAATTGGACAAAAACAATGAACCTATAACAGTATGGCTATCTTTAGCTCAGCTTTATTCCAGCATTTCCGATAAATTAGAACAGGCCCTTCAGCAGGAATATGGTTTGTCTTTGAAGGAGTTTTCTGTGCTGTATTACATCTCGAATTGTGAAGAAAAGAAATTACGGCTTCAGTCGTTACAGGAAATGGTAGGTTTAAGCCAAAGTGCGACCTCCAGACTTGTCGTACGAATGGAGGCCAAGGAATGCGGCGCATTGCATCGACATATGTGTGCGGATGACCGAAGAGGCATCTACACGCAAATTACGGAAATCGGTGAAAGCAAATTCCAGCAAGCACTAGAAACCTTTAATCAGGTTCTTCAATCCGAGCTTCGAAGAGAAGGTCTGCAGGATGAATTCCAAAGCATTATCCAGAAACTGTTCTAATGGATGAGGTCCCTTGGAAAGGGACTTGACATCTGTTTATGATTGCGTTAATTTATATGCATGCGCATGTATCTATTTGTTCGGTTCATATACATGCTTGTGCATGCATATATAGAGGGTTTCAGGGTTGGAGAGGAGCACATTTGATGCAAGATCTGTTCAGTTCCTATACGTTTAAAGGATTAGAATTAAAAAATCGAGTGGTTATGCCGCCAATGTGTCAATATTCAGTTGAAAATAAGGATGGTATCGCGACAGATTGGCATTATATGCATTATGTCAGCCGTGCGATTGGTGGAGCGGGCTTAATCATCATCGAAATGACTGATGTTGAGCCGGATGGTCGTATTTCTGACTTTGATCTAGGCTTATGGTCTGATGAGCAGATTCCTGCTCTGAAACGAATTGTTGATGCTTGCCATCAATATGGAGCCAAAGTCGGTATTCAAATTGCGCATGCCGGACGCAAAGCAGAGGACGCCGCGGTACCCGTTGCACCTTCTGCGATCGCTTTTGATGAGAAATATAAAGTGCCCCGCGCCCTTACTACTGAAGAGGTTAAAGAGCAAGTCGAGAAATTCCGGGCTGCAGTAGCTCGTGCAGTGACAGCCGGCGTCGACACCATTCAATTACACGGCGCGCATGGCTATTTGATTCATCAATTCCATTCTCCGCTGACGAATAAACGTGAGGATGAATATGGTCAAGATTTGACACGATTCGGCCGCGAGGTTATTCAAGCGGCGAAATCCGAAATGCCTGATGACATGCCGCTCATGATGCGTATTTCGGCCAAAGAATACGTTGAAGGCGGATATGACATTGAAGAGAGCATTCAGTTTGCGAAGGCATACCAGCAAGCAGGGGTAGACATGTTCGATGTGTCGTCTGGCGGGGAAGGGCCAATTGCAGCATTTGGCAGACCAGGAACGCATGCTGGTTATCAGGTGCCGCTAGCTCGCGCCATTAAGCAAGCGCTAGAAGTTCCGGTTATCGCAGTGGGAAGACTGGATGATCCGATTCTGGCGAATGCGGTCATTGGTAATGTAGATGCCGATCTTGTTGCAGTGGGGAGAGGGATGCTCAGAAATCCTTATTGGACATTGGAAGCAGCAGCAGGTTTGAGAAAAGAAACGACAATTCCTACACCATATAAATTTGGATTTTAAGTACATCAAATTCCATGACTACTTAAATTAAGGGAGGATTAACATGTCAACGACTACATCTGTTCAACCGCTATTCACTGCATTTACATTGGGGAATCTTACTTTGAAGAACCGTACCGTTATGGCTCCAATGACGAGAAACATGTCTCCGAATGGCGTACCTGGTGCCAATGTGGCTGCTTATTATCGTCGCAGAGCTGAGAATAACGTCGGCCTGATTATTACGGAAGGAACCGTTATCCAGCATGCGGATTCTTCGAATCAGAAGGATGTTCCGCACTTCTACGGGGAAGATGCATTAAACGGCTGGGCGAACGTAGTGTCTGAAGTGCATGCGGCTGGCGGGAAAATCATTCCGCAAATTTGGCACATGGGGGCACGAGGCAGCGTTAATGATTATTCGGAAGCCGAGATTGAACAGATAGTCGAAGCATTTGCGCAAGCGGCAGCTGATGCCAAACGTCTAGGATTTGATGGCATTGAACTTCATGGCGCGCATGGATACTTAATTGACCAGTTCTTCTGGGAACGAACGAATCAACGTACCGATCGCTACGGCGGCAGTTTGGCTGCGCGCACCCGGTTCGCAGAAGAGGTTATCCGAGCAAGCCGTCAAGCCGTCGGCCCTGATTTCCCCATTGTACTGCGCATCTCCCAATGGAAAGGATCAGATTACGCCGCCAAGTTAGCTAACACGCCGGAAGAGCTTACGCAATTCCTGAAACCGTTAGTTGATGCTGGAGTCGATATTTTCCACTGCTCGACTCGTCGCTTCTGGCAGCCTGAATTTGAAGGCTCGGATTTGAATCTTGCCGGTTGGGTGAAACAGATTACGGGTAAACCTACGATAACGGTTGGTTCGATCGGATTAGATAGTGACGTTTCGTCGTTCTTCACGGAAGGGAAAGGCGCCAACACGACAAGCGTTGAGGGACTGGTTCACAAGTTCGAGAAGGATGAGTTCGATCTAGTAGCGATCGGGCGAGCTTTATTGGTTGACCCTGCTTGGGTGGCTAAGATCGCAGAAGGACGAACGAATGAGTTGATTCCTTTTACTCCAGAAGCGCTTAAGACTCTTTATTAATGTTTGTAGATTAAAATAGCTCATAACATTGAAGCCGCATGGCATGCGGCTTTTTGTTTTTTTACGATGAAATGATAAAGAGTGGGAAAATAGATGGAATTTACAAATAGAACCATATGAAAGTTGTAAAAGTCAACTTGTTTACATAAGCAGCCGACCTTAGGGTCGGCTGGTTTATTACTAAATAGTTTACATAATATATATTAAGTTAACTTACGTTCGAATTGCAATTTATCCCATTCCATTGCTGTCTGATGGGGAGGACAGCTTTATTTAATAAGAAGGCAGCAGCGGCTGAATCGAAGTCATCGCTTCCTTCTTCGCGTGATCGGAAACGTGGGTATAGAGCTGCGTCGTCGATATATCTTCATGGCCAAGCAGCTCTTGTAAGGTACGCAGATCTACTCGACCCGTCGCTAGCAGATTAGTCGCGAAGGAGTGGCGCAGCTTATGGGATGACAGCGGCATGTCCTGATAATCCGGATGCTGGTCTCGAAACGATTGAAGCGATTTCTCGCATACGTCCTGGATGGCGCGCTTCGACATCCGACGGCCGAGTCGAGAGACGAAGAAGGCATTTTCCTGATTGCGACGAGGTTGAATGCGTTCCGCAAGACAATCGTTCATCAAGCCAATGATGGAAGCAGGGAGGGGGATGTAGCGCCACTTGCGACCTTTACCCAATATGGCGAGCTGACTGGCTTGCACTTGAAAGTCGTTTAAGTTCAATCGATGGACTTCGCCGACGC
Organism: Paenibacillus cellulosilyticus; assembly: GCF_003182255.1. Taxonomy (GTDB): domain Bacteria; phylum Bacillota; class Bacilli; order Paenibacillales; family Paenibacillaceae; genus Paenibacillus_T; species Paenibacillus_T cellulosilyticus. The sequence goes on along the minus strand of NZ_QGTQ01000006.1, from coordinate 66,047 downwards.
GAAGGCCGCAATAAGCCATAAGGGACAAAATCGCAATATCTCTAACGCGATAGCGACTGTCCACAACCTCAAGCAGCTTACCCAAGTCATCCGGCTCCATGTAGGCGGGGACTTTGTTTTTCTCCACCTTCGATTTCGGAACGTCCATAGCTGGGTTCGTCTCCAGCTGTTCGAACTCAATCATAACTTTGAAGAACAGTCGAATGGATGATAAGGATCGGTTACGAGCGCGGTCGCCAGCACCGTTCATCCGAACCTTGGTGAGATGGCTCATCACGTCGATTTTGCGAAGCGTGTTGATCGGCTTATCGGGATGACTGCGAAGAAAGGCACGCACGTCGTGCATGTAGCCATGCTGCGTATCCTGCGAATAGCCGCGGTCCTTGAGCCAAATCAAAAACATATCTAATTGCTCTTCATGGTTATCCATTGCACTCATGTTGTTCTTCCTTTCGGTATGTAAAATCTTGCTGTGACAAATTCCCTCTTTATGGGACAAAATGGTCGAAAACCGCGTTGAACGAACCGCAATAGTGCTCACGGCGTTAATAAATAATCGATTTAAAAACTAACCGCATTAAATGTGGATTTAATGCAGTTCAGAAGGTAGATGTATTCGCCAGAAATCGGCAAAATCCTTTTTAACGAGGACAAAAATTAATGAAGTGAAGGATAGGGTCTATGAAGCGAAATAGGGGAGAGAAGAGGGGTGAGGGAAATCGATTCGTGATAAAAATGAGCGGGTTGAGGAGGAAGCCCAAATCTAGCTCTAAACAGCATTGTGTTCATACATTGAGGAATAAATGAGGGAATCGGAATGTTAGTTAACGTAAAAAACATTATGTAAACCAATTATCTCAGTAGGGATAAATTATCCAAATTTTATTCATCATAACTATTTGGGGGAGATAGGCTACAGTTTGTCTAATATCTCGAGTATATTACGGATTGATAGACACTTAAGTTATTATTGTTAATCTGCTCCACTCAAAAATTCACAATATGTTCACTTATGAGCGCGATTTTTTATCTCTATAATTACAAAGGTAAACAAGAGAGGATGATGATGTTGCCAACAACAAAGAAGGAAGAAGCGATTTTTGGATTGATGATGTGTTTCGGAATGGTCGTATTTATGATGACTTATAATCTGATTCGGCATGATGCACTAGGTTCGATGAATGCGGTTGAGTTTCTGCTGCAGCTCATCTTGTGCTTTGTCGTTGCTTTCCTATTGGAAGCTTTCGTCGTTGGACCGGTTGCGAAGAAAGTAGCCTTCTCGCTGCCTTATGATAAGTCGAAGAAGTTGTATGTAATCGTATCGCTTGCATTGTGCATGGTACTCGGCATGGTTACGCTCATGTCGCTGTATGGACTACTTACGAATGGCCTGAACGGGGAACCATTCTTCCGTTCGTACTTTACGCTCTATTTCTACAACTTTATATTCGCGTTGCCGCTGCAGCTGCTCATTGTTGGACCAACTGTACGTTTTGTCTTTGGCAAATGGGTTAAAAATCGTGGTGCAGTAGGCGCGGTCAGTTAATAGAAGGGAGCAGCCGATAAGGCTGCTCTTTTACTAATCCATATCACACTTAGGCATTCACCCTCCAGTCATTAGGTGAGTATCATGACTAGGAATGCTGCATGACTGAACGGAGGAAATCGAGTGGGATATTATGTGAATGTCGAGCCTGGTGTGAAGCTGTACGTGGAGGATTTGAATCCTGGTGGCAGCAAAACGATCGTGTTCTTGCATGGCTGGCCGCTAAGCCATAAGCAATTTGAATATCAATTCAATGTTCTTCCGTCCAAAGGCTACCGCTGCATCGGCATCGATTGGCGGGGCTTCGGCGACTCGGATAAGCCGTATCATGGCTACAATCTGGATCGACTCGCGGATGATATTCGCATGGTGGTTGAAGCGTTAAAGCTGACCAATTTCGCACTCGCGGGGCATTCCACCGGAGGTGCAATCGCGGTGAAATACGCTTCGCGCAACAACAATTACGGCCTGTCCCATCTCATCCTGATCGATGCTGCTGTGCCAACTGGATTTACGAAGCAGACAGCTGCTCAATTGCTGAATGAATCCCTGAACGACCGGCCGAAGATGATGCGCGACATAACGGATATGTTCTTCTTCCAATATATATCGCCGCCATTCGCCGACTGGTTCTTCCAGACAGGGATGCAAGCAGCAGGCTGGTCGACAGCCGCGATTATTAAGATGTTAAGTGAATTCAATCTCGAAGCAGACTTAGGCACAATCAATGTGCCGACGCTGATCGTTCATGGCACGCATGATAAAGTCATACCTTTCAGCCAAGCAGAAGAAATGCATCGGAAGATCCGAAATTCGCAGCTCATTCCATTTCATTACAGCGGGCACGGCTCATTCTATTGTGAACGCGACAAGCTGAATCAACTGCTGCAGCAGTTTGTTAAGTGAATATATGTCAACAGGTTGCCGATTACGCATCGGCAACCTGTTTTGTTTTACATAACATCGACTGGATATAGGGCCCTGTCTTGGGAATAATAACGGTGATTAAAAGACCAAGAAAGGAGCATGCGATAATGAAATCCGACCGGACCGTTGCGAATAATACACTATCATTTCAGAAGCTTTTGTCTAACAGCTCCGACTTTCAGACGTCTGATCTAACCGCAGGCGAGCGCCAATATCGTCTGTATTATCTCGATACGATGATTGAATTCGCAATCGTACGGGACCATATTATTCAGCCTTTATTGGTTCATAAGGATGTTAGCGTGCGGCAAGCAGTGCCCATTCTGCACGTAATTGAGACAGAGCTGCTCGCTGAAGCGACAATGGCTTTAATGGAAGGGAAGACCATCGTTCAAGTGGAAGGGGAAGCGACGCTTTACCTATTCGGCACGGCAATGAATAAGGAGCGTTCGATTAACATCCCCGTGAACGAACGGGTCTTGCGCGGCTCCAACGAAGCGCTTATCGAGAATCTGGATACGAACCTTAATCTCATGCGTAAGCTGATTGCGACACCTGATCTTGTTGTGAGGTACTACCGCATAGGGCGACGTTCGAATACGAAAATTGCCATTCTCTATTTGAAGTCTATAGTGAATGAGGACATCGTGAAGGAACTGGACCGTCGATTAGTGAGTATCGACATTGACTATATCGAAGCACCAGGCTTCATTCAAGAGCTTATGGATGAAAAGTCGTTTTCCTTATTTCCGCAAATGCTAGTCACCGAAAGACCGGATCGAGTACGGTCGTACTTGATGGATGGCAAAGTCGCCATTTTGACCAATGGTTCACCGGACGGTCTCATTTTGCCCGTATCGTTCTGGGCCTTCTTCCAAAGTCCAGATGACTATCAGATCAACTGGCTGCTGGGCAGTACGTTTCGGATTTTACGTATCTTTTGTTTCATTATTGCAATCAGTTTGCCTGGCGCTTATGTCGCGATGGTTACATTTGACCCACGTATTCTCCCTTTCGAGATCGCACTGACCTTACAAAGCTCGATGCAGTTCATTGCCATGCCGGCCGTGCTTGAAGCGGTATCGATGCTGCTTATTCTTGAAATATTGAGAGAGGCGACTATCCGATTGCCGAGTCCGATTGGTCAAACGATCGGCGTTGTCGGCGGTATCGTTATCGGTACAGTCGTCGTGCAATCAAATCTTGTATCGAATACAATGGTCGTTGTCGTGGCATTCACAGGGATCGCTTCCTTCATTATTCCGTCGTATGAAATGAGCAGTGCCGCACGTCTGCTGCCCTATCCGTTTATCTTCATGTCGGCGATCCTCGGACTGATTGGATTAGAGCTGGCTTATCTATTCGTACTGGCTCATTTGTCCCGTTTGCATATGATGGGTGTACCGTACTTCTATACAGGACTTAACGGCGGATCGATGAGAGACACCTTAATCCGAGCACCGATCTGGCGGTTAAGGACACGAGCAAAGGAAAGCTTGACGAACAATAAGGTGAGAATTCGTAACCCAAGGGGCTGGGAGAAATGATTCATCTGAAGCAGCTGTCGACACAGCAGCTGACTTGCCTCGTGATCCTAACGCAAGTCGGTGTACATGTGCTTTCGATTCCGTTTAATGAATCCCGTCATTCTGGCCACGATGCTTGGATGTCCATTCTATTCGGGGGAGTCGTCGCACAGGCTGTTATTGTAATAATTTATTGGCTTGGTAAACGGCATCCTAACCAATCGCTTCCTCAATATATGGGAGTAGTTGTAGGAAAACCGATTGGTGTCCTTGTCAATTTACTATTTGCCGCCTATTGTGCTGAATCTTGTTTGTTGGTCACCGTTTCCTATACGGATGTCATCGAGCGCTGGTTGTTAGTTACGACCCCATGGTATGTCATTCTTGGGTTGTCCATTGCGATTGCGGCATATATTGCATCATCGCCGCTCAGATCGATTGCTGTCGTTACGCAATCCATCATGTTTATGTTTCTGGTATGTGTAGTAATTGTGCTAACAAGCGGTACGGGACAGGGGGATTATCGCCATCTTCTTCCCATTGGTACACATGGCATCGGAGCTATTATTAGAGACTCGATTCCCGCCTTATGGTTATACGCGGGTTACGAGCTGCTTCTCTATGTATTTCCGTTCGTCAAATCCCACAGGCATAAGGATATCGTCATTGCGATGACAATAGCGAACGGTGTGACTACCTTGTTCTATGTCGTTTTATCAATGCTCGTCACGTACAAATTCAGTGAGAGTCAGATTAACACGATTGCTGAGCCTTTAGTATTTATCTTGCGACAGTTTAATTGGCCTGTCGTTCAAAGCTTGGATATTCTGTTCATTACGATTTGGCTAGCTGTCGTCGCAGTGACCGCGTATATGTATTTATTTCTATCTGCTCGGTATCTCGCGCATATATTCCGCAATGAAATCCGCAAGCATACGATGCTCGTCTGGCTGTTGGGTGGAATATGCTTCATCGTTGGTTTATGGGGGGAAGATCGGGAGAAAGTTATCCGCTTCACTGTCTACCATAACTACGCGACAGGCATTATGGTCATCATCATGCCCACACTTCTGCTGCTAATATCGCTTATGAGAGGGAGGGGCAGTGTTGTCAGATGAGAAAGGTGGCATTTGGGATAACCTTATTGCTTTTGCTCACTGGATGCTGGGACAGGCTGCCGCTTCGGAATTTGCAGATGATCGATGTGATTGGCATTGATCGAGATGAGAAATCGAAGGAAATAAAGGTTGATTTGATCGTAACCTCGCTTAAAGGTGCTGGAAAAGGGGAGGGGGAGCCGATTGCAGATCGAACGACACTTACGGGACCAACTGTAATTGAAGCAGTGGGACAAGCGGAGTATATGGATCAAGGTCCATTTTTGGCTGTGAACACGCGTGCCTTTCTAATGAGTGAGACGTTCGCTGCTTATCGTCCTGTAGATGAGCTTAAGTTTCTTCTTCACGCTCCCTATACAGCTATCAACACGCCAATCGTGGTGTTCGATGGTGTGGATGAAGCGATTGTGAAATATAAGTCGAGCAACCGAAAAGCACCGGTAGAGAAGCTCAACAATTTCATAAAAAGTCTTGAATCCAACGGCGTAATTAGAAACGTCTCGATGATGGAGTTTATCACATCGGCAGAGGAACCGCTGGAGGATTATCCACTTCCAATTATGCGGTATCATGAATTAAAGTTTCAGTTGGAAGGCGCAATGTTGTTTCATTCCGGGGTTTATTCGGGGGCAAAATTAAGTCCCGAGCAGCTGAGAATGCTTATGTTCATGCTTGGAGTAGATCAGGGCAGACAGCGAATTACAGGCAGCGTGTCTGACAGCGCAAGTGGAATTGACAACCTTACCTACGGTTTTTCTGTGAAATCCGTCCATAGAAGCGAGCATACACAGCAGAATACAGGGAGGCTGCCAAAGGTTACGGTTGGTGTCAGGCTGAATATCAACGTATTCGATATCGGTGAGAATATCGATACGCTCATGCCGAACTATTCGAAGAAGATGGAGCAATTATTCAACAAGCAGTTCGAGCATGAGGCAGCTGATATGATTCAAACGCTTCAACAGGCGAATTGTGATGCACTTGGCGTAGGAAAACATATAAAGGCGTACCATCCTAAGCTGTGGAAGAAGCTGGATTGGCGCAAAGATTTTCCGAAAATAACGATCGTACCGAAGTTTGATGTTAGGATCTTAAATTCAGATGGATTCGAGCAATTCCAATAGAAGAGGAGCGGGCTGCCACAGCGTACCGCTCCTCTTTTGGTGCATCCTAATTAGACCTACTTCTGACCGGACAACAGCTGCTGTGCCACAATATATCCTGACCCACCATTAACACCATGGCCCGGCCACGTAGCTGCACCTAGCATATACAGATTCGGAATCGAAGTCTGATGACTCGGCTGCGCAGGAAGGGGGCGGAACAGGTAGCTTTGGGCCAAATCATGCGCGCCGCCATAGGGGTCCCCGGGACCCGAGTTCAGATTGTAACGGGCGATCGTGTCAGGCGTAACGACATATTTGCCAATAATCGCGCTAGGGATGTTCGGGATATGCTTCGCAACGACCGAAATTACTCGTTCTGCAAAACGTTCCGTCAGCTCCGGTGTCCATGATCCGTCGCCGACAGGGATAAGTCCGGCTGCATCACCGCGCGGACGGCATGGAACCTCCAGCACTTGCAGACGCATAATTGCTTTGCCTGCTGGCGCGCGGGACGGATCGAGATTCGTCGAGCAGTCGACCGTAAACGTCGGCTTCGCTGGCAGCAGATCAGCCATGCCTTGCGCGATAGCTTGGGTGAAGCCATCCAAACTATCGGTCAGATGCGGCTGACCAACGTTATTGAAGCGGGAGTCCGGCCATTGCGGCGGCTCGCTTAGTGCAAGATGAATCTGTACGCAGCCTCTGCCATAGCGGAACTGCTTCGCTTGGGTCGTGATTTCGGCAGGCAGCGGCTCATCTGCTAATAGCTTGAGATATAGTTGATCCGGCCCGGTTGAGGCCACGACCGCTTGCTTCGCATGGTATTCTTCACCTTCAGCTGTACGAACGGCGACAGCCCGACCGTTCTTCACAACAATCCGTTCCGCCTGCGAATTCGCAATGATCGTGCCACCTTGATCGATCACCAGCTGCGCAAGTGACGATGCAAGCTTCTCCGCGCCGCCTTCGGGAATCGGCATGCCGCCGCCCATCAGCGCCATCGCTGTAAGCGGAACCCAGACTCCGCTGCCAACCTCATCCGGCGTGCGGCCAAGGTGCGTTACCCATGAAGCGAGCATGGCCCGAGTGACAGGCGATTTTAGCTCGGATACAGCTTGGCGAGCGGTGGAGAAGAGGTAGGCGGAGAAGGAAGAAAGGGTTTGTTGATGGCCGCTGTGTCCGTGTTGATCATGCTTATGAAGCAGCTTATCTATGATGGTCGTTGCACGTTCGCTCGTTAAGTCCAGGTTGAAAAGCTCGAATACGTCGCCTGCATAGGGGGCGAATGTTTCGAAGATGCGGCCAAGTGCGGCACCGTCGCCAGGCGCGAGCCGTTCCGCTTCGGCTGCAAGCGCATCGCTCGAACGAGGCAGTACGGCGGTTTCGCCGGATTCCATCGATACACCTGTAGGCAGATCGGTGTTTAAGTAGCGAAGACCTCGCGCTTCGAGCGCTTCTTTGAAATCGGCATACGCTGGACCGGTCAAGAACAAGGGATGCGCTGCGGAGTAGACGTCATGCTTGAAGCCAGGGAGCGTAAGCTCCTCTGTGCGTAGAAACCCGCCGGGACGATCGTTTCGCTCCAGCAGCAGAACGCTTCTTCCTGCACGTGTTAAATATGCTGCTGCAATAAGCGCGTTATGGCCGCTTCCGATCATAATGATATCGTACTGCTTCAAACCCAATTCCTCCTCGCGAATGTCTACTATTAGACAACTCCAGTGTAACGCAGCGCCGCGGCAAACGATGGCGGATGATGTCGTTGATCCATCTTTTATAGCGCACTGAATTGATTCACAGTCCCCGCTCTGTTACACTTCACGATTATAGAAATTAATTAAATTTTAATACTCTGTTCACTTGATATTTAGATGGCTGTTCTATGATATTCCTAGATAAAGAGCAGATGTTATGAAGGAGAATGTCTAGCGTGTCCATTCGTATGAAGCTGCTGTTATCCTATGCGGCAATGCTTGTCATCCCGATTATTATGATGATCATTCTATCGCTGCTGATGATCGTTTTCTTCCGAGGCGATTTGCAAAATATGAAGGGCTTATATGAAACGACCGAACAACGTTTCGATCATGAGAATACTGAGCATATCGTTAAAGAGCTCTCGCGATCCGTGAAACGTGAGCCCGAGCTGCTGCTTGACCGCGGGTATCTGGATGAGCTGACGACAGAGCTGAAGGATGAAGATGCAGGCATTGTCGTCCGAATCGGTGACGCGATTATTTATCAATCCAGCAGCATGGACAAGATTCCGGCTGTGACAGCCGATTTGCCTCCCTATTCGAAGAAGGATGCCTACAGCTTGTACCCGCTTATGAAAGAGGACAATGCCAGCTATTCGTTTGTTCAATTTGATTTCAGCTATCGTGATAACGAGCAGGGGACATTGTTCATTATTTCGAAGGTCGATCCGCTGATGTATTATATCCGTCAATATTTTCCGACTCTATTCATTGCACTAATCTGTGTGCTTGTATTGACGCACGTGCTGTTAACGGCCTATATGTCGAAGCAAATTATCCGTCCGTTGCGAGCACTTCGGAACGCTGCACGCGAAATTAAGGAAGGGAATCTAGATTTCGAGCTGAAGATTGATTCGAGGGACGAGACGGGCCAATTAGGCATTGCATTTGAAGAAATGCGGTCGCGTCTTCAACACTCGCTTCAAATGCAGGCGCAGTATGAAGAGAATCGCAAGGAGCTGATCGCAAGCATTTCCCATGATTTGCGGACGCCTCTTACCGCCATTCAAGGTTATATTGACGGCATCATGGATGGCGTTGCGGATACACCGGAGAAGAGTCAGAAATATATGCAGACAATTGCACGTAAGGCTGAAGAGATGGAGCATTTGATCCAGGAGTTGTTCTTATATTCCAAGCTTGATTTGAATCGTCAGCCTTTTCATATGGAAAGCGTTAAGCTGCTGCCCTTGCTGCTCGATTGGTCAGAGGAGCTGCAGTTCGAGCTCGAGAAGCGGGGCATCGTCTTTGATCGTGATATTCGAATCGAGACGGACACCGTTGTGTCGCTTGATATGGATCACTTTAAGCGCGTATTGAACAATATCATTCAGAACAGCGTTCGGTATATGGATAAGCCGACGCCGAAGATTCGATTGTTGGCCTATTGCCGGGAAGACCAAGCGATCATGGAGATAACGGATAATGGGGTCGGCATTGAGCCGCACGCCTTGGCGCATATTTTTGAACGGTTTTTTAGAGCGGATGAATCACGAAGCGCACATACAGGAGGCAGCGGGCTTGGGTTAGCGATTGCCAAGCAGATTATGGAGGGACATGGCGGCACCATCGAAGCTGCAAGCAAGCTTACAGTGGGAACGGTCATTACGCTAAGCCTTCCTATTACGAGTGACAAGGGAATGATAAACGATGAAGAAAGTACTGCTCATTGAAGATGATGTGTCGATATCCGAGCTGCAACGGGATTATTTGGAGATAAATGGCTATCAAGTCGATATTGCACAGGATGGTGAGCTTGGGCTGCAGATGAGTCTATCGGCTGCATATGATTTGATCCTTCTGGATCTCATGCTGCCTAAGCTTAATGGGTTCGAGGTGTGCCGGAAGATCAGGGAGAAGATGAACGTCCCGATTCTGATGGTTTCCTCACGTCGAGAGGATATTGATCTCATTCGCGGACTTGGTCTAGGCGCTGATGATTATATCACGAAGCCATTCAAGCCTGCGGAGCTTGTTGCTCGAGTCAAGGCGCATATCGCTAGATATGAGCGGCTTGTCGGTACAGCAGAAACGAAGAATGACATTCGTATTCGCGGCCTTCATATTGATCCGGATACGCGCAAGGTGTTCGTGAACGAGACCGAGGTGGTGCTGACGACGAAGGAATTTGACCTGCTCTATTTTCTAGCCAAGCACCCGGATCGTGTATTCAGTAAAGATCATCTGTTCGAAAAAATATGGGGCATAGACGCGATGGGCGATGTCCAGACGGTAACGGTTCACATTCGGAAAATCCGCGAGAAGATCGAGAGGGATTCTGCTAATCCTGCTTACATCGAGACGGTGTGGGGAACGGGGTATCGCTGCAGGGGATAATGAGAAAGTCTGACGACACAGGTCAGACTTTCTTTTTTTTGCCCATCGGGCAGTTAAGAAAATGTTAATAAAGGCTTCACGATTCGTTTAGGAATGGTGCTTATAGTAGGTAACAGCTGATCTAACTAGCTTTTAATTGACAAAGGAGTGGACACGACCTCATGCACAACGTGTTTAATGCCGTCATCCAAGGCATCGTGGAAGGATTGACGGAGTTTCTGCCTGTCTCATCGACCGGTCATCTCATCTTGAGCGGCAAGCTGCTCGGGTTTACTGGTGATAAAGCGGATACGTTCGAGATCATCATTCAGTTAGGCGCCATACTAGCGGTTGCTGTTATCTATTGGAGACGAATATTCAACCTGCTTGGCCTTGCGAAATTAGAAGCGGGGAATGTAGGGAATGCACAGCCCGCTCATCGACTGAATTTGCTTCACTTGATCTTGGCCTGCTTGCCTGCCATGGCACTAGGATTAATCCTTCATTCGTTTATCAAATCGTATTTGTTCTCGCCTTATACGGTGTTGATAGGATTGGTGGCAGGCGGTATCTTCATGCTTATCGGTCAACGTCATCAGCAGGAAGTACAAGCCCAGGCGATCGATCAAGTCACCTATAAGCAGGCACTGCTCATTGGAATGTACCAATGTCTTGCGTTGTGGCCGGGCTTTTCCCGCTCAGGGGCTACGATTGCAGGTGGCCTGCTGTCAGGCGTCGGTTATCGGGCAGCAACCAATTTCTCGTTCCTGATCGCGATTCCGATGATGGTGGCTGCAAGCGGCTACGAGCTGCTTAAGAGCTACGATACGCTCAGCTCATCCGATATAGGTTGGTTTGCTATAGGATTTGTTGTTGCTTTCACGGTAGCACTAATCGCTGTCATAACATTTTTGAAGCTGCTTGAGCGTTTCAAGCTGGCGCCGTTTGCTTATTATCGGTTCGTATTGGCAGCCGTGTTCCTCATTTACTTGCTGTTTAATGCGTAGGGAGGATACTCGATGCATCAGCTTATAGATTGGTTCTCAAGAACTGCAATTCATCTTATTGATACACTCGGTCTGACCGGTATATTCATCGGTATGATTCTGGAAAGCGCCTGTATCCCCATTCCGAGCGAAGTCATTCTGCTGGGCGGAGGTGCTGCGTCAGCCCTTGGTTCCATGACCTATTGGGGTGTCGTCGCTGCAGGCGTATTCGGTAATTTGGTTGGATCGATCATCGCTTATTATATCGGAGCCTTGGGCGGCAGACGGTTATTGGAGCAATATGGGAAGTATATTTTGTTCAAGCAATCACACTATGAACAAGCACAGCGTTGGTTCGATCGTCACGGTGAGTTAACGGTATTGATTGCCCGTAATCTCCCATTCGTACGAACGTTCATTTCACTGCCAGCCGGTATTGCAAGTATGCGTGTAACGAAGTTCATCTTATTCACATTCATCGGGTGTATCCCTTGGAATATGGCGCTTGCCTTTGCAGGATACAAGCTGGGACAGTCCGATCAGATCGAGCGGATACTCCATCCCCTTAGCTATGGAATCGCAGGGATCATTTTAGTGGCAGGGCTGTTCTGGCTCCTTAAGAAAAGAAGGGGAATTCATTAAGGTCAGCCTAACTTGGTGGAATCCCATACGCCACACAAACATTAGAGGAGCGGTGTGACCATGAGCGATAAGCCCAAAATACTTATCATCTATGCGAAATACGGCGAAGGTCACTATCAGGTTGCTCGAGCGATGAAGGAGCGCTTAGAGAGGATGAAACGCTTCGATGTTACAATGCTGGATGTGTTCGCCATGGCTCACCCGTTGTGGGATAAGTGGACTCGATTTGCTTTTCATCAAGGCTCGATTTATTGCCCGAAGCTTTATGGATGGATATATGAGTATACGAATCGAATTGACCCCGAATGCCGTTTGAATCAATGGATGCGCTTAATGGGCATGGACAGAATTAAAGAAATTGCCAAGAGGGAGCGTCCCGATCTTGTGCTGCATACGTTCCCTTACCTTGCAACGGCCGAGATGGATGCAGCGGTTATGGGAGACTGTATCTGCATGACAATCGTAACGGATTATGTGCTGCACAATCGTTGGCTTCATCCGAACACGGATCGTTATTTCGTTGCAAGTGAGCAGATGAAGAGCTGGTTGATTGACAAAGGCGTACCTGCTCATCGGGTTATTGTTAGTGGTATTCCAGTGCGCTCCTCGTTTCTGCGTAATGTGGCTCAGCACGAAGTTTATCAGAAGTACGGATTGAACACAGCGAAACCAATGATCCTCATGATGGCAGGCGCCAATGGTGTATATGCGAAAGTGAAGTCAGATATCGACGATCTCATGGCTCGGCAGGATGCGGAGATCGTCGTTGTCTGCGGTCATAATGATTCGGTGCTTCGCACCCTGACGAAGCAGTTCAAGCATGCGAATCAAGTTCACGTCGTAGGATTTATTGAACATATCGAAGAGCTGATGTCGGCTGCTTCCTGTCTGATTACGAAGGCAGGCGGTGTAACACTTGCGGAGGCTAGAGTGGTAGGGCTTCCTGTTGTTGTTCATCGGCCATTGCCCGGACAAGAGAAGGGAAACGCAGAATATTGGCAGAAGCAGGGCTTTGTCCAGATCGTTGCTGATCGATCGGGGATGAATGATGCGGTTCAACGTGCATTGTTATGGAAGAGAAGGTTCATATATGAATACGGAGATGGTTACCACACGCAAGAGGTTCATGCAGCAGATATGGTTACCGAGGAAATTGTTCGATTCATGGCGACACATGTGAAGAAGACCATTGGCGCTAGGGCGACTGGAAGGCTGTTAATGGATTAGAGCGGAAGCTCGTTGCGGCTCCTTGCAAAAGTATGTCTTTATAACTTTGGAAATAATGGTTGCGCTGCGGTAGGGTTGAATACTAGAATAGATGCGGTCATTGTTCGATATGATCATTCGAAGACAAAGGGAGTCGTATACGATGAAACTGATCGATCTAAGCGTACCTATCAGCCCGAGCATTCGCGAGCCGCTGCCAGCGCGCATTGATTATGCAAGTCATGAGGATGGAGCTAGACAAGCGTCTGCCATCCTAGGGTTACAGCCTGACAATTTCCCAGAGAGCAAGGCTTGGGCAACGGAAACCGTCACGCTCAACACGCATGCAGGAACGCATGTCGATGCACCTTGGCACTATTGGCCGACATCAGAAGGTAAACCAGCTAGAACGATTGACGAGCTGCCGCTCGAATGGTTTTATTCCGATGGCGTTGTGCTTGATTTCAGTACGAAGCCGCCAGGCTACGAGATTACAACAGAAGATCTGATTAATGAATTAGACCGAATTGGCTATACATTGAAGCCGTTCGATATCGTCCTTATTCGCAGCGATGCGGACAAGCGGCTGTACCAAGAGCATTATGCGTTCCTTCATGCTGGTGTGTCTGCCGAGGCAACAGTATGGCTGCTCGACCAAGGCATTAAGGTCGTCGGCACCGATGGCTGGGGATGGGATATCCCGCTTAATCTTCAAGCAGATGCTTATAAGAACGACCCCAAAGAAGGCGTGCTATGGGCGGCACATTATGTGGGCAAGGATCGCGAATACTGCCAGATTGAGAAGCTGGCGAACCTCGATCAGCTGCCACGTCCATATGGGTTCAAAATTGCTTGCTTTCCGATCAAAGTGGAGAAAGCAAGCGGTGGCTGGGCTCGTCCGGTTGCCATTATAGAATAACTGTTAGTAGAGAAAAGCCGCGGCTATCGCGGCTTTCTTTCATGTCATGAGGAGTAGGGATAGAAGAAGGCTCTTCAAGTGAATGAGCACTTGAAGGGCCTTCTGTTATTTCATTTGATTTAGTAATAAGAGATAGTTGTATTTGGTTGCGTGCTTCTGTTCATCTAGAATAATACCGAGTACGGTATTCTGATAAACGCCGGCAGGTAGACCTGACCAGATTGCACGATATTTCTCTACAGCAGATAATTCTCCAAACAACGCTTGTGTTAGGCCATCTACGTAGGAGGCTGGTTTCTGAAACGGTACATTCGCTGGAGGAGCGATGTCCTGCCCGGTTAATTCCTTGTACATGCTTCTAAACATACGATTATGTCCACGCTCATCCTCACGGATGGAAGTAATGATTTCTTGCTGAGCTTGAGTAGGTGCAAGTCGGATTAACTCCTCATAAAATAGTTCATCATGACGCTCGTCTTGCACGGCCTCACGGATCATCGCAAGCGATTGTTGAAAGGTTGTCTGCCAGACCGGCTGAAAAGACTGTCTATAGGCGACGGGGTATCCCCAATACATATTTTGTTTCCTCCCAAAGATAAGCTGGGTGCCTACCTATTGGTATGCTTCTGGTACGCTTGATGTGCAGATTAAAGGTGCAACTAATTAAGAAGACCTGTTCTTTTCAAGATAAATCAAACTAAATTCAGGTGAAATTACCCGTTCGCAATAAATTTGGTACCCAAGCTTTTGATACAGCGCAATATTACGTTCGCTCTTGAAGCCTGTGAAGAGTTCGAAGCGAGAGTGGGGCTGCAGCGCTTCTATTTGCCTCATTAGCAGTTTGCCAATGCCGTGGTTCTGGCACTCAGGAGAAACCATGAGCTTGCCAATGTAACAGGTGCCATCCCGTTCAATAGCTCTGACTGAGCCTACAATCTTATCGTTTATGACAGCTTTCAGTATGATATGATCGTCGAATTGCTGCTCCAACTGCTCGAGTGTTTGGAGAAGCGGCTCGATGTTGAAGTCATTGTAGAGTTCTGCCTCGCTGCGATAAGCAAGCTTTTGAAGGGCTAAGATTGTTGTTGCATCCGAAATCGAAGCTCTAGTAATGGCAATCTCCATTTGAACGCATCCTTTCTTAAACGATAGTGTAACAATTTACCTATTCTCTCTCGTTGATACGATTCCTTGTCGATGGATGAGGCTAGACCTATAGAACGAATTCAACTAATATGGATATGTGTACCATTAACTATGTTAAAGAAAAAGGGGTCATAGATCCGGATGTTGTCCAATTGGTTGTTAGCACTCATTATTTTCCTTGTCATCAACGGAATTATCGCTTGGCAGATGATTACAGAGACTGAGCCTATGAGTCGACGTGCGCGTAAGTGGTTCTTTATTGTAGGCAATATAATCGCCTTGATTCTTGCAGTGGCCGAGTTTATTTGGATGGACTTTTAGCTAAAAGATGTGCAGCAGTGTAACACTTACGAGCCGACAGGCTGTAAGTGTTTTTTTGTGCGACTAGCATGGGAGAAGGTAATCCGGGCGTAACAGCCTAACGTGCATAATTTCCACCTAATGGGAAAAACATAAAGATACTTAATATTTCCATGTAAGGATTGCGAGGTGGGGATCGTGTTACAAACAGAAAAGGTACCATACAAAGAGGAATTTACATCACGTCTGGACGATAACCATGCAGTACTTCAAGAGGTTCTTGGAGATAATGCGGACATTATATTTCACTTCTTCCAAACCGGCAATCATATATCCGCATTATGTGTGTATTGCAGCAGCCTGTGTGATAGCGAACGACTGGAGAGACAACTGCTGTCTCCTATAGTGGAGGATAACACATCCTCAATGTCTGGGATTTCCGTTCCGATGTCTTCCGTTCAGAACGTCCATACAATCGATCAAGCTATCCTTGCTATTCTGAATGGACAAGCTCTGCTGCTGCTGGAGGATCAATCGATTGGCAGAGCTTATTCGGTACCTAAGACAGCATCTCGCGCTGTTGAAGAGCCTACAGCCGAGTCAACTGTGCGTGGCCCCCGAGAAGGGTTTACTGAAGATATAAGTACCAATCTTTCTCTCTTACGCAAGCGAATGAGAACCCCTGCATTGAAACTCATTGCAACAAGCAAAGGTCAATATACAAACACAGACATTGTTCTCGCCTATGTTGATGGCTTACTTGATCCAGCACTGTTAGAGGAAGTCGGAGCAAGATTAAGAAAGCTGCATTTGAAAGGCGTTCTGGAAAGTCAATATATCGAAAAAGGCCTTGCGGACGAACAATATTCACCTTTTCCGCAGATGATCGCAACGGAACGACCGGACGTAGTGGCAGCGAATCTCCTTGAAGGCCGCTTTGCGCTGTTGATTGACGGAACACCTTTCAGTCTCATTGCACCTGTTTCGATTTTCTCTTTGCTCCAATCTCCGGAAGATTATTATGAGAATAAATATATGAGTATTTCTATTCGCTGGTTGAGATATTTTTTCGCTGTCATATCTGTCATGCTGCCATCGGCTTACGTGGCGATAACTACTTTTCATCAGGAAATGATTCCCACCGTTCTACTGCTAAGCATCGCTAGGGCGAGGGAAGAAATTCCATTTCCAGCGTTGGTGGAAGCGATGATTATGGAGATCTCATTCGAAGCATTAAGGGAGGCAGGGGTTCGGCTGCCTAAGCAGGTTGGTGCTGCTGTCAGTATTGTCGGAGCACTCATTATCGGACAAGCGGCCACCTCGGCAGGCATCGTATCTGCTCCTATGGTCATTATCGTTGCATTAACCGGGATTGCTTCTTTCATGATCCCGAGATATGCAGCAGGTATCGTATCTCGTTTGCTCAGATTCCCGATCATGCTGTTGGCTGGCACGCTTGGACTCGTTGGAATGATGCTTGGTGTACTTGTCATCGTGATTCATTTAAGCAGCCTGCGATCATTTGGCATGCCCTATCTATCGCTGTCTCCTCCAGCTTCGGCAAAGGGGCGTAAGGACGTTTGGTGGTGTCATGATGCAGAGGAGCAAGCAAATAGGCCAATGATTGAAAGTTAAGCTCAGAAGGAGGGGGTACACCTGTTAACCGATAAGGGGCGGATTTCAGACATGCAACTTGCGATCATGCTGTTGCCCACCATACTTGCAACTTCTATATTGTCCGTGCCTAGTATAACCATGCATTATGCAGGACACGATATGTGGCTTTCGCCGATTTGGGGATCACTCGTAGGTTTTATCGTTATTGGAATCAGTCTTGGCATTTATCGCCTTTACCCCAATATGACGATCATTCAGTCTAGTGTGAAAATATTAGGTTGGCTGCCAGGAAAAGTATTCGGGCTGGCTTATCTTGTCTATTTGCCTCATCTGACAGGCTTGATTATTAGAGAGTATGGTGAATTTATCGTTAATAATGCTTTGCCGCGCACGCCGCTATTTATAGTGATGGGAACTATGGTTATTGTATGTTCACTTAATGTGCGTCTCGGAATAGAGGTAGTGGGCCGCACCTCACAAATTTTTGTCACCATAATCACTGCGCTTTTACTTCTTACCTTTCTTCTGCTAATGAAAGAATTGAAGCCTGAAGAGCTTCTTCCTGTATTCGAGGATGGAGTGCTTCCATCATTTCTAGGCAGCATAGCGCCTGCTGCGTGGTTAAGCGAATACATGGTTATCGCTTTCTTGCTGCCCTATGTCAATCATAAACGCCAGCTTGGTAAAGTGATGATGGGGTCGCTGTTATTCACAACAGCCATTATGATCGTTACCAATCTGGTTTGTTTGTTCCTCATTGGCGACATAACGGACAGCTTTGCATTTCCTATGTTAATTGCTGCGCGATACATCACGATTGCGGACTTTCTGCAGCATATTGAAGCTGTCATCATTGCCGTCTGGATTTTCGGAATCTTTGTCAAAATCTCTGTATTTCTGTACATCTTCGCAACAACTACAGCGGAATGGTTCGGTTTAGATGACTATAAACCTGTTGTTGCCCCATTATCCTTCTTGTGCTTAGCGTATTCGTACTGGGTTGTGACGGGTCAATCAGACGTGGCTAAGCTGTTAAGCGTCTCTGGCAATTTGTACACCTTACTGTTTCTATTCTGCTTTCCTGCATTATTGTACGGTTGCGCGCTATTGAGAAAGCTATGGAATGTAAGTATGAAGGGGCGAGGGGCTTAAGCAGCCATGATGACGCGTAAAAAGTGTGATTCTCGCCTTATAGGGACGAGATGGAAATTGCCCCTTCAAATCCTGGCTTTATTCAGCTGTCTACTCGTTACCGGTTGCTGGGATCGGATTGAAGTGAATGATCTTGCTATTATTCTTGCGACCGGTGTAGACACCAGAGATAATCAAGTCGAACTGACCGCTCAAATCTTTATTCCTCGCAAGGCGGGGAGTGGCTCTTCAAGCGGAACCGGTTCGGGTGAAGCAAGTCAAAGCGGTGTAACGATGATACGTACCGCGGTAGGCAGCAATGTGGCTGAAGCGATGAACAGATTGCAGAGAAAAGTTTCTCGCAACGTGTTCTGGGGCCACTGCGAGGTCATTGTCATAAGTGAACAAGCCTCCAAACAAGGATTGCGTCAATATCTAGATTTCTTTCTTCGGTATACGCAAATCCGAGAGCATGCGTTTGTATTCTCGACAAGCAAGAAAGCCAGGGATTTGTTAGCGCTTCTCCCACCATTGGAGCGCAGCTCCGCGGAATCGCTGCGGGAGATGAGCAATTTGAAGCTTGGAACGCGTGTAACCGTCTTGAATCTTGCACAGTCGATAGAAGGTCCAAGCCGTTCAGCTGTGCTGTCGCGCATGCTCATTCTAAAGCCTACATCGGGACAGAGTATATACGCGAGCGACCCTTATGTGAGGGGTCTTACGCTCATTAAAAATGATCGTTATGTGAAGACAGTGACCGAGCCGATGAGCGTTGGCGTATTAATGCTCCTTAATCAATTGAATAATATTATCATGCCAGTTGACATTGAGGGAAAAGAAGGCGCCGTATCGATCAGATTGAGCGCTATGAAGACCAAATTGACTCCGCAAATCTCCAACAACGAGTGGAGCATGAAAATCAAGGTGGATGCAAAGGGGGAGGTGGTGCTGAACACCACTTCAAAATCGATTGCTGATCCACACATGAATGCGCTGATTGAGCAGCAATGGAAGAAGAAGCTTACTGGATTAGCCGAAGATGCGTTGAAGCTTTCTCAAAAGCAATTGAAAACCGATTTTTTCGGATTTTCCATACAGTTTCGTCGACATTATCCAAAGCAGTGGAAATCGCATAAGCAAAATTGGGATGAAATCCTCGAAAACATGAAGGTAGAGGTTCGGGTAAATACCCTTATTACGAGTACAGGGAAATCCACAGATCCGCAAGGCGTACCTGGACAAAGCGATCGATATTAATCGAATATAAGGAGGTGAAACCGATGATAGTGGTATCGATCCTCGGCATTCTTCTTTTTACAGCCGCCATCCTATGGGTTGAATTACGAAATTGCAAACAAAAGAAATCCAGAAAGGTCGTTACAGGAATCACGTTATTATCGGCAGCGTTAGCGATTACCCTGCTGTTCAACCCACATTTGCCGGGTCCGACCCAGTTAATGAGCGTGATGTTCGGGAGATTCGATAAGACGCTCGGATAAGAGTATTGTCGATATGGTTTTTAACTGGTAATATAGAGAATAACTAAACACGTATATGTGACTGGCGAAGCATGGGTAACCATGGGGGAGCATATAACGATTGTGGCCGGACGCCTGGGCAGAGGTAAGGAGATTGCAAGTGATCTCCTTGCCTCTTTTTGTTCTTATGACAAGGGGAGAATTGTGACAATGGTAGAAGAGCAGTTATTCGCCAAGCCTTACCCAGGAAGGACGTTGATCGTCGGACAGACGCCGTCTGCTTCACATTATGTTCAGGTGTACTGGACGATGGGACGTAGTGTAAACAGCCGCAATCGTGTGTTTGAAAGAGAAGGGAATCACATCAAGAACACAGCGTTCGATCCCGCGTTGATGGAAGACCCGTCGCTCATTATCTATTATCCCGTGCGGGATTGGAATGGCATTCATATCGTGAGCAATGGCGATCAGACTGACACGATCTATGAGGGCGTTCAGCGTGGAGAGTCGTTCCAACAGCTTCTTACGACGAGAGAATTCGAGCCGGATCCACCGCATTATACACCACGTATATCGGCAGTGATTGATTGTGGAAACAAGTCGTATACGCTGTCTATTTTGAAAACCAATGATAATGATCCGAGTGTTTGCCAGAGGCAATTTTTCGACTATAGCGGGTTCGAGCCAGGGGCGGGGCACTGCCTTCATACGTATAGCGCAGAGTTTGATGGTATTCTTAAGCCGTTCGTTGGTGAGCCATTCGAGGTGCCGCTGTTTGATGACATCGAAGCTACTGCTGATTTCTATTGGGAGCGACTGAATTCAGATAACAAGATCTCGCTGCTAGTGAAGTTCATCGATGTAAGTACACAGACGATACAATTCGTCATCCGTAATAAACATAGGTAAGGAAGTAATCAAGCTGTCGGAGAACCGGCAGCTTGTTATTTATTATTGAGACTTCGCCGGTGGAAAAATATGATAGTATGGATATTATTGTTTGTACAGGAGGAGACAGCTATGTCCATCGTAACCGATGCCAAAGGCAATGTACTTCTAGATCTTATTACGATTACCGAATCAGATCTTCATACGATTGAGCTTGACGCTCCGCTAACGCATGCACTGATTGTCGTGAAATGCCAAGGCAAATTCCTGATGATGTTTAACAAATGGCGCAGCAGCTGGGAGCTGCCTGGTGGCGTGATCGAGCCAGGCGAATCTGCTAGAGAATGCGTGGTAAGAGAGCTTCTGGAGGAGACGAATCAGAATGCTAGCGAGATTGCGTTCAAAGGACTGATGAAGTTTCACCTTCAGCCTAGTTTTCATGGGCCGGAACGAATGGAATTCGGTGCGTTATACTACGCGGAGCTGAGCGAGCTCGACCCTTTCATTGAGAACGAAGAAGCAGCGAGAATCATCTTATGGGACGCGGTATCGGATATTGGGACCGTGGCAATCATTGATCACAAGCTGCTAGAGCTAGTCTAATCATGTGAGGGGAATGATGGTGGATTTGGCGGAATCCATTGATCTAACGAAGCTTCTCGGTCGAGAAAAGGATACAGGTCATCCTGTTGTTGTCCTCATGTGCGGAATTGCAGGTTCAGGCAAGACTACGATATCTCAGCGATTGGCTGAGCTGGGATATAACCGACTTTCGATCGATGAAGAGGTGTGGAAGACCAATGGACGTTATGGTGTCGATTATCCGGTTGAGCAGTATCGTGCGAATCTGGACGCGGCTCATAAGCGGCT
This sequence comes from Paenibacillus cellulosilyticus, assembly GCF_003182255.1. Taxonomy (GTDB): domain Bacteria; phylum Bacillota; class Bacilli; order Paenibacillales; family Paenibacillaceae; genus Paenibacillus_T; species Paenibacillus_T cellulosilyticus. The sequence continues at coordinate 44,568 of NZ_QGTQ01000006.1, read as the reverse complement.
GCTGACGCAGATTGTAGAGCATATCCAAGAGAATAAGCCTGTCGTTGTAGACTCCAGCTTCTGGAACCGCCGTGAGCGCGATTGGTATAAGCAGTTGATTGAACAGTCAGGAGGACGATGGAGGTTATTGTATCTTCGCGTACAGCCGGATGAACTGCGCAGGCGCTTGAAAGTTCGCAGCGAACGATTCGATGCGAACGCAGCTTTTCCTATTACAGAAGAGCTCCTCCATACTTTCATTAATGGTTTCGAAGAACCGAAGGATGAAGGGGAGATTATCATTGATAATTAAATGAGGGTCAGCAATACATGCCGGAGCTGCTACCCGAGTATGATGCGTTATTGGCTGCAATGCCGAATCAACCTGATATGGCACAGCTAATCGCACAATACAATCTAAGGCCATTCTTCTCCGGCTGCAGCAGCTCGGTGTCTCACCGTTTAGGGCATTCAACATTAATGGCGATCACATTTGGCGGTCAGTTTACAGTAGGTAATGGCTTTAATCATTCGGGATTCGAATAAGATTGGAAATGCCACCGATGGAGTGGATGGAGCGGCTTGAACATGCACTTGAGAAGTATGGAACAATATCGCAGAGGATTGGTTTCCGGCAACTGGCTATAAGCATACAGGCGGTCCAGCGATTGAGGTATACACCGCGGGAGATTACCGGTCTGATGATTACAAATGCGAGGTTTGGATTCCGATTAGGATCAAGTCGAATGATATAATCAATGGAGATTGAACACAGAGTCGCTGTTAGCGGCTTTTTTTCATACATATAACAATTGTAAGTAGACTAGATTAGAACTATGCTGAGAGTATCGTTGCATGATTGGGAGGTAGTAATAGATGAGTAAAATGGCACAGACACCACAGCCCCCTTACTATGCGGTTATATTCACGTCCGAGCGTACAGAGGGCGATCGTGGATATGGCACTATGGCCGATAAGATGGTTGAATTGGCCTCGGCTCAGCCAGGTTTTCTCGGTGTAGAGAGCAGCAGCCGTGATGAAGATGGGCTAGGGATCACGGTTTCTTATTGGGAGTCTTTAGATGCGATCAAGAATTGGAAGGAGCACTCCCTGCACCGTGTCGCTCAAGATACAGGGAAGTCCACCTGGTATTCGAGATACAGGCTTCGGGTTTGCAAAGTGGAGCGCGATAGTTTCTTTGAAATGTAGTTACCGACATTTCCGAGTATTCCTGTGAACATTTTCATAGACAGCCTATGCAATTGTCTGTATGATGAACAGGACAAAAAAATTGAATATCTAGTCCATAAGGGTGCAGCCTTGCTTGCAAGTCTGCTTAAAAGGGAAGTTCGGTTACAATCCGACGCGGTCCCGCCACTGTAATTGATGAGCACCTCTATACGATGCCACTGGTTGTTGTACGTACTGGGAAGGCATAGAGATGCGATGACTCATGAGCCAGGAGACCTGCCTTTATGTGAATTTCTTTATTCTTCGGGGGGTGAGAATGAGAAAAGACGTAATGGATACCTATGTATCTACTAGGTACGACGTCCACGTATGCGGATCGCTTATAGCGATTAATCGTGGGATGATCGTCCTTTGTTAAAGCCGCCTACAAGGGCGGCTTTTTTGCGTTTTTTGAAGTGAGGTAAGTGTGTCATTCTATTTTGTACTGGGGAGAGTTATCCAATGAAATCATCATTAAGTCAAAGGCGAGGTTCTGTGAGAGCTGCTTTGAAGCTGCTATTGACCTTCGCCGTCTTCCTTACAAGCTTCTTGCAAGCTTTCCAAGTCTATGCTGAGGACGTATCTGATTCCACAACGAATGCAGTTGTCGAGACTACGCAGGATACGACAAACAGTGACTTGGAGCTGGAGGACAGCGTAGAGTCGTTGAGCGATCCAGATCCGAACGGCGGTGCCGAAAGCGAAGAGACAACAGCGCCGGAGACCACGGTAGATCCATTGCTCGCTGAAGTACAGACCTCCATTGAGGGTGCTGCACAAAGCATTCTCACGGTTACGAAGATCGGTGACTGGCAAGCAGTTGGTCTATCCAAGGCTGAGAAGCAGATTCCTAGCAATTATGTGGCAGGGTTGTACAAAACACTTGTAGCGAACAAAGGAACCTTCACGCTGGTGACGGATTACGAACGTACGGTAATCGGTCTAACGGCCGCACATCAAGATGCTACGAAGTTCGCTGGTTACAATTTAATAGAAAAAATCTACAATAGCGAGCGAATGACGAACCAAGGTCTGAACGGTCCGCTGTACGCACTTATTGCGCTGGATAGCGGCAGATATACGGTTCCGGACGACGCAGCTTGGACGCGTGATAGGATCGTTGCGCAAATTATCTCCTTGCAGAAGGATGATGGCGGCTTCGCCCTTGGCAGCGGCAAGAGCGATCCGGACATGACGGCGATGACACTGATTGCACTTGCACCATACAAGGAGCAGGACGCAGCTCAGGTGGCAATCGGCAAGGCAGTCGACTGGCTCGCGACCAATCAGCAAGCGAACGGCGGTTACTTGTCATACGGAGCAGATGCAAGTGAAAGCGTGTCGCAAGCGATAATCGGCCTATCATCACAAGGCATTGATCCAACAGATGATCGTTTTACGAAAAATGGCGTCAACCTCGTTCAGAAGCTGCTCAGCTTCAGGAAAGATAACGGAACGTTCTCTCACACGCCTGGAGCTGCATCGAACAGTATAGCGACAGAGCAGGCATTGCAAGCTCTAATTGCCTACAACTCGTTCAAGACGGGTGGCAACCGCCTATATGATTTCGGCACATCGCAAGACTATGGCTGGCCGGCGCAGTGGATTCTCGGTTCTAGCTGGGATGACACAGAATGGCAGGCTGTAGCCATTGCACGTGCAGGTCTGGAGGTGCCGGACAGCTACTTAGCAACGCTGCCATCACTGGCATTCGTCAAGGAATATCCGGAGTATGCGCTTGTTACGGACTATGAGCGAATCGCTATCGCATTGTCCGCGCTTCGTCAGGACGCAACCGACTTCGACGGCGTAAACATCATTGCGAATATTTATAGCAGCGATGTGATGGAAGCGCAGGGCACGAATGGTCTGGCGTTCGCGCTTATCGCTCTTGATAGCGGCGAATATACGACACCTAGCGATGCGAAGTGGGATCGTACGAAGCTGCTGCAGGCGATCTTGGATCGCCAGAAAGAGGATGGCGGCTTTGCACTCGGTACAGGTGCGAGCGATCCAGATATAACAGCGATGACGTTGACAGCACTTGCGCCATATATGGACCAGGCTGATGTCACGACCGCAGGCGAGCGCGCCGTTCAATGGCTGTCTGACAGCCAGCAAACGAATGGCGGCTACTTGTCCTATGGTGTTGATTCCAGCGAGAGTGTTGCACAAGCGATTATCGCGCTCTCATCCAACGGCATTGATCCGACGGGTGCGACATTCACGAAGAACGGCATTACACTGCTGGATAAACTATTCAGCTTCTATCAAGTAGATGGTGGTTTCTCTCATGCTGCCGACTCGCAAGCAGCGTCCGACAGCATGGCAACTGTACAAGCACAGCAGGCGCTTACCGCGTATGAGATGTATGTACATGGAGAAGGACGCCTCTATGCGATGGGCAAGCCGCTTCAAGCGGCCTCGATCCAAGTAGAAGGACCACAAGGTCCGATTGCAGAAGGTACGGCAACAGGCACGAATGTATTGGAAGCTCTGCAAAGTCTGCTTGCTGATCAGCAAATTCCAATCACGGTCACGGATTCTGCATATGGCAAATATGTATCGGCTATTAACAATATCGCAGCAGGCTCCTATGGCGGCTACGATGGCTGGATGTTCGATGTTTATCGCGATGGACAGTGGAGCTTCCCAGCAGTTGGCATGGATGCCTTCGAGCTGCAGAAATCGGATAAAGTAGTCGTTTATTATTCCGGCTCGGATACGCAGCTGGTCGATTCGATTCAAGTAACACCTAAATCGCCGAAGCCAGGCGAGGCGTTTACTGTTGCGGTGAGCAAGACGGCATCGGTATGGAACGGTACGAGCAGCGAAGTTGTGACAACAGCAGCGGCTGACGTGCAAGTGAAGATTGGCGATATTTCCATCACAACGAATGACGAAGGAATAGCCGTATTCAGCAGCGGCATTGCACAAGCCGGCATTTACGCAATCGAAGTGACGGGCTATGTGACGGATCAAACGCCAAGCCTTGTTCGAGCTGTGACGTCGTTCGTCATAGCAGATCCAACGGCTATGAACCCTGGTGAAGATATAGCTGTTTCTATCCAGGTTGAAGGACCGCAAGGTTCAATTGCAGAAGGCACATCAACGGGCAGTAACGCGTTGCAGGCACTTCAGAAACTTCTGACGGAGAAGCAAATCCCGCTCACCGTCACAGATTCCTCCTATGGCAAGTATGTGTCTGCCATTAATAACATCGCAGCAGGAACCTATGGCGGCTACGATGGTTGGATGTTCAACGTTTATCGTGATGGCGAATGGACCTTCCCGGCTGTTGGCATGGCGGATTATGAAGTGAATGATTCAGACAAGCTTCTTGTTTATTATGCCGGATCCAATACGCAGATGGTTGATTCCATTCAAGTGACACCATCTGCACCGAAGGCAGGGGAGTCCTTCACTGTTGCAGTGAAGCAAATCACCTCCGTATGGAACGGAACGTCGAGTGATAATGTTTCTTCCGTTGCGGCAGGCGTACAAGTCAAGATTGGCAGCGCGACTGCAACGACGAATGCGAACGGAATTGCAACGTTCAGCAGTGGCATTGCGCAAGCAGGCACTTACTCCATTGAAGTGACCGGTTATATGCAAGATGATGCACCGACTGTTGTACGCTCAACGAAGTCGCTTGTAGTTGGCGCCGCATCGAACTCGGGTAACGGGGGATCGACAACAAGCTATGTGACTCTCTCGGTCACTGGCGACAGTGAGAAGGGTACGATTCTTGCTGCGAAGCGGGTAGAGCTTCAATCCGGTGATACGGCATATACGGTGCTGGCACGTGAGCTGTCAGGCAAAGTCCGTTCGACCGGATCGGGTGCAACGCTGTATGTGCAAGGTATTGACGGACTGAGCGAGTTCGACCGTGGACCAGATAGCGGTTGGATGTATTCGGTTAATGGTGTCTTCCCGAACTATAGTGCGGGCAGCTATACGCTTAAAGCGAATGATGTAGTCGCTTGGCGTTATACCAAGGATCTGGGCTGCGACCTCGGTGCTTCGGTGCCAGATGGTGGCTGCGACTCAAGCTCAGGCTCAGGTAGTGGATCAGGCACAGGTGCTGGTTCAAGCACTGGTACAGGAAGCACGGAGCAATCAAGCAATGCTACGGTTATCGACGTTCCGAAGGATATTCAGAAGGATTACGAGCTGAAGCCGACTAAGGAACAAGCTTCTCAGCAGATCACACTGAATATTCCGGATGTTCAGCATAAGGTTGTACTGAATACGGAAGATGCAACGGATGGACTTCCTCAACTGACGACGAACAAAGGCAATGTGTCGCTTTCGATTGAGCAAGGAACGAAGCTTCTCTCGGGTAAGTCAACGATGGAGCTGTTCACCGACATCGATACTACTAACCCGGATCTGCTTGCGCTGATCAGTGGTCAAGACACTACGGTAGAAAGTATCGTGCACGCGTTCCTCATGGGTGCAGCGGACTCTTCATACAAGTTCGATCAAACGCTGACGCTTACGATCAAAGGCGCGAAGGGGCAATTGGCTGGTTTTATTCAAAATCAATCGTTCACGCCAATCCAGCTGTTCGCTTCGGATGAGGCAGGCAAGAAAGCAACAGCAGGCCAAGCGCTTATTACTTACGCCTACCTGGTTGGCGACGATCTAATTATTAAGACGAATCACTTCACTTCGTTCGTAACGTATACGACGAACACAGCATCAACAGGCGTAGATCTGAACGCGCTGTACACAGACGCGAAGCAAATCTCGTCGTGGGCTGAGCAATCCATCAAGGATGCAACGGAGCAAGGCTTCGTACAAGGCAGCAACGGTAAGTTGAATCCGAAAGGATCGGTCACAAGAGCAGAGTTCACGAAACTGATGGCCGCTGTACTGAGCCTGGATGTGAAGCAGACAACGACGTCCTCCTTCAAGGATGTTCAATCGACAGCATGGTACAGCCCATATGTTGAAGCGGCTTACAAAGCAGGCTTCATTACAGGCTACAACGGTGAATTCAAACCGAATGATACCGTTACTCGGGAACAAATGGCCGTTATGATCGTTCGTGCGCTTGGCATCGATGAAGAAGCATACGCTTCAGCTGTATCTAGCATTAATGATATTAATAAAGTTTCATCCTGGGCCCAATCCGCTGTTAAAGCGAGCCTAGCATTGAAACTGATGAATGGAGTAGGCAGCAGCTTCGACCCTGCAGCTACCGTAACGCGCGAAATGGCATTTGTCGTAGCGATGCGTTCGTATGACTATAATTCGAACAACGGTACGGAGCAAGAGGTACCGGCTGTAGATAAGCACCAACAAGCCGTTGAGACGCAAATCGCATTAACGGCCCAGTATTTGCTTAAGACGGTTGCGAGCCCAACCGTATCGACATTGGGCGGCGAATGGACGGTGCTTGGATTGGCACGCTCGGGCGAGACAGTGCCCGCGTCCTTTTACAACACGTACTACGCTAACCTAGAGAAAACACTGACGGAGAAGGAAGGCAACCTCCACAGTGTGAAATATACGGAGTATGACCGCGTCATTCTGGCGCTGTCTGCTCTGGGCCGCAACGTGGACGACGTAGCAGGTTACAACCTGCTTGAGAAGCTGGCGGACTTCGATACGCTGATCAAACAGGGCATTAACGGACCCATCTTTGCACTCATCGCGCTGGATAGCAACCAGTACGAGATCCCTGTCGTGGCAGGTGTATCTGCACAGACGACGCGAGAAGATCTGATCAACTTCATCCTGAAGCGTCAAATCAATGGCGGAGGCTGGGCGCTTGGCGAGAGTGCTGCGGCTGCTGACGTTGACGTTACGGGTATGGCCATTCAAGCTTTGGCGCCTTACTACACGAAGAACAAAGATGTGAAGGCGGCGGTTGATGCTGCGCTGACATGGCTGTCTGCAGAGCAGCAAGCAGATGGCGGCTTCGAGAGCAACAACGCGAACAATGCGGAGAGCGTCTCGCAGGTGATCGTTGCATTGACGAGTCTAGGAATCAACCCCCATACAGATGCACGTTTTGTGAAAAATGGTCATTCGGCCATCGATGCTCTTCTGAGCTTTGCAACTACGGATGGCGGCTTCTATCACGTTAAGGCTGGCGGCAATGATAACGGCGGCGCAGAGCCAGGCGTTGCAGATCCGATGGCTGCAGATCAAGGGATGTACGCGCTCGTTGCTTATGATCGTTTGCTCAGTGGAAAGACAGCTCTGTATGACATGACAGATGTGAAGTAAGACTGCGCGGCAAGGCGTATTTGAATAAGCATTAAAGATGGAAGGAGGCAAGGGCATATCTTATGCCCTTGCCTCGTTATTTGGGGGTGTACAACACATATGAAACGGTCTGCGACAAAATGGCTTTCTTTCGTCGTCATTATTGTAGTATTAGCTGTCGCTTACTTCTATGGTGGGAACGGATCGCAATCAAGCAGCAATAAGACGACAGGAACGACCACAGGCCAAACGATTACCGATACAACAGCAGCGATATCACCAGAAGTGTCTGACGATAGTGTCTTATCAGATGACACGGAGCAGGAGACAGCTCAATCGGACAACTTGAGCTCATCAGGTGTGGCGGATTCATCATCTGAAGGTGTCACTGCACAAGATGGTTCAGAAGAGAAGACAGATACGAGCCCAGATGCAGCTGTAGAGAAGGGTACAGACAAGGCTGCTGCAACGCAAGAAACGAAAGGTGAAACCGTTCAACAGACCGCCGGAACGAAGACGCCGGCGACGAGCAAACCACAGAGCGCCAGCGCTCAAGGAACAAGTACGGCTGCGAATAGTTCCGATAAGGATAAGTCGAGCACGTCCAGTCAGGCTGCGACAACAGACAAGGGAACGGACAGTCAAGCAAGTAACAGCAGTACAGAGAATAAGGATACAGACAAGGACAAGTATCAAACGGAGCCTGTGCCAGCAGGCAAGCCAGAACCAGTCGAGCCGCAGAACGCGGACGTAGACAAGAAGAAATCGTATACCGTAACGTTATCCGTCATGTGCAAGACGATTCTCGATCATTTGGATCAATTCAATAAAGATAAGCTTGAGGTTCTGCCTGATGACGGGGTGATATTCCCCGCGACGCAGGTAACGTTCTACGAAGGGGAGAGCGTGTTCGACGTGCTGCATCGCGAGATGAAGAAGCATAAGATTCATATGGAATTCGAGATGACGCCTCTCTATAACAGCAACTATATTGAGGGCATTAACAATATTTATGAGTTCGACTGCGGCGAGCTTAGCGGATGGATGTACCGAGTGAATGAATGGTTCCCGAACTATGGCGCAAGCCGTTATCAGTTGAAAGATGGCGACGTTATTGAGTGGCTGTATACGTGTGATCTTGGCCGCGACATCGGCGGCGGTCAGTCGAGCGCGGGGGGAGACGAATGAGACGGGATTCATTCGCTGCCTATCATCCGATCGTTAACTTCGGTTATTTCGTCGTTGTCTTAGCTTTCAGTATGATCTTCATGCATCCGGTATTCCAAGGGATCGCACTGATCAGCGCTGTTACGTATTCCATTGTACTGAACGGAATCAAGGCAATACGGTTCAATGTGCTCTATATGCTGCCGATGCTCATTATCCTGGCAGCTGCTAACCCTCTGTTCAATCATGCTGGCGTAACGATTCTGTTCTACATGAAGGACGGCAACCCAGTGACTCTGGAATCTATCCTATACGGAATCGCATCATCATGCATGCTCATAACGGTGATGGTCTGGTTCTCCTGCTACAACAAAGTGATGACATCGGACAAATTCATCTACTTGTTCGGACGCATCATTCCTGCGTTGTCGCTCATTTTCTCCATGGTGCTTCGATTCGTGCCGCGATTCAAGCAGCAGATTCGAGTTATCTCTGTCGCGCAGCGCAGTATCGGCAGAGATGTGACGCAGGGCAATGTCGTTCATCGAGCACGCCATGGTATACGTATCCTGTCCATTATGACAACATGGGCGATGGAAAATGCGATCGAGACCGCAGACTCAATGAAGGCAAGGGGGTACGGCCTGCCAGGTCGCACGAGCTTCTCGCTTTATCGGCTGGATCGAAGAGACCAAACGATGCTCATAACGCTGGCGATACTTATCGCTGCGGTTCTCATTGGAGCCTCGGCCGGAGAAAATACGATTCGTTACTTCCCTTCCATCCATATGAAGGATCAGTCCTGGTTAAGCGCAGTAGTATATACGGCTTACGGCCTCCTATGTATGCTGCCCGCTATTATATCGCTCGTGGAGGAACTCAAATGGAAATTTATCATATCAAAGACTTAAGCTTTGCTTTTCCCGAGCAGGAGAAGAAGGCACTCGACACCTTGAATTTGTCGATCAATAGCGGGGAATTCGTTACAGTTGTTGGCCGGTCTGGCTGTGGAAAAAGTACGCTGCTGCGGCATCTCAAGTCGGTGCTTACGCCACACGGTGAACGGAGTGGAGCGATTCTCTATAAGGGACAACCGCTTAACGCTGCCGATCTTCGAACCCAGGCCGCCGATATCGGCTTCGTCCTCCAAAATCCCGACAATCAGATCGTGACCGATAAAGTGTGGCATGAGCTTGCATTCGGGCTAGAGAGTCTTGGACTTGATCAACAAACGATGAGGCTGCGAGTTGCGGAGATGGCCAGCTTCTTCGGCATTCAGACCTGGTTCCATCGCAACGTAGCCGAGCTCTCTGGCGGTCAGAAGCAGCTGCTCAACCTTGCATCCATAATGGCCATGCATCCGTCTGTATTGATCTTGGATGAGCCCACATCCCAATTGGATCCGATTGCAGCGATGGAATTCCTTGATACGGTGCAGCGGATCAATCGGGAGCTCGGCACGACCGTCATCATGTGCGAGCACCGGCTGGAGGAAGTGCTGCCGATCTCCGACCGACTGATCGTTATGGACAGAGGCGCCATCATCGCCGATCATACTCCGCGTGCAGCCGGCGAAGCTTTGCGCGCAGCTGGACATCCTATGTTTGCTTCAATGCCAGCACCCATGCGAATACACGCAGCTGTGACAAGGCAAGGAACAATGGACAGCCAGCGTCCTCTAACGATAAAGGAAGGCAGACAGTGGTTGCAGGATAACATGCTGCAGGAAGCAGCCGAACCTATGGAGCAGATCGTCTCTACCGGCAAGACTGCAAATCCTAACCCAGTCGTCGTTCAATTCAAAGACGTATGGTGCAAGTACGAGAAGCATGGGGCTGACATCATCAAGGACTTGTCGTTTGAAGTTAGGAGAGGACAATTCTACTGCATCGTCGGTGGGAATGGTACGGGGAAGTCCACGACTTTATCGCTTCTTAGCGGCATTCTAAAACCTAATCGCGGCAAGGTGCTTGTAGAAGGGCAGCAGCCAAGCGCTATGAAGGTACGCGACTTATTCCATAATCGTCTAGGCGTACTGCCGCAAAACCCACAGTCCTTATTCGTCAAGAAGACGGTGGAGCTCGACCTGTACGAGGTGCTGTCGGATGTGAAGCTGTCTTCAGAGGAGAAGAAGGCGAAGGTCGATCAAGTCGTAGCGTTCGCTGAGCTGGAGTCCCTATTAGCGATGCATCCGTATGATCTTAGCGGAGGGGAACAGCAGCGAGCGGCGCTAGCCAAAGTCCTTTTGTTGAACCCGACGATTCTTCTGCTGGATGAGCCTACTAAGGGACTGGATGCGTTCTTCAAGGAGAAGCTCGGAGCGTTTCTACATAAGCTGCGTTCGGATGGCGTTACGATCATTATGGTTTCTCATGACATTGAGTTTTGTGCGAAATATGGGGAGGTATGCTCGATGTTCTTCGATGGCAGCATGATTGCCAGCAATGAGACGAATACGTTCTTCGCAGGTAACCATTTCTATACGACAGCTGCTAATCGAATGGCACGACATTTATGGCGCGATGCCGTAACGACGGAGAGTGTGATTACAAGATGTCTCAACAGCCGATGAACAGGGGATGGATGAACCGTCGCACTTTGCTTGCTTCATTGCTCATCCTTGTCGTCATTCCGGCGACCATCGTAATGGGAATCGTCGTCATGGATGACCGGAAATATTACTTTATCAGCCTGCTCATCATCCTGTACACGCTCATTCCGTTCGCGATGGTGTTCGAGAGTCGCAAACCGCAGGCGAGAGAGTTAATCGTGATCGCTGTATTAGCCGCCATTGCGGTGGCTGGACGTTCTGCCTTCTTCATGCTGCCGCAGTTTAAGCCCGTTCTAGCTATCGTCATCATTACAGGTGTAAGTCTCGGAGCAGAGGCTGGATTTTTGGTCGGTGCGGTTACAGGATTCGTCTCCAATTTCTTCTTCGGACAAGGGCCATGGACCCCTTGGCAAATGTTCAGCTTCGGTATTGTTGGTTTCTTAGCAGGAATCTTGTTTAGAATAAAATGGCTGCGGCGCTCCAAGCTGTCGTTGTGCATCTTCGGGGGATTGTCCGCTATCGTCATCTACGGCGGTATTATGAATTTCAGCTCTCTATCGTTGTTCGGTTCCAATTCTTACACGAAGGAATCGATTATCGCTATTTACATTTCGGGCTTCTGGTTCGATTTGGTCCATGCGATCGCAACCGTATGCTTCTTATTCATTCTTGCAAGGCCAATGCTGGAGAAGCTGGATCGAATCAAGCGGAAATACGGACTTATCGAGCGTTAGAACATACGAAGGACGATCGTGATTGCTCGCGATCGTCCTTTTGGCATAATAGGCCGTTATTCTTCCTCTTCTTCAATAACTGTCACCTGATTCAGATTAGACCGCAGGCCGCCTCGGAAACAGGAAATGTTGGTTCGAAATTCGAAGAACAGGATCGCTTGGTTATCAATGATTTCGCCAGTAGGGGCGAACATGACCCGAACCGTGAATGAAAGCGTTACGGTAGCGCCAGGTGCAATGGTGCCAAGACTAATGCCAATCTGCGGGTCGCCTTGAGGAACGCCATTGATGACAAGGCTTCCTGAGACGTATTCCAACGCCGGATTCAGACTGTCATAGAAGATCGAATTAATTGCAGCAATGTCCGGAGACAGGTTCGTTATCGTAAATTGATAGTCATAGGTGCCGTTTACCTTCACGGTTCGGATAGAAGAAACCTTAAGAAATCTAGCATTGTTGGATACGGCCAGCTGCTGCACTGGATTCGTGATCGGCTTCGACTGGAATGTCGCAGAGGTGATCGTGTTATTGGCAGTTAGGAAATCAGCAGCAACGCTGAAGCTGTTCGTTAATGAAGTTCCGCCATTAACCAGCAAGTCGAAGCGAACGATTACGCCTTGATTGACGGGGATAGGACCGAGGCTAATGCCATTGTTCGGATCATCCGTCAATCGCAGCTCATCACCAACCCTTACTGTACCTTCGATGAACATGGCATTATTCGCGACCTTATTCAAGAATCGTGTCCGGACAGCAGGCAAATTACCATTATTAACGATGAAGAAGCTGTACGTGATACGCTGACCGATGAAGAGGTTGAAATCCAAGAACGGCTGGAAGACGATTAGGTTTGGTGCTGAAACATTAGGAGCACGAGACGCCGTAATTCGAGTCCGAAGTTCAATCGGCTGAAGCGTTCCTGTAATCAGTGGTATGGTTAGGCCGAGAAATGGCGGTATGGTCACCCCGGGCACAGTAACAGGATGTGCTAGTAGAACTTTGCCGCTGGCGCTGACCAGAGGCGTTAATGAGATAAGTTCGCCGGGAAGCGGGGTGAAGCCTGGCCTTACAACGGGAAGAACGGGTAGGAACTGACCGGGTATTGACGGTACGTTAGGCAGCCCTGTTAAAGCAAGGACACCTGGTGAACAAGTAGCTGGCGTCGTACCCGGAGCTACCGTTACAACGCTGCCATTGTTGAGGATGATCCCTCCAGGCGGGAATCCGGCAACGAATACTTGAAACTCAATCGTCACGGTCTGTCCCGGTGCAATCGTACCGATAATGACCTGTTCCGTAATATCCACGCCGCTGAATTTTCCGCCATTGATTTTCAGACTGGATGGAATGAATTTAATCTGCTCCGGAAACTCCTCCGACAATATCGCTTCACCAGGTGCTGTGCCGATATTGGTGGCTTGAATCGTATACGTAATCGTGTCCCCGATATTAACCGATGTAACATTTGCGGTTTTGCTTGCAATGATGTTAGGACCTACAATGATCGGCGCTGTCGTAGAGGAGGTACTGGAACTGGTCGTTGAACTTGTACTGCTCGTAGCAGATGTCGTAGAGGAAGTACTAGTAGTAGAAATGGTGGCAGAGCTTGTGGTCGATGAAGAGGTTGTCGATGTGGTGCTTTCGGTAGTCGTGGTGGATGTCGTTGATGTTGGAACTGGCGTTGTCGTAGTTGACGTCGTGCTGCTTGTAGTCGTTGTTGTTGTACTTGTAGTTGTCTCGCTGCCTGGCAAGCAGCCGGCAAAAGGAACGTGGTGCTCTTCCAATGTTCCGCCAGCGTTGGACAAGGAGTTAGCGACAATGGTTCCGTTAATATTGCCGAAGCCGATCGCTTCCCAGTCCGCATAAGGGGCAAGCACAGAACCTGTGATGGACAGATTCTGATTAAAGGCGGTTGTCGCCTGGAAGAAGTTCCATAAGATCAGCGTGGCATCCAGCCGTGTTGAGGTTATCCCGTTACGAAAAATCGTATAGCTGCCAAACCCAACATTCTCGCCGCCGACTGTAATGATGATCGTAGAGCCTAATGGGGCGATAATATTGATGCCGTTAGCCGTATCCAGGCGTAATCCTTCTCCGTCGACATTAAGGCCGTTAAACATGAATACATTAAGCTCGGGATCCGTCCCGGTTAACACAATTTGTCCGAAGTTATTTTCTACAGTGCCGTTGACCGGAATGGCCGACAAGTTGAGCGATAAAGCGGTAAGTTCGCGTTGAGCCGCGTCGAAATCAATGGGAGAACCGACGAGTGGTTGATTTGGCACGCCATTGTTGTTGGTCATGGTATAGTTGGTTACGGTTCCGTTCGGATAAATGATCGTGTTTCCTGCAAAATTGGCGCCGGATGTAATATCGATCTCACCTTGTACAACTAGATCATCTCGCGTCTGAGAAACGGAGAGTGAACTGCCCACTCCATAATTGGTATAGGTAGCCTTACCTCCAACGGCTACTCGTCCCTCAGAGTCAACGGATGATTGTGTATGGTCAGTAAATACAAACACGTTAAAATCATTGGCAATTCCCAGGTCAATACATGCCATACTGCAAGCCTCCTCTCTAACGTACGCCATTCACCATATTTGAAAGGTATTCAAAATATGCATATAGATGTCTTATTCCGCATATTTACCTCTGTTATGCATGACCAATAGTCGAAGAGGGGATGCAAGGATGAAGATTGCGATTCTAACGATGTTTAATGGGCTCTCCAAAACCTATTCCCTTGTCAGCGTCGTGGAAGAGCATCTGCATATGCTGCTGGAAGCGGGGCTTCACGTGAAACTTCTCGTCAGCCAAGACTGCCCCGATTCAGAACGCCAAGGAATCTTTCTGGATGAACGTATCGAGTGGGTGCGAATTACAAACCGGCTGCGAGGCGAACTCATTCATTGGCGGGATTATGCCCAGTCAGTCGGACGAGTACATGAGTCCTTCTACGAAGAGGCTGCCGTCATTGCGGACAGCATGGAAGAGGTTTTGCGTGATGCAGATGTCTGCATCATGCACGACATTATGTACCAAGGCTGGCATCTGGTCCACAATGTCGCAGTCAGGCAAGTGCAGGAGAGGCTGCCGAAGGTCCGTTTCCTAGCCATGACTCACTCGTTGCCGGCTCCGCGCCCGATTCGCGCGAACTGGCCGTTATCGGCAAGATTCAACGCAATGCCGAATACGGACTACCTTTATCCAACAGCGTCTGGACTTCCTGCGCTAGCTCGGCAGTACGGGGTTGAATTGAATCGCTGTCATGCCGTGTACAATAGCTGGAATCCTTATGCCGAATCCAGCGAAGCGCTGCGTCGGCTGGGAGCAAGAATCGATCTGCTGTCCCCTGATATTCTGGTGATTTATCCCGGCAGACTAACTCCTGGGAAGCAATTCGAGAAGGCAGCTGCACTGGTTGGCGCCATTGCATTTGAATCGGGACTTTCCGCCAAGATCGTATTTTGTGATTTTCCTTCACTTGATATTAGCAGTCAGGCGTATAAGCTTCAGATATGCGAAGTAGGTATTCGGTTCGGTCTCAAGAGGGAGCATATCGTGTTCACGTCGGACGAAGGTTGGACTGATGGTTTTCCGCATCAAGCGGTGATGGAGCTGTTCGGGTTAAGCAATCTGTTTATTTGCTCCTCTTATTCGGAATCATTCGGGCTTATCGTGCTGGAGGCAGCGTCTCGCGGCAACTTCATTGTACTCAACGAAGCCGTTCCTGCACTGAAGGAGCTTGGTGAACGACTGGATGCTTATTTCATGCGGTGGAATGCCCGTAACTTCGGCTATGAGACGAAGGAGCAATATCAGCCCTCGGAAGAAGCATACATCCGAGAGCATGCGGCGATCATTGTTAGAAGAATGGGAGAAGAGAAGGTACTGCGAGCCAAGACGCTGGTGCGGCAGCAGTATCATCCGAAGTGGATATGGGAGCATCAGCTGAAGCCGTTATTAATGGACGTAACCACACGTGAGCGCTAGACCTCTCGAACCTGAGCGATCAGGTTTTTTTTGTTATGCCAATGATTTGAAGAGGACGACGAAGAGTAGATGCGATGATTTGCGGAAACAACACCCCATGTTCTATTTACAATCGAACGTATATTCGCTATTCTAGTAATGGGTATTGTTACCATTCGATGAGGAGCGATCTTATTATGGAACAGGTCAAAGCTAGAATCGAGAATTCACTTACGGTATTGCTAGTATCTGATTTGGCACGTTCTCAGGCCTATTATGCCGAAGCGCTTGGATGCGATGTGAACGAATTTTGGGCGATTCGTGATGATTTTGGACTTGGCTTCAAGCTGATTCAAGCGGAAGCGATGGAAGACGTTCGTCCTAATCGAAACCAATGCAATACGTATGCCTATGTACGAACCCATGATGAGCTCGAGCTGTTGTTCGAGGAATTACAGTCGAGTGGAGCTGTTATTGCGGCGGAACCTTTCGTTACCGAGTTCGATTGGGGTACTTGGAAAGAGTTCTCGGTGAAAGACCCTGATGGCTACGTGATTGGCTTCGGTTCAGGAAACAAGAAATGAGCAGTGGATTGTAGTTCGCCTAGTCGTCGCGCATCTCACCCGTGAATACAATAGGGGTGGAGGTGGTCTCGATGACGCAATCAAAACCAACGACAAGTGAAGTTGTAATGATGTATCAACTGCAACGGTTAGAGCAAAGGCAGGAGACCGATCAAGCGCTTCTGAACTTATTAGACCGTCTGACACCAAGCGAGATTATCGATCAATTCAAGCTTAAGAGGCAGGAACGCATGGAGAAGCGTGTTGTAGAGATGGTAGAGCTTCGCAAGCGCCTTGAGCATCTGCTTGATAGAGATACTGGACAGCTTGGACAGCTTGAACATCATGAATGAGTGGATCGACTTACTGACACGAAGGCAATGAAGGTATGCTTTTATGTACAGATCAATGATATGAATATGGAACTAGCAAGCAGGTGAGCGCTATGGGAGGCGCTCATCTTCTTGTTATCGAAAGGTGGACAAGCTGTATGCATGCCTCAGGCATAGAGAATTGCATCGATCAGCAGAAGCTTCAAGCCATATCCAATGCTGTCTTACATAAGAATGATGGGCAATTAATCGAATGGAGTTATCATTCAATTGGAACGGGTGAACGGAATTTTGTTACTGGCGGGGTATTTCGAGTAACAGGAATAACGAAGCTCCGTGATGCAGAGCGTAGATCTTGGTCCGTTATTCTCAAGGTTGTGAAACAAGACCCAACGTGTGATTCTACATCTCATTATAATTATTGGCGACGTGAGGTAGAAGCTTATCAGTCGGGACTGCTACAGCAGCTGCCCGCGAACTTCGTCACGCCCAAATGTTTCTCAATCGACCATCTTGATGATGGCTCCATATGGCTGTGGCTCGAGGATGTTGGGCATGAGCTCCAGCAGTGGGATAAAGACGCCTATCGACTCGCATGTAAGAGATTAGGCCAATTCCAGGCAGCTTATCTTGTAGGCGAGACGCTTCCGAGCAATGAGTGGATTAATTCTCGGTGGATGCGTTCATGGATACAGGAGTGTATGTCCTATCGTTCTGAGCTTGACGAGGGGGCGATTGAACAGCTGTTATCGGATGAACGATTATCCGCTATTATGTTGAGCTTGAACCAGTTGGAGGATGCTGTAGGAGACTGGATTTCTGCATTAGAACGGCTGCCGCGCGTGTTCGCTCATCAGGATTATTACGAGCAGAACATTCTGCTGCGCAAGGATCAGCAACCAGATGATCCTGTGATGCTGATTGATTGGCAGTTCGCCAGCATTTCGGGTATAGGCGAAGATCTCGGTCGATTTTTAGGATTAGCTGTTAGCCGAGGACATGTACCGATTGAGCATTTCGCACAATATCGCGAGCTATTCTTCGCTTCCTACATGGAAGGCCTGAGGGAGTCCGGGTGGACTGGGGAGTCAGAGCTGTCTCGGTTTGGTTTTATCGCTTCTTTCGCTATGCGAGCGGTATGGGAAGCGCCTAAGTTATTGCGATGGTTTCAGAATAAGCCTGGCTCATCAGATAACGATAAGTTGTTGCTTATCGTACAGTATCAGATGGAGGCGGCGATGGAAGCTGCAGAGCTTTACAGTCAACTAACATTCAAGCATAGCTAATTCACTTAAACAGGCTGCCACATGGCAGTCTTTTTTATCGTTACCCACTGCGCTGCATCGCATCAATCTGTGTGTAATTGGAGCGAATCGTGCCGAATATAGCCTAAGCATGACGGAACGACTTTACAACTGAACAACCTTATAAATTCCTATATATCCAATATGTAACTTTTGTGAGTTGTTTGCGTCTAATCTATAGGATCTTTAACGATGTGAAGGATGAGGGGGACAAATATGTTCGGTTTCGTTGGTTTCCTGTTCGTCATCATTGGGATACTGAATATCGCGTTTCCTAAGGTTGGCTGGTACATGCAATATGGATGGCAGTTCAAAAACGCTGAGCCGAGCGACGCAGCGCTTGTTATGGCGAGAATCGGCGGCGTTATCGCAATTATTATTGGGCTCTTCTTGATATTTGGCGGATTCCCAATTTAGGCGGTGGTTATTGAATATGCGTGCAATGAACCTTGTTTTTACCTTGTTAAGAAGATTCATTCTTGCAGCACTCGTCATTATCTTGATTGTGCATTACATCTCGAAGGTAACGAATGACTGGGATCGAGGGAATGGAGATACGATAGCATCTCTTCAGGCGGATGGAGAGGTTGTTGCGATCTCAATAGATAAGAGCTTTCCGATCGACAACGACACGTTCACCGCGAACGCCGTATATGTGACGCCAAAGCAGATTATGGTGACCTATGAGTTTCATTCAAAGCAGACGAAGGGCGTATGGACATTCCCGGCCATGAGCTTGAAGCTTATTACGCCAGACGGACAGGAGCTATTGAGCCATAGCGCCGGCTCGAACGGTACGACATGGGGGTCTATTGGTTATATCTCATTCGACGTGCCGGATAAGCCGGTTGGCAGCGCCAAACTTGTCTATGATATCTACGGTCGATATGGTGAACTCGAGATCCCGTTAGTGAAGGCGGGTGATGGGACGTGAATAAGAGATGGTTAATCATAACGGTCGAATGGGTAGCGGTATTTCTTCTGCTATTCCTCATCTACCGGGAGAACATCTTTACACCGGGCAGTCGGACACCTGAACAGGCACATCGCCTGTCGGAGAGCGGCTTTCATTATGGGCCATCGACCATCGTTCGTAAGGTGACAGTACCATTCGATAAGAACCAGGTCATCTTTCTTGGTACGTATAAGGAATGGTTCTCTGCGGATTCCGTGCAGAAACGACGCGGTGGTTGGGTAGCGGGCGGCGGCGTTGCTGGGATTAAGATTGAACGCGATAAGGGGCTCTCCTATAGCTGGGAGGGAAGCTCGATGTCCAATGTTGATCAGCGCACGTTCTACAAATTTTACGGTTACGTATCGGATGAACGAATCCTAACGGTCGAATTGCTCATGACGGATAAGGAGACTGGGCAGCCGGCTCCAATGCGAGAGAGTATTACGGCTGATCATATGTTCCTGTTCTTATGGGAAGCGGAATATGGCAGCAGCGAATGGCAGTCCCTTCGTGGCTTGGATAAGGACGGCAATGTGATCTATGAGCAGAAGTTTGGATGATAAGTAAGCACACAGAAGGAAGAATGAAGGGCGGTCGATGTATTCGATCGTCTTTTTTTGTATAGGAGGCTCGTTGCAAGAATAAGGATCGATTGTCACGGTGATGGTAAGTGGGAGGTGATTCCAATGAAACGAATGGCAATCAAGCTGCTGCAAACGATGATCTTACTCACTATGGTAATGTCGTCTGTCACAGCGAACGCAAATCCACCGCGTGAGGAGCCGTACAAGAAGGTATATGCCACGTCGGAACAAATTTTATTCGATATGCTGCGACCGTCCATATCACAATATGTAAACGAGCATTATGGGACAGCCGTTCTCTGGTTTGAACCACATATCGTTGATGCGAAGCTCGAGATGAGACATGAAGTTTCATCTTATGTCGTATCCATGTTTGTTAAAGTCGATGACCCAGCAGACCGAACATTGGAGCTTGCAACGGACAAGTTGACGATGAGCATTGATTCCAATCTGTATCGCTCCAGTGACTATACGGCCAAATCCGAAATTCACTTGTTAGAATATCGCAGAATCGTTCCGTCTAAAGAGCAGAGCGTGGGATCTGAATGACATAAAAAAGAGCGCACAAGGTGTCGATCACCGAATGCGCTCTCTTTGAGATAAGGGACTAAATCCAATCCAGCGCTGAAAGCGCTGCCGAAACCGTTTTAGCTATTGGTAACCGAATAACTATTCACGATGAAATCAGAGCCGGCTGAGGAAGAAGTGATCTCGAAGCCGAATTGTACACTGTTCACGACAACGTCGCTGACCCAACCTTTGTTTTTAATCCAGTTCATAATAGCCAGTACGTCAACCGTGCCGGAGTTCGTGTTGCTCGTACGTACGAAGGAGTAGACGGCATTCGAGCCGTTGCTGCCTTGATAGACGTTCCAAGTATGACCGCCAACGCTTACATTCGAATACACCGCAACGGGGCTGCCGGAGGAGGACCAGTTATAGGAGATCGGATTGACTGCGCCTACTTTGTTCATCCAAAGCATGATTTCGTAAGCATTGTTCGTACCTGCCCAGATATCATACGTGGATTCGTAAGCACCACTCGATGGAACCGTTACGTTGAAGCTGCTGCTAAGTGTCGAGAGAGCGCTGATCTTCTTATTGATCGTCTTCGTAACGTTCGGATACGATTTGATGCCGCCTGTGTCCGGATGCTGCGCCCATACACCCCAGTTGCTGTATGAATTCGCCCAGATGCTTTGATAACCTGCACCGCTGCCCCAAATGTTGTTATAAATCGTGTAACCACCATTCGTCCAAGTTGCCCATTGATCAGAGGAGCTCCAAGTTGCTGCATACGCAACCGAGAAGGAAGAAAATACGAGTACGAGTGATGTCAGGAGTGACATCAGTGCTAAACGGCCCTTTTTTCTCATGCGAATAAAACCTCCTAAAAAGTGGGTTGTGATAACTTCTTGAATCAACATCATGTGAATAAAAAACTTATTTCGCTTCATCTTGTCGATTCTGGCAAGTATCAACGCTGCAACAGGAGTGGTGGACGACCGCTTTCCGACATGGACAACGTGCTACGACACTAATGATCACCCCCTTACTAGAATGAATTAGAAAGCGCTTTCGTAGATGATTATAATACTCAATATTTAGCAAATCAATATAATAAATACATTAATAACACAAACACACCTCACTTACCATAAGTCGACAAAACGAGCTTCCGCTCGGCAAATTTAGCTAAGATTACAATGGTCAAAATATGGCGTTAACCCGCTGCAACGAAACAAATGACACAGCAGGTAGGCATGGCACGGCTGCACCTTCGAATACGTCTTCGTTCACGAATCTTGATTATCGTAAAAAAGTTTCCCTCGATCTGTCACAAACCGATCTCCTTGGCCGTCATACGGATACCACAACCGAAAGGGATGATAAGTATGACGCAAAATACGAAGTTTGACGTAGCGATTGTAGGGGGAGGCATTGCAGGTCTGACTGCTGCGGTCTACGCTGCACAAGCAGGCAAACGGACGATAGTAATCGAGAAGCAGGAGCGGATGGGCGGAAGGGCAATTACGAATCACAAGCAGGGCCATTACTTCAATCTCGGTGCACACGCGCTATTTCAAGGCGACGCGCTCGCTACGTTTCGTGAGCTGGAATTGAACTTGAAGAGCGGTAAACCGGCGAACGAGGGACATGGTTTATGGAAAGGCCGGCTGAGTACGATACCTTTAGGTCCTAAATCGTTGTTCACAACACCGCTCTTATCGATCAAGGGGAAGCTGGAATTCGCGGCATGGTTCGCCAAGCTGACGAAGCTCCAAACGCATAAGTATGATCAGATTAGCGTGCGAGAGTGGTTAGAAGGCAGCGTGAAAGATCCGATGATAAGGAATATATTCTACGCCCTGAT
Source organism: Paenibacillus cellulosilyticus (assembly GCF_003182255.1). GTDB lineage: Bacteria > Bacillota > Bacilli > Paenibacillales > Paenibacillaceae > Paenibacillus_T > Paenibacillus_T cellulosilyticus. The sequence goes on along the minus strand of NZ_QGTQ01000006.1, from coordinate 22,601 downwards.
TCGTTCTACCACCTATGTGATGGCACCGGATTTCCAGGCAGCAGGTCCTGTCATCCAACAGCTCCAGCACTCGCTGCATGGTGTAACGTATATCGACCGCGGCTGGGGCGCAATCGTAGAGGAGCTAAGACAGCGGGCAGCAGCGCTTGGGGTACAACACATAACAAAGCAGAAGGTTGTTGCGATTGAGCATCAGAACGGAGCCGTTCAACATATTCGCTGTGAGGACGGAACGCTGATTGAAGCTGACCACATCATTGCAGCTGTCCCGCCTGCAGCAGCCTATCAATTGGTTGCTAATGCGGAAGCAACCTCCCTTCGAACGTGGAAGGAGCAGGCGATCGAGATGACGTCGGCATGTCTGGACGTTGCGCTTCGTAAGCTGCCAAGTCCGAAGCATCAGGTTGTATACGGGATTGATCAGGCAGTGTTCCTGACGAATCAATCGCGTGCGTCGCATTTGAGTGACGAGGGCGCTCAAGTCGTTAGTCTCATTAAATATCAAGGAAAAGGGTCGGATGCGGACCAGGATTTACGTGACCTTGAGCAAATGCTTGATCTGACGCAGCCAGGGTGGAGGAATGAGCTGATCACGAAGCAATATTTGCCGAAGATGACGGTGTCATATGACTTCATGCACCTGGAGCGCCAGCAGAACCCGGGACCGGCAGTTCCGGAAATTTCTGGATTATATGTGGCAGGAGAATGGGCTTCGCATGGTGAAATGCTTCTGGATGCTGCGACTGCCAGCGCGAAGCGTGCCGTGCAGCAGATTATCTCACGTGAGGGAACGGGGAAAGCTTATCATGAGCACAGAAGTATTGTTTAGAACGTACCGCACGCAGCTGTTCTCACTCGCGTACCGTATGCTTGGAAGTGTCATGGACGCTGAGGACATCGTACAAGAAGCTTTTCTAACCTATGATCAGCTGCCAGACCCATCGTCCATCCAGAATGAACGTGCCTACCTGTATAAAATCGTCACAAATCGCTGCTTGGACCTGCTGCGGTCCTCTGCTAAGAAACGAGAGCTGTACGTAGGTCCGTGGCTGCCGGAGCCCCTCCTCAATCGAGAGACTCCGGAAGACGATCCTTCCGCAGTATATTTACAACACGAATCGATCTCAACGGCATACCTGCTGTTGCTTCAGCAGCTGAACACCGTAGAACGCGCAGTCTTCCTGCTCCGCGAAATTTTCCACTACTCCTATGATGAGATTGCGGAGATGGTAGGGAAAAGCAGCGCCAACTGCCGCCAAATTTTCCGTCGTGCTCAGAGCAGCATCCATTTCGAACCCGACGAGACGCCATCGATTTCCATCGAAGAATCGCATATCAAGGAATTCGTCACTTCACTGGCGCTAGGGAATACGAGTAGGCTGCTTGAGCTGGTCAGCGACAATGTCGTCTTCCTCTCGGATGGCGGAGGCAAGGTCCATGCAGCACGAATTCCGGTTGCAGGCCTCGACAAAGTCCTTGCGCTATTTAACAATTTGATTCAGACCTACGCAGGCAAGTTTACAATGTCCTATTGCATGGTCAATGGCATGCCTGGACTTCATTTCCGAATGGACGATCAAGTCCAATATATTTATTCGTTCCGCTACAAGAATAACCGAATCGATACGATCTACGCCGTCTCTAACCCGGATAAGCTGCGGCATGTCTAAGGAATCGCTATCGATACCTGGAGGGATAGAAGAGGTTGAATATTTATCACGGCCAGAGGACGTGTTGATGAAGAAATGCTTCGGCCAGAAGAACTCGTTGCAGAAGTTGGTGTGGCAGCAATGCTTGCCGGATGTTGAAGACATCTTTCGACAACATGCATCGGATCGAGGACTTAAGGTCATTAACTACCATGTGCTGCTCTATGGACAATCGCCCCCAGCCGCGTAGATGCGGCTTTTTTATTGTTTTTCTCCGCTGGACGTCCATCTTCGTATTGCTCTTTCCGTCGGATATTTGTTATGATAAGCCTACCTTATTAAAGTCATTTAATAAGTTGAGCGATTATGCGATGGAAGGTGACACGCCTTATGACCGATATACAAACATCACCTAAAGAACTAAAGAAGGCCATTACGCAGCGCATCCGCGCTGCACTCATCATGATGGGCAGTGCGACGAAGGCTGATCTATGCCAGCGTCTTGGCATTAGCTTCCCCACAATCAGCAAGTTTCTTACGCAAATGGAGATGGATGGCGAGATCCATTTCGTTGGCGAGGATGATTCGAGCGGTGGCCGCCGTGCGAAACGGTACGCCTACGATCCTGAATTTATGCTTGGTCTTGCGATCTTCGTGGAGAAAACAGAAACGAACTACACGATCTTCAACTGCGTTGGCGAGATCAAGGAAGAAGGCAGAATGCCTAGTGTCCTTCAGGCGGATCCACATCTGCTTGGCAATCATATCGAGTCGCTGATTGAACGATTCCCTCGGCTGCGTTCCGCTGCAGTAGGCGTGCCAGGGGCGGTCAGCAATGGCCAAATTATATTCATCCCACCGTACCCGAATTTCCTTGATAATGATCTGAAGGAAGCGTTCGAATCACGGTTCCAAATTCCTGTCATCATCGAGAACGATATGAATGCATCGGTGCTTGGCTTTGCCGCCAACAATGAGATCGAGAACGAATCGCTTGTGTATATGTACTTTGGACAGGACGGTCCAGGTTCAGGCATTATGATTAACGGAGATGTTGTCCGTGGCAGTACGTTCTTCTCGGGGGAAATCGCACTCGTGCCGCAAAATGACAACAAGTCATTCGTCGAAGCGTTGAAGGAGGGGGCTTCGCGTACAGGCATGGTCCCTACGGGGGAGAGCCAGATAGACGCGGTGGCCCGACTCATCGCAACGTTCACTGCGATTACGAATCCGAAGGCTATCATTTTCTGTAACGATGAGATTGACGAGACGCTTCTCGCACAGATTAAGGAGCGGAGCGCGACATATGTGCCTAGAAAGCATCTGCCGGCACTGCTGAAGAGTGATTTCAAAGAGGATTACTTAAGCGGATTGCAGCATCTAGCGCTCGACCTGATGATTACGGGCAGCGATGTGAACGAATCCTTATAAACAAATGACAAACCCACCTGAGCGAACAGGTGGGTTTGTTCATGAGTGCGTTATAGAACGATAGCTCCTACAATGCCGCTAACTAAACCTAAGCCGATGACCGAGGCCAAAATAAACCAGACCACCCGTGCAGGGAAGGAGCTGCGGATCATAAGAAGCGAGGGCAGGCTGACCGCGGGCAGTACGACAAGCAGTGCTGCTGCTGGACCTCCACCGAATCCAAGCGACAGGAACGATTGAATGATTGGAATTTCCGCTGCCGTCGGAATGACGAACAAAGCGCCTGCGATGGAGAAAATAATGACCATCAGCAGGATATCCATACTCTCGCCAAGCGAAGGGAAGAGCCACGCTCTTGCTGCACCCAGTACGAGCACGGAAACGAAGTATGCAGGCACGACATTCAGAATCATTGTCCACATACTCTTGATCCATCGGAGCCATATCGGCGCTTCTGGCTGCTGCTCCGTTGGCATCACCTTCTCAAGCGCTTCTGGCGGAATCGCAGCATCGGATTTATTCATCAATCGAGCTGCGATGTAGCTCACACCGAAGGTGATTATCAATCCGAAGACGATTCGAATGACTGTAAACTTCCAAGATAAAACGAATGTCATGAAGATTAGCGTTGCCGGGTTAATGAGCGGATTTCCGAGCCAGAACGCAAGGCTGGCAGCAGGTGATACACGTTTCTTATGCAAGCCGATTGCAATCGGAGCCGCGCAGCACGTGCACATCATGCCGGGAACCGAAGCTAATCCGCCAATCGCCGTATTGCGGAGCGATGTTTTGCCGAGCGCTCGCTGCAGCCAGCCAGAAGGAAGGAGCACTTGAACGAGTGAACCGAGTACGATGCCAAGCACGGCTGCTTTCCATACGGCTTTGTAATACGTTACGGCATAATCCCATGCTGCGCTCCACGATGGATTAGGCAATGTTGTTTCCTTGCCCGCCAAGATCGAGGAGCCGATCGTATGATTCGCAATGGCATTTACCGCTTTATGATAGTAGGGCCACCACTTGACATAGCTGAGCCCAGCGGCAGCAATGATGAGAAAAATCATAATCAACAGAATGGTTTTCATGCTGATGGGTTGCCTCATTGATGGTTGATTCTGCTGTGACATACTTGACCTCCGTGAATAGTAATTAAAGCTTCAACATTATAACACAATGCCGCTTCTATTTTGCGATAGTAGACCGAATGATGTACTATTACTGAAGGATGTTTACGGAACTTCATTAACCACCTTAAGAAAGGAAAGTGTGTTATGACTCAAGCAGAATCCATTAAACTTACTTCACTATCTTCCAAAGGCGGCTGCGGCTGCAAAATCGGTCCAGCCGATCTGATGCAGGTCATTCGCAGTCTTCCACCAACAACGCCAAACCCCGATCTGCTCGTCGGGTTGGACACAAGTGACGATGCAGGCGTCTACCGTTTGAATGACGAACTGGCGCTTGTGCAAACTGTCGACTTCTTCACGCCGATCGTGGATGATCCTTATTCCTTCGGTCAAATTGCGGCTGCGAACGCAATCAGCGATATTTATGCGATGGGCGGCAAACCGTTAACGGTATTAAATATCGTTGCATTCCCGATCACTACGTTGGACAAGCAAGTATTGGCAGATATTTTGCGCGGCGCAGCAGATAAGGTTCAAGAGGCAGGCGCAACGCTTGTTGGCGGCCACTCCATTGATGATAAAGAGCCGAAGTTCGGCATGGCGGTAACAGGCTTGATTCATCCGGACAAAATCAAGGCTAACGCTGGCGCGAAGCCTGGAGATAAACTCATTCTGACGAAGCCAATCGGCGTTGGAATTATGACGACCTCGATCAAGAAGGACCAATTGTCGGAAGAAGAGATTAAACGTGTAACGACCGTCATGGCCACCCTTAACAAAACGGCAGCGGAAGTGATGAGCGGCTTTGACGTACATGGTTGCACTGACGTAACTGGGTTCGGCCTTCTTGGACATGCATCGGAGATGGCGAAGGGCAGCGGTGCAGGACTTCGTATTGTGAAGGATCAAGTGCCGATGCTCAACCGCACGCGCGAGCTTGCTGAGCAAGGCTTCGTACCAGGCGGTACGAAGAACAATTTCAACCACATCGAGCCGTTCGTAACGTTCCCAGAGTCGATGGATCAGATCGATCGTTGGATTCTGTGTGACGCCGTTACGTCTGGAGGTCTGCTTATCTCGGTAAATCCAGAGCAAGCAGATCGTCTGCTGGAAGAACTCGTACAGCAAGGTGTCGAAGCAAGCATCATTGGTGATGCTGTGGCTGAGCATCCAGGTCACATTATCGTTGAATAACCTACAGGCGTAAATCAGAGTGACTTTGAGCTCCGCTCAAAGATCCTGATGTAGCAGCAGAGTGACTTTGAGCTCCGCTCAAAGATCCTGATGTAGCAGCAGAGTGACTTTGAGCTTCGCTCAAAGATCCTGATGTAGCAGCAGAGTGACTTTGAGCTTCGCTCAAAGATCCTGATGTAAGGAGCGAATCGATTTGTTTCAGGACATCACCATTGAACAACTTAGAGCACAACGAGACAGCAAGGAGCTTGTAACCATCGATGTTCGTTCGCCTTCCGAATTTCGTGAATCGACCATACCGGGCAGCATTAACATCCCGTTGTTCGACGATCAAGAGCGTGCGGAGATTGGTACGCTGTACAAGCAGACGAGCATTCAAGCTGCGAAAGAACGGGGCTTGGAGGTTGTCTCCGCAAAGCTTCCGGCATTCATTCGCGAGATTGATCAGATCAAAGAGAAGAAGGCGGTATTTTGCTGGCGTGGCGGCATGCGCAGCAAGACGACAGCGACCGTTCTATCCCTGATGGGCATCCATGTCTACCGACTTAATGGCGGATTCCGTTCGTATCGCAAATGGGTCGTTGAGACGCTGGCATCATTTGAGATGAACCCTCAAGCGGTCGTACTCCATGGCAATACAGGGACGGGGAAGACGGCGATCTTGAAGCAGCTTGAATCCGAAGGGTATCCGGTATTGGATCTGGAGCGTCTGGCAGGCCATCGGGGTTCGATTTTCGGAGAAGTAGGACTTAAGCCGAACAATCAGAAGACGTTCGAGGCGCTGCTGCTGGAGAAGTTGATAACGCTGCAGAATTCGCCATATGTTGTTCTCGAAGCCGAGAGCAAGCGAATAGGTCGAGTAGTACTGCCAGATTTTCTGATGCAGAAGAAAGCGACAGGCAAGTCCATTCTTATCGAAGCACCAGTGGAATCTAGGGTGCAGCGGATTCTGGAGGACTACCCGACAGATCAGAAGGACGTGTATTTGAAAGCTTTTAACGGCATTAAATCTCGCATTCATACGCCTATTGCTGCCGAAATTGCTTCCTGCTTAGAGAATGAACGTTATGAGCCTGCGATTCGCATGCTGCTGGAATACTATTATGATCCGCGATATAACTACACGACCGAGCAGTATGAGGAAGCACCACAGATCACCTTATCTGTTAAGGGCTTAGATGATGCCGTGGAGCAAGTTCGTGCGATTCTGGATTAACCACAGTAATCGGGTTGGCAATTATTGGATCAACAATCCCGATAAATCAAGGCGTTCTTGATCCATTCCATCCAAAAACATGTAATCCCGTTCGCGGGTTACATGTTTTTTTATTTTCCGATGAACAATTAGCGCCCAGCTGCTGTCCTTTCCCATATAACCGGAAAGGGGATTGCACAATGAAACGTATAATAGAGTCTTTCATGCAGCGTTCAATCATTATTGGCATCGTTGTTGTTCTCATACTGGCATGGGGAGGTGTCTCCGCATTACAGATGCAGCGAGATTATTTGCCCGGAATGAATAACACCACCATGATGGTCTCATTAAGAGCTTCTTCCTATCAAGCGGATCAAATCAAACGAGATATTACAGCACCACTCGAAGAAGTCCTTCACAAGACAGACGGAATCACCAATATCGAAACGACATCTTACGATGGTGGACTGCTAATGAACATCTCGTATCCGATGGATTATGATATGAACCTGGCAGAGCGAACCATTAAGCAAGCGCTTGATGACGCACAGCTGCCGGATGGGGTGAATAAGCCATCGGTTACGAGACTAACCTCCAGCACGTTCCCAATTCTTAGCTACAGTTTGACGACAGAGAATACGACTATCGATGATCTGACCCTACAATCTTCGATTCAGACCGATATTGTGAATCAAATCAAATCGGTTCCGGGCGTATCAGATGTGCAGACGGTAGGCGGTGCAGGCAAAGGCTACGTTGTTGTGCTGCGAATGAAGGATTTGAATGACCATCAGATAACGGTTGATGATTTCAATAAATCGATTGTCGCCGATATTCCAAGTCTGCAGGGCAATGTGGCAAATGTGAAAGCTCCTTTTCCGATAAGGGTTATGGGTACGGATTTATCCGAACAAGATTTAAATCGATTGTCGATTAAAAATAAAGACGGCGATACCGTTCAGCTGCAAGATATCGCGACGATCTCGCCTTCTCTAACCGATGTCAAAACCATTAATCGCACGAATGGCAAGGCAAGTGTACTCATTAACGTCATTAAAACCCCTTCGGCTACGATCACAGACGTTGCGAAGCAGGTGAAAAATCGGGTTGCCGGCATACCTGCCGTTTCCAATCAAGACGTGTCGATGGAGTTGCTTACGGATCGAGCGCAAGATTTGAACAGCTCGCTGCAAGGACTCGTACGAGAAGGGTTATTGGGCTGTCTGTTCTCGATGCTATGTGTGTGGTTCTTCTTCCGCAACGTTCGTTCAACGCTGTTAATCGCAATTTCGCTGCCCGTATCGCTGCTTGCAACGACTGCGATCCTGAAGTCGATGGGAATTACGCTTAACATCTTGACCGTATCCGGACTCATTGTTGCAATGGGGCGGATCGTGGACGATGCCATTGTTATACTCGACAATATGATGAACCGCGTACAGGACAATCGTGGAAAGCCAATACTGCCGGCACTTGCTGCAGCAGTTGTCGAAATGCTGCCAGCCATCTTCGCTTCTACAGCAACTACAATCGCTGTATATGCACCGATTGCGCTAGTAGGAGGCATCATTGGTGCATCGTACTCTGGTTTTGCATGGTCCGTCGTTATTGCGCTAGTGATATCGTTCCTTGTAGCGATGATTGTCATTCCTACATTTGCCTACATGGGATGGAAGGAGCCTAAGCGTAAGACGGTTACACTAGAGCCCATGATGAAGCCCGTGTTAAATTATGCACTTCGTCACAAGAAAACGGTCATTAGTGCCTCACTGCTGCTGTTTATAGTCGCCGTTACATTCGCCATGCGACTGCCGTTCAGTCTGCTGCCGAGCACTTCGACCGGTCAAGTCGCAATCCAAATCGAGCTTCCGAAAGGATCGGCACTTGCCGTTGTTGATCAGGAAGTGAAGAATGTGGAATCCCGATTAAGCAACAATAAGGATGTAGAATCTTATTCCGCAACGATGGGGTCATCCTTTACACCGCAAGCCGATGATGTATTCGACCAAGGTGGCGGATACATTCAACAGCCGAACGTTGCGAATATGTCTGTCAAGCTGAAGTCAGATGTGAATGTTGATTCATGGATCTCGCAGCTGCAGTCGCAAGTGAATGGGCAGGAGGCTAGCAAAGCCGTTGTTACGGTAACGAATCAAAGCTTGGCAGGGGACGATTCCAGCATTCGAATCGAACTCTCCGGCGCGGATCAAGCGACGCTTGAGCAAGCGGCTCAGCTCGTACGCACGAAGCTTGCCGATATCCAAGGCCTTAATGTTGCAGGTAAAGTGGATTTGACCAATGGCATTCCGAAATATGACGTCATCATCGATAAAGCGAAGGTGAAGGCAGCAGGTATCGATACTGCGGAGATCAACAAAGTAATTGCAAGCTATTGGTCCAAGGCCAAAGACTTTGATCTTCCAACATCAAGCGGGAATGGCATCATTCCGGTGGACGTCTATATCGACCCAATTGGACATGGCACGAATAGCAGTGATTCCGCAGTGCCTGTATACACGCCGGATCAAGTATTGGATTCGCTTCGCGCTGAAACCTTTGCTGGCAGCAATGGGCAGTCCTATCGACTCGATCAGCTTGCGACTGTACAAACAAGTGACGCACCATCTTCCATACAGGAGAAGGATGGCCAGCCTATTGCCGTCGTATCTGCTCAAATCACTTCAACGAATATGAGTCAGGTTTCGAAGGCTGTCGATCATGTATTATCAGGCACGCAGTTCCCGTCGGGTGTAACGTATTCGACAGGGGGCATCACTACGCAAATTAAACAAATGATCGTAGAGATGGTGATCGCGGTCATCGCTTCGATTCTACTGGTGCTCATGATTACAAGCTTTGTATTCAAGGGCTGGAGAGCGCCCGTCGCCGTGTTGATTAGCATCCCTCTCGCATTGTCAGGTGTCGTGCTGGCACTCTACCTGATCGGCGGGCAATGGAATCTAGCCGCCCTGATTGGCGTGCTCATGCTTACGGGCATTGTCGTAACGAACGGCATTGTTCTGATTGATCAAATCGAACGTAATCGCAAATCGGGCATGACGATTCGCGATGCTGTGCTGAACGGCGGCTTGTCCCGGGTACGGCCTATCTTTATGACAGCGGGTACGACCGTTCTTACCTTGGTACCACTTGCATTGACTCATCATGCCGATACGGTAATTTCTCAAGTGCTCGGCATCGTCGTTATTGGAGGTATGATCACTTCTACGTTGAACAGCTATATGGTCATTCCTGTTATATATGAGTGGATGCAAAGAAAGCATGTGAGCTCAGAGCATACTGATAAATGAATATAACCAGCTTTGATGTGTAGGGGATGAACATGCGTGGATGAGGAGTTACACCTTACAATCCAACATGCCAAGCTTGGAGATAAGGAGGCATACGAGCAGCTCGTCACGCAGTTTAAGGCGCCTGTTTATCGCTTTGCGCTTGGCATGTTGAATGATCGAATGGATGCAGAGGATGTGGCCCAAGAGGCTTTTGTCAAAGCATATTTCGCATTATCGAATCTTGAGAGTGAATATGCATTTAGCTCGTGGCTGTTCCGCATCGTATCGAATCTGTGTAAGAACCGCTTGTCTAAACGGGCTAGAGAAAGGGAGTTCCAAGAAGAGGCGGATGAGACGATAATAGATAGAGATACGCCGGACCCGTTCGTGAAGGTGTCGATGGAGCAATCACTTGCTCGACTCTCTGTTGATCATCGAGAAGTTATCCTGCTGCACGATGTTCAGGGGTACCGTTATGAGGAGATTGCTTCGATGCTGCATATCCCAATGGGGACGGTCAAATCTCGTTTGTTTGCGGCAAGAATGGCATTACGGGATGAATTAAGAAAGGGGGATCATGGATGACATCTCATCCAGAAGACCTGTTATCGGCATATGTTGATGATGAAATAAGCGAAGAGGAACGTCAAGTGATTGAGGCGCATCTTGTCAGTTGCGAGTCATGTCAATCATTCGTAGATGAGCTGTACAGTTTTAAGCTGCAGATGCAAACTATTCTCACACTGGAACAGCCATCTGTTCAATTCGAGACGCGAGTCATGCAAGCGATTAGGCAGCAATCAACGGACTTCCGGACAACCTGGCTGACACTTCCGCTCATTGCTATGATGCTTCTAAGTGCGGTTGGAATCACGATGGCTCTTATGTACGGTAAATTCATTCATGGATTTATTCGATTGTTCGTCGCAATCGTCTATGCGATAACGCATATGGTATCGGAAATTCCATTCGTGTCGATATCCGTCATTGTTGTGTCGCTCTTCGTGTTAGTTGCATCCATCTACTCCTTGCGTAGAGTACTTCAACTAACACCGGTGGAGAGGGGATGACCGAATGAGAAGAATGACTTGTTACATCAGCAGTCTCATTCTCGTTATGATGCTGCTAATTCCCGGTACCGCTTCAGCTGCAAGCTTGTTTGAACATCAGGACACGGTCGTCCCATCCGAGCAAACTGTAGATGATGTGTATGTTGTTGGCGGAGATGCGGAAATACAAGGTCACGTGACAGGCATCATTGTTGTCGTAAACGGTAATCTGCACTTAACGAATACCGCTCGTGTCGAAGGCATGATTGTTGTAGTGGGAGGGACTGTCGATCAGGAATCGGGTGCTTTCCTTGGGGATGATTTATATAACCTTTCTCTGGATGACGCCACTCAGAACAGCTTACTAATCGGTGGAGGACTCATGGCTTTGATGTGGGTTCTGCAGCTAGGCGGCTCCCTCATTCTTATCCTGATCCCGGTGCTGATTCGTGTCATCGGGAGAGAGAAGACGAGGGAATTCATCGAGCGGTTTTCAGTGCGTGCATGGGGCCGACTGCTCTTTACTGGTTTCCTGATAGGTGTGGCTCTTACAGCAATCAGTGCCTTGCTCCTTGTTTCGATCGTTGGCATACCGCTTATCATCGTGGTCCTAATTGCGATTGCGATTGCCACTTTAGCCGGTATAACCGTCATTAGTTACCATGTCGGCAATCAAGTGCAAGGTGTTGCCGACAAACCGGATTGGATCAAAATCATGGTCGGCTCAATCGTTATTGCAGCTGTAGCGAACATCCCGATTGTAGGCTGGTGCGTGCTGCTCATCGTCATTCTCGTCGCACTTGGAATCAGCCTGGACTGGCTAGGCGGGAAGTTTAGGCGTAAGAAGAGAAAAGGGTAATGAAGTGCCTAAAGATGGGGTCACGGTGGAACGAGCCGTGACTTTTTCTTTTGAATAGGGTGGGAACGACCTGCTCCTATTTATAGGCTTATTGGCCAAATTGAAGTAATCCAATCGTTAATATATACATTATCCGATTTACTTCTCAAGAGAATAAATTAGTTAATAAAACCATGAAAAGATAAATAAAATTGTTGAACCAATCCCATTCATGTGCTATTATCCTCTCAAGACAACTTATGCTTGGACTTTAGTGGAAGCGCTCACTTGGAAAGTAGGGGTTGCGATTCTTATCTTATCCGGTATATTCTCACTGTTGTTTATCAGTTCCTTCACGGCCAAACTCTTCAGTTTCAGACCATTTCTGTACGCCATTATCGATTTCAACATCATTGGCAAACAGCTTAATTGGAAGATCTACCTTGCAGCCTTTACTGTTCTTGGGCTCGAATTACTCCTTGGTGTTACCTTCTCGTTACACATTCTCCTAGGTGTCGCATTCATTGCTGCATTTGTACTACTCACATGCTTTTCACTTTTATTTCTACGCCAACAGCTTAGTAAGAAACCGATCAAATGCTCCTGTTTCGGAAGAAGCGATAAACTGACCAATCAGAAGCTCGCCATTATCCGCAATATGCTGCTCGCCCTGCTTGCCTTAATTGGATTAGGTCTTCAGCCATCATATTCGAGCTACGAGAATCCGCATGTGATGACGTTCCTCGTCTATTCAGCTCTTACTTGTCTCTATCAGATGTATGTGGAATGGGGATATATGAAGAAGCTGAAGAAGGAGGCAGCAGTAGGATGACGATTGCGATTATCATTTGGTTGCTATTTGTGACAGCGTTTACATTAGTGCTTCGATATATTCGAGTTCGACAGCAGCAACTGAAAAGTACGATTTTACGCGAGATTGGCTTATCGATCAGCCCGGTAACGGCGCTGCTTGGCGTCGGTCTGGATGACATAGGGTACATGCGTCATATTTCGTACATCCATGAGAAGTATGGGGAGATTCCTATTATCGTTCTGTATAAAGGTCCGGCATGGAAAGCGGATTTGATGCAAAGAAAGCTGTCTAGCAGCGTTCAAGTCATTGTAGATGAAGAGGCGGAGCTTCTCCGTAAGTTGGAGTTGACGGACTTGCCTTCTTACTTAATCACGGACCAAGCGTATCGAATACGTGAGCATAGTCGAATCTTTGATGCTGTCTAGAAAGGAGTCCATAAAGCAATGAGCCAACAGGATTATATTAGCCGATACTACAAATCTCCGATCATCCTTGGCGATTACATGCCAGATCTAACGATTCAGACGTTAGACCAAGGAGAGCTTCGGTTGTACGACCTCATTACGAATCACTTATTCCTCTTATGCTTCAGTGTTGAATGTACGAGCTGTCTGGAATCGATGGAAATACTTGATCAATTCCTGGAGCTGAACCACAAGCGCTACAATATTGCCATTCTTATCTATTGTAAGGAAGAGATGTTTAATGAGGTGAAGGCTGCTTTCGGTGAACGTGTGTCCCACATCTATCGAGTAACGAAGCATGACCTTACGAAGAGGCTGAGGGTGATGGAGCTGCCGAGCGGGTTTATTCTCAATCGACTAGGGCAGATCGTAGAAACAAACAACTGCCTCTCTATGGGCGCATTCAATCATATCGTCGAACCGTTAGTCAAAATCGTATAGACCGGAGGGTGATGTCATGGCGCTGGAGAAATTGAAGAGCAAGTTTATGGAGGCCTATGAGGGGAGAAAAACGCAGTTTGTTCCTTTTGACGAGAACGATCGGTTTCCTTATGAGAAGCTGTCTCTTGCCCATAAGCTTGAATCGAACACGATCTTTTATTTCATTTCGATGACTTGCGCTACCTGCATGCGATTAGTGCCAGAGCTTAGACGCTTCAACGGCAATAACCGGTTTATCCTTGTGACAGATGGCGATCAGGAAGAAACGGCGGATATGCGAGAATACTTCGGGTTTGAGTTTCCGATCTATTCGTATCTGGAGGATTACGATGAGCACTTCAACGTGCCGGTTACACCGTTCGTCTATGTTGTGAATGCAGATGGACAAGTAGTCGAATACGGAAATGGTGAGCAGTTGGATCAAATCGCTCAGGTGCTGAACAGTGAAGGTGATACGAATGCTGAATGATGTGGTCGGTCAACTAGTGGTCGCGGAGCAAGTTCAATTCAACATCAAAGAAAAGTTTCATAATGTGCATCACGTGTACAATCACGTGAATGTACCGACCTTCCCGGCAGCAGTCGTAACCGAGGTGCTCGTTAAGCTATTGTTTCCGGAGTCAAAAAGTGGGGAAGTGGAGCATCGCTCGCCAGCTGTGGTGGTGAGGAATGTTTCCGGCAAAATTCTAAGCTATGTGCCGCTTCAACCAATCTTGAATATGCGGCCTGCAGGAAGAATTCCGGGTATCGATATGATCGGGCATATCCGTTTCCCCGTCATTGAAGAAGGAATTTATGAATACGCGTTGGAGATAGAAGATCGACCGATTTGCAAGAGTTACATAACGGTAAGTGAAGGTTAACAATCGGCCTATGAAAGGAGGTGATTATGATGGCATGTGTACTTGATACAGCGGTATGTCCAACTAATGCAGTGTGCATTAGCACGCAATGCTCCGGTGGCTCTTACGGCTCAAGAACGTTCCAATACAAGTTCTACTACAATTGTGATGGCGTTTGTACATTGACTAGTCAATACAATCTTAGCTGCTGCTAGAACCAAAGAGCTCACCCCTCAGTCGAGGGGTGATTTTTTTTCAGTTACGTCATCCATTTCGGCGCTGCGTTCGAAGTTTGTCCTCCGGCATGATCGGATTTTGTACGGAATATATTGCAACATCACATGTTTCGTAGGAGGCCACATCATGTCCACTCCTGTTTATCCTTATCTAGGATGGAAGCAACAATGCACGAATGTGCCGATCGTATTTCCTGCGCAGCACCAGAATCGGAGACCAGGCTATGAGTATCTGATGAATCCCCGTCCGATCTCGGATAACCCTTCCTATGTCGGCAGCGGTAGGCTGAAGGATAAAGTAGCGATTATTACCGGGGGTGATAGCGGCATTGGCCGCGCGGTCGCGATTGCTTTTGCCAAGCAGGGTGCGGATTTAGTTATCCCGTATCTGGATGAGCATAAGGACGCTGAGGAAACGAAACAAATGATACAGAAGCTTGGTCGCAGATGCCATATCATGGCGATCGATCTGCGAGCGGAAGGAGCTTGCGCGCAAGTCGTGCAGACAACGCTTAGACATTACGGTAAGCTGAACATTCTCGTTAACAATCATGGGGTGCAGTATCATCAGAACAGCATTCTCGACATTAGCCGCGAACAGCTGCTCGATACATTCCACACGAACATCATTTCGTTCTTCGAAATGATTAAGGCAGCGCTGCCGCATCTGCCGCCTGGAAGCTCGATCATCAATACGACTTCGGATACGGCTTTCTCGGGCATGGCGAATATGATCGATTACACCGCAACCAAAGGTGCTATCGTCTCCATGACGCGTTCGCTCTCTTTGTCTATCGCCAAAAGCGGCATTCGAGTGAATGCTGTTGCACCAGGACCTACATGGACGCCGCTTATTCCAACTGCATTCACTGCGGAGGAAACGACAACGTTTGGTACTGATGTGCCATTAGGCAGGCCAGGGCAGCCGTTCGAGCTAGCACCAGCCTACGTTATGCTGGCCTCGGACGATGGCTCCTACATATCGGGGCAAACCGTGTTCGTTAATGGTGGAACAATTGTCACATGACCTCTTCCATTCGAGCAGAGGAGGGAATGCAATGGAAGGGATCTCGTTACAATTGGCGATCTACCTGTTATCCGTGGCCGAGCAGCGTGCAAGGCAGCAAGGTGTTCCATCCAGCATCGCAATCGTTGATGCAGGAGGCTCGTTGATCGCTTTTCATCGCATGGATGATGCCCCAATCGCAGGCATCGACATCGCGCGCAACAAAGCTTGGACGAGTGTATCGATGCAAATGCCGACTTCAGAGCTCGCCCGATTAGCTGCAGCTGGTGGAGATGCATTCGGAGTGAACACAACGAGCCAAGGGAAGGTGGTCATTCTTAAAGGTGGGATTCCACTCGTTCGAGGCAATCGTATCATTGGCGGAATCGGCGTCAGCGGCGGGACCGGAGATCAAGATATACGGGCTGCACAAGCAGCAGTCCAAGCGCTCGACCATTATTTCACCCGTTCAAGGAGGGCGTAATGTTGGATACCATGACCTTGAACGTTGCGAAGCAGCTGCTTGCCGCCGCTGTACATAAAGCTGCTCAGATCGGGATCCGTGGCGATGTTGCGATCGTAGATGGCGGCGGGAATCTGGTTGCCTTTTATCGGATGGATCATGCACGTACGGGCGATATTGATATCGCAATAGATAAAGCGTGGTCCAGCGTTGCGCTTCGAAGACCAACTGCCGAATTGGCGAAGAACGCGCAGCCAGGTGGGGAGGCATTTGGCATTCATACAACGAATAATGGACGACTCGTCATTCTTGGCGGGGGAATTCCATTATGGAAACAGAGCAGATTAATGGGTGGCGTTGGGGTTAGCGGGGGAACGAGCGCGCAAGATATCGAGGCTGCAGAAGCGGCGGTTAGTGCCTTTCACAATTTGATAAGTCTGGTGACGTGACGACAACTACTCCGCTAACCGTAAAGATGGAAAGCCGCATGGTGCATGCGGTCTTTTTGTTTGGTGCGGATTTGATTGTATTCTGGACAAGCAGCATATATGATGAGCAATAAATGGTGAAAAGGAGTCGTTGCTCATGTTTACAGGCTTATCCGCATTTCCACTCACACCAATGAATGAGACGGCCATTGATGAAGCGGCATTCGTTCGAATCATAGAGCGTTTGGCGGATGCCAAGGTTCATTCGATCGGCGCGCTGGGATCAACCGGCAGCTATATGTATCTGACTAGAGAAGAACGCAAACGTGTCGCGCAGCTTGCCGTCGAGAACGCGAATGGCGTACCGGTTATGGTCGGTATCGGCGCTCTGCGAACGCGTGACGTGCTCCACTATGCGGAGGATGCTCAACAATCAGGCGTGAGCGCAGTATTGTTAGCTCCGGTCTCCTACCAGCCGCTTACAGAGCGGGAGGTTTTCTCGCTCTACGAGACAGTGGCAAGGTCATTAACCGTACCGTTATGCATTTACGATAATCCGCGAGTGACGCATTTTAATTTCAGTGATCGTTTGATCGGTGAAATCGCTCAGCTGCCGCAGGTCGGAGGCATAAAAATTCCGCCAGTCTCATCCGATCCGGCAGAGGCAAGGGCGAGAGTCGACAAGCTGCGTTCACTTGTTCCATCACATGTGAAGATCGGAATAAGCGGGGACTTTGCCGCTGCAGCCGGATTGAATGCGGGTTGCGACACTTGGTATTCCGTTCTGGGCGGGTTATTCCCGAAGACATGTCTTCCGATCATTCATGCTGCTCAAACTGGTGACACAGCGGAAATCGTGAGACTGTCAGATCGCTTAGAACCTGTCTGGGATCTGTTCCGTCAACATGGAGGCTTGCGTGTAATTGCTGCGGCCGCTGAATTATTAGGCTGTGCTCCAAGCCCCAACCTGCCGCAACCGATCCAACCGTTGGACGAGGCTGCACGACAGCAGCTGGATGACATTCTTCAACAATTGGAGTTAAATGCGTAACTGAAAAACCCCGCAGGCGATTGTCGCTTGCGGGGTTTGGTGTCATTAAAAGTTCGCTTTTCTATAACTACTCCTCTTGCGCGACCTCGGACCGTTCATCCGAATCCTGCGCGTACGCAATAAGGATAATGTTATCTCCTGTTGATTGCGATAGAGCATGCTCAAGATCTTGAATCTGCTGAACGGCATCGACATTGAGCGATGCGGTTGGATATTGGTGCACAGCGTTGTCCTCCTTCTTAACTCAAATAGACGTATCCAATTGTAGTATTTCCATTTCGCGTACAATCAATAATTTGTCAGGTATTCATTCTCTTGGCCTCCTGCTACTATTTGGTTTAATGCTTTCATTCAGAGGAGATGAATTGAACAATGGTGGATGTAACGGCAGTGCCTGCACCCTATAAACGTGCTGTTCAAGAAGAGCTTCGAGGTACGTTGCATGAAGTTTCTTATTCAGTAAATAACTACATCAATGCCTCGCGCGAGCTGGTGACCAATCAGAGCATCAGTCCAAGCATGGCAGGAAGAGCTGTCGTTCAAGGAGAGCCGATAACGAAGCGGTGCAATGTTTATTTGCCGGCAGGCTATGATGAGCAAGATGCAAATACCCGTTATGATGTATTGTATTTGCTTCATGGCGTCGGCGGAGATCAGCATGAGTGGTTGAACAGCAACGGCAAGGCGGACGATCAATTCATTATTTGCAATATCTTGGACAATCTGATGGCGAACGGTGATACTGAACCGTTGATCGTCGTATTCCCGAACGGCCGGAGTTCGCACGATTGGACGGACAATTCATTTAATGCTGCGGGCACTAACATGCTCGGCTTTTATTATTTCGATTATGAGCTGCGGTACGACCTGATTCCATTCATTGAATCCCAGTACCACACGATTGCTAATGGTGTGGATACTGCGACTGAAGCGATTGCATTCAACCGGAATCATCGTGCTATCGCGGGCTTATCGATGGGCGGGATGCAGGCTTTGAACATGATCCTTGGCGGATACAGACACGACTCGACTATGTATACGAATACCCAAAGCTCGTGGAACAATGGGCTGGATGCAACGGTCCTCGCGCCCGGCATGACAGATCTGTTCGCCTATGTAGGCGCCTTCTCCAATGCACCGACCTCCAGCAGAGGCAGTGTGCTAGGAAAGAGCATTGCAACTAACGATCATAGACTGCATGTCCTTTATCTAACCAGTGGAGATAAGGATGGTGTAGTTACGGACAGTTATGCAGGCGCCAATGATGGTCTAATTGAAACCGCAGGAGCATTCATTGAAGCGTATTACCAGATTCTCGTTCGAGATGGTTATCATAACTTCGATGTGTGGAACAACGGGGCTTATAATTTCATTCGTCAAGCGTTCCGAACGGCAGGGGAGCAACAAGATAAGAAGTTAATTACGGTGACACTTCAATCCTATTAAAGTTAAAGATTTACAACCGAAGGAATCGATAGTAGAATATAAGCAATGAAAGTTATAACTTTTAAATTTAATATATGTTTCACCAATCGGAGGAGCCTGTCACCAAGGGCTCCTTTTGTTCTAATGTCGGGCATCGTCATACTTGTTACACCCTATGGCATATATTTAGGGTCTCAAAATCAGCTCTTACTGGAACGTATATGCCATCATTCGAGCAACTGCCAAGGAGGAGCATCGATGGAAACGTTATTTTTATCATGTTTGATCGGGGGTATCCTGTTCGCAATCGTTAGTGTCCTACTAGGTGATTGGTTAAGTGCATCGCTGGATGGCGCACTCGATTTCTTGTCCGTTGAAGGCTACAGCTTATTCCGCCCAACGGTCATCGCCTGCTGGGTTACCGTATTCGGTGGGGCAGGATTACTGCTGAATAAGTATACCGAGATGGGGAACATCATCGTTCTAATCCTAACTTTTCTCATCGCGACGGCATTTGCTGTGCTCCTGTACTTTGCTTACATACGTCCGATGGAACAAAGCGAGAATTCGGTTGGTTTCTCGATTCAAGAATTAGCAGGTCAAATTGGTGAAGTGATCGTTCCGATCCCGGACAACGGATTCGGTGAAGTCATGGTACAGATGGGTGCAGCACGTTCTCATCATATTGCTTCCAGCTTTGACGGAACCGCGATTCCCTCGGAAGCCAAAGTTATCGTTGTCGAGGTCGATGCGGCAGAAGGTGTTTTGTTCGTATCGAAATTCGATATATAAACCCGATCAGAGAGAGGAGAATGTTTGAACATGCCTGAGTATTTGGTCATACCTGTAATTGTTGTTGGCGTCATTATTGTATTGGGTCTTGCATTCTGGGCGAGATATAAGACGGTTGGTCCAGATGAAGCGATGATTGTGACGGGCTCATTCCTAGGCAGCAGCAACGTGTCAACCGATGAGTCTGGACGTAAAATCAAAATCGTACGCGGCGGGGGTGCCTTTATTCTCCCGATATTCCAGCAGGCGGAGTTTCTGTCGCTTCTATCGCATAAGCTCGACGTGTCGACACCTGAGGTGTACACCGAGCAAGGCGTTCCGGTCTTAGCGGACGGCGTCGCGATTATCAAAATCGGAGGCCTTGTCGAAGATGTAGCGACAGCAGCCGAGCAATTCATGGGCAAGCCGATTGAATCGTTGAAATCGGAAGCGCAAGAGGTTCTTGAAGGCCATCTTCGTGCGATTCTTGGCTCGATGACGGTGGAAGAGGTATACCGTAACCGCGATAAATTCGCGCAGGAGGTACAAGGCGTTGCCGCCCGTGATCTGAAGAAAATGGGCCTCTTGATCGTATCCTTCACCATCAAGGATGTAAGAGATAAACATGGGTACCTCGAAGCACTCGGTAAACCGCGAATTGCTGCTGTAAAGCGTGATGCTGACATCGCAGAGGCTGAAGCAATTCGAGACTCTAGAATTCAGAAGGCAAGAGCGGAAGAGGAAGGGCAGAAGGCGGAGCTGCTGCGGGATACGAATATCGCTGAAGCCGGCAAGGAGAAAGAGCTCAAGATCGCTGCGTTCAAGAAGGAACAGGATACGGCGAAGGCAGAAGCCGACCAGGCATATTCGATTCATGAGGCACGTGCGAAGCAGTCCGTAGTCGAGGAACAGATGCGCGTCGAGCTCGTCCGCAAAGAGCGGGAGATCGATCTTGAAGGGAAGGAAATTCTTCGTCGCGAGAAGCAGTACGATGCTGAGGTGAAGAAGAAAGCCGATGCTGATCGCTACGCAGTTGAGCAAGCGGCCGAGGCCGATAAAGCGAAGCAGCTGCGTGAAGCAGATGCGGTGCAGTACCGGATTGAAGCCGAGGCGAGAGCAAATGCGGAGCAGCGCAGACTGGAAGGTCTTGCGATCGCGGATGCCGAGCGCGCCAAAGGTACAGCTGAGGCAGAGGTTATCCGTCTGCGGGGCTTAGCGGAAGCAGAGGCGAAGGAAAAGCTTGCGCAAGCATTCGAGAAATTCGGAGAAGCTGCCGTGCTCGATATCGTCGTCAAAATGCTGCCAGAGCTCGCCGGCAAAGTTGCCGAGCCGATGAAAGGAATCGATCAACTCACAGTGGTGGACACAGGCCATGGCGAAGGCGCGGCAAGGGTTAGCAACTACGTCACCTCTCTGATGGCTACAGCGCCAGAGATGCTCAAGAGCGTATCCGGCCTCGATCTGAACAAGTTGATCCAAGGGCTGACGAATCGGAAGACGGTTACGCCGGTGAACAATGCGAATAATGGCACGGTAGATCAATAAGAGATTCAACACTATTTTATCAAGAAGCAGTTATAATCTTATTTAAAAATTACAATGGATGAAGTCCGCTACCACAGCGGGCTTTATTCGTTGTGTAGTCGTTTATCTATATAGCAGATTGTGCGAGTCTTACCTGAAAGGGGAGACGGTTTTTTATACGATATGATGGAGCAGTAACGATACAACCAATGGTTGGATTCGATCAACTTTGTTTCCATTGTCATATTTAACCACCGTATGTAATCATAGACTTATCTCGAAGAAAGCTGGTGAACAGCGCCATGGTAGAAGAGATTAAGTTTCATGAACGGATTAAGACACTACGCGTTGAGCGCAATATGACGCAGCAGGAGTTAGGGGATCTCCTAGGCGTGACCAGCCAAGCCGTATCCAAATGGGAGACAGGGATTGCTACGCCGGATATCTCGCTGCTGCCGAAGATTTCAAAGTTGTTCAACTGTACGATCGATTCCTTGTTCTTCGGGCGGGTCGATTCTACAATGCAGTCGAAGAAGACGATGATCCGTGAGGATCTAGAGGAAGCGAAGATCGAAAGTTCGAACTTACGCGGAGTCGTCATGCGGGACGTTGTGATGGATGGGGCAGAGATATTCGACAGCCGCCTCAACGGAATGCGCATTCACCATGGCGGGATGGCGAATCTCTCGCTAAAGCATCTGGATATGGATGGGCTTACGATTGGTTTCAGTCAAATGAACGGAGCTGTTATCCATGACCTTGGGGGTCACACCATTCCGATTCGATTCGCTGAAAATGACTTCAAAAACTGCATTATCGATCGATGTGATCTGGCCAATGCTGAGTTAGTGAACTGCAATCTATCTGGCCTTCGTATCTCAGGCTCCATGCTAAAAGAGAGCTGGCTGCTGCAGCCAGAGCCCTATGAGCCTGTACATATCGAGGAAGTGGACTTCCGAAACAGTGTCATTACGAAAAGTAATTTAAACGACGTACATATTGAGAATTGCACCGTGGAAGGACTTATCATTAACGGCGTACCCGTTGGCGAATTGCTCGCTTCATACAAGATGTCGCAAGCGCCGAAGCGATAATAACAAAGAGACTGCCTTGGACAAGAAATGATGTCCGAAGCTGTCTCTTTTCATTATCGAGCACGGTTAGTTCGTAATACGTGGCCCTATCGAAACTGGAGGCTGAGTTCCGTGAAACCTTCGAGAATGAAGTGTCAATCGTCTGAGAAAATGTCACTTTAACTGTGCTATGAAAATGTCACTCTCTAATGGAGGCCACCTTTACCAGGAGGCCTCTAAAAAACTGTTGTGCTGTGAATACATAGCATCTTGGAAGGTGCTGCGTT